>JALDRJ010000002.1:1761185-2432370 GCA_031315865.1 Nitrospirales bacterium
GAGATTCCCGAAGGTTTCCTATTGCTTTTATGATGGTTTTGGGGGGGCTTATCGTCTGATTGCCTATTCGGTAATTGTCTGAGTTTATTGTTGCATGAAGTGTGTTCTCTCTTGCATGCTCTGGTGCCTTTGTGAGCAGGCACATGAGTGATGCAACCGTCAATATGAGTAACGAGGAATGGGGAGATAATGCAGCCCGTGACGGCCATCCTAGTCCGCCGGTAAGCTGGTGTTGGATGAGGTTAGCTTGTGGGGGGATCAGAGTCACAGGTGAAGGGGGGATTCCCCCTTCACCTCGTGTTAAACGCCAAGTTCAATCAATCATTCGACCGGAACAACATAGGGGAATGCGGCTTGATACCGGTCGGACGTGTTCGCATAGTCCGTGACATTTGTTCCACTAAACAACGTGAGCATCACATCCATGACATCATTGCTCAACTTCCTTCCGTTGATTTTCTCATCGCTGAATTGAGCTGGTGTGCCAATGGTATAGGGTAAGACGTCCGGCATGAGCTTGTTCGCCACGGCATCGGCGTAAGCAACCGGGTCGGGTTGTGTACCGGCGAGGGATACTGCTCTCAAAACAGTGTTGGAAATAGCGTATTTCCGTTCGTAGTCGGTGTGCGGTCGATGATGAATGTGTTCATAAATTTCCGGTGTATTGTTCCCAAAGAATAAATGGGTTAGGAGCGGATTGGCCATTCGGTTGATTTGTTGCCAGCCATCGTCGATCTTCATGGCCGTTGTCGTAAAATAATACACCTGTTCACTTAACAGTTTGTTTGGAATTTCTAGCACGATCGCTCCGATCATGCGATTGGCGAAAAAGTCTTGCTTATTGTCAAACGCATGCACATCAAACTTCCCCTCGTTCAAATCCTTTTTAAACGCACGCAGGCCCACAGCATTTCCCATGAATGGGTCTCTAGCCACCCCTACCCACATTTTGATTCCATTGTTCATCGTGACTGTATGACCGATGGTGCCAGTCCCAATAGTTTCTCCCTGCTGGCCAATAGCGGCATTGGGCCCATCGACGTGGCCTAGTTCAAAGTCCTTCCCTTTGAAACGAACTGTATAGGTGAGGCCTTTGGCAAATGTCAGATCGGAGGCGATATGAAAGCTATACAGTCCATCACTGCCGAATATTTCTTTGTTATCTTTACTGGCTGTCGGATTCACATCCATGATAAACGTCGTGTATCCCGGTCTCTCGGATTCAAAGACAAACGAATCGGTCAAATCGAATGTCGGGTATCTCTTCGATAATTCGGTTTCAAAATGATGACTGCCAGTCAGTATAAACAGGCAGAACACGCCGAATAGCATGTAGACAATTTTGCTTCTCAGGTTCGTGGTTGTACGATTCATGTTCATCACAACTCCTAGTCTTGAAGGTTGAGCATATTGAGATGTTCGAGTTATCCCAACATGTTTATAATAAAAATGGGAAAACATTATACCTGAAAACACCGAATGGGTCTAATGATTCGACAAGTTCCACGAACGTGATCTATTCAGATTGATATTAAAGCTGACTCCAAGAATTGCCGATAGATTTACACTATGAGCAGGAAGCGACAAGAAATGCTTACGTACGAGGACGAGATCCAGCAGATAGCGTGGAAACTCATAAACTTTTAGGAGGAACGTGTATGGCAACTGTGAGTGAATTAGAAGCACCGACACAATCAAGTACGAGCTACAAACCGTTAGAATCACAAAAGACGTTCCAAGTCCCGACTCAACCCGTGGATGGCAAAGGAGAAGTTGTCGCATTTATCGGGCCAGGCGTTGAATTTAAGGGTGAAATTTTCTATGAGGGCAGTGTGCAGATTGATGGAACGCTCGATGGCCAAATCCACACGAATGGCACATTATTAATCGGAGAACAGGCGGTTATCAGTGCGAAAGTGAACGCGGGGTCGGTCATCAGTAAGGGAAAGGTGAATGGAGACATTGTCGCGAATAAGCAGGTCCAATTGCTGTCAACGGCCATTATGGACGGATCCTTGACAACCCCAGAGTTGTCGATGGAAATCGGAGTGGTGTTCAACGGCGATATCTCGATGCGAACTGGAGCTAATGCTGCAAATGACAACTCCTCATTCAAGTATAAAGACCACAGTCCCTATCAAAAGTCCAACGGAAATACCTCGAATATGAAGAAAGACAAGGGGCCTGAAACGTCGGGCCTGTCTTCGAAATCATCAGAAACTACGTCGAATGGTGACAAACACACAGCCAACGGCTCATCGGTGAAATCCGACTCGAATCAATCCAGCAAGTAACCGGCTACACATTGTCGATCATCGCTAGAGGGGGAGTCCTTCTTGAGTCAAGAGCCAGTCTCTTTTCTTCAGCAAGGACTCTTCCTTCTTAGAACCTTTCTCCCGTCCTTCCAAGCTCCTCCGTCAACCGTTTGACGCACGTCTGATGGACAAGATCATGACTCCATAGCGTTCTATCGCCGTTTCCAACAACTTGTGTATGGTTCAACGTTGTTCTGCGAGGAGTTTGTTGTATTTACCGATTGGAACTCGTGTGGATTCGCTATAGCGTCACGTTCGAGAAATGCTACTGTCCGTTAGGTCGTATGAAGTTGGTGAGTTCTTTAAAGGCCATCCTGAGTCTCGTAAGAAAGGCTGACAGTCGCGCGAATCTTCTAACTTCCTGAATTGACGAGTGTTTCCTCGTTGAGCCTTTGTTATTCCCTCCACAATCGTCAGGCTGATTAACACGCTTTTCGTATTTTCCCTTCTTTGCGTGAGATCTCCCAGGCGAGGTGTCGTTCCCCTTATTCCTAGGTGCTCACTCTTGGTGGGAATTGTGTCAATTCTATAAAACTCACGTCGAAAGGCATGCCCTTTGCTCTAACAAACATTCGAACCAACAATTTACCAATGAGTGAGGGCAGGAACATGAAAACTTGTGAAAAATGCCAAGGTTCGATGGTCATTGAACGAGCCGTAGATCTAGAGGTTGGGCTCAAAATTTTATATTACGCATGTTTAAATTGTGGTCGACGGGTACAAGCAGAAAAAGAACCCCGGCCCCTGGTTCATTAATAAAAGGGAGGGAAATCATGTCAACAAGCACCAATCAAACTGTACGACCACTCAGTCACGACGAGAAGAAAGCGGCAGAAGCCGCCTTTCGAGGGGGGCCATTCAATCCCAAGTGGTCTGAGGCGGCTAGAAAAGTCTATCAAGGAATTTCTGGTGCCATAGCCAATCGCCCCAGCGAGATTCTTAGTCAGCTAGCGGTACAAACTCAAAATTTGCATCTGGCACCTGCTGTCACGGAAAAGAAGCCCCGTTCACGCTCAAAGACGAAAATTCAATAATACGATTCGTGGGGGCAGCCCCATCAGGGGTATGCTCCCTCAATCGATTCCTCTCGGATCATTCTCATTATCTCGCCAGGCTGTGTTCTTCCGGTCTTTCCCCTGATTGAAACCTTCTTCTATTTAAAAAACGTCGCCTTCATCTCTGAACAACAGGGATGGGTTCCATCCATGGGAACGCATTTGGGTTCGCGATCGTGATGAAGATTTCAGGATGGGCACGAACCTGGTACACTTTTGTGAGATAATCAGCATGCCGGCATTTGCATGTTTCTTGGAGAGATATGGACATCGCCAGTCTATCGAAAGTCGTCATGGTGCGGAGTTGCGAAGAGGAGGACCCTAAGGGGCATTTTCTTTCACTGTATGATCGGCAACGAGCCATTCAGCAAGCAAATGAAAAACTGACATTAGATGAACAGAGTAGAGGGACAAACGCCTTCGATGAGTCCCTTATCGTGGAACGGGCCTATCGGCTCATGGAAACATTGGAGAGTCGCTATCCGGTTTTTTCGACTGCTCGCGGATTAACGCTCCTACGGATTCCACTTTTCCTGATCCTGACCCTCGCTCTTGTCGGCGGGTTTTGGACCGACCCAATCGCCCCGAAAGGGCAAATCAATCTCCTACAGTTCCCATTGCTCGTGTTAGTGATTTGGAATGTTGTCATGTATGCGTGGTCAATCCTCAAGTACGCCGGCCAGACTCTATGGAGCAAGCCGTTAGTGGAGGCGACTGCAGATCGGTTGGCGTCCGTAGGTCTTTGGGTGTCACGCCTTAAATTGAGTTTCCTGCAGCGGACCAGTCATGAAGAAAAGCAGTGGATTGGCGCATCAGTGGCCAGGTTCTATCGATCGTGGAGCGCCTTCGTAGGCGAGGGGATGCGTCTGAATGGAACGTCTATGCTGCATTGGGGCGCCGCGGGACTTGCCGTTGGAGTCATTATCGGGTTGTATATTCGAGGGTTTGCATTCGAATATCGTGCGAGCTGGTCAAGTACGTTTCTCGAAGCCGGACAGGTTCATCATCTATTGGCTTTTATCCTGTTTCCCGCATCGAAGCTTCTGGGGGTCGATATTCCATCCGTTCAGGCGTTGGCTGCACTCAAAGCGCCAGGAAATGAGAATGCCGCGATATGGATTCATTTGTGGGCCGTGACATGCTTGATTTTTATCGTGCTTCCGAGAGTCACGCTGGCCCTGATCACGAAGCAACGTGCCTTGGAACGATTAAATGGGCTTACGCTTCCGTTGGATCAGCCATACTTTCATCGCATGCTCGCTCAATACAGGGCCGAGAGTATGCGGGTCGAGATATTGCCGTACCAGTGTCAGCCTGATCAAGCCGCTGTCCAATATCTAGAAGAATTGAGTTTAGGGATGTTTGGAGATCACGCGTATGTTCAGACGAGAGCGCCTCTTGCATACGGAGAGACTGATATTGCAATGCAAGCCCCAGGTCGCGAGGCACTTCGTGTGTTCATCATCTTTGATGTGGCTACGACACCGGAAAAGGAAGTCCATGGTGAATTTCTTCAACATCTTCAAGGTCAAGTCGAACGTTGGACAGCTGGCGCATCGCTGTTGGTCTTTCTTCAAGAAGAGTCTTACCGGTCCAGAGTCGATCCCATACGATTACATGGACGCTCCCAAACTTGGCGACGATTCCTGAATGGGTATGGCCTAGAGCCGATTTTTTTGGGTCAAACCGGTGAGAGAGACGATGACTTGCCTCAGCAAGCGGCGGCGAAGCTATGGTCCGGGCGTTCCCAAGAGGTCCTGTGAGCCAAGATATCTCCAGACGAATCACCGTTTCCATCACCTCCCATACGAATATTGGCAAGACCACGCTGATCCGGACTCTGCTTCGCCGTGATGTGGGAAAAGTGTTGGATCAAGCTCATGTCACAGATCAGAACGAGCAGTTTACGTGGTTGGAATCGGATGAGGGAGATCGGCTGGATATCTGGGATACTCCAGGGTTTGGGAATTCCGTCCAACTCCTGAAATTATTACAGAAGCAGGATCATCCCATCGGATGGATGATTGCCCATGTTTGGGACCGTTTTAAAGATCGACCCTTATGGTGTAGTCAGCAGGCGCTCAAGAATGTTCGTGATGAGGCTGATGTCGTGCTGTATCTCGTCAATGCCTCAGAACCGCCTATGCTGGCAGGTGGGTATATTCATCCAGAAATGCAACTTCTTGATTGGTTGCGGAAGCCGGTGTTGGTGACGTTAAATCAAATCGGTCGAGAAGATGGAGATTCTGAACGAAAAGAACGCGAGCGTCAGTGGTTTGATTTATTCAAGCAGTATTCCGTGGTTCAGGGAGTCATCAGCTTGGACAGTTTTTCAAGGTGTTGGGTTCTTGAAGGGGTGTTGTTGGAAGATATTCAACGGCTGCTCCCCGCACACGTGCACGCAACCATGACACGATTAACGGATAGCTGGAGAGCTAGCAATATCAAAGTGTTCAAGAAGACGATGAACCGAATCGCACATGTCGTTGCCAGAGCGGTTTGTGATGGAGAAGATGTGACCGGAACAGGAGCGGGCCGCAAGGCAGGCGTCACGCGTGCGGTCCAAGAACTGAATCGTCGACTCGACCACGATACTCGTCTTGCGATGCAGGATTTGATCGAGTGGCATGGATTGGAAGGCGACGCGGCCCTGAAAATTCACACGCAATTACACGATTTGACCGTTCCCATTGAGTCTTCCGTCATGGAAGAAACGTTAGGTCGCGCAGCCATAGGAGGGTTTGGTGGAGCGGCGGCCGGAACAGCCGCGGGGGCGGCGATTGACGCGACGACGGGCGGGATGTCGCTCGGGCTTTTTGCGTTGACGGGCGCATTTCTTGGAGCGTTGGGATTGGCGGCCTGGGGCAAAGAAGCCGAAGCGGAAGAGACGTTGACGATCAAATGGGTCCCGAAGTTCCTTGATGGTCTTACGCAGGATCTGCTCTTACGTTACTTGGCCGTCGCACATTTTGGGCGGGGCCGTGGTGAATTTCGTGTCGATCATGATGTTTCGGCGCTTTGGAAAAGGGCCATAAGCAACGTCTATATACCCTACGAAGGAGAGTTTCGGGAAATTTGGAAAGCAGGTGATTCGCACGATCCTCGAAATGTTCACGATGTCACGGCAGAGGTTTCAACACGTCTCATCAAGATTGCTCGCCAGGTTCTGATCGGATTGTATCCGATCAGTGAGAAAATAAGCCTGCGAGACCAAGATGACCCGTGATGTCCTGTTCAGCTGTCTCGTTTTAGTTGGTAGCTTGTTCAGACAATATCGGTGAGATGTCTGCCGGTGAGTAGGTCGGGGGTTTTACCCATTTGCCATCTTCCCGTTTGTGTCCTCCGACCTTACTCATATTGGAGCGGTGGACTTCGTTGAAGACCGGTTCCATGTCGATGCCGCATGATACGGCGGTCCCATAGACCACATAGAGTAAGTCCGCGAGCTCCTTGGCGATATTCGGAAGGTTTTGAGTCTGCATCGCCTCTTGAAGTTCGTCAAATTCTTCCTGGATAAGCCGGACTCGAAGTTGCTGAATTGATGCATCTGGAGGTGTCGGTTGGGACGCGACTTGAATCTCGAATTGTTCATGAAAAGCCAGCACCATTTGTTGCGCATTATTCAATGGATGAGTGTCCTTCGCAAGTTTCAGAATGTTAATAAAATATAGATGTCATTCACGTTCGTGCCGGTCGGCCCTGTCTTGATATGTGCCCCAACGTCTTGAAAAAATCGATAACTGTCATGTGCGTTCAAGGCTCTTTGTGGATCGATCCCCTTCAATCGCGCACGTCTGACCGTGTCCCCGCTCACGACCGCTCCTGCGGCATCTGTCGGCCCATCCGAGCCATCCGTCCCTAACCCTGCCATAATCACGTTCGGGAGTCCAGCCAGACCGATGGCCGCTGCGAGCACGCATTCTTGAACGCGACCGCCCTGGCCGGATTTTTTGATCCTCACAGTGGGCTCTCCTCCCCAGATAAAACACATAGGCCGGCGAGTTCCTGTGTTCCGAAGAACGATCTTTTTTGCAAGAACCGCCATCGACTGCCCTAATTCTTTGGCTTCGCCTTGAAACATGGTCTCTTGGATAACTGGACGAAATCCCAGGTGTTTCGCCGTTTTCTTGATTTGCTGGATGACTGATTGATTGTTTCCGATGACGATGTTCTGTACTCGTTGCAGTCGAGGGTCTCCGGGTTTGGGCGTTTCAGGAACCGTTCCTCGAATACCCTGTTTGATATGTTGCTGCACGCGTGCGGGAACCACATGCCATATGTTGTACTGTTCCAAGACTCGTCGAGCCTGTTGATGGGTCGTCGGGTCTGGAGCTGTTGGGCCTGATCCTATTGTGGCAATATCATCTCCGGCCACATCAGAGAGGATGAGGCTAATAACGGTCGAGGAGGTGGAGGCCGCGAGTTGTCCGCCTTTGACGGCTGACAGGTGTTTTCTCACAACATTCATTTCTTGGATACTGGCCCCGCTCCGAAGGAGTAATTCCGTGGTGCGTTGTTTGTCGCTGAGGGTGAGTCCTGGCGCTGGCGCGGCTATCAGGCTTGAAGTTCCTCCTGAGATCAGCGCGATGAGTAAATCGTGATGGGTGAGGGTGCCGAGAAGTCGTTGTACAGCCTTGGCTGCTTTTAGGCTTCTGTTATCCGGAGTAGGATGTCCCGCTTGGAACCCCTCGATGTTTAGAGGCATGGACTGAGGAAAATCTTTGACGACGAGAAGTCCGCTCGTCAATCGATTCCCTAAAAGCTGTTCTAAGGCATGAACCATCGGTACTGAGGCTTTGCCCATACCGACACAGACAATTCTGTTGTACGAGCGGAGCTGATAGGTACGTTTGGCGACCCGCAGGGTCTCGCCTCGGCGTTTGCAATACCGGCCAATGGCGATATCTGGCTGAGCTGCGGCCAAGCCTGCATTGAAGAGTCGAGTGACTATGGACTTGTGTGAGCGGTTTGGAAAGTAAATCCTCATGAATCACTCGTGATTTTGTATGGGTATGGACGCTCTCTCTATGATACTATCCGGGCATGCAGGCCCTGAAAGTTGTACAACAAACAGTGTCGGATTGCACCCTGTGTCCGAGGTTGACCCAATATCGTCGAGAGATCGCACGAGTCAAAGTGAAGCGATTTCTCGATTGGGACTATTGGGGAAGGCCGATTCCCGGGTTCGGCGATCCAAAGGCCAGACTGTTCGTCGTGGGGTTGGCTCCTGCCGCTCATGGAGGAAATCGTACGGGTCGGGTCTTCACGGGAGACAGGAGCGGGGATTGGTTGTATGCAGCCTTGCATAGATACCATTTTGCGAATCAACCAGATTCAACGCATGTCAAAGACGGGATGAAACTCACGGACTGTTATATCGCGGCCGCTGTCCGCTGCGCTCCGCCCGCCAATAAACCTCTGAAAGAAGAATTTGATGCCTGCCGTCCTTACCTTGCCGACGAAATGCGTTTACTCAGACGAGTGGAAGTCGTCATTGCGCTCGGTAAAATTGCGTTTGATGAATACCTCAAAACGTGTCAGTCCCTTGGGCATGTCATCCCTTCGCCCAAGCCAAAGTTCGGCCATAGTGTGGTCTGCGCATTGCCAGGGCACGTGACCCTCATTGGATCGTATCACCCGAGTCAACAGAATACGTTCACTGGAAAGTTGACGAAACCCATGTTTCACGCGGTCTTTAAACAGGCAAGATCGATATTGTCCAGGACGGCGTAACACGCAGGATGGTCACGCGAACCGTTCTTCCCGGCGGGTGTATGATCATGTGGTGCTCATTCATGTAGACGACAAAGGCGCGGGACCATCATTTGACGGAACTTTGTCGGAGGGATAAAATTTTGGTGTGGATACGTCAGGCGAATTTTGATGATTGGCGTGTTGCCGACCGGGGACAGCAAGCGCATCAATTTTTGTCATGTTCGCGACAGGATCGAATGGACTTTGGTGGAAGGAGTGGATCGTGGTAAAACGATTGATCGGGGTCATATTCATTGGCACGTTGCTCTCGGCCTGTGGAGGCAATCCTTACCTTGAAGCGTCGTTAAATCCCGCCGAATTTGAAGGAAAAGATAAGGCGTGGTTTGAAGAAAACTGGGGAAAACCCAATGCCAAGACTCAACGGTTTTTCGGAGGAGAGTCGTGGCTCTATTATCGGATTGCTGGAGGAGAAAAGCATTTTCCATTTTTCAACTTTTCTCCCAATACCTGTGAAATTACTCTTGACTTCGACGGGGAAGATAAGTTGGACTCCTATGACTATTCAGACTGTTAAATTTTCTTTTGCTCGGAAACGACCTGCCGTTTTGACCCGGTCTGGTCTTGGTCTTACAAAAAAGAGCCTTTCCATTGTCGAGTGATAACCGATCTGGCATGGAGCCCCGTGTGAGACGATTGGTTCACAAAGTTTCCTCACCCCAGCAACTCTTCCCGATTGCCGCACAGACATTCTCTGATATCACGAAGGAAGCGATTGCTCGATCCGGCCGCATGATTGTCGCCTTGGCTGGAGGATCGACTCCCAGGGCGCTCTATGAACTCATGGCCAACGAGCCCTACCGCTTGATGATCGATTGGAAAAACCTGTTCATCTTTTGGGGTGATGAGCGGCATGTGCCTCCAGATCATCAGGATAGCAATTACCGAATGGCGCATGATTCGTTGTTATCGAAAGTTCCGGTGGTTCCTGATCGAGTGCATCGCATGCATGGTGAGTTGGAGGACGCTGGAGAGGCTGCAGAGCGGTATGAGCAGGTCTTGCGAGAAGTGTGCTCCGGGTCGGAGAAAGAGGTTCCGCGTTTCGACCTTATCCTGTTAGGCATGGGGCCCGATGGGCACACGGCTTCTCTCTTTCCAGGCACGGAGGCTGTCCATGAATCTTCCCGTTGGGTTGTCGCTCCATGGGTGGAAAAATTTCAGACTTCTCGCGTGACGATGACCCCTGTCGTGCTGAATCACGCTCGCCACATTCTGTTCTTAGTAAGTGGAAAGGACAAGGCTCCCGCGCTAGAAGCTGTCCTGGAAGGACCATCGTTACCGGATGAGTATCCGTCTCAAGTCATTGCTCCCAAATCTGGAGGTGTGACGTGGTTAGTCGATGAGAACGCGGCGAGTCTTCTGAAAACGACCGTGTTTCATGCTTATGAACCCGTGGATTATCGTGATGAATAATACGACGAAAGCACCGACGCCATTCATTCAGGCCCTACACCATACGTCGGTGACATGTGTGACGTTAAATTGTCCTGGAGCCGTGACGGTTGTTGATCTCTCTCATCGTGATGATCGTGTGAAGACGTTCAGCTTTCACTGTGATCACTGTAGCTGGAGTGAAGAAATTTCCGGTGATGTGCAGGTTGACCCTCCTTGGGATGAAGCGGCACTGATTGAAATTATCGAAGAACACCTTCTGCATCTCGAACCGGTTTGTCCGCACGATCAGGCTCCTGTCCACTTTCAATCTCTTCCGAATCCCCGCCGACAAGCTCGATATCGAATCTCCTGCCAGTATTGTGGCCGGCAAGCTGAACTTGAATGGCCTCCAGCCGAAGCCAAGTGGTAATTTGGCTATGCCTCGTCAATTCCTCGACAATGAAAAAGATCAAAAAGAAGAAGACAAGCAAGTCCCGAATCTCGCCGGCCTATGTCATCGGATTTACCCATGGAGACCCACCGCCCCCTGGCTATCTTGCCGCCTGGTTTGATCAGCAGTATGGCGGCCCGTTGAAGATCCAGTTTCTTTCGCAAACCGGACATGCAAATTTCGAAGCCATGCATACGCACTGGCGCGCGCGAATCAACATGAATCTTGATGCAAGCGCGAGTCAGATCTGGCGGGAGCAACTTCATTGGCAGCATTCATCCATCGCAGAAGTCTTTTCGGGTGCGAATGGAGGCCAGTCCAAACTCGATAGCGTGTTACATGTGGCGCGTCTTGCTCGAGGTTTGACATTACTGACCGAAGGGACTGCGTACGATGTTGCGGCGAGAATCTACTGCAACCCGTCCGATTGGCAGGATCAGCCGTTGACCGGATTTTCTCTCCTTGATCATGTTCAGATCGGACAGACAGAGAAACTCCAGGAGGGCCAGGTCTGGTTTTATACTCAGGGGTTGAGTAAGTTTGGTCTTGATGAACTGGAATGTCTTCGTCCTGTCGGACTTTCAGAAAATGGCGTAAAAGAGATGTTAGAGGAAAGTGCCGAATATATTGTCCACCAAGGAAATGTCCCAAAGATAGGGGCGGAAATCACACTGCCATTTCAGGGGCAGGTCGTGAAAATCGTCCGTCATCGAACCGATCAGTCATTCGGCAGGCCAATAGCGTTTCGTGAAATACGATGGTCTTCGTGATTTGAGGTCTCTCAGAAACGATCCGGATGTTCTAAGTGGAAACTATGCGGTCGTTGGAGTGCTGCCGGGCTTTTTCTGGATGACATTCATCGCCAGCGCGATCATCGATCCAACGTCTGAGACGCTGGCGGGAAGGACCAACGTGTTGCTGGCCTTGGCCAGCTCTCCGAACTCCTCAATGTATTGTTCCGCGACGCGAAGCTGCACCGCTTCATACCCGCCATTGACCTGAATGGCTTCCGCGACTTTACGTATACCTTCCGCGGTGGCGTTCGCGATGGCCAGAATAGCCTGAGCTTGTCCCTCCGCTTCGTTAATCTGTTGGAGTTTCTTGGCTTCAGAAGCCTTGATGACTTGTTGTTTCTCTCCTTCAGCGTTATTGATCATCGCATCCCGTTCCCCTTCCGATCCCAGAACGACCGCCCGTTTTTCACGCTCGGCCCGCATTTGTTTTTCCATGGCATTGAGCACATCTTGAGGGGGGGTGATGTTTCGAATTTCATAGCGCAGGACTTTAATGCCCCATGGAGCCGAGGCTTTATCCAATTCATTGACGACTTGGATATTGATGTTCGTCCGTTCTTCAAACGTCCGATCGAGATCGATCTTGCCGATTTCACTCCGGAGTGTGGTTTGGGCCAATTGCGAGATCGCAAAACGATA
Source organism: Nitrospirales bacterium (assembly GCA_031315865.1). Lineage (NCBI taxonomy): Bacteria > Pseudomonadati > Nitrospirota > Nitrospiria > Nitrospirales > Nitrospirales bacterium. The sequence goes on from JALDRJ010000002.1 coordinate 1,773,586, forward strand.
ATCAGTTATCCCGTAAGACGCTCGTTCGGCATCCAAGACCTTGGTGTAGAGGACGCCATCCACGCCCACCTGCACATTATCCTTTGTGATACAAATTTGTTCCGGGACATCCATGGCCACTTCTTTGAGCGTATGTTTATAGCGAACGACATCCAGGAATGGGATCAAGATATGAAAACCGGCTCCCATCGTTGCCGAGTACTTCCCGAGTCGTTCGACGACATACGCACTCTGTTGTGGAACGATGATGGCCGTTTTGGCCAAAATGATGAGGACGAGCACCGATAAAAAGATGGCGACAACTAATTCACCCGACATGCTGTTCCTCCTTCATGGGAGATTCTGCTTTGATCCAAAGCGTCAGACCATCGACTCGAACGACTTCGGTTCGTTGTCCTCTGTGCAGCAAAGTTTCGCCCGCGTTGCACGCTGTCCATGTCGAGCCATGGAGTTCGACCTTGCCCGCCCCATCCCTAGGTAGATCTTCAAGGACCGTCGCGATTTCGCCTAAGAGTGAATCGACCGTGGTGTTTTCCTGGCCTTTGGGGATGAATTTTCTTTGAAGCGGACCACGGAGCACGAGGAGGGAAAGAACCCCAAGTGTGGCGAAGAGTACCCATTGAATCCACGAGACTTCCGCCAATCCCATCCACACGATTGCACTGACGACCAACGCGGCAGTCCCAAAAAACAAGAAGTAAAAGTTGCCAAGTCCCCCAAGAGTCAAAATCTCTATTCCCAAAAACGCGAATCCTAAGAGGGCCCAATACCACCAGGTCATGGTTGTTATCTCCTGGAAGCCAATCTCTGTCTTTCTCCTATGATAGAACAATGATACAGTATCGTATAGATGCTTGGGGCAGAATTTCACTAAGAACCAAAATAATGGAAGGGTCGTGAGCTACATTTCCAGGATTTTTAGACAAAACTCCTCTGAAGTCTTCTGATTGTAATCTCGCCAGATGTTCATTGGTTGGCCATAAGCATATGTGTCTCGATTCCTGTTTATGGGCGTTCAATTTCTGGAAAGTCCTCGACTAATCCTTCGTACAAGCCCATCCTATGATGAGATCTCTTGTAGGAGAAAGACGGTGACGATGGTAACGCTTCTTGGATTGGCCGCTGGGACGCTAACGACGCTGGCCTTTCTGCCACAGTTAATCAAAACGTGGAGAACTCGATCAGCGGATGATGTTTCCCTGGGAATGCTTTTGACTCTCTGCAGTGGGATCATTCTTTGGATTATCTATGGGCTTTCGATTCACGATCTTCCTCTGATCCTGGCCAATGGTGTCACGTTTATTCTGGCGTTCATGATTCTCTGCCTCAAAATACGATATAAGGCCTAGTATGGACAGGCCGTATGGGTGCTGCGTGCGCGATACATATCGTCGGTCTTATCTCGTTGTGTCTAGCCACGACTCGGACCCTACCTCATATTGCGTATTGCGCGATACATATCGTCGGTCTTATCTCGTTGTGTCTGGCCTGATAAATATGTGAAAGGTACTGGGATGGCCGATAGAGAACAGCAACGGATCATCATGTCAGGAGTTCGAGCTTGGAATGAATGGAGGGAAAAACAGCCATCTATTCGTGTGGATCTGAGCGGAGCGGATTTTTCTGATCTGTCACTGAATGGTGTTGATTTGAATGGCGCGAATCTTCAAGACGTTAATTTTGATAAATCCAGTCTTGTTGGTGGAATACTGATTGGCGCAAACTTGTCAGAGGCCAGTCTGGTTGGAGCAAATTTGACCGGAGTAAATTTACGCACGGCGAACGTGGGGGATGCCGACCTTCGCAGCATCACTCTAGTGGGAGCGGATCTTTCAAGAGCGAATTTGGCGAAGACAGATTGCAGTGAGGCCGATTTGACGAGTGCCAATGTATCAGAGGCCAACCTGCATTTCGTCAATCTCTCCATGGCCACGTTGCTCAACGCGAACCTCGATGGGAGCAAGATCCGAGAGGCGAATCTCATGAATGCCAACCTTCGAGGCGCCAATCTCAGTCATGTCGATCTTACGCAGTCAAACCTGAAATGCGCCAATTTGGAAGAAGCCAATCTAGACAAGGCTTCACTCATTTACGTCGACCTTGAACATGCAAACCTGCAAAATATTCGCAATGTCACCATAACCCAACTTTCGAAGGTACGATCATTGGTTGATGCCCACCTTGAGTCTTCGATCGCCATGCAAATTCAAGATATCTACCCTCATTTAGTCCTGAAGGCTTGAAACATGACGTACAGTTTGTTGAGGTGCCACGCCAGGCGTCGGCTCTAGTGAGGGACGCTTGACGCATCCTTCCGCCATCATTAGAGGAAGCAATGCCGTGACGAATAATCCGCAGGTCAGCACAAAAGTTTTAAAAGATATGTGAACATCGACGGGGAATAGTTGAATGAAGAGCTTCATAGAATTGGCCCTCCAGTAGAAGAAAGACAGGTTTATTTATACATGTCTATAGCGAATCCACATACGTTCCAATCGATACAGACGACACACCCCGCGCAGTACGACGTTGAACCATATGGAAGGTGATACCCGCTTGGATGTCCTGACACACCTGGATGTTTCTCTCACGTCCTGAAGAGCCAAGGCGTACAAGGGCACGCTGGGTCGTTTCGGTATCTCTGAAACGGCTATAGCCGTTTTCACACCTTCCGCACACTTGAGGAATGAGATCGTGTGAAGCACGTTCATTGGCGTCCGTCGTCACGTATTGGTTTACGTGAATAGTCTACCAATTTCTCACTGTGGAGTGAAGGGAAGGAGGAATTGCTCGTGGACAGGGTGCTCTTCGACTTAGAGACGTAGATATTTTTCAATCACCGATGGGAGGTGGCGAAGTTGATCGCCAAAAGACACATGCTGTAGGTGGCCTTTCCTGTCGAACAGGAGGGATGAAGGAGTGCCTTGTAAGGCAAACCTCTCAAAAGTTTCAGCCTTCATGGTCTTTTGTTTCAAGTAGGTCCTGACTTGTTGAAAAATCTTTTGTTGCTGGTCCATTGAATATTCATGAAAAGAAGGCAGACATTGTTTGGCATAGTCTACGACTCTTTCCTGGGTAACGGGTTGTATATCAGGAACAATACGATCCATGCCGACCGGGAAAGGCAATCGCCAATCGAGCTTGCCGTCGGTCAGGACCCCCTGATGCGTTAAGGCCTTGCGGGTCTCTCCAAAGACTTCCCCCGTGTCGATTAATCGCTGTAGATTGGTGAGGGTGTTTTGGTCATAGTCTTCGAATGCGGTGGCTAACCCGATGATGGCTAATCCTTGGTCTTGATAGTGTTGATGCCATTGAATGGCCGTAGGCAATGCGTAGATAAAACAACCGGGACAGTTTACTTGGAAGACTTCAATAAGCACGACCGAGCCGGTCAGTGACTCAAGCGTATCAATATTTCCTTGCACCCAGGTCTCAACGGTGACATCCGACAGTGTATAGTCATTCATGTGTAAACAAAAAAGGCCGTTGGTGCCTGTGCACGAACGGCCTTGTCTCACGATTTAGACAGGGGTGAATTATCCGCCAGCTTTTTTCACGTAGGCTTTATAAACATGAACGGAATTTTCGTCGGCTTCCTCAAGTCCCACCCACTCATGGCCAGTCGTCTCACACCAAGCGGGCATGTCTTTTTTGATGCCTTCATCGTCGGAAGCCACTTCCAGAACTTGTCCAGGTACGAGCTCTTTAATCTTTTTAGACGTCATGATGATCGGCATGGGACAGAAATATCCGAGTGTATCGAGTTTGACATCGGCTTCAATCATGGTTCATCCCTCTAGTATTAAATAAACAGATTGACAGACCCGTTTTTCGCTTCGGCCAGATACGTGGACACGCCAGCCAGTTGATCGACTCCATCTATCAAGGTGTCTTTCGAAATGCCCATCATTCCCAAGGTCGTGGTGCAGGCAATCATCTTGACCCCAAGATCTTGTGCCGTTTCCAGCAGTTCGGCGATGCCGGGCATGCGATTATTCTTCATGACCTTTTTCATCATGTTCGTGCCGAGTCCCCCGAAGTGAAAACGGGATAGCGGGAGATTGTCGGTACCGCCTTTATTGATCCAGCCAAACGCTTTTCGCATCCAGTCTTTGGCCGAGCTGGTCGTCCCGGGTTTTCGAATGATATTTAATCCCCAGAAGGTGAAAAACATCGTGACTTTCATGCCCATGGCTGCCGCTCCGGTCGCGATGATAAAGGCGGCCATGGCCTTGTCCATGTCTCCACTGAGACAGACGATCGTGACACTCTCCGGTTTTTTTTCTTGAAGCGCTGCCAGCGTCGCAGCGGGTTCGACTTGGGTTGTGCTCATAAATCACCTGCCTCTTGTCATAGGGGGAACTGCTGAGTCTTGCCACATTCGTCAATCCAGTAAAGACTATAGTATGGTGTTTTTTTCAGTGTCAAGAAACAGCAATCTACTCACTGTTTGCTATGAATCAAATCGTTGAATGTGTCCCGAATATTAGCGAAGGCCGAGACCGTCAGGTGATTGAATCCTTCATCGAACTCATACAGGGGGAAAGCGAAGTCCATCTGCTCGATCACCACAGTGATGTCGATCATCATCGCACGGTTTTCACTATCGCGGGGCGACCCGACGCTATGAGAAAAGTGGCGTATGAACTCGTTCGGCGCTCGATAGAGCTGATCGATTTATCCAAACATCGCGGTGTCCATCCGAGGGTCGGCAGTGTAGACGTTGTCCCGTTCGTTCCCATCCGGGGAATATCGATGGAGGACTGTGTCGAACTGGCTCGGCAACTAGGAGCGCGAATCGGATCGGAATTAGCTATGCCGGTATTCTTGTATGGTCAGGCCTCTTTTCGGGGAACGCCTCGCCGGCTCGAGCAGATACGACAGGGTGGATGGTCCAGTCTTTCGGAGCGGATGCGTTTGCGTCCAGAGTGGATACCTGATTTCGGCCCCGCACGATTGCATTCGAAAGCGGGAGCGGTGGCCGTGGGCGCGAGGGATTACCTGATCGCCTACAATGTCCTGCTTCAAACGGCTGACGTCGCTATCGCGCAGGACATCGCTCGGGCAATTCGCACCTCCGGAGGGGGGCTTCCATCAGTGAAGGCCCTGGGGTTGGAACTCAAGAGCCGCGGGCTGACGCAAGTCTCCATGAATCTTACCAATTATCGGGAAACTTCCCTCAACGACGTCTATCGTGCCATTCATGAAAAAACTCAATATTTCGGGGTCGATATCGAAGAAAGCGAACTGGTCGGTCTCGTTCCACAAGCCGCCCTTCCTCCGGAATGGATCATCCCCCTTAAGTTTAAGCACTGGAATCCCGACCAAATTCTAGAAGCTCGGTTGGCCCAGGTTGGACGGATGTAATGCCGTCGGCACAGGGGTGAAACGTTAATCTCTTTGATCGTCTATGGAGGATAGTATGGCGACGGTGGCATTCGATAAAGAAGGTCGCACAGCACTGCGCGAGAGTAAGTTTGGTCACATGACGGTCGGGGTTGTCATGGAAGAAGATGTTCAATCAGAAGGAAAGAACGTCAAGGCAGAGTTTTTAGCTGCGATGATGATGGAAGGGTTTGGGTCAGTGCCGATCGTCGATGAATCTGACCGGTTGATCGGGATTGTGTCAGAATTTGATCTCTTGAACGCGGTACGAAAAGGCCGAAGATTGTCTGAGGTCACCGCCGAAGAAGTCATGACTCCCAACCCGGTTTCCGTCACGAAAGATACTGATCTGCTGACCGTGATCGATGTCCTGCATAATAATCATCTCATTCGGGTTCCCGTCATTGATTCCGCTGGCCGGCTCATCGGGATCTTGGCGCGGCGCGATGTATTGAGAGGGTATTTACAATCCTCATACATGTAGCGAATGGCATGTGCGTACAGAAAGGCCATGCATGAATCATCATGTATGGCCTCGTTTCTCTCCTAACATCTTCTCGCCTGCAAACGCTTTCAGCTTGACTCGTCATCAAATTCTTGGCGTCAACGCCACGAACTTCGTGGCTCGCCAGTTTTTTCCCAGAATTCGCTAGATTTCTCTGCTCGGATTTCAGTATTTTCTGGCTTGCTCTAGTCTATAGATGAAGAAGGATTATCATGATTCAATTGGCCCGTCATATTGTTTCTTCGCTATGGTTTGAACGATTCATTATCGCCTTGATCCTCGTGAACGGGGTGATTCTCGGAATGGAAACTTCACCTGACTTGGTCGTCCGCTATGGTGAACTGTTTCATCTCGGCAATTTCATCATCCTTCTCGTCTTTATCCTGGAGGCGGCTCTGAAGATGACCGCTCTGGCCCCCCACATGGGCCGGTATTTTCAAGACGGATGGAATATTTTTGATTTTTCCGTGATCGTGTTTTCCCTGATTCCCGCGACGGGCGAGTTTGCGATGATCGCACGACTCGCACGACTTCTCCGTGTTGTTCGGCTGATTTCCACGATTCCTGAATTGCGGCTCATCGTTTCAACGTTGGTCCGCTCCATTCCAAGCATGTTGCATGTGATGACGCTCATGGGTGTCATTTTTTATATCTATGCGATCACCGGATACCAATTATTTCATGAGCATGATCCCACCCATTGGCGGTCTCTTGGCATCTCGTTGTTGACCCTCTTTCGTGTGGTCACCCTTGAAGATTGGACGGATGTTATGTATACGGCGATGGAAGTCCATCCGTTCGCGTGGATGTATTTTGTGAGCTTTGTCGTGTTGGGCACATTCGTTGTCGTGAATCTCTTCATCGCAGTCGTTATTAATAATCTTGATGAAGCCAAGGCCGAGCGACTCCAGGAACTTGAAGCCCCGGTGACACAGGAAGAAATTTTGAAGGATCTTCGTGCGACTCAAAAGGCGTTGAAACGTTTGGAGGATCGGCTCGAGAGAACGTCCTAGCTGATGGGAAGTGGGTGGGGAGACGTGAAAGAAAAGGATGGTGAGTGGGATCATGAAGAGCGGGGAGTGAGGGGAAAATGAGAAAGAAGAAGACCCGCCCATGCGTTCTCCTTACTCCTCACTCCCGACTCTTTATGAGTTTTATTCCCGAATGGCCTCCGTCCAAGCAATTTTCGGACTGACGTTGACCGACTTTGGCTTCGTGCACTTTTTCCCACGGTCGCCATAACTGATATTCGACGTTTTAATCGGACAGGTCCCAAAGGCTGTTCCGAACTCTACCACCCCGCTTACCACGGTGAGTGTCGACTGTCCGTTCTCATCGACAAGGAGGTCAAACTCTGTACCTTTGACCGCAGCCGTCGCGACGGGCGTTTCTATTTCCAAGGGTTTGGGCTCACCTTGTGTGTCAACCCAGACTTCCCCATGCTTCAGGCGCAGGACCCGCGTAAATCCTTTGGATTTTTCCCATCGTGACAGAATCAAAAACTCGGTATTCTCATTGAGGGCCACCTCGATCCCATTATCGAATTCAATTAATCCTTGGCTGGCGGACTCTGTTCGAATGACGTCGCCTTCAAAAAGCGGTAGCGCACCTTTTCCTTCCAAGCCCTCCTCGATTCCGTCACTTCGAATGATGGTAAAACCGCCAATCGCATTTTTTGCGATGCCGACTGATTCTGGAGAGGCCAGGGCTACTGGTCCCTGGTACAAAACAGACAAGGTGATTATCGTGAGGCATAAGAGTTTGAGGGTATCGCTTGCCCTCCAACGCGTGCAGTGCTGATTATTGTTCGTTTTCATGTGCTCCTCCTGTATCACGGTCATTTCATCAAGGTTCAAAGCTCGTTATCTGGACGCCACGACACGTATGGGTTTTTGGCCAACCGGGATGGTCGATAAGACTTTGTTGGTGCCAGTATCGATGATCTTCAGATCGTTGGATTTGGTATGCCCCACATAAAGCCGCGTTCCGACAGAATTTGCCCAGATACCGTTGGGACCTTGCCCGACATCAATCTGTTCTTTGATTTGCGGTGTGGAGGTATTGGCGCTCAACACGACGACTTTATCGAGTCCGGCTACCGTGACGTAGGCATTTGGACCGGCCGTGCCTTTAAAGGCAAAGGCGATCTGTTGAGGGGCCGCGCCGACCTCGATCTCATTGGAGATTTCGTTCGTTTGTGGATCGATCGTGTAGATGGAATTGCTCCCGGTATTGGTTCCCCAGATCTGGCCATCTGGCCCAAGGACCAGAAAGTGGGGATTGGGCCCGACGGGAATACGTTTAATGATCTGATGCGCCATCGTGTCGATCACATTCACATGCTTGTCTTGTGTGCTGACATAGGCCAACTTGCCGTTACGGGAGAATGTGATACCCATGGGTCCCCCCGGAATCGGGATGGTGCCGAGGATGCGAAAAATTCCCGTATCGATGATGGAGATCGTGTTGTCGGCGATATTGGCGACCCAGGCCTGCTTGTTGTTATTTGTGAGGGTAACGACATGAGCGCGATCCCCCGTGAAAATGGACGCAATCGTCTCCATCTTCTCCGTGTCGATGACAGAGACGCGTCCTGAGGCCAAATTGGTCGCCCACAACTGCTTTCCGTCACGGGTCAGGGAGAGGTCATGCGTGGCATGGTTCAGAGTATCGATCTCGCCCAATGGCTTAAAGGTCGTGCCATCGACGACGCTGACGGAATTTGAACTTTCATTAGCCACATACACTTTCGTGTCAGGACCTTCCGGTTTAGTGGGAAGCTTGGCGATGCAGCCAGCGAGCAGGCTGGCCGCCAGCATACCTCCAAGGACTGAGAACAGCGTAGACGCCACCTTCATATCAAACCTCCTTTATCTGCGAGTTGTTCACAGTATATTTTTTCATGGTCAAAAGGGAATGGTCAAATTATGCAGAATCTTCAACTAGGTTTTATTGAACGCGCCCCATGATCAGTTGGCCTTCGACCTCTCCCTTCTTCACTGGGTGTTGATTCTGACCGGTCACGGAGGGCACTTGTGTGGAGACGTAGGAATAGGCCTCATCGACTGTGATGATGCCATCGGCGTCAAAGTCGGCTTTTCCTTTAAGTCCTTCCAACAGATAATACGTAAAAACGCCATGTCTCAAATCGTCCCGTTCTTCACTAACTTCACTGGCTCGACTGGCCGTCAAGACCACTCGTCCCTTGCCTTCGGCTAACCGAGACAGGAAATTGTCCGAGACCACGGCTCGACGCGCTGCGGTGGAAAATGTCCGTCCCGCTGTGGCGCCACTATAGCAGGAATCTGTGATGAAAATGACCCGTTCTGCGGCAATACGGTCAAAAATGGTCTCGACCTCCCTCATCGGCAGGCCAGTGGTATAGAGGTCTTGCGGGTCAGCGTCATAGGGGATGAGGTATTTTTCAAGACCATCTCCGTCGGGACTTGCCGAGTCCGTTTCTGGGGCGCCATGCCCGGCGTAGTAAATGATGACGGTATCCTTGGGCCCGGCCTTGCGCTTCAGCTCGGTTCCCAAGGTTCTCTTAAGATTCACCAGCGTGGCCTGCTCGTTTATGAGCGACGTCAGGTGTTCTGCTGGAATGCCAACATCGTTCATGAGATACTCATGAAAGGCTAAGGCATCGTTATCCGCGTACTTGAGGGGGCGGACCTTGTCGTACCTGGAAATTCCGATGACGACAGCCCAGATTTTGCCTTTATCCAGGATGCGGGTGACGTTGAGGGTTCGGGTAGCTGAGATTTGTTCACCATCAAACGCGGTGATGCTGATCGTATTGGTCCCCTCCCGCAACTGAACAGACTCCGAAAACTCGTAGGTGGTATTCGTCGCAGTCCGACCCGGCACGACGGCGATTCCACGGCCTTGACGCCTGGCTTGAAGTTCCTGGTTCACTCGTACTTCGATGCGTGAAATGCCTTTTTCGCTGGCGGCAGCCCCGATTAATTGAATGCGATCAACTTTCACTTCTTGATTCTCGAATGGAGAAGCCAAGGCGATGGCTGGTGGCGTTTTGGGTGATGGGACCGTCGTGACTTGAGTCAATTGTTCTTTGAGCTCCTGTAATTCTGTTTGATACTGTCTGAGGGCTCTTTCTGCTTGTTCTCGCTGCGCATGTTCGGCGTGAAGCTTTTCCTCCATCGTGGAACGTTCATGGTTTTGCGAGGAGTGCAGAGATTCCAATTGAGCACGCAACTGCTTCATCTCATGTTCTCTGGCCTGTAACGTGGCGGTGGTCTGTTCACGCTCCGCGCGTTCCCGTTCGAGCTCTTCTTGTGTCGATGAGAGCTTTGCGTTCTCCGTGTTCGCAAGATGCTGGAGCTTTGCCTGCAAGTCGTGCATTTCTTGCTCGCGTCGTTGCAAAGCCTGCTCGATCTCCTCTCGTTGAATTTGCGCTTCTTGCAGTTGCTCATTCAACGTGATGAATTGAGCCGTTCGCGCGGCCTCTAAGCCTTGAATGATCGGAATCGGCATGCTGCCCTTGGCCATGGATACGGTGACCGAGGCTTGATTCTTGGAGATCCAGCCGGACTCCGCTTCGGAGAGTTGTACGCGATACCAGTCACCCAACTCTCCTGTTGCAGCCAGGGTTTGATCGTGTTGAACTGCGGCGATGACGGAGGAGTCCGCTCCCGCGCCGCTCAGGATCGAAGCCTGTTTCGCAGTGACCGTGATGAGCTTGTTGGTCGCCACGATCTGAAGTGGCGGCTGTGTATCGACGGCCAGATTCAAGGTGTCGTTCAGGAAAACCTGTTCTGATTTTTCTTGAATGAAGAGCTTGAATTGGAGTTCTGCGCCCGAAAAATCTGGCCACACGGTAAAGCTGACTCTGGCGCGTTTGGACGTTTCCCCTTCGAGAGCGCCAAACCGGATCACGCGAGGCCGAATTTTCAGGTGTTGATCAGCCCCATTATTGATTTCGACCCAGGTGTTCTTCGCGGGGACGGTGCTGACGTTTCGTAGGGTCAACAGAAGATCGACCGCTTCACCTTTTTGAATCCTCCCATCTCCATTTCCCACAGACTGGCCACTGCCATCATCGAGAATTTGATAGTTATAGGCTAATCGCGGTTTGGTCGAACCCGTCAGATGAATCACTGCCTGCAGTGGTGGAGGGGTGAATCCGTTATATTCCTCGAACACAATCTGCATCGGCGCCGTGTCCTGGTCGTGATCTGCTGGAATTTGGACATGCACGACCTCGGACTGCTGCTGTCCGGCTTCGATTTTTCCAAAATACAAGACTTGACCGTCGAATATTGGGTTTTCGCTCTGCGTGGTCCCCTTCATGCGATAGACTGGACCTTTTCCGGTATTCTTGATCGTCACCTGAAGTTCGACCGGATGCCCGGGCTGGGCTTCATGAGGGCGAATCACGAGTTCGGCTTGTGGGCGGGGAGGGGGAAATGGGGGAGGGCCCACTTCGTTGTCTTTCACCTCGATGGTGTTCTTGGCCTCTGGCGTTCCGCGTTGGACAATGCGCATTGAAGGATGAAATGGCTGAAGCTGGACGATGCGATCGCGGCCTCCGGAGGCAAGTGATTGACCGTCAGGAGAAAACGCTACTGCCCACACTGGTCCACGATGATTCGTGAATGATCGCAATTCCTGACCATTCTTCCAATCCCATACACGGATGCTTCCGTCTTTTGCGGCGGATACGAGAGTAAGCCCATCTGGAGAAAAGGCGAGAGATTGCAGGGCGTCCGTATGTCCAGTCAAGATTCCTCGTTCGTGGCCAGTCGAGAGGTCCCACAGGCGGATGGTTTGATCGGCTCCCCCGCTGGCGAGAATTTGGCCATTGGGAGAAATGGAGACGGCTAGAACCGCTCCCCGGTGCCCGGAGAAGGTCTTTTGCTGGCGGCCGCTCGACGGATCCCACAGATGCACCATGGCATCGCTATTGCCAGTGGCCAGCAGGTGACCATCCGGGGAAAATGCCATGGAGAATATGATCCCAAACCCACTTTTCATGACTTTTTGCGGATTTTTTGTCTGCCAGTCCCAAAGATAAATATTTCCTCCATCTCCTCCTGTGGCGAGTGTTTTCCCATCGGGGGAAAACGTTAACGACCGAACACTCCCGAAGCGCGTGCTTATATTCACCAGTTCTTTGCCCGTTCCGATCTCCCATAGTCGCCAGGTGCGGTCACGGGCACCGGAAGCTAGGAGCCGGCTATCAGGAGAAAAAGCCAACGCCCGAACGGCACCGGTATGACCTTGTAAGATCTTACGTAGACGGCCCGTGCGGGGATCCCAGAGGCGAATCATTTCATCGCCGCTCCCAGAGGCGAGATAGTGTCCGTTTGAAGAAGTGGCTAATGAGAAAATTTCACCTTGATGGCCCATCAGCGACCGTGTTGGGGGATCGATTTCTGGAGAAGGGGATGCCTGAAGAGAGCACGGGTTGGCAAGAAGCCAAAGTACAAGACAGATAGTAAATCTTAAATAAAAATACATATTAACTTTTGAGCCTGCATTCTACGATCAAGGTTTCTCTTTAAAATATACCGCGGAGATTTGATCATAATCATCTCCCTGTCCTTGTATTGGTCGCATAAAACGAGCGAGGGGTTCGATGTAAAGTTTGCCTATTCTCTCAATGCTTGTCCTCTACATAGGCTTTCCTATCGATAGCCAGAGAAAATCATATTGAATGGCCACCCAACCCGGAAAGAGCGAAACCAATTCTTGATGACAGCGGTTGACGGGCAGTTACTGGCGCAAGAGGCCCTAAAAGGTTGTCACCGGGAAAACTTTGAACCCTAGGCTCCTTCTTTTCGGACTATTCGAAAATGCTATGTTCAACATCAATGTAACATGGAAGAAAGTGTGGGAGCACTTTCGTGAAAAAGATTGAAGATGCAACTGAGAAATATGAATCGAGAATTCTCTAAAGGGGACATTCTGTTTTTCTGTCGACTGTCAGCTCGCCGGTACGCTATGGTACAGCCATGCCCCGTACCGCTCGAGCTTCCGTTGGAGGCATTTGTTACCACGTCTTGAACCGCGGCAACGCCCTGGCCGATGTGTTTCATGATGTGGAAGATTATCAGGCATTCCTCAAACTCTTACAGCGCAGCGTCGAAGAGCGTGGCATGCGGATTGTGGCCTTCTGTCTGATGCCGAATCATTTTCATGCACTGGTCTGGCCCAGAGTAGACAGGGAGCTCAGTCAATGGATGCAATGGTTGCTGACGACTCATGTCCGGCGCTATCACCGGATGTATCAGTCCAGTGGCCATGTATGGCAAGGGCGATTTAAGGCGTTTCCTGTCCAGCAGGATGAGCATGTTCTGATGGTGCGTCGGTATATCGAACAGAATCCCGTACGGTCTCGTCTCGTGACAAAGGCGGAAGAGTGGCGGTGGTCGAGTATTTCAGGGAGGGAACCCTGGCTCCATTCCGGTCCGGTCGAACGCTCTGCAGGGTGGAAAAAATTGGTCAATACGCCCCTCACGGGTGATGAAGTGGACACGATACGTCGAAGTGTTTACAGGGGAGCACCGTATGGTCAGGAATCATGGGTTCGGCGGACCGTGAAACGTTTAGGATTAGAAGCGAGCGTGAACCCTCGTGGGCGGCCACGGAAGCTGTCATAAGGTCAAATCGCCTCCGTCCAGTTTCCATTCCCGAACACGATACAGGAAAGTAAAAACACTGGCTTTTCCTTGAGCCGTGCACTCGACCTGTCCGTTGTGATCGATTCGCCAGAGGCATTCTCCATCTCGGAGGAGATACATTTCCGCTTCCGACGATCTTGCAATCCCCATCGTCTCTATCATCGTTCGTTCCTCCCTCGCGTCGATAAATTGGTGGAACTGGCCAAGACATTGGTACGGTCGCAACAACGCACGGCATCGTTCGAAACAGAAAACAACCGAATAAAGTGAGCGCACTCCACGCAAGACAGATAGCCAGATCCCTTAACCTGATAGGGGTAGATGGGGGCCAGTTCATGCCACTTGACGGTCTCGATGGACTGTTGAGTTTTAGTTGGTGTTAAGGTGTGCATGACAGAACCCTCCCTGTAAAAACGATTCCAGTTTGATGTGATCGCGGCTGCCTTTCAATTTTGTCTGGTCAGTCGCTTGGGGAGGGTCAATGGTTCAAGTCACGCAAATTGTGATCATCACAAAAGGAGGGGAGTGCGAGAAAGGCCTTATTATTTAGCGTGCTCGTCGCGATGGTCATGCCGGAATCGGCTTTTGTCGTTGGCTGTCCATGCGACAGAACCTGTGGTAGTGGTGGGCTACCAGACGTTTCCCGCTCCAGGAGTATAGGACGAGGAGATAACGCTGTTCGTGACGACCGAGTCTGACTGCACGACTCCGGTAAATTTTGACATTCCTGAATTGACCTTCACCATCCCGCCCGAGACTTCCACCATGCTGGCATTGAGCGTGATTTTAGCCGAACTGTTGAGCGTAATACCGGTTTGGCCAACTTGCATGGCCGATTCAAGCTTTGAGAGGCGGCTTTGGAGCGCATGCGCAATCTTCTGGAGGTCTTGTACCTGTTTCTCTAACTGTTGGATGGTGTTTTCGGGTGAATGAGCCTGTGGGTTCTTCTTTGTTTGGCGACGCAACACCGTTTTGGGTTTTGTCGGAGGTGTGACCTGCTTCGCTTGTTTCACCGCTCGGGATCGAATTTCACTCGTGGAGCCTTCTGCTTCCAAGCCATGGCCATCAGGCAGCAGTACTTGAATGATGATGGCATGACCTTTCTCCGGGAGAAGATTGACGATCGGCCTACTCACGTGCTCGTCATGATGAGTCGGCGTAGCCTTTAGTAAGAAAGTCTGTTTGCGTTCACCGGGTATCAAGCGAAGCCAAGGATCCGCAGCTTCCACGTGATATGTTCCTGGTTTAATGACAATATCGCTACCATTCGCCAGAGTGAAATGCGCGGGACTTTCAAGCGTGAGAAGGAGAGTCGAGGCGTTCATCTCACTTGCTTTGAGAGGATCAACGATAAGGAACAAGAGGAGGAGCGCCAGCGTTGTTGTAGAACGGTGTGGATCGATGAACATGTTTTCTCCTTTTGTGGCCCAAACGGTGCTGCGTTAACGGTATTGGACTAACGGTTCCATTCGTCGCACACAAAGCTCACACTATCGATGTATGTTCCGTATTTCCCGCGCAACGCTTTTCCGACTTTATTGCCCGGGCAAAAAAAGTCATCGCTTCTCGTCCCCCCGAAAGGAGTCCCAGGCGCACCGGCGAACGCGCATTCTGTATTGCAACTCTTGACGTCTTTAGGAGATTTGAAATTTCTGGGTCGTTTCTTGGCGGCGTCCCATCTCGGACAGAACATGGTGATCCCATTCACAAACATTCCCGATCGTGCGTGAAACCCACCGACAACTCGACCGTCCCCACATCTATCGATGCGTCCCGTGCCGCCGGATCCTCCAACCGGTTTTCGTGTATAGTCTTCTCCCAGCGAACCATCGTGATTGACCTCTTGGCAAATGAGTCCAAGCGCGTCAATCCATGAGCCACTTTTCGTCGTGACTCCCACCATCACGCCATTCGGGCCACAATCAAGGTTGTACCTTTTCTTTCCGCCACCTCCCCCGAGCAGCGGCGTTTCGAACTCAGTAGAGCGGGTGCTTTGCCGGGAAGCCAGAAGAGCCTGCAATTGTTGACGGCTCAGTTTTGATCCGGCTCGTGATCGAATGCCGCTATAGGAGCCAGTCGCCTCAAAGCTTTTTCCGTCCGGTAGTAGCAGGACAAGATGGTGGGAGTCAGGCTCGATACCCGTAACCGACAACGCCAATGGAGTCTTTAATGACTCTTGATGTCTGCCCACATGGGCTTCAAGCAGGTACGCATCCATGGCTAGACCATGGCTGGGAATAATCCGGATCCAGTCTTGGGCAGGCTCCACGACATACTCTCCGGCACCGATCCTGAGATCGCTGCCGTCTGGCGTCAGGAAGTGAATCGGGACTTCAAGTTCGATCGTGTTGAGGGCGTTGGTCGACTCGGCGTGGGATTTTAGCGCGATTCCCAGGATGATCAACGATAAAACAATTCCGATAATCCATTTCAAATTTTTCATAGTATGTACCCCATCCGTTTTGTTGATCACGTATCAGTTATCGGGCTGCGGCTTCGGCTAATAACAAGACACTCCGGTTATATCGTTCCAGGGCTTTCCTCGTGTCTTCTGTGTGCGTACTCGCGAGAATGATGATTTGCTGCTTCGATGGCAAGTATCGAAGGATCGCTGTCAATGGGCCGGCATGTTGTTGAATGGTTGCGTAGGGGCGTCCGCTTTTGAGCGCTTTTTTCCCTTCGTCGATGACCTTCCCATAGGCATACAGCAGTCCGCCCTTTACGCTGCCAACGATAATATTGTTGATCGTCAATTTCCAGATGACATCGGGAGTGACTTTGGCCACACCCGAGATGATGCCTCCCACCTCGGGGACGAGGCCGGCTGCACTTTGAACGACCGTGCCGACGGTCTGTTCGCCAAAGTCCAGAACCTCCACTGCGGATCGGATCAAAAAACTCCCACCACCCGGTAATTCACTGTTCAGATAGTTTTTTCCTACCACGCGTAGTATTTCCATCCCAATGTCGATGTACAGCGTTTCCGTCCATGGACTATTTGGGTCAAGAGCGGTTCTTACTCCACTCAAGGCTTGCGCTCGTTGTGCGGTATTGTCCAGCGATCTCGAGAGTCGTTCGACGTGAGAGGCTGCGGCGTGCAAGGTCTGTGGGTTCAAGAGCTGATCGGCCAGCACGGCATTTTTAATGTCGATGATATCTCCTAGTCCTGGAATGACTTCGCCAAGTAAGGCTTTAGCATCGTCACCGCCAAATCCTCGAGAGACAATCTGCCCTGGCGAATCAGGGCTATCGCTTGGTCCATATTCTTGAGCAATGCCTCGTGAGCGTACCGTTGTTTGGGCGATGTCACGGGGTGTCAGCGATGTCGCAGCCGACAAGATTTTGCCGATTTGCTTGCTGATGCCGCCATACAGGACAGGGGCCACTTGGTTGTCAAAGATTCGTTTGGCCTGTGTCTTGGCTGTCTGCTGTACCTGTCCGGACATCTTGTTCACTGTCTTGAGATGAGGGCTTGCAAACTGCATCAGACATCGTCCAGCTGGTCCCTTTTGCGCTAATTTTTCCAACGAGCGAAATGCCATGCTGACGACTTGCTCTCCTTGTGGTGCGGAACGGGAGGGATTCTTGATGAACTGGAGTTGTTCGCCCATGATTTCACTAAAGTTCTGTTCCCATTGCTGCATGAGGTCTTGAAAAAGCTTGTTGGCAAATCCGGCAGGATTGTTCACGAGCTGTTGAGCCATCTGCCCGACATTGCCGGTCGCTGACCCTGAGGCCTGCGCGAGGCATCCAAATAGCGGTTCGAGTTTTAACTGTCTGACCGCTTGCAACGTTTGAATTTCACTCTGTAGCTTGGCGAGCATGGGGTTGTCTTGGAGTTGATTGACGCCGTCCTGCACTCCACTTCTGACCGCGCCAGCCACCTGTCGACCGGCTTGCTCAACCTGCCGCTTGGCCTGCAGGGCGGCGTTCCTGGTGTTTTCTACACTTTTTTTCGCTTGGGACACAGCCTTCTGTGTTTGCTGCTTGATTTGTTTCGTCGTTTTTTGTGCGGTGCTCTTTCCCTTCGAGACCGCTGTTTCCGCCGTAGATCTGGCCTTTTGGTATGCGCGGTTCGCCTGTTTCTTGACATTGTTAACGGCATGATCAAACATGCCCCTCTGTCGAATGCCACTATAGGTTCCGGTGGCTTCCAGGCTCTTTCCATCAGGAAGCAGGAGGAGAATATGATGACGGTCGTGTTGTCCATCTTCGGTGTCGGGAACAGACAAAGCTAACGCCTCAGAAAGCTCGAGCTCATGGGTGCCTTTCTTCGCCTCGATAAGGAGTGCATTCTGTGGCTCGTCCGGGATGAGTCGAATCCATTCTTGTGCCGCTTCGACGGAAAAGGTTGCAGAGTCCGTGACCAGCGGGCTTCCATCCGGCGCGATAAAGTACACGGGCTTGTCCAGCTCAATCGTGATTAGAGGATTCGAGAGAGTGGCATGGGCTTGGACGGTAGGTCCAAACCACACACACAATGTAAGTGTGGCCACAATGGTTAGCCGGGAGAGTTTCATCATGAGGGTTCCTCCTTGCCGTGAACGTATTCGTGTCTATTGCTATCAGTCAGTCGAATGCCTGGTGAGAAAGGTTCACGTATACAGGTAAAGTGTCGGAAGAATCGACCGATTGGTGATGTCCTCACCTTTTAAACGGAGTCATACGTGGCAGGTGAGTCGCGATCGTCACGGGTAAAATTTTTTTCTGTCTGTTTCTTCGTTCTTGCGAAAAAAACGAGAGCTTTGCGGGCAAGGGGCATCGGCTTCGACCCAGGGGTCGATTTTGCTGTACCACAGCAAAGGTTTGTTGGGAAATGGAACCGTCAACTTCTTCCCTGTAGGCGTGGTTCCGTCACTGACGGCCCAAAGTATTCTCGGATCTTGATGAAAGTGATCGTATAACCGTTTTGGGTCAGGTGGGGTTTCAATTTCATTGTCTTTATTCGTAAAAGGGCCAGTGACTTTTTCACAGATGAGATGTGCGCTCCAGCCTTTCCAATTCAATCCTTGAGTGGCGAGTGGTGAAACCCACCGGTTTTTTATCTCCGGCGAATTATGACAATCCATGCAGAATGTGGGGTTCTGTGGTCTGGCTTCTTCTTCAAATTGGTACGGGAATTGTTCGACGCCCAGGCGGTATTGGTGCATTTCCACGATGGAATCGTGGTCGATGAGCGCGTGGCAAGTGGTGCAGCGATCATGAGAAAAAATGGGATACAGGACCGAATCGAAATAACTCATGGATCGGGCGTAAATTTTCGTATCCGAGGATTCCCACGATTTGTTCCCTTTCGTGACCACCACTTTGACAGTTTTAGGCCAGGTTTGCGCACGCAGATCATTGAGCTCCACGCGTGTGAGGAGGGTTCCTCGTTTTCCGAATTTCAACCGGGAAATCGGTATCTTTTCCCCATTGAGCGTCAACGTGATGCAACATTGCTTTTTCTTGACGAGATTTTGAAAGTCTTCGTTGTGCCGGGGGATAAACGACGGATGTAGGGCACCCTTCTCCCAATATCCTCCCCAGGTCAATGTCAGGATTCCGGAGTTAAGTGTATCGCTCACTGGGAGTTGCCACGTGGTATGGTGCTTATCCCCCTGATAGGTTTTATGAGAATCGGGATATTCGAGGGAAATGCTCGACAAGGTTAGATGCGGAACGCTGGCTTGAGCTTTTTGCTTCTCGTCGATGTGAAAGAGCAGTCGTTCGTTCGGGAGAGGTGGATGATCAGCTGTTCGAGTATGAACGCCGGTCAGCCCTCCCCGTGCTTCCCAACGCCGACCATTCGGCAGGAGTAAGGTCAGGACAAATTCGTCTTTGCTCTCAGAAAATACCAGTGCGAGCGGCGTTTTCGTCAGACTATCCTGCTCAGTGATGTTCGCTTCTATCAGGATTGATTCGTCCCCCAATCCTTCTTGAGCGATTAACCGAAGGCCAAATTTTTCACCATTCAGTCCATAGGCCCCGGGCAAAACCGTGACCTTTTCTCCAGCGGGCATGAAAAAGTGCAGCGTTTGATCGATTTCTACGGTGGCAGGCTTGTGGTCCGTCGATTCTGTTTTTGATGGAGTGGAGCATCCGGATATTATAAAAATTATGGTGAGTGAACCCATCAAGAATGCGAGCCACCGGAACGGAATCATGTAAGCCCTCCTCTGGCTTTTTGCCTAAATTACCCAAAATGGGTTCATCTGGAGCCTTTAGTGATCATAACTGAGAGAAACTCCTAGCGTAAAATATCATTCTTCGTCCTCATATGATGAAGAAGGCTAGATTGTCGAATGAGAGTGTGTAGGACGCTATTCTTGTCCGGTAAACATCATGGGTTGTGTCGTGACATCGACGGGAGGAAATCCCGGCCCGCCCGTAAACTGCATAGACTGTGTCGTTTGATCAACCGATTGAAACGCCGCGGCTAGCCCCACACTTATCGCGAGCAGGAATAGAATCATTGGAAGACTTTTAATCATCAGTTCACGCTCCCCTGTGCATGGATGCGAAATGGCGTTCCGTCGGCGGAGACCAGCCACGCTGGTTTTTGGTTCCCCAGCGGTGTGCCATGCTTTCCTGGCTGTCGGAATCCGATCCCGGGTTTGTGCAGTAAAATACCGCAATAATATTGATCGGCATCCTCAGGCTCTTTGCCTTGACTCGCGTTAAACATGACGACGACGGTTCCTTGATATTGCCGATTGGCGATATTGGCGACCGATTCCCCTTCCCCAATTCTTCGGTCGTATTTTGTCGCATCGTTGCCACTATGCGTCCAACATTGCAGCTTCAATTTATCGATGTCTGGGTCCAAGTGACTGAGTTGTATGGGGACTCGCAGGGTAAAGTGGGCCTTGATGGTCACGCGCGCTCGGCTCGTTAAGCGTGCGCGGTCAAATTGTTGTTTGACCGTGGCGCGCGACGCTCCTGTTCGTT
This sequence comes from Nitrospirales bacterium, assembly GCA_031315865.1. Taxonomy (NCBI): domain Bacteria; kingdom Pseudomonadati; phylum Nitrospirota; class Nitrospiria; order Nitrospirales; species Nitrospirales bacterium. The sequence goes on from JALDRJ010000002.1 coordinate 1,794,049, forward strand.
TCTTGGTCACGTGCGTGGCTCTTGATCGGATGCCGCTGTATGACCCTGTGGCTTCAAGGGCTTTGCCATCAGGGAGCAATAACATGAGCACGTGGAGATCGTCTTGTTCTGAGAATGAAAGAGGCGTCGGGACGGTGACCGTCTCTTCGTGAGTCGTGGGATGGGCTGTAATGATCAGCGGGTGATCCGTCGTCTCTCCCGTGAGTTGAAGGTACCCGTGCTCTGAACTCACTTCGTACGTACCCGGCGGGACTGGTATGTCTTCACCCGTTTGACTCACGAAATAGGTTGTGCGATCCAAGGTGATTGCTGTCGGGAGTGGATTTGTTTCTTCGTTTAGAGAACGGGACGTGCAACTCGTTAAGATTCCTGTCCATCCAAGGATTCCGGCGAGTCCGAATGCAAGCATGGTATGAGATGTCGGCATGTTCTGCTGGCTCCTCTCATTTCACCCTGGGGACAGGGTTGTGTAAACGTGGCGATGTGTTCGTGACTTTGCTGCCTTTGATCATGACGTCGTTCGATCCTTTGATGTCGATGTTTTTTCCTGAAATCGTGATGTCGCCATTCTTCTTCATGATGAACGAGGCTTTTCCGGTTTTGATGACGATTTCATCGCCGGCTGTCAGCAGAATTTTTTTGCCGGCAGAGACAGTATGATTGAGCCCTGTGTTTTGAAGAGCATTTCCTTTGACTTGCTGAGAGGAGTTTTTCCCTACCGTCAAAGATTGCTCTCCGCCGATCGTGCGGTTTTGGTCCTGACCGACTGTCTCTGTTTGTGTCCGGCCGACTTGAGAGTGTCGATGGCCTCCGACTTGTACCCGCTCATCTGTTCCGATCGATTCCTGTTTCTGTTGTTGGACTGTCACGGTCAAGGCGCCTTTCGAAATCTTGAGCATGGATTGTAGCGCCGCGAGCTGTTGCTGCAGCATTCGCACCTGATCTTGGAGGGATGAGAGTTGTTTCGTGGTATGCGGGTCTTCGGCTGTCACCGAGGCAGGGAATATGGATCCCCACATCAGGAAAAGGATTGCTATGGATATGGTGATTCGCGTCATGATTTACTCCATACGTCAACATTCGATTCCGTTCGGATGTTGACCGCTAAGATTGAATCGAGCTTCGAATTTGAAGAAATGCCCGGCTTCACATTGAAACACGACTTATTTGATGGGGGCAATTGGTTCATTGATATATCTGTCGTGCGGTTTGCCGTGGTGGTTCAATGCTTTTCATATTTTCTTTGAAGAAGGTCGGGCGAGTGTTTGTTGACAATGGATACGCATAACCTAGTGTACTGAGGAGACTGACATTTGTGAAGGGAAGAGGGGGGAGTTACGAGCGGGAGTCCGACGAGGATGATTCCTCGAACCAATCGTCCTTGTGTCCGGTGGCGAACATCCATGTCAGAGCTAACGCGTATCGGGCAGCGCGCTCAAGAACAGCCGGTTGTATAGTGTCTCCTGTGTCCGAAGGCTGGTGAAAGTGTGCGTGTGTACCACTGCTCACGACTGTGACGGTTGGGACTCCGGCTTCGTAAAACGGGACGTGGTCTCCACCGGGAAAGTATCCATACAGCGAAACCCGTTCCGACAGGCCGGCTTGGTCTGCCGCTCGTGCCCCCATGGACTGGGGGATTCGCGTCAAGCCAACGGTCAGTTTTCCATTTCCGGCGCCCACATGATCAATATTGATCATGGTAAAGATGTTGTGAAGCGGGTGTGTAGGATTCTGAACGTAGAGTTTCGATCCCAAGAGTCCTCGCTCTTCACCGTCGAACGCAGCAAATACGATCGTTCGTTTCAGGTCCGTTTTGTGTGCCTCCAAGAGACGCGCCAGTTCGAGTAAGAGCGCAGTACCTGAGGCATTGTCATCGGCTCCGGCAAACACCAGGCCTGCCTGTTTTCCGAAGTGATCCCTGTGAGCGCCGATCAGGATGATCTCTTTACGAAGAACAGGATCCTGTCCAGGGAGCGTCCCCAGGATATTGATCAACTTTCCTGAAGTCTTTTGGCTCTGCCATCGCCAATGCGCGACGATGCCCAGGTCTTGTACTGGGACAGGCTTGCCTTCATTCAATCGGGTCTGGATGTCGTTGAGAGAAAGTTCTTGCGAGGTAAATAAGGTGTCCCCCACGTTTCCGCTGATCCAGATCCCAGGTAAGGGACGAGTATCAGGAGCGGCAGAATACATGGCAAGGGGAATGTTCGCCAGCCCGCGACGGGCTTCGTAGCGGTTCAACAACGGACCCGTCAGTGTAATAAATCCAGCAGCCCCGTGCTTTCTGGCCGTCTGTTCCTTTTCTTCATGCGTGACCCACCGTGAATAGCTTGTAGGTTTTCCGCGCAAGAACAGCACGATGCGATTCCGGACATTCAGGCCCTGGTAGTCATTGATGCCGCGAGCTGGATCATCGATGCCGTACCCGACGAAGACGACAGGGGCCGTCACATTCACGGATGGTGAATCAAGAACCGGTAAGAAGTCCGCTTTCAGTCTAAGGTTGACATCGTATGGCTGACGGCTCTGTCGGATCACCGTAAAGTTGGCCGTCACCTCGTCTGAAACAACCGTCGCAGAAAGGGGCCGCTGTTGAACCCAGGATCGTTCCATTCCTTCTTGAGCTTCTCCGGCTGGGAGTATTCCAAGATGCTCGAAACGCCGGATAACAAAATCGGCTGATTTCTGTCCGCCAACCGTTCCAGCCTGCCTTCCTTGGAAGTTTTCATGACTGAGTGTCTTGATGTCTTTTACGATACGTTGAACATCGATGTCTTTGAGATGCTCAAACGACACGTCCGCGGCCTCAACATCACCAGATATGAAAGATATGAACCATGCCAGAACAAAGTTGAGAATGAACAAAGACCATCGCCGTCGCATAGGGAATTTATACCTGAGATATCCGTCGTGTGAAAGGTAGAGGAAATCAGAGGGCTTGATACCCTTGGATGCAAGTTATATGTTTAGCCATATGGTTAACTATGTGGCAGGACAGCTTGAGCTAACCTTTTCCGCGTTGTCTGATTCGACGAGGCGAGCCATCGTTGAGCGATTGACGACTGGTAAGACCACGGTAAAAGAGTTGGCTCGGCCTTTTCAAATTTCCCTTCCGGCAATTTCCAAGCATCTCAAAATTCTTGAACATGCTGGCTTGCTAACAAGAACCATCGAAGAGCGCACCCATCACTGCGAATTGAATGTCGCGCCCCTCAAAGCCTTCAATGAGTGGTTGGTGTGGCATCAACAGTTCTGGGAACAGCGTCTAGATACGCTTGAACGGTATCTCCAAACATCCGATCAACCATCTTCAATAAAGGAGTTACCATCATGAGTGCGATGACTGTCACTATGTCAACTATCCTTACAGGTCGGTGCGATTTGAGAACAAATTTTTCACACGTGAACTGGACCTGAAGCTTTGAAAAAGTGGTTTGGGTCTTCAGACGACTTCAACACGTCTATCACCAAAAACGATGTGCGTGTTGGAGGTCGATTTCAGGCATGTTGGTTATGTAAGCCCAGAGTGATCAACCGACTTCTGTCCTTTATGAAGGTATTAAACCCAAGATAAAACCAGTTATGAAAACCAAGAAGGATAAAGCCGTATGAGCACATTTGATAGTACGAAGACCCCGTTGCCGGACATTATTCGGGAAATTACAGACGGGGATTTGCAGTTGCCAGATTTTCAGCGAGGCTGGGTTTGGGATGACCATCATGTACGATCGCTACTTGTTAGCATTGCGCGTTCTTTTCCTGTTGGTGCGGTCATGCTTTTGGAGACAGGAGGTGATGTGCGGTTCCAGGTTCGCCCTGTAGAGAATGTTGGTTTTGCTGTAAAGAATCCAGAACCTGAACGCTTAATCCTTGATGGGCAGCAGCGTCTCACCTCCCTCACGCAGGTCCTGGCTTTGGATAAACCAGTAAAGACCTTTGATGAGAAGGGTAAGCCCATTGAGCGCTACTATTATATTAGCATTAATGAGGCGCTTGTTGATGACCTTCTTGATAATGCCTTTATTGCGCTGGAAAAAGACAAAAAACTCAAAACCAATTTTGGACGCGATGTGGTCCTTGATTTATCGACTAGGCAAAAAGAATGCGAAGAGTTTTATTTTCCCTGCAACCAAATTCTGAATTCGGATTCCTGGGAAGAGAGTCTACAGGAATTCGCGCCGGAGAAGTTTAGTGACTATATGGGGTTTCGCAAGAAAACCTTAAATGCTTTTCGCAGTTATCAGCTTCCCGTCATCGCCCTTGGAAAAACCACCAGCAAAGAGGCCGTATGCCTTGTGTTCGAAAAGGTGAATACGGGCGGTGTTCCGTTATCGATTTTCGAATTGGTAACCGCGAGTTTTGCTGCCGATAATTTCAATTTACGTGATGACTGGTTCGGCAGTACCCGGAGAAAGGTTCAAGGCCGCTCGAAGCGTATCAAGATCGAACCTATCTTGGATTCAATCGAGCCAACGGACTTTCTTCAGGCCATAAGCCTTCTTCGCACCTACGAGAAGCGAAAAGCCGATATTGAAGCGGGGAAAACCGGCAAGGCAGTGTCAGCCGTTAGCGCCAAGCGTGTAGCCGTGCTCGCGCTCGCCCTTGATGACTATCGGCAGTGGGCCGATGAGGTTGAAAAAGGCTTTATGCTTGCAGCAAAATTTTTACGCAAAGAGTGTTTTTTCACTTCGCGCGATCTGCCGTACCGAACGCAGATCGTTCCGCTTGCCGCCGTGTTGACGGTTTTGCGTGAGCGTTGGCTGGAGCCGCGCATCTACGAGAAACTCTGCCGTTGGTTCTGGTGCGGGGTTTTGGGTGAATTATACGGCGGTGCAGTCGAAACGCGCATCGCCAATGATTTAGAAGAGCTTCTCGCGTGGATCGAGGGTGATGCCGAGGAGCCCCGGACGATTTACGAAGCGTCATTTCAACCCAGTCGGCTTTATACGCTTCGTTCCCGTCTCAGTGCAGCCTATAAGGGTCTGAATACGCTTGTCCTGCGTAAAGGGGCGCAGGATTTCTTCTGGAAGGCGACAGTTCAAGAACTTGACCATGAGGAAGTTGCCCTCGACATCCATCATATTTTTCCAAAGGCATGGTGTGAGTCGCGCGGAATCAAACCCGCCGTCTTCAATGCGATTATCAACAAAACTCCGATTTCCTATAAGGCGAACAGGATGATTGGCGGTAAACCGCCATCATCTTATCTGTCTTCGATTCAGACGCATAAGCAGGTAAGGCTTTCAGATGAGGCGATGGATGGGATTCTTGAATCCCATTTCATAATGCCCTCTGCCCTCAGACAAGATGATTTTGAGGCATTTTTCGAGACTCGTAAAAAAAATCTGCTCCACATTGTCGAGCAGGCTATGGGCAAGGAGGCCGAGCCCGGAATCCAGGAAGAAGTCTGGGATGATACTGATATGTAGCTAATTTTGCGGGAAGCGAGTGGATAATGAGTGACGTTGATAAGTCAATGCAGCTCCCAGGAGTGTTGTGCTCGTGCTCATAACGTTGCTCGCGTTTTGCCGGTCAGCGAGATTGCGGATTGAGACAGGCTCAAATGAACGGCCAGGTCCGTCGAGGACAGTCTCAGTTTGGTGCCATCTCCAACATAAATCACTGCCTTGGCCGTGGAGAGAGCGTTGGTGTGAACTTTTTTGGTCAGACAGGCTCAGTATTTCCTTTTTCGTTATCGAATCCAATCGCCTGGGCTAAATAGCATGCCGCGTTCGGAGAGGCTCGGCCGGCGTTGAGGCCTGTGGCAGTTGTCTGTGATATGGCCCTGAGGGTGGGGATTGCCTTCATAGCCCCAGATTCCATTCCACATATTGAGCCAATAGCGTCCATTGGGGATCGGACCGCACCGGATCCGTTCCAGGTTCTGTATTTCAGGGATTGAAAGCCGGTGACCATTTACGACGACGTATCGTTCGGCGTAGGCGACTCCCAGGCAGGTAAACAAAAGAAAAAAGACTATGATGGGTAGCAATGTTCGGCTCATGGTCTGCCCTCCTTGTTTATAGTTCGTCAGTCGGGGGAGGGCTGGAGGAGGTTCAAATCGTTTTCTACTGGCGGGCAGATTCGACTGACACTTGGGTCAGGATTCGTTCGAAGTGATCTTCGAGTCCATTTCTCAGGGTCCATTCATACAGCACATTCGGGGTCCACGCTGCTAGCCATCCTTGGGGCTGCAAGAGAAGCGTCATGGTGGCGAGGGTGATGTTCTTTCCTTTTCCTTGAGTAAATTCCCATCGGAGATGGTACTGTTCATAGTCCCCTTCAAGGAGCTGGAGCTCAAAGGTCTGAGGAGGGTGCTCAACAGCCTTGACCCGCAAGTGTGTCGACCAGGGAACGAGGGCGTGCGGGATCGTCATGTCTGCGATGACCGTACAATCTTCCAAGCATTCAAAAAGTTGAATCTGAAAGCCTTGAGGAAATAGGGCGTTCCAATGTTCATAATCTGTCAGAATCTTAAAGGCATGTTGTGGATCGGTGAGCAGTGTAAGGCGTCCGTGTATCCGTGCCGCCCCATGGTCTAATACCTCGATCTGCAGCGTGTAAGGTTCCTCGCCGGCGAAGGCGGGAGCGGAAGAAACCAGGAACAGACCTAGAAAAATGATGCATAGACAAGCGAACGTTGTCCGGACGTGCTTTATCAGGGAAAAGACCGGTCCATTGTTCAAGATCATTGAGCAGACTCGTACCCGAAGGGCCATGGAAATACTCTAGCCTTGCCAAGAGCGAATTACCATCATTAATATCTCTCAGTCTTCTTTCTGTCGCGGGCCATTCGAGGGAATGTGGCCCTGAAAAGTACTCAGAGACCATGCGAGGATACGACGTTTACCCAGTCTCGTTGTCGAAAGCTGATGGCCAGTAACACCGGAGGCATACCATGAAGCGAGTTATCAGACTTATGGGGTTTTGTTTCTGTATGCTTGGTCTGTATGGAAATCCAATGCTGTTTGCCGAGGACAAGCAACAGAGTATCTCCACGAAAAATTCTACTCCTAAAGAGGAAAAATCATCTCCGCAATCCAAGAAACAATCGCACAAAAGCCTGATTCCTTTCGCGCATTTTGAGGAAGCGCTCAAAAAATCAGAACGCTGGAAGGCCATGTCTCCCGAAGAGCAGAGCGAGGCGCTCGAAAAGATTAAACAGGCCCGGCAACAATTTCGAAAGCATGAAATTGAACGTCAGAAACAATACCTGCCTTTACTGAAGCAACGGCCATCCAAAGGAAGGTTGGCGATTCCAGAGTATGATGCACTACCTGATGAAACAGAGAAACCTGTTCAATAGGGTGAACTTCTAGACGGTTTTCCTCCGTACAGGACGAAAAGGTTTTCATCCACCACTTACCAATTTCCAGCGTTGCAGGGTCGGAATGCGTATCGGCATTGATCTTGGCGGAACGAAAATCGAGGCCATTCTCCTGGCTGAGAATGGAACGGAATTAACTCGTCGGCGAGTACCGACGCCTCAAGGGCAGTATCGTGAGACGTTAGAGACGGTCAGTCAATTGGTCCGGGAGATCGAACGGGAATTTTGTGAAGAAGCTCTCGTCGGTATCGGAATTCCCGGGACGATTTCTCCTGCGACCGGCTTGGTGAAAAATGCGAATTCCATTTGTTTGATCGGTCATCGGTTGCAAGAGGACTTGGAGGGGCTTCTCCGTCGTCCTGTGCGGATCGCCAATGATGCGGATTGTTTTACGGCGTCTGAGGCGACCGACGGCGCTGCCGCCGGAGTGCATCTGGTGTTTGGGGTCATCCTGGGAACCGGAGTAGGCGGCGGCGTGTGTTGGCAAGGGCAGGTGTTACGTGGACCGAACGCCATTACGGGTGAGTGGGGACACAATCCGCTTCCCTGGCCGGAAGACGATGAACGTCCTGGAACGCCATGCTATTGCGGCAGAAGCGGGTGTTTGGAAACGTTCCTGTCCGGTTCAGGTTTGCAGCGAGCCTATAAGCAGCTGACAGAAGAAGATGCGTCTCCACAAGACATTTATCATCGTTCACGGCAGGGCGATGTTCGAAGCGAACAGGCTCTTCGTCTGTACGGGAGCCGCCTGGCTCGCGGTTTGGCCTCGGTCATTAATCTGCTCGATCCCGACGTCATCGTTCTGGGAGGCGGGTTGTCCAATGTGAAGCGATGGTATGAGGAAGTCCCGAAGATTTGGGGGAAATGGATATTTTCCGATCGTGTTGAGACAAAGTTAGTTCCCGCCAAACATGGAGATTCTTCCGGTGTTCGAGGAGCGGCCTGGCTCTGGCCTGCGTCATCGTTCAAGGAAATTCGATGATTGACTCGTCGCCACCCTACTTTTTCTGCCAGGTCCCATCGGGCCGTTGAATGTAATGTCCCGCTTGGGTTTTTGATATAGCCGTCTTCGCGGCTAAGGCCTCGACGGCGTTGAGGCTCGTCTTATTGCGCTTGGCGATTTCCTCGTACTTGACCTTTCTCTTCTGATTGACTTCATTCATTAAAGCTTTTACATCGGCTGGAGCCGAAGGCGTGACCAGCCCCAGGTATCCGCTAGATGTTTCCCCGAGATAGCCTTGCGCTTTGGCGTCTTCGAGCGTCGCGGCAAATCCTTGACTGCTGATGCAGACCCCAATGATCATGGCGGCCATGATGAGAGCTGTATAAAAAGAAGATGGTGATGGGGATTTCATGATTCTTCTCCATTCTGATTAGAATAAATCGCTATCTTTGGACAGGACTTGATCAAGTTCTTTTTCGACTTTGACGCGTACTTCATGGTCGATCTTGACATTCAGGTTAATAGTGATGGGTTTCTCGGGCGCGGCAACTTCAACTCGAGCAGTCGGCGTGCAACTCGTAAAGGCTAAGAGTAACGCGGTCAGAGACATGATGATAGGCGAAATGAAACACGTACGGCGTCTGTTCATAGTATGTTGCCCTTCGTGAAAGAGGTTGAGTCTCTCGAGTGACGATGACGGCTTGTGACTGTTGGTCGCCTGTTCATGGGCAAATGAGTGAATGGCATGTTATAGCCATTTCAAATAATTTCCGTATGGTTCAACGTCGTACCGCGCGGGGTTTGTCGTCTGTATTGATTGGAATTTATTTGGATTCGCTATTATAAAGGCCCGGTATGAGCGTTTGCTCCGAACGTTGAATCAATTTTTCTATTCTGCCTTCGATGTCCTTGGCGACTTGCAAGCTTTTGAGCAGGGCCGGGATATTTTCCTCAACGTTTAAATTGAAGTGAATCGGCTTTCCGCTGTAGAGAGCAGGATTTTTTCCTTGCAATTTCGTTCTCAGCAGCAACGTTCCGGTATGATCGTAGTCGGCGCCGATCGTCAGGACATCATAGTGGAAATTACTCAGTGCTTGCAAAACTAAATTCATGTTCTCATTCGTGTTCTTGAGTACATCCGCCGTTCCTTCGCCCGTATGATACTGAATGATGCCGCCAGGGGGGCGTGCTGAGAGGAGTCCGTCGAGCACCTCCACGCCTTCTTCAGTCAAAACAAGGGGGATGTTCCCGTCAAGAAGTCCGGTCCCCTTAAGCCCCTCCTGCTGTTCGAGTTTGAGAATTTTCCCGACATCGAGTCCTTTGGCTTGAAGAGTGAATTCATGCCTGGCCTTGGAAGGGATGAATGTAAATTCTTTGATTCCCATCTCTCCGTCGAACAGCTGTGCCGAAAAGTCCCGTATGTGAACACGAGGAAGCGTGGAACCTGGAAAGGCCTCTAAGTCGAGCATCATGGACATATTGGAAATCGTTACTCCAGTTTCCAACTTGTTCAATCGGACAGGGGCGGGTTGTGCCATCGCCCAAGAGTCAGCCGTAACCAACGTCATGTTCGTACTCAAGCTATCAAAAATGATGTTGTCATAATGACCGCTCAATCCGTCGATGCTGATGTTCGCCTTGGCGGCTAATTGGGGGGAAGACCCGCTGTCGGAGTCAGAAGGGACTGTCCATGTAACCTGACTCTCCCCAGAGAGTTGTCCGCTCGTGATGTCGACGGGATTGGGCCACGGATTTATGATCTCTTTGAGGTTGATCCCCATGGGCGAAAGACTGACTGGGGTCAGCTTGAGGGCGAGAGTGCCTTCTTTGGAAATCATGTTCTGGTTGATATGTCCATAGAGCGATAATTGCTTGTCTGAAGACTGTCCGAGAAATTTGACTTGGAATAACCGTGGTTGCGCTGAAAACGCGAACTTCCAGTTTGTCTTGGGTGGGACGATGTTCTTGTTCGCAGTCTCGATTCCCAACAGGACGACTTGGCCTTGTGTCTCCCATGTGGACAGTGATCCTTTCAACTGCTTCATCGTGAGTTTGGTGTCTTGTACCTGAATAGTCATGTCCTGCCAGGATATCTGAGGCGTTGTGAGCCGGAGAAAGGACGGTTCAGCGTTCCAAAGCTGATGATTCAGATCATACGATATGGTGAATGGTTGCACGAATGTGAGCGTAGCTTCGGGAATATGAAATTCTTTGATTGGAGGGAGAGAGGCTTGGAGGAAAGAGCGGGGTCGGAGTGAAACCCTCATGGTTTGATTGTTCATGGCCAGAGCGCCTGAAAAATTCCATTCGAGTCGTTTGGCTGGAATGTCAGGTTCAAGTTGCCGGTCCAACATGCCGGAAAGCAGAAATTCTCCTTCAGCCATCAGATCTTCGAACGAGTGCCCCGACGCATGTGTCAACGAAGCGCGAAGCTTGACGGGAGAGTCAGGGATTCGGTATTCGCTTTGAACGAGGCCATCTGCCGTGACGAAAGGGGCCTGCTTCTGAAATTCGATAGCGCCTTTGAGAGGCCGGGGAAACGTGATAGAGAGGTGATGGTCCTTTCGTGGAATAATCGATCGAGCGGGCTCCGGGATCATGGCTTGATCGATGCGAATATTGGTCGACGCGTAAGAATTTTCGAGTATCGTCCAAGCCACGCGGTCATGTGCGGCAGAAAACCAGCCTTGTGCGGCAACTTTAAGATTGTTCGCATGGCCTTGGAGTTGTGGGAGGGTTGCCTGAACCTGAAAGGTGCCGTCCAGGGTTTTGCTTACCGTTGTTATGAATGTGTCGAGCTTCGTCGTCTGCGGAATCGTGCTGGTCCAGCTCAATGAAAGGGTACCGGCCAGTTTTGAAAGCTCCTGGTCTATGGGATAGAAACGTTCGGCGAGTGTGATCACATTGCCGATATTGGCCGTCAGGGTCCCTTGAATATGCGTGTTGTCGGCAACCGGCTTGGCTTGGGAAGAAAATTGCGCAAGAGTCGAGGGCGTAGTTGTGGGGGAATGGAGGGACACCATCGCATCACCCAGGGACGTGCCCGATAGCGTGAATTCATAAGATGGAATCTCTGCCCCGTCAACGCCGATTTGAGCCTGCCATTTTCCGTCGTGATGGTCGAGGGTTCCCGAGAGGGATATATTCTGTAATGGACTGTCATCCGATGAACGATGGATGGAGATCTCTCCAATCCGGAGTTGCGAAAAGGGGAGGATGGGAAATGGTTTGAGCAGTTCGTCAAGTGTGAGAGGAGGGGCTTGTTCAGGGGAAGCGGAAGTTTCATCTGTCACGTCCTGCCCTGTCGAAACATCGGCGGCCACTGGCCTGCCAATGGTCACGGAGCCGCGTTCAATGGCGATGTGTTGTAATTGACCGTTGAAAAGTTCAGTGAGTCGATAGGTAAAGGTCATGTCGTGTAATGTACATTTATACAGGGTTTCGGCGATGTCTTTCTCAAATGCCAGTTCCTGAACCTGGAAGGTGTTGGTGCGAGGATAGCCGAGTTGAATCGTGATATGCTTGAATCCGTTCTTCGAGAGTTCTTCTTGTAGGAGTGCCGTCGCGATGAACGGGAAGCTGCCATATAGCACCATGGGGGCCAGCAGGAGGCTCGCGAATCCTAACCAGAGAAGTCGTCGACGGCGTGTCTGCATGGACCCTTTATAAAAGAGATATCAACCGTTTCTTGATCCGGAGTTTTTGCGTGAATGGCGATTGCGGTACTATGGCATGAGCAGGACAGTACGGTCTATACGATGGGCAGGCCTCTCATCGTTCTACGTGTCAGGGATAAAGGAGCACTATGACAGCAGAGGGTACATCACATTCGACAGATTTTATTCGTACGATCATCGAACAGGACATACAGGAGGGAAAGCAGGAAGGACGTGTGCATACCCGGTTTCCCCCGGAACCGAATGGCCATCTTCATATCGGTCACGCCAAGTCGATTTGCTTGAACTTTGGCGTTGCTGCGGAACTCGGCGGGCTGTGTAATCTGCGGTTCGACGATACGAATCCCAGTACCGAAAAGATCGATTATGCCACATCCATTCAAGACGATGTTCGGTGGTTGGGGTTTGATTGGAACGACCGTCTCTACCATGCGTCCGACTATTTTGAGCGTCTGTTTCAATTCGCGCTGACGTTAATTCATGGCGGCAAAGCGTACGTGGACAGTCTCTCAGCCGAGGACATTCGCGTGAATCGCGGAACCTTAACCGAGCCTGGCAAGGACAGTCCGTATCGGACTCGTTCGATCGAAGAAAATTTGGACCTCTTCACACGTATGCGGGATGGGGAATTCGAAGATGGCGCGCATGTCCTCCGGGCCAAAATCGACATGGCATCTCCCAATATGAATCTCCGCGATCCGACGCTCTACCGTATTCGCCGGCTTCCCCATTATCGAGCCGGAAAAACGTGGAGCGTATACCCGACGTATGATTTCGCCCATCCCTTGTCGGATTCACTCGAAGGGATTACCCATTCGCTCTGCACCCTGGAATTTCAAGACCATCGACCGCTGTATGATTGGGTGCTTCGCGAATGTCAGGTCGCGTGTCATTCTCAACAGATTGAATTTGCCAGATTGAACTTGAGCTATACCGTGACGAGCAAGCGAAAACTTCTACAGTTGGTCGAGGAAGGACATGTGAAGGGATGGGATGATCCCCGCTTGCCGACGATCAAAGGGTTGCGACGTCGAGGGTATACCCCCGAATCGATTCGGAGTTTTTGCGAAGGCGTCGGAGTGGCAAAACGTGATGGAACGATCGAGATGGGAAAGCTCGAGCATGCCGTTCGCGAAGACCTCAATGCACGGGCCCTCCGTGTCATGGCGGTCTTGCGTCCCTTGAAAGTGATTATCGACAATTTCCCGGAGGGTCAAGTCGAGTCTATGACAGCGGTGAATAATCCAGAGGATACGACTGCCGGTGAACGGACGGTGCCGTTTTCGAAAGAAATCTACATTGAGCAGGACGATTTTCGGGAAGAGCCACCGAAGAAGTTCTTTCGTTTGTCTCCTGGAAAAGAAGTTCGTCTCCGGTATGCCTATATCATCAAATGTGAACATGTTGTGAAAGACCCACTGACAGGAGCGGTGCTGGAAGTCCACTGTACCTACGATCCCGAGACGCGGAAGGGCGGCCCTCAAGCAGGAAGGAAAGTCAAGGGAACGCTCCACTGGGTTTCAGCCCCACATGCGATTCCGGCAGACGTCCGTCTGTACGATTCGTTGTTTCTGACTGAAAATCCCAATGCGGAAGAAGACTTTCGTTCTGTGCTCAACCCCGACTCGTTACAGGTACTGACGAATTGCCAAGTGGAGCCTAGTCTGCGCGGTGCAACAACAGGCATCCCCTATCAATTTGAGCGGCAGGGGTATTTTTGTGTCGATCCGGATTCCACGCCCGAGAAGCTTGTGTTCAACCGGACTGTGGCCTTGCGAGATTCCTGGGCCAGGCTTGAAAAGAACACTCAATAAGGCCTGTGAGGCCCGCCAAGCTGGTTGAGACAGCCGAACAGTCTTTGAGACTATTTCACTTGCATGTCATCTTTTTGACGGTGACTGTCAGGATCTGAACAGATACGGGAGGTATCTGTTCAGATACAAGTTTTTGCCCAACCGTTGGCTAGGGTTCAAAACAACCGCGGCTGCCAAAACCTTTTGATTCTTCACGGAATACACTTGGGGGAATGAATCGTCAGCGGCAATGAGCCACCTGGCATCGCGCTTGCTGATCTTGAAGTATGACGATCACGTATTCAAGATCATCCACGATTTGACGAAAGGGTTCACCCATGAAAAATCTACTCGTTCAAAAAGAAACTCACGCACCGCTCACGCATCATATGGGTATTCAGTCGATGGACAATTCGGCTCGTTTGCTCGGCCTCGCCCAGGGACTAGACCGGAAACAGCGATACGAAAAGATGGTTGAACGGGTCTATGGCGAGTCGGACGCAGCGAATCGTTTGCTCTTGAAAACGCTCTGTCTCTCAGTGACCGATGGGCCAATGGAACAACTGGTCGCCCTCGAATGTTCTGACAATTAGCGCCGAAAGAGCATCAGCCGGATGTCCATGGGTATCGTTCGGCCCTTGGGGTGGCATGGTGTTCAGTCTCGGCATAAAAAATACTGTAGTTTCGTCTTTCTGAATTCTCATCTCGATTTCTCCTCACGTTTTGCCGACACATGAAATGGGAGACTGGGAGTCTTGCCCGGTTTCCCATGGAATTTCCTTATCCAGCGTACAGCCGTTGTGCAGACGTGACCGGAGTCATGAATATGAGAACCGTATGGCCAGCGAGATGGACTGTAATCTTCTTGGGAATCGTCATCGGTTTTGTTCAAGGTTGTGATGATGAGAACGCCCGCTGGGTTTCAAAAAGCTCAACTGGCCATAAACTCCAAGCAACCAACCCTTCGTCCTCCAGTGCCTTGCGGCGGGGCAATGTCCTGCCGGCTCAGTTTGATCGACCAGGGCAGGATCAATCAGAACAAAAGGCATTGACGGCCACTGCTCAAGCACCACAAAAGCAAAGACTGGAACGAGAAAATATTCCATCTAGCCAACGTAAAGCTGGAAACCTTCCGCAAGGAATCGAGGTTTCTCACGTAGCCTTGCACACGCGGGCGCCAGTCCCCCACCAAGTCAAAACAGATGAAGAGGAGCCGTTAGGATCTCAGTTTCCTCAGAATCAGAATGCAAACACAGATCGACAGGGCGGAGCTGGAAGGCCTCCCAAAGATGCTTCATTTCATGTCGATCAAAATCCAACGGCATCAGAAGGCAAGAGGCCTTACGATTCATTCGTATTTTTTTCTAAAGAAAGTTTCGAGATATCTCAAATACCCCTTCCCGGCATCGAAGCGATAGCCGTGCCAGAATCGACGACCAAATCTACAGCGACGGGACAAGAACAAAAAGGCGTGCAGCCCAAGGTTCATGTTGTTTCAATTCACGATCGAGGGCGCGAGCCATCAGTGCCGTCTGCCGAGCAGAAATTTCCTGCAAAGGACTCGTCAACTGCGAGTAACGAAAAGCTTTCTGATATGAGTCTAAATGGGGAAAGGCCGGAACAGAAAAACTCCGTTTCCGGGAGAGCTCTGCAATTACCTCATTCGAATTTTGTGGTCACACCGCATCACAATCACGCGAAGAATCCGACAGAGGCAGAAGCAGAATCGACGTTTGAAGGAGGGGCGAAACGTGATTCAACGATTGAACAGGCTTTCGTTCCATCTGAAGCGCTGGACGCTTGTGAGAAGGGACGAGAGCATGCAGCACAGCTACAGTACCAAGCCGCCATCAAGTCTTTTTCTCAGTCGATTCGCTTGTCCTTGACAACGGGTTTTCCGATCGCTCAACGATCAAGACTGTTAGATTGTTATCGACAACGGGCCCATGCCTTTTTTCAATCACAAGATTTGTCTCAAGCGCTTTCCGACATCAATCGTGTTCTTCAAGATTCAAAGCATGATGGACCCCGCCGGCCAGATGATTTCTTTTTTCGAGGCCGTGTGTATGCGGCAAGCAAAGATGCTCGACGGGCGATCGAAGATTTGTCCACTGCTTTGACCTTGGGGCTGAGCACGCATGAGGAGGCCACAGCCTATTATCTTCGGGGACTATCGAATTTACGCCTTCGACGCCTTCAGGCCGGACTCAAAGATTTGAGCCGGGGGTGTATGGCTAAACATGCGGAGGCTTGTAGGTTCTTAGAGAAGATTTTGTGACCGGAAATCTCGTGGAAATATGTATTCCGGTTTAATGGAAAATGTCTGGGAAGCACAGAAAAATTTGGATTTTACAGAAATGTAACAGCCCAGAAACGCGAAAGGGGTTTTTTCTTGGCACAGGATATGCTTTGATTAATAGTGAGATGAATGCTTATTTCAATATCGGTATACAAAAGACGCATTGTAGGTTTACAATGAAACGTATATGGACGACTGCCGAATACAGACATGTCTTGACGTTCAAGCTATCATCATTGTCTTCCGAAATAAACAATAAGTGATTACGAAAGGATGATTCACTCGAAAGGTTGAACTAATGCTGAGTAAAATCGCTTTTGTCATGATGATGATTTTTTTGGCGTGTTTCGTCGTCGTGCTTTCCTGGTTTGGATGGGTGACCGGCTATTCCTGGTCGAGCCGAAAAGATCACTTTCAGAAAATCTAACCGTTCCTCGTAACCTGCCGCGGTGATGATATCGCCGTTATCGGTCACTTCTCTTTTCAAGATCTGCGTCTTGATCTCAATAATTCGTCGCTGAATTTTCTTTCCTTGCCCCTATGCGTGTGGCACAGGAATGTTCCCTAATAGACACGAGATTCACAGCTGAGACAGGAATGTGCGGAGATCAGCAACATCATGTAAGCGTTAAGAATATGAAGAAAGTTCCGATGTATATACCAGAGGCTTAATGCGGGTTGAGTACTATTGATCCTGACGATGTCGTGGGACATGTCTGATTCCACGGTTTCTGACAGCTGCCCAAAGGAAGGGATGATTGATTCATATGAGTAATTTGATCAATGCCTTAAATCGTTTGCAGTCGTTACGATCCGACGAGGACCCCTCCGAACTCGATTCGTTACAAAACCCAACGGAAAATTTTCAGGTGGCCATCGTTTCCAGCGATATGCCAGTGAGCCCGGAGGCCCTGAACTTAGTGGCAGCTGGATCTGATTCGCAGGATACCGATTCTCATGCCCTCTCCGTTGCACTGCATCAAGAAACGTGGCTGGGCATCGTGCGAACAGAGTACCTCCAAGGCTACGTACGCGATGGGGGAGGGTCGGTCAAGTTTGTCGTCCTGCCGGATGCTGACAGCCATCAGGCTTTTTCAGATGTGCTCGGACGTCATGCCAGAGAAGAGCAATTTGTGTACGTCAAGGTGGATACCCGGTATACCAAGGCTCATATGGTTGACCGTCTTTTTCACAAGATTGCTAAGCAGTTGGATTGGGATGAACTGGCCTATCACTATGTGGTGCATCTTCTTAGGGAGCATGGTTATCGGGTGCCGGACGAACGAAAGGCGTTCACTCTCCATCAGGTCGCAGCGCTGAATGAGCGAAAAGAGCCATTGCTGCGTCGAGATATTCAAACCTGGCTGGAAGATACGATCGACAATGATGTGAAGCTGTGCCGCGAGTTTCGGATGGCCGTCATCCGCTTGTGTTTGGCTCAGCTGGACAGCGGGGAATCCGATCGCGTGTTGGCCGAGGCGGTGAAAGAGTGGCTGTGTGGGGAACTTCGATTAATCTCCGGTGTCAAGAAGGCTCTCATTTTTCAGAAAATTATGCGACATAACGCTCGCTATTTACTCTCGTCGCTCACCCATTGGTTGAGACTGGCTGGCAAGAGTGGAATTGTGTTGTCGGTGGATATTTCACGGTATCTTGTCGCAAAGCGTCCCGCCGAGCCGGATCGCACCTTCTACTACAGTCCCGCTGTCGTCCTCGACTTGTATGATATGTTGCGACAGTTTATCGACACCTCGAATGAACTCGAGGGCTTTATGATGGTGGTACAAGCGCCCACCGAATTTCTGACAGATACGCGCCGGGGGGTTGACCGGTACGAAGCACTCAAGCACCGAATTTGGGATGATGTCCGAGATAAACATCGCCAGAATCCACTCGTGCCCTTGGTCCGCTTATCACAGACTGTGCTTCCTGGGGAATATGCCAAAGTTGAATCATCGATGGAGACCGCTACTGAAGCCGACCGCCTTGTCGCGCGTCATGTCATTGAGGGATTGCGAGCCGGGGTGCCCAACCGTCATGTAGTCGAGACGCTGGGATGCCCCCAAGGTGAAATCGAATGGCGCTTCCGGCGTTTGCTGGAAGGCACACAGCAAAATATCGCGACGGGTCACTGCTCGAAAGGCCTGATCGTGGAAGGCAGCTTCGGGAGCGGGAAGTCGCACGTCTTGGAATATCTTCAAAATGTCGCCTTGGCTGCGAATTTCATCTGCAGTCGAGTTGTGATCAGTAAAGAAACACCCTTGTATCATCTTGCTCGACTGTATAATGCGGCGATCGAGTCGGCTGTGATCCCAGACAAGAAAGGCGAAGTGCTGTCAGAAGTCGTGAGTCAGTGTGATGCGTGGAACCCCAAATATAAGCATTTATCCACATGGGTCAATAGTGCGGACAGCGGGATTGATGCACGTTTTGCCGCCACGCTTTTCCTTCATGAACGGATGGGAACCGATCAGGAGTTAGGCTATAGGATGGCCAGGTTTTGGACCGGTGATCCCATGGGAGTGGGGGAACTCAAGCGGTATCTCAAAGAATGCGGGATTGCGGGTCGCTATGAGTTCGGCAAGATCTCGATGATGGAGTTGGCGTCTCAGAGATTTCAATTCGCCTCACGATTGATGCAAGCTGCGGGCTATGCGGGCTGGATTATCTTGATCGACGAGGTCGAGGTGATTGGGCGGTATTCGTTGAATCAACGGACCAAGTCCTATGTTGAACTGGCTCGACTCGTCGGGGGGCAGGATTCGATCAGTTATCCCGGCATCGGCGTGGTCGTGGCGTTGACGGATGATTTTCAGCAAGAAGTTCTGCAAGGCAAGGGCGATATGGAAAAAATCCCCCAACGTCTTCGTACTCAAGCTTTGGAGGATCATGAGTCCATGGCCCAGCAAGCCGAACTTGGTATGAATCTGGTTGAATCCCGACGGATTCCGCTGGAAGGTCCGAACGAACAATTGGTGCAGCAGACCTACCAGACGGTTCGCCATCTTCATGCTCAAGCCCATAAGTGGCGGGATTGGGACCATTCTGCCATCGTTCCCCAACTGGAGGTCCGGCCGGGGACTCGGATGCGGGAATACGTGAAAAGCTGGATTACGGAATTGGATTTGAAACGGTTGGTCCCTGATGAGTCCGTAGAACTGGAAGTCGCCAATCTCAACCCTCAGTATGAAGAGGATCGTGTCTTAGCGACTGTTACGAACGAGGACCCGGGCCCTTCTGAAGTAGCTGAGTCAGACCATCCCCCGGAAACCACCTAGCCTTCTCCTGTAATTCAAGAAGATTTTCTCAGTCGCTCCCTTGACCTGTTTGCTGGTAGCATATGAGTGTTCCTTGGTTCTCCCGTCACTCTTCTATTCCTTTCTGACGGATTCTGTCGGCTTCAGCCAGACTCAACAATTGGTGTGATGCGTTGGGGCAAGCAAGTGGCCCAAGTGGCCAGTGATGTCGCGAGTCGACATGTCCGGCTGACAGCGGGAAAATTCGAGGCGGAATGAGTACAGACTAGCGGCTGACTTGCTGACGATGCACACGACAATGAGTTATCGGAAAGTCTTTGAGCTTTGGTGGCCTTTGGCGGGTAGTTGGTTGCTCATGGGCATCGAACTTCCGATCGTCAGCGCGGTGATGGCTCGGCTGGCCGATCCCGAGATTCACCTTGCAGCGTATGGCGGGGTTGTCTTCCCACTTGCGTTGATCATCGAAGCGCCCGTCATCATGCTGTTAGCGGCCTCGACCGCATTATCCAAGGATTGGACGTCGTATGCGTTTCTTCGCCGATTTACGGTTCTGTTGGCGTGCGTGCTGACAGTTCTTCATATAGTTGTCGCGTTTTCCCCGTTGTATGACTGGGTTGTGTCAGGAATCTTAGGCGCTCCTGAGCAGATTCGAGAGCCAGCGCGAATCGGGTTGATGATTATGACTCCCTGGACGGCAGCGATCGCCATTCGACGCTTTCAACAGGGAGTCCTGATTCGGTACGGAAAGACACGTTTGATCGGTGTGGGAACGGCATGTCGTTTGGCGGCCAATATGGGGGTATTAGGGGTCGGGTTGCTATGGGGGACAATTCCGGGAATCATCGTGACTACTGTTGCGGTCTCGCTGGGCGTGTTGACGGAAGCCCTGTTTGTTTACGTACAGGTTCAACCCCTATTGGCGCGGATGAAGGTTGAGGTGGGGGACGATACCGCTCAACTGACGATGAGTCGTCTGCTGACGTTCTATGTCCCCCTCGCGATGACATCGCTTCTGGCATTGTTAGCCTTGCCGATTGGCAGCGCCGCGTTAAGCCGAATGCCACGCGCCCTGGATTCGCTGGCTGTGTGGCCGGTCATGGCAGGCATTTCATTCTCACTCAGAAGTCTTGGACTTGCGTTTCAAGAAGTGGTCGTGGCGTTACTGGGAACACCAGGTTCAGTCAAAATTCTTCGAAATTTTGCAGTGGGGTTGGGGTGTTGTACAAGCTGTCTTCTTCTCATCATTGCCGCGACGCCATTGGCCCGGTTGTATTTTGGAGATGTTGCTGGCCTTTCACCTGAGCTCACAGAGTTGGGAAGTCAAGCTATTTGGCTGGCGTGTCTGTTGCCCGGGCTGAGTGCGTTCGAAAGCTTTCTACAGGGGAGGCTTGTCCACGGGCATCAGACAAGATGCATCACGGAAGCTGTGGTAATTTATCTGATTGCCAGCGCTTGTATCCTCGTTTCAGGAACATATTACGGACACATTACGGGATTATACGTCGGAGTCCTTGCGGTGAGTACGGGATTAGTCTGTCAGACGCTATGGCTTTTGTTCCGCAACTGGGCGATGATTTCCAGCGATTCAATCGATCACTCTGTAAAAATATAGAAACACTTTTCGTGAAAAATAGACGAATTTTTCGCGAATGTGAAGGGATTTACCTTCACCTTGACCGATTGCTTAAAAATCAGGGAGTTCAATAACCTATTGGAATTTCAGTAAAACTCCGAGTGAACTATAAGACAAATGTAAAGGTACACTGATTGCACATAATTTGAGCGACTAATCATGAGGAAATATGCGGCTGTTTCTATTTTCAAGTATTTATTCCTAATCAATGTGAGACCGTGATTTTTATTTATTATCATTGACATTTTCAGGGAGAGGATTCACCGGCTACAGCGTCTTACGATTTCTTGATGATGCTTTGGTAATTCGTATCGAGCATTTTTGTATCTGAGTTGGTTATTACGAGGGTTTGTTCTCGAAAGACGGTGTATCTTCTGTGTGCGGCGACTTTTAGTGAAGTCAGAGGAGGGTAGGGTATGGAGCGAATTCTAGTCATAGATGACGATAAGTTTGTCCGGGACTCTCTTGCTTTAACGCTAGAGTGGGCTGGCTATGCTGTCGCGGAAGCCGCCAATGCTCGCGAAGGTTTGGCGTTTCATCGGGAAAATCCTGCATCTGTTGTGATTGCCGATAACCTCAATGCGGATGAAGAGGCGTGGGAAGATCTGAGAGCGCTTCGCTGCCATTCGCCGGCTTTGCCAATCATCTCAATCTCCGGCACCGTACCCTCTACGGATCAGGAAAGTGACCGGCTCCGGCATATCCTGGGGGTAGTCTACTGTCTTCAAAAACCATTTACGGTCGATGAACTTCTCTCGACGATACAAATGGCTCTTCCCAGTTTAGCTCGTTCGTAGGAAAACCCTACCTTTACGTTGCGGCTCTATCGGGGCTGTTTCTCTAATCACTGGGCGGTTCAAAGTGCCCTGGTATGCGGTTCTGCCAGGGGACTGTGGCTGTTTTGGCTTGCTTGAGGAGGCTTCTGAGGTTGACTTCCGCAGCTCTCAGGAGTTTGGGTTCCTCACTTTGAAGGAGTGCCGTGAGGAGTGCGTACATGTCTCGTTGTTCAGGCGTCGAGTGAGCGACGAGTTGCAGGATGGGATCTGGAGAATCCACGTTTGTCCAATCGTTCTCGTTCTCATCAGGGTCGCTCAGTAAGAGTTTGAGTGCGGTGGGATTACTGTACAACCACCCCGGAGGTATTCCGAGCGCAGTCGCCAATGCTTCAAGCGCAGAGACTGGAGGATCCAACTTACCGGCTTCAATGGCTTCAAGCTCTGCCGTTGGCATCCCGACTTTATTCGCCAAAGCCGTGACTGAATTGCCTCGCATGCGCCGCCAAGCCTGAATCTGTTCATTGATTGGCATGAGCCGATCTTAGCCAACGGCAGGGCTCATGTCCAGCTGAGGATTGGGTTCATCACCGCGGAGGGAACTCATTCTTCCTTCCAGTATGTGAAATCCCTGATGATGCCCTCCATGCCTAATACTTCCACCTGAATACCCCGCCAAACGTCCTGGGAGTTCCCCATAGGACATTGCCTGCCGCATCGTTAATCACTGCGGCTTCAAGAGCATATTCAGTATCCATGACATTATCGACCGTGAAATAGGCTGCCCAATGCTCAGATTCAAACCCTGCGCGAAGGTTGACCAAATCGTAGGTGGATTGTTTGAACTGAGGATTGTTGTCGTTGGTGAAAAACGTTGACCCAATTTGAGTCCAATCTACACGTGCCATCAAGGGCTTCAGGCGGTACTCAAGGCCCATGTGTATGGTATGCGTCGGGGTATCCTGGACATAGTTGCCTGTGTATTGAAAAAACCCGGCATCATATTTATCAAACTCGGCGTTCACAATCCCAATGGCGGCATTCAGAGTCAGCCAGGGCATGATCTTCACCAGACCCTCGATTTCAACCCCTTTTGAAGTCACCTTTCCCGCGTTCCCCGCAACAATCGCGCCACTTGGGAAAAACTCCAATGTTTGAAAGTTCTTCGTCGTGATGTAAAAGAAATTAACATTGAGTTGCGCACGTCGATCCCACCATTCTGATTTTATACCTGCCTCAAAGTCATGAGATCTTTGAGCATCAAACCGGACATCTGTCACCCGAAAGAAAGTCCCATCGCTTAAGTCTAATGAATTGTATCCTCCGGGCGTATACCCACGAGCATAACTGCCCCAAATTCGAATGTTCGTGAAGACTTCGTAATCCAATTGCACTCTTGGGAGGAAGGCATACCATGTGTGGTTCTCTTTGGTGTCAGTTATCGTCGAGGGTTGTGGGGGCGAGGCGTCATAAAACTTACCGATAAAGACAGAGTTTTTGAAATTCCTGTGCGTGATCTCGGCTCGAGCTCCCATGGTCAGGCCAATCTTTTGAGTTACCGGAATCCTCGCCTGTCCGAACAACGCGCCAACAAACGTCCGGGTTCTGGCTTGCACATGCGAGTCTGGCGTCACCTGTCCCCGTGGAAAGGAGGTATCCAAATCGCGATTTTCATACTCGAAATAGGTGCCGATATTCCATTTACTCCATGCACTCGGTAAGGACCGGAGCCGTAACTCCTGTGTGACGGTGATGGTATCTTCATCCACGAGCTGAGGCCGTCCATCCACTTCATCGCCAGATCCAAAGTCATTATCCCAACGCTGGTCCCAGCTGAATCCATTGACCCCCGTCGTGGAGACCACATCAAACCAATTGGTTTCCAATGTTTGCCCAAGGGTCCCCGAATTGACTTCATAATTGGAGAACCCGTCGATATCATGGGAGACGGTCTCCACCCGGTCATCGATGACTCCACGAGCTGCCGTACGGCCTTGCCCATTATCGCGCACATCTCGATTGAAAAAGAGACGAGCCGAATACCGGGCGGTCGGATACCAT
The DNA here is from genome assembly GCA_031315865.1 of Nitrospirales bacterium. Taxonomy (NCBI): domain Bacteria; kingdom Pseudomonadati; phylum Nitrospirota; class Nitrospiria; order Nitrospirales; species Nitrospirales bacterium. The sequence goes on from JALDRJ010000002.1 coordinate 1,817,812, forward strand.
GCCAGATCGCCATGAAATTGATCGCGCCGTTCATAATCCAAATGATCTCCATGGGTCGAAGGGGAAGCGGGATCGTTGTGAAAGGTATTCCGGATAAATCCATCCGTTCGCCAATGTGTGTATCCAATCCCCATGAAGAGCTTGTCTTGGAGTAACGGTCCGCTCAAGTACGCTTCCCCACGGTAGGAGTTACGGGATCCTCCAAAAAATTCCGCATGGCTTCGTACTTCATTCGTCGGTTTTTGACTGGTTATATTGATGACCCCGCCAATCGCGCTTTGTCCGAACAAGGTGTTTTGCGCGCCACGAAGAAACTCTATTTGTTCAACCGTCCCGAAATTCACTGAGAATGCTCGAAACTTCGAGACAGGCATCCCATCGATGACGAGAATGACAGGAGATCGTTTGCTGAACGTATCCGCGAGAAATCCGCGGAAATTGATCATCCGCTCGCCTAGAATTCCAGGTGCGTTTAAGATGTTGGGCAGGTGTTGAAAGAGGTCTTCGAGCCGGTAGACTTTTCGGTCAACCAGCTCTTGCTTGTTTAATACTGTGATAGGGATGGGAATGTCTTGCGGATTTTCTTCGAGCTTATTCGCCGTGACCACCACTTCCGGGAGCTGTTCAACCGAGGCCTGAGCATAGAGTATCTCGACCCCGCCAAAGTCTCCTCCCCCCAGAAGCCACACAAGTCCTAAGATCAATCTGCCTTTGGATCGTAGCCGCAGCATCAGATTGTGGATTTCAATTAGTATGATGTAAGTCACATTAATTGTACAAAAACTTGAATGAAAAGTCTGTTTCTTGAATCGAAGCTATAGAGGGGGTGTTTGGCGATGTATCAATGCATTATGGTGGCGCAAAATCTTTTGTCATGGTTTCTTTGGCTGATCGTGTCATAGCCTTAAAGATGTAGGGGGTGCGAGGCGTGGGACCAAAGGAGGTCATCTGCAAGTTGACTGAGACATCATCCCCACATCTGTTTCAACTCCATGAAGAGGCCTCAGAAGTGACTCCATCGGCTTTCGGCTTAAGAGACGCCTCACAGGGGATACGAATTTGAAGGACCGTACCATGTCCGGGTTGCGAGAGAATCACTAACTGCCCGTCCATTTCTTTTACGCGAGTCTGCAAATTCTTCAAGCCGTGTCCCGTCAGTCCTGGTTGAAGTCTTCGCCGAGACAGATCAAACCCGCACCCGTTATCCACGACATCTACCTGCAACATTCCATGTTCTTCATCGAGATTCGTCCGAATCCATACACGTGACGCTTGTCCATGCCGGACGGCGTTACTCAACCCCTCGCGCAAAATGTGTTCCAAATGGTCTTCCTGATGGGTGGCCACCAATTCTAAAAGCGTTTGGGAGCAATCAATGTGAGTCTGAATCGTCCCTGTCTCTTCGAGGGCTCGCGAAAAATTCTGGAATGTCTCCAACCAATTGAGACCACGCAGGTTACTTGACTCTTTACCGGCCATAGACATGCGAACATCCCACATGATTTGATTGACTTCTTCTAACATCTTGTCCAACGAAGCTTGAGCTTGTACGGGATGCCTTTTTAAATCTCTTGCAACACTCTCAAGGCACAATCCATGAACATATAAGTTTTGTAAGATCGAATCGTGGAGTTTTTCGGCCAACTGTTCTTGTTTTCGGAAGTGTTCTGCCAATTGTTGTGCTTGAAGCGTAAGTTGAGAGGTGTCCACCAGCATCAATAGGTATCCTATGGATTGGCTGGCATGATCAGCCAAGAGAGAGCAATGCACCTGTATCGTTCGTTCAAGGCCCCATGGATTGACCGGAAGCCTTGTTTCATAGGCCGGTACTCTCCCAGTTGATAAACACTGTGCGAGTTGATCAGACAATCCTGGGATTCTTCTTAAGGCCGCGAGACAAGCATGAGGATTCTCCGGCTGATCCACCTCGAGAATCTGCAGGGCAGCTTGATTAATACTCTGCACCTCTCCCTGTAATGTTCGCACAACGATTCCTACAGGTGCTTTATCTAACATTTCACGATAATTCACGACGGTGGATTGTCGACGGAGACTGGCTCGTTGCATCGTTCGATAGAATCCCATGAACACCGTGAGGATTTGTAGAACCATGGCTGTCACGATGAGGAACGCATGACTGGACTGTACATGCACGATCAACGGAGAATACCGAGATGATTGCGCCCAAATAATACCCAGGAGAAACGTTAAAATGAGCCCGGCCAATAGCAATCCTCTGGCAATAGTCGTCACGGCCGCTAATCCAAACAGGGAACTGACGGCCACCAGCCAGGTCAACGGATGGAGTCCGCCAAACAAGACGGCAACTCCCACGATCAACAGTCCACTCCAGAGACTGTATCCAATAATCACGAGGGAGAGTGCCTTTTGATGTTCTAGCCACAGCAAGCCAACAGCCGCTCCTACGGCCATAAGAGACACTCTCATTCCCCAATCCCAGAGGTGAGGATCTACGGCGCTGACCCAGGCCAAGGCCCCAAGAGCTTGTCCCAAGAACACGAGAAGCAACGGATGGAGACGTGCTGCCACTATTCGGTCATTTTCGGTAGTGAAGGTTGGGGGAAAGGCCAATCTTCGCAGCCGTTCGATCCATCCTTTCCGCCTCTTCATCATGGTGTCACGATGCGCCCCATCCCCCTGCGTCTCTTGGACAGGGCTCTTCCGGGAAGGCGAAGATGGTTCTTTTGCCTTTATCCGGCTCTTTGCCCAAGAATCGCCAGGATTCTGGCTGACTTCTTGAACGCATTCTCGAATGTTGCCCATGATCTTCTCGACATTCCGAAGACAATCGGGCAAGAGCCAGCTAACCATGTCGGAAGAACTCTCCTCAAGTAACTTTGCCATCTGTCTCAAGAGTACCTGATGGGCACTCAGCTCTTCTAAGATCCGATCATGGAGAAGACCGTTGATCTTCGTTCGAGAGGCGATAGCCTCCTCTAGCTGTTTTTTCTGTTCGTTAAATTGGGATAGATCCACCAACATCACATGACAGCCCATGACCTTCCCATGCTCATTCAACAGCACGGTGCCATCTAGTTTCAAAGCAACCGATGGGTTTTCTTCTGAAGAATCCAGTGTTGTCGTGAATGATGCGGTGGGCTGTTGGTTCTGCCAACAGTGACGATACATGTGTAACTCGGGAATGGCATGAAGACGACAGGCGAGGGCTTTCATATCATCAAGCTCGATCCCGATCATGGCGTAGGCTGAGGGGTTTGCCGAAAGAATATTCCCTTCGGCTGAGAACAACACAATGCCAATCGGGGATTCGTCGATAATTTTCTGGTACATGGTCAACATGGCATGACGTTGTTTCTGGAATCGCAGGTGAGTGCGTTGAAAGGTTCCCATTACGACTAGGCTCATCGCCAATGTCGTAAGAAGGATGATGCCAATGGGATAGGCCCTGGCCGGATATTCTCGCCACTGTAGAACTTGTATATCAATGATGCTCATCGCTCCTAAGACTGCCAAGAGGCTGACTCCCAACCCTATCCCGGGCGAGGCGTCCAACACTAAGACAAAGACCAGCATGGCGGTAAACCATGAGGCCAATGCCAGTGGATGAAATTCTCCGTATTCATACGCGACTAAAATGACGATTACATACCACATTCCACAGAACATTCGGGTGGCGCTCCGTCCGTGTCCCTGAAAGACCCACATCAAGCACACACCGTGAATGCCCAGGTACAAAGCACTCAGCAGTGCCTCTCCCATTAAATAGGTCGGTTCAATCCGCAGTCCTAAGATAGTGCCGATAAGGTACGAGCCGATCCCGCATAACAGCAGAGGATGAAGTTTCTGCGCCTGACATGACCGCTCATCATCAGGAAACTCGGGAGCCTTGAGAATGTTTCCCACGGCTTGGGTGCCTGCACGAACCCATGCCGGCAATTGAAGGACACACCAATTCCACCATCCTTCCACCTTTAGTGAAAAATGTTGGGGGACGCTTTCACCCCACCGGACGAAGAGCGCGACCATCAACCACGTCTGGAAAAGCTGGGTCGCCATACTTCTTGCGAGGAGGTCTAGCGGATAACTCACGGAAACCAATTGGGCGGAGGGAACGAGCAAGTATTGGATTCCCAGCAAGGAAGAAATGGTCACTCCAACTCCCACAGCGGCTGGCATTCCGTAGAGAAGGAAGGTCAAGACCACATAATTCATGACGGCTGGGAACGTGAGAATTCTATCGTCAAGGCCATGCTTGATCAGCAGTAACAGCGTGATCGTGAAGGAGGAGACATGAAGCAAAAAGACGATGGTGGTTCGTCCCCGGTGAAGCAGCACCAGGCTGACGAACAACAGGAAGACCATGATCGCTGTACTAGGCGTACTAAAGGGATCAGGGCCAAAGAATTGATATACGACCTGGCAGAGACTGAAGATCGTAAAAGCGTAAAGAATAGAGGCATTCCGGTGGAGGGCTGCATCGTGAAACGCCGGTGGCCCTATCCACGACTTTATGCCATTCCATCCCACGCCTAACCACAGCGTAAGTGATGTGAGTGTCCTTTCCATTTATATCAATTCTCCTGCAGGGTGAAGGGTTCCCTCTCTTTCCCTTCTCCATCGTTGAGGAAAACCTGGAGGGTGTTTGAACTGATAACCGGCAAAGGTCTACACACAGTGCTACCACAGTCGTATTATAAGATGAATGACTATTGAATCAAAGGGGGAGGCCATGAACACATACAAGTGCCGCAAAGTTGCGGCATATCAACAGAAGAAAATGCCTGCCTCGACCATCACCTCCGTCTTTCTGGCAAATTGGTGTCTCGAGCCAGCAGGAATGGTTCAGAGGCCTTATGAGCCTGACAACTCTAAAGGGATTTGGACGTAATCAACCCTTGTAGGCAGTTATCATCTATATTCTTCAAAAAGAAAATAGGTGTTTTTCTGAAAATGTCGGCACTTCCTGTCGCACATGACAAAAAACCGTGCGGAAAACGTGTGGCAGAAATGGAATGACAGGCATCCTTGCCTGTGTAGATCCTGTGTATTGAAAGTTGTGCTCCCTGACGTTCGTTGGATGATGTGAATGCGTAAGCTTATGATTTTTCTGAAATTGTTCTAAATTTTTTCAGGCGAAAACCTTTTCGTTTGAGACTGATGTGGTGCTGGGGTTACAGCAAGGCGAGGCGGTATGTCGCCGGTGAGCGTGCGGACGTTCTTCACGATCAGGGAATAGGTTTGAAATTCCTCTTCAACTGTTCCTTCCAAGATATAGGGTCCGTGATTCGTGAGAAGATGGCCGAATCGCCGGTACACTTTGGGAAACAACGTCGCTTCATACAAGCCGGTCAGGTCTTCGAATGTGATAAATTCCATGGGCTCTTGGTGTTTCGTCCGAACCGATTTTTCCGTAATCATCCAGCCGATCATCGTGATGGCGTGCCCCATATGTTCCTTCATGTCGCGGGCTGATACGGCGTTCAATCCTCGAACGGCTTCAGCATGGAGTGCCAGTGGGTGCTGGGAGAGTGGAAACCCAAACGATTCGATCTCATGTTGGAGGTGTTGGAGAGGCGAATAATCGGGAGGAATGGGAAGAGCCGATGACGCGTGACATGACGGAGTATCTTGCAGGGGGTGTCCGAATCGTTGCTGTTCATGGTAGGCATGTAGGCGCCAGAGGAGGCCCGGGCGTGTGACCTCTCCCGCAATATGATCAAAGCATCCAGCCTTGATGAGTAGACGGATTTGGGCTTGTCCGTGCTTCGTGCGGATCAAAAAGTCCTGGAAGGACCGAAACGGGCCGTGGTTGGCGCGTTCAGCGAGTACCTGCTCGATCGACTCGGCTTTCAGCCCTCTGATCTGCATCAATCCCATGCGAATCGCCTTGTCGGTCCCCGTATATTTCCAATGGCTGGTGTTGATATCCGGTGGTAAGATCGCCAGTCCCATACGACGGGCCTCCGAAAGGTACACAGAGGGCGCATAGAACCCGCCTTGGTTACTCACGACGGCTGCCATGAATTCTGCAGGATAATGGGCTCGAAGGTATGCGGATTGGTATGACACCTGTGCATAGGATGCAGAGTGGGGTTTGCAGAAACTGTACCCAGAAAAACTCATGATCATGTTCCACATCGTCGTGACAGCCTGGTCTGATGCGCCGTGGGCGCGAGCTCCCCGATCGAACTGAGCCTTATAATCGTGCAACTGTCGTTCCTTATGCTTTTTGCTCAAGATTTTTCTGAGTTGATCCGCCTCTTCGACTGAAAAGCCTGCGACAGCCATCGCCACTCTCGTCACGTCCTCCTGGTACACCATAATGCCGTGCGTGTCAGCCAGTACCTGTTCAAATTCTTGATGAACCGGCTGATGGGGCTCGCCGTGGGCGCGGAGGACAAAGTCTCGATTGTAGGGATTTCCTGCGGGACGAACGAGGGAGGAGACCATGACCAAATATTCAAAAATCTCCAACTCTGATGGCTGCTTTTCCGACAGTGTTGTCCATAGTTTTTTCAGCAAGAGCCGTGTGGCCGGTGACTCGACGTAAAAGCAGCCGATCGTGTCACTGTCACGGATCAGTGCCTGTGTTCGCGAATCGGAGACGGGATCCCATGTGTCTTCGTTCAGAGGGCATCCGGTGTGCCGTGTCACTGCGTCAAGCGTATCCCGAATCACCGCAAGCGAACGGTTGCCCAAGATGTCGAGTTTGACCAATCCGGCATCCTCGGCTTGATCCTTTTCCCATTGGATGATAGGGACGCCTTTGCTGGCGATTTGAATCGGGACATGCCGGTGAATCTCATCAGGGGCAATGATCACGCCTCCGCAATGCACGCCGAGGGTTCGTAGGCAGCCTTCGAGCTGAAGCGCGATAGAGATGATTGCTGGCCAGGGTTCCGTCATTCCCATGGTCTGACAGAGGCTTTCCGCCCAGGAAGCGAACGCTGGTTTCGTGGGAGGTTCATGAAATTCCACTTCACGCACGAGACGTGGGATGACGCGATTGAGTTCAACGGGAGGCAGCCCATAGACTCTGGCGACTTCACGAATGGCTGAACGGAAGCTCAACGTGTTGTGATTGGCCACCATCGCGGTCCGGCGCGTTCCATACTTGGTGAACACGTAATCCAAGATGCGATCCCGTTCGTCCCATGGAAAATCAATGTCGATGTCTGGCGGGTCCTGCCGCCCGGCATTCAAGAACCGTTCAAAAAACAAGTTATGTCGAATCGGGTCAACATGGGTAATCCCCAGGCAATAGGAGACGATCGACGCCGCCGCTGACCCGCGGCCGCAGGTACGTGGGGCCTGTTGAACGATATCCTGGACGATGAGGAACCATCTCGCAAAACCCTTCGACTGAATCACATCCAACTCCGTCTCGATCCGATCTTGGACTTTCTTTGAAATGTTTCCATATCGCCATCGTGCGCCTTCATAGGTTTTGGCTTGGAGTGTAGAGACGGTGTGCGGCTCGATCATGTCGCGAAAGGCTTGAGTGACGCTGTCCTTGAAATTCCACTCGGTATGACAGCGGTCCGCGATGCGTCGGGCATTGAGCAAGGCATGAGGAACATGCGTATAGTGCGGTTCCAGGACGGCCGTTGGAGTCAACCAATGGTGAGGGGAGCAAGCCGCGCCGGCCGGTAATCGTGAGAGCGTGGTCTTCAAGGCGATGGCTCGCAGAACGTGATGAAGATGAAATTGGTCAGGCCGTACAAACTGCACGCGATTCGTGGCGACGGGTGGAATGCCCGATCGTCGGCTGAACGCGACGGCTTGATGCATCATGGCTCCGGGGGTTAATTCAACGTAGACATTCTGTCGTTTCCGTTTTTTCCATGCTGTCAGGGCAGGAATTTCGTCGGATAACACGATAAGGTCATGGTGCGAGTGGCTGACGGCTTCGATCAAATCAAAGTCATCGTCACAATGGCGGGCCGAGAGTAATCGACACAGGTTCGTATACCCGGTCATCGATGTGGCAAGCAGGGTCGCGCGATGATGGTGATGAGTCAGCTCGGCTCCAAGTATGGGCTTGAGTCCTGTCCGTTTCGCCACCTCGATGAATCGAATGGCCCCATACAGCCCATTGGTGTCTGTTAAGGCGAGCGCATCGGCTCCATGGGCTTGGGTCTCAGCACACAGCTCTTCCACGGAAGAGACCCCGGACATCGGCGAATAGTTAGAATGAACGTGAAGGTGCACGAAGGGTGTCATGGGCATGTGTCCTTCCCCACCAAATGGCCTGAGCGCCGAAACGTTTTCGAATATGATCCAGAGCGAGCGTGAGACGTTGAGCCTTTTTGACGGGGAATGGCGTGGTGATTCGTTCTTCATGGAACAGCTCGCCTTGTTGAATGAACCCGGTCAATCGTTCGGCCCGTATGGTGAGTCGGCTCACGCGGACGCGGCGTACGAAATTTCGTGTACATAGTTTGGTCACGAGCGGCATTAACTCAGTTTCCCAGTAGGTTCCTGGCCTGACGGGGAGAGCCTTCATGATTTCCAAACCGTCACGATACTGGAATCCGACTACGATGACATGACATATCCGCTGTTGATCCCGTAACTGCTGGCAGACGCGTTCAAGGAGTTGATACAGAGCGCCTTGAAGTCGAGGAAGATCGATCTCATCAGGTTCTGGTTTGATCGTGGCTTCGATATGGGGTTGTTGAGGCGGGCATAAGACGGGGGAAGGGTCGGCACCGTGGGCCCAAGCATGAAGCGTGCCTGCAGGCCGTCCTAAGACCATTTCAAGGTGAGGGAGGTGAATGCTGGCGAGATCTTTGAGTGTCTGGATATTGAGATCAGCGAAGAGCGGCAACAGGGTTTTTGATTGCTGTGGGCCCAATGGCAAAGTTTGAAGAGGAAGGGGGGCTAAAAAGGCCTCTTCGGAACCCGGGCGGATGTCGCACAGTTGTGGTGGACAGACAACGGTTGAGGCGATGCGCGAGACGAGTTTGTTGCTGGCCAATCCCGCGACACCGATTAATCCTTGCTGCCGGGTGATTTCCCGCTCGATCTGCATGACGACATCGCAGGCCGACCCAAAGAGCCGCGTTGTGCCAGTGAGATCGAAAAAAACGTGTCCTGGTTGAATGGGTTCCCACACTGGGGAAAATTGTCTGATCGTATTCGTCAGTGCCTGATGAGCATGGTGGATGCGAACGGTTTGGGGAGGAAGGATGTGTAATGCCGGACATCGCTGTTTGGCCTGTGTGATGTGAAGTCCAGGCCAGACGCCCTCTTGCTGGGCTTCCTGAGAAGTTTCTGCAATGAGTGACCGGGGGGATTGTGACGCGGCGACCGCTATTGGCCGTGTTCGGAGTGAAGGAGCATCCAGTCGAGCGAGCGAGATGGATAATGCGGGAATCGAAAAACAGACAATCTGGCGATCCATTGTGCACAAATAGCTTTTTGCAGCGGAAAGAAAAATGGCGATCGGAAGGCCCTGAAATCTCCAAACCATCAATCTGAAATATAACCAATGGTTGCATTTTGGGTCTGTTTCTGTCAAGAATTGCCGGCGAACGTATCATCATGAAATTAGACTTGGTCGAGAATTAGGGAGAATTCGCTCTGGAATCCATGCGGGACGCACGACATAGGAGAAAAGGCGCATGTGCGCGTTTTCTTGCTGTTCAATCATTGATGAGTTTCAAAAGAGGCTCTTCCCATCCAAAGCACGTGTCTCGATTTTTCAGTTTCTGGAATGTTTCAGCACATGCGGAATCGTGTTGTGCGTATTCTTTAAGCACCTGTACGGTTTCTTCGATGAACCCTCCAACCGTGCCATTAGAATCATCGACCCCACCTTGGCACAGTTTACGATCGAGGCGTAAGAGCAGATCAACGAGTAACCCTGCTGTCTGCTCGCTCACGGGAAATTCGGAAACAATCTTTGCGAAACGATGACACCCCTCCTCAAGAGAATGTTGATAAGAAAACCAGAGACGAGATGGGCCGTGGTAGGGCTTGATATGGCGCATGGCAGCGGTCAAGGCTTTTTTCGTCGCCGTCAATTCTCCCTTATTTAAAGCGCCCAGCCGGCCACTGCACACAGCCTGATGTGTGAGGGTTTTTTCTTCATCATTCAAGGGCTCACCACCAGTGATGGCCCGAATGGCTACGGCCACCATGTGCTTGCAGAGCGTGTGACGCTGACCGAGATAACATTCGCAATGGCCAGAATCGTAACGGCGCGCCTCCACCGATACCCGATACGGTTTGGTGCCCCGCACCACAGCCGAGTACGAGCCGACCTGTTCCTCAAATTGCATGACCTTTCCGCGCTCATACAAATCTACTGCTTTCTCAAACGTTGGCCGGTCAGTGGCAAATTTGATTTTTTCTAAATCATACTTCGGAGGCATCATGGGACGTATTGTCAACAGAACAAGCGGCGTAGGCAAGGTGGAGGAAAGCTCCAAGCTTATGTATTCATATATTGACACATAGATGAATGACAAAATGCATTTATATGTATGAAGACGACCGTTGATCTTCCTCTATTATTTAGATGAGGTAAAAAAGCTTGCAGCCATTCATCGAACGATGGTGGAAGCGTTGGCGGAAGAAGGGTTGCGGCATGTCATGAGCGAACACCAAGGTTCTCGGGAATTTCGTCTCCGTAAGGCAAGGTTTACAGGCAAGGGCTCGCTATCAGATGTAGAGGCAGCGTTTTGGGAACCCATACGAGACCGTGCGTATGAAGGTCGTGGAGGGTGACTGCGGTTGGAACCTCCACGCGTGCAGTTATTGACAGAATCAAATGGCTATTGGCCAGTCTTGCGAGAACTAGCTCTTGAGGGGAAAATTCAAGGTTCGATCATGCATGATGCACGGATTGCAGCCCTTTGTCGTCAGCACGGTATTCAAGAACTATGGACCGCCGGAATTTTTCGATGTTTAGGATGCGTCTATAGACATAGCCTCAAGGACTTTTTCGCCCCGGCTAAAAAGGGGCGGGGTTGAGATATGCGGGGCAAGATATGTCTTATACGAAAAAATAGAAAGAATACCCCTTTTTCTTTCACTCCAATTTTTCTCTTGTTTTCTTCCGTAATCATACAAATGCAGTCTGACATCGAAATCCGACTCGACCCCATCATGAAAACACATTACAATCCAGAATTAGTGATTGGCTGAATCGATCTTTATTGTACGTGAAGGATATTGGGCTTGTACTTCAAGGTAATTGGAGCGATTCGTGAGATTGACCCCATTGCCGCTGGAGGGTGTATTAGAGACATTATGCGTCTCCGAAAGCAATTTGGCTCAAGCCGATGGAGAAAAAGGTCGTGCTACAGTTCGTCTTGAAAGCGGAAACCTTCGAAAGGCAGAATTGCACTGGTATGAAGCTCACGGCATTGGGAAGCGAAAAATGAAAATCAAGCGATTCTTGGATTAACAACCATGGCGAAAGCAAAACCCAAGCTCAAGTTTGTTCTTTGTATCGAAAACAAAGACTGTGAAGACCTGCAGAAAGGGAAGGTCTATCCTTTGTTGGCAGATGCGAAGGCCAAGCGAGAAGGGTTCGTGCGTGTCATTGATGACTCGGGTGAAGACTACCTTTATCCCGAAACACATTTCGTCCCTCTTGAAATTCCTGTCAAAGCCCGCGAAGCTCTGGGCACTGTAGGCTAAGAGATCATAAATCGGAAAAACGAAAGCAGCCAAGTTTTTCCCAGGAATAGAGGGGGCTGGTTGTTTTCTTTGTAAGATAGATGAACAGATTGAATTCAGTCGGGGAATATCAAGACGTTTCCTGCGGTCTTCGGCTCACCTGTTCGGTCACAGTTTCGTAAATGGAACGTCGGTGGCCAACGGCGAAAAGACGAATGACTTTTTTTCTCCGATCAATCCCATACACAATCCGAAATCGCCTGACCCGAAATTTCCACAATCCTTTTAATTCCTTCACAAGAGGTTCGCCTTCGCTTGGGTTCGCACACAGGGTTCGAATGGCTGACTTCATGCTGCGTTTGATGTCAGGTGGCAGTTGCCGAATGACATCGGCAACGTGTGGGGGGATGTCAACGTGAAATGCTGGCATTATCGTGAACGTTTGGAAGGCGGCATGAGAGGTTCTCCGAATACATCTTCAAACGATCGTCCTTTTTTCTTCGACGCATAAAACGTTTGGCTTTTGCGTAGTTGTGTCATGAGATCTGCATCGCTAAGTATATCAATGGTTTCGCGAACTCGTTCATATTCTGCATAGTTGATCAAGACCGCTGCTGGTTTCCCATTGCGAGTCACCACGACTTCTTCTTCTCGGTCGCATACGCCCGTAACCAGCTCCGGGAGTTTGGCTTTCACTTCAGAAATCGGTAGTGTTTTCCCCATTTTGAGAACCCCTTTATTAAATTGGTCATAATTCTGGTCACCTTTTTACTGTACGGGCACAGGGAGAATCTGTCAAGAAACGGAAGCAGGAGAGGAGCTCACATGTGCATGGTCGAGGTCAGACGAGACGGTTCGAAATTGCCAGAACGGACACATGGAAACAAGATCTTTCAAGAATGTGCTTCCTGAAGGCCGGAGAAAGGAAAGAGGGACATTCTGCCCTTCGATTTTGACGTCATCCTTACTTCACTTCTGAAGAACTTTCGGGCTTAGCCGTGCCGCGAGCATTCGAAGATAACGCAAAGGTCGAAGGGGCATACATCATGATTGTTGCCTATGTCAGAGCATTGAATAGTGAAGTTATCGAAGACCATATTTCGTCAGAAAGACGTTGTCCCGCTGTAGCGTTGGGGCGGTTCAAAAAAGTCTTGGCTCACCTTTTGTATTTCATGTTAAACACTTCATTACGCGAGGGAATGGGGTAGTAGTGGAAATCATGAGCCATGCGAGCCAAGCCTCCCCCCCCTTGGGCACGATGGAGCCAAAGACCATGGCGTGTGAACGACATGCCTTGTTGCCGACTACGTGCCAGTTGCCAGTGCGATCACAGGTGCCCGAGTGACGCGCAGAGCACGAGGGCACGGTCGGAGATGAGAGAGCGGGCACATGTTGTGGACTTCAGTTCTCAGGGCATGTCCGGCTTCACAGTCTCGATATAGAGGCCGAGAACACCGCTCTCGGTTTTCGTAAGCACTTCGGCGGAGTAGGGGGCGGATTTTTTCAACATTCCTTGAAGAGTAAATTGTAGAAATGGCTTTCTATGCAATAGAAAGAGCAGATTCCACTGATTCTGGTAAGAGCGGAGAGCGCTTTCGGGTGTTACGTTACAGTGGACGGGGATGTGATATTTGATGAATCAGCGCATATCGTAACGGGAGCAAAGTTTGAGGGGGGCGGTGTTGTGACGAATGTGCACGATCAAGGCGAAGCCATCGTGAAAATTTATAGGGTTGAATCACGAGGATTTTTCCTCTGATTCATCTTCTCCCAAGGGGTTCCCCAATACTCTATTTAACTAGACGTGCCATTTTGTCCTTCGACATAACACCGACTCTAAATTTTAAAATTATTGATTTTTTGTTCTTTTATGAAATTGTATTTTCCCCTAATGGCTAGCAACTCAAAGCCTCAAATGCTTAACTAGTTGTACATGCATTAATGAATTTTCGTCCTACATCGGTCAATTGGTATTTGCAGAATACCTTTGTTCCGGTTTGCACCTGGTTTCCGTCTATCTCTTCATGAATAGGCTCCTGATTTTTATAGTCGTAAATTCCCGCTAACCCCAGGCTACTTAAGTGATTCATATAAAAACCGAGATTTTGATGAAATTGGAGCGCATCGGTTGGGAACTCATCAATTTCAGTTTTCTCTCTCGTAAATCGTCGTGTGTTTTGATCTAATGAAGAGGTATAGACATACTCATAGGTAGCCTCTCTAAGACGTGAAAGAATTACGGCTTCGTCGGAAGAAAGCTGTCTAATTATCCATGGAAAAGACGGATGAGCTTCTTCTACTCTTTGAGTATCCATGGAGCGGCTTAAAAGTTGAGAAAACATTTCGTTAATCGGTGTTGATTCCGGCTCATACCTAATCCCTTCAAGAACAGGACCGAGTATCTGAGGGGCAGGTGCTATGCGCTGTTCTTGAGGAACTCTTCGCACGGATACGTCGAGAAACTTTCTGTATCGATCTTGCAATGCCGCCATATATTGAATGGGTGTTGCGACTAACATTAGAACCTTCATAATATCAGACATGATATTTCCAACTTCCTTAGCAGGGTTTTTTATGGCATCCTCATATACCTCTTGCATCGGAAGCTGTTTAGCCAACTTTTTTGCTATATCTTCGATGGGATCTGCCATTCTTTGAGCATTCCTTTTTACTATTTTTTCAACAACCTGTGGATTCATATGCAATTGCACAAAAGGGATCTGAGTGTTGTACCAAATTCGGCTTATTTTTCAAGTCCGGTCATTCACGTAATGCGAAAAATGTTTTTTTAGAACCGCCGAAATTTTTCGATGTTTAGGATGCGTCTGTAGACATAGCCTCAAGGATTTTTTCGCCCCGGCTAAAAAGGGTGTGTGGCTTATGTCTTTGCATGAGCATGCTGCATGATAGCCACCTGCGTTGTTAGCTGAAGTCAGTAAGAAGGAAGAGTAGTGAAATGAAGGGCGCGCATACTTCTCGTGATGAAAACACGTGACAGGTTTCTTCTTGAAAGCGACTATGTATTTTTCGAACAAGTACGGGAATAAAAAGTGAGTTCCACTTAAATTCTCTCCTCTGTCTCTCTCGTCAAGAACGATTATGTAGGATGGTCGTTGACCAACCCGAGGACTCTGTCTTCGTAGGGAACGAATCTAATGATTTGAGTATAAGGGAGCCCGTCGAGTGGGAGATGTATTTCTGCAATCTGGGTTTGTTTGGTCTTCAAGGCCAGAGTCAGACATTCTTTTACTGTGTGAGCAGCTTCTGTGGGTAATACTTCTTGGATTGACTTTCCGAGAAATCCGGATGGTCCAACAAAATGTTTCGATTGACTTTGTAAATAGTAATAGCCGATATAGATGCCATCGATATCCCAAAGAAAAATCTTATCGGGAACCTTCGTGAGCCAGTGATTCATAATCAAATGTCTATAAGATCAAGGCTTGACTAGTCCTGCTATGATAATCCCTGTCAGTCACCGCAGCTATCCGGAAAAAAGAACGAAAAACATTTGTGGTTAAAATATCATTTCATCTTCAAACCTATCAAATTTGAAGATGGCGTATGCGGAAACTTTTCTGGCTTGCATACGAGGATCCAGAACCTATTTTCACCAAATTTCATGTTGTACCGAAGAAAGCTCTCCTTGTGGAATATTTTTCTGACTTTCCACGAAACGTTTGGCCGAATTGACAATGGCGGCTCTGTTCAGTAGGTTTTTATGCCTTCTAGCGTAAAATCTTCTAACGTAAATTAGGTAAGACTATGGCACGTGTGCTGGTTTTAACAGTAATCGGGAAAGATCGGCCTGGATTGGTTGAAACACTGGCAGATTGTATCGCCGGCCATGGGGGGAGCTGGGACGAGAGCCGCATGGCGCGTCTTGCAGGACATTTCGCAGGGGTCGTTCAGATTCATCTTCCCGAGAGTCAGGGAGAGGAATTTATTGCCGCACTTCCGATGCTTGCCGACAAAGGACTGTCCGTAAGTGTTGTGGATAGCGACTGGAAGCTGGCGGAGGTTGACCATCGCAATTCCCTCCTGTTGGAGCTTATCGGGCAAGACCGCCCTGGGATCGTACGAGAGATTTCAAGTCGATTAGCCGCTCTTGGCGTCAATGTGCAAGATTTTCGAACGGTGATCGAAAGCGCTCCCATGTCAGGTGAACGGATTTTTCGGGCCGAAGCTGAGCTTGTCCCGCCTGCCCAAACCAGTTTCGAACATATTCGATCAGCGCTTCATAAGCTTGCTGACGACATTATGGTTGACATTGTCTTGAAAACCGGCCCATAGATGCTTGAGGACATAAGGGTTATTGAAAGATTACTAATTTCCTCCAACCATTCGTTCACGTTACGGTTTGGCCCACACTTCCATCCTCACCCTTATAAAACACGACGAATTCGGCACTACGGTGAACGATTGGCTGAAAAGCAAAAACTGTAGGGTGATACAATAAGATCTTCACCTTTTTCAGTCTATGACGTTCGTCATGTTTCGATCCGTCTCTGTGATACCATGAAAAAGAAGAACGTCTTACGAGTGCGCACGCGAGGGACTGAGAACGAAGACGAAGGAAAATGATCGTAGTGCGGTGGGCATTTTGAGGAGATTTTGGGAATGTGTAGGGCTCAGCCAGTAATGGGGCTTCTTATGAGTCTGTTGCTCATGATTCTTCCCGAACTGGTGTTCGCCGAGTTGCGTCCGGACCAGATTGTTATTCTCGCCAATCAGAATAGCCATGAGAGTGGTTCAGTCGCGAGGCATTATGCGAAAAAACGAGGAATTCCCGGTTCTCACATTGTCAACGTCGATACCTCCACTCAAGAGACGATCAGTCGAAAGGATTATGAAGAATTTATTCTTGAGCCTCTTCGAAAAGCCTTAGAAACAAGAAAGCTGTCGTCCAAAATATGTGTCCTCGTCACGACATTCGGCATTCCCCTCCGTGTAAAAGCCCCAAGTCCGTCTCCACAAGAAAAGAGTTGGCGTCAGGATGCCAAGGCCTGGAGGAAATCCGCTGGAGAGTTTCTCCAAGAGCTCACGGATCGCGTCATGGCTATAGCCACATCTGAACGTTTTTCTCAAGAGTCCCGTGATGCTGAGGATGGTCAGTGGGATCAGCGAGCGAGTGAGTCATTGATTCAGCGATTGAATCAGGCCACGCAAGAGGCCTATCAACGGGTTGAACGATTGTCGGATGACGAGGAACGGTCCGCGCAATTGCATCTCCTTGAAAAGACCATCAAACAGATCTATGGCCTAGCTGGGCAGGTACAGATTGCACAACATGCCGAGGGGAAAGGGGCGACAGCCGACGATATCCCCTTATCGAGTTTTCTGGCAAAACTCCGTTCGGCAGAGCAGATGTTGGCCCTCTTCCAAGCCAGTCCGTCAGATAAAAGTAGAGAACTTGCCTATCGGGTCGCACAAGAGCATTTTGGCGTGATGGGCGTCCTTCGTCTGGCCAATCGAGAGGTCCAGCAGTTCGGCTATGAACAGGCCGATGCCAGTGTCGATAGCGAATTGAGTCTGTTGTGGTGGGATCGAGCCTCAGGGCATCCTTCAGGAAAACTTCCCAACCCTTGGTATGCGTGGTATCCGGAATCGTCCCGAGATCAGATGATGGGTCTTCCTGTGTTGCTCGTGAGTCGCCTTGACGCTCCGACCTCGGCATTGGCCAAACAATTGGTCGATCATGCCGTGCGCGCGGAGCAGGACGGATTAGTTGGCAACGCGTATTTTGACGCGCGCGGGATGGATTCGGAACAACCGCTGAGTTATGGACACTATGACCGGGACATCCGAAATCTGAGTGAGCTCGTCCGGAATCTTTCCGCGTATCCGGTCATTTTGGAAAATACCCAGAAGCGTTTCAACCAGCCAGGCGATGCTCCAGATGTTGCCCTGTACGTCGGATGGTATCGTCTCCGGCATTATGAAGATGCTTTTACCTTTCTCCCTGGGTCGATTGGATACCATATTGCGTCGGGTGAAGCCGTCAGTTTGCGTGATCCAATCGAACGGGGTTGGTGTAAAAATGCTCTGGAACGGGGCATCACGGCAACTTTGGGGCCGATCGGAGAACCTTATCTCGATGCGTTTCCATTACCCACTCAATTTTTCGGGCTGTTACTGACTGGACGGTATTCACTCGTCGAGGCGTTTTATCTGACCTCGCGGCATGTGAGTTGGCGAATGGTCTTGGTGGGGGACCCGCTGTATAATCCCTGGAAAGACGGACGGTTTGCCGAGAAGGTGAAGGCTTCCGGTGTCTTGCGGTTGGAGTCCTGGCCGATCCCGCCATCCGAACGGGATTTTCCTGATCCTGTTCGCATGCGTAAGATCATGAATGAAGAAAGAACGAGAATCCTGTCGCGACTCTCATCGAGTGCTGGGAGGTAGTCTTTGTGAAGAAAAAACATGAAATATTCTATTACCTCCTTCAAAGTCCAGTGGGTCAATTGCTGCTCGTCGGCAACCGTGATGGGTTAAGCAGGCTTCAGTTTCAGGACGGGAAGCATCCTTATCCTATCCATTCGCAATGGACAAAAGATCGGCGAGTGTTTGAAAATGTGATCGCGCAGCTGAAGGACTATTTTGATGGAAAACGAAAACGCTTCACTGTGAAACTTGCTCAGGAGGGAACAGAGTTTCAACGGCGGGTCTGGCGTGCCTTGCGGACCATTCCGTATGGAGAGACCGTCTCATACGGGGACATAGCCAAGCAGATCGGAAACCCTCAGGCCTCCCGAGCTGTGGGCGCTGCCAATGGCAATAACCCGGTTTCTATCATCGTCCCCTGTCATCGGGTTATCGGACATAATGGAAAATTAGTCGGTTTTGGCGGAGGATTGCCGATCAAGCGAGCGCTCCTTGAACTCGAGCGACGGCATGACGGGACAGACAAAGCCAAACAGAAGGCGTGAGAAGCTGGAAGGACTGAACGATCTTACCTCGCGCTCTTCATTTGAGTCGCCGTGTTCGTTCGGTTCATCGGGGCGATGGACCCAAAATGTACGCCGAAACAATGCTGTCTCAGGTCATTCACATAATGAGTCAGGGCTTCGCGGATCACGGGAAAGGCCAGCTCGTCCCAGGGGATGCAGTCAGGATCGACCAATTTGACTTCTAAGCTCTCGTCTCCCACCCCAAATTCATGTCGCCGTAAGGTTCCGCGGTAGATGGTATAGACTTGATCAACATGCCGTAAGGTGTACACGGCATACAGAGCGGTGATACGCACATCGGCTTGAGCTTCCTCCATGGTTTCTCGTGCGGCGGCCTCCTCCGTACTTTCTCCCATTTCCATGAATCCTGCCGGAAAGGTCCAAAATCCGACTCGAGGTTCAATGGCACGTCGACAGATTAGAATCTGCCCTTCCCATTCAGGTATGCATCCCGCGACGATTTTAGGATTCTGATAGTGGATGGTGTCGCAGGAGGGACAAACCGCTCGTAGACGATCTTCGCCCGGAGGAATCTTACGCTCGACTTTTGTGCCGCACAGACTGCAATAATGAATCGGCGGTATTGCCATTATTCACCGCCGGGAGTGTTGAGTAATGGAGTTCTCAAAGGCCATGTTTCGCCAGAAAGAGGTGGCGGACCAAAAGCTTCGGGGCGGTTCAAAAAAGTCCGGATCCGTCACGAGGTTGTGAACGAACGTCAGGGGCTGTTTGGCACCTGTGCTCGTTTTCTGTCTCGACTCTAGGACACCTCTTATAGATGTACCACAAGTTTTCGGCTAGGTCACGTGCTGTCCACGAGCGACACGGTAGGATAATGTCTCAGTCTGAAATGGATAGTGCCTAGTCGTAAGTTTGCGCCCTGTGGCATAATACGTATATGGCGAAAGGCCCACAAGGACAAAAAAGACCAGGTGATGTAATTGGTGCAGCTATTAAGGTTGCGAAGATTGCGACTGGGGAAGAAGAAGAAACTTTCCAAGAGGAGGGGAAAGATGAAGCTGCTCAAACACTTGGACGCAAGGGAGGAAGAGCCAGGGCTGCCAAGCTAACGAAGAAACAACGCATTGAAATAGCTAAAAAGGCTTCTAGAAAACGATGGGGTCTTAAGAAGTAGCTATTTCGCCAATCTCAGTTTGGGCCCAGATGGATTCTTTTCCGTCTCACTTAAATCATAATATTGCTTCAGTCGATGAGGATGGAAGTGCAGTATCTGACCAAATTCAGGGACTGAATACCCAAAATTACAGAGATGTAGTTTGATCATCTGTGAAATTATCCCTGGCTTCTCCATAGGAAAATCCAATTCAATTGGCTCTCTCAGTTTAATACGATGGAGGCTGAATTTACGCCAAAGATGTGCGGCCTGCCCCTTGTCTACAAACCCTAATGATTGTGCTCGGTACAAAAGTGCCTGCATAGAAACTTTCCATTCCGGCTTAAGCGCAGCAAGCCGTTCTAAATCAATGCGACGACCAGAGAAGGCCGTTTGTATATCACCAGGTGGCATTAAAAGAGCGCTTGCGAATGAATTTGCTTGCAATTCCATCTCTGCATTGGGGAATCGATGCATCACAAGATGGGCTAATTCATGTGCGAGAGTAAATCTTGCCCGATCTGACGGTTGTTCATTATTTAAGAGAATGATTGGTAGCAGCCCAGGAACAGACATTGTCACACCGCTTACCGAGCTACCTCCTAATGCTGAATGGATAATGATTATCCCCGCTCGCTCCATTATGGCAGTAAGGTTTTGTATAGGTCCTTGAGGAATTTGCCACTGCGCTCGAACTAGGGCGGCTATTCGCTCTGCATCCTCTCCATACTCTTCAATATCAAGCTTAGGAATCTTTGTCTGTGGTTCAAAATCCACCCCCAGAAGCATTCTCCGAATGTGCATTATGCGAATGTTTAGCTCTGCAATGATTAAATCCATCTCCTTCGTTGAAATATTCTTTTTTTTTCGCCACATGGGATGTACGCTCACGGGTGCCCCCAGAACTGCATCTGGTTGGCGAAAAAACTCGATTGGGATGTCGTAGGCGAAAGCTGCCTGTTTGAGAAATTCATCCGTGGGAGTCGAAAGAGAGTTCTCGTAACGGGAGAGTGTTACTTGTGGAATATTTAATTTAGTTGCAGCATCCCCCTGAGAGAATCCGCTAGCCTGTCTCGCGACCCGCAGCAACCCATTATTCACAAACGCTTTCATGTTATTTGCTGTCTTCATTTACTTGTTTGTTTGTTTTTCGTGGTTGAACCATCTTGTCAATATCGTTGTCTAACGGAGGTAGTTGAGATTGCGTGATTGGAATAACTGTTGCCTCACCACTCTCTGTAATGGCGTAGCTCCAGAGTCTTCGGTCACCATTTCGAGCAAGTACCGTGATTTCAGCTATGGCGCTTGCTGTTGCATTGAGGGTGTAGACAATCTCAACCTTTTGCACTCCAGGAAATCCTGGTAGATCAGTTTCTAGATCGCGAAAATCCATTTCTGTCTGTGTGCTGATGTTAGAACCCACGCCATGACTATTGGATTTTTTAAAGCGGATTACCAGGCGTTCCTGAATGATAAGCTTGAATGTTTCTCGTTCAAAGATGAATCGAGCTTCAGGATCATCGCTGAATTCATCAATGAGATGATTCGAGAGGTATTCAAAAAGGTTATTGGCTCTCGTCCGTGGCCATCGACTTAATTCCTGGCGTTTATCACTGCTCCACCAATCTATCCACGCCATTTTGTATGATCGATTAATTTTCGTCTCGCGTTCTGATGTCAGGATTGATCGTACTTCTATCTCATCAACAATAGCCATAGATTTTCTCCTTGTCTAAGTTAATAGTTCCTTGTATCATGACGCTACAAAAATATCAATATTTTTTCATATTTCAATCCATAAATCATAAATATTTGAATTACAAGATAAAAATAATGCTTGACGCTAAGCATAAAAGTTCATATAATATACAAATGAACAAACTCACTTTAGCCAAGCGAGTTCAAATCCTCTCAATGCTGGTGGAGGGTTCCTCAATGAGGTCTATTTCTCGTGTGGTGGATGTGAGTATCAATACCGTTACCAAGCTACTTGTTGATGCCGGGAAAGCCTGTGAGGAGTTTCACGATAAGCGAGTACGAAACGTCAAGGCCTCTAAAGTTCAATGCGATGAAATTTGGAGTTTCTGTTATGCGAAGGTAAAGAATGTGAAGACAGCCAAGGCTGCACCAGAAGATGCTGGTGATGTTTGGACCTGGACAGCCCTTGATAGTGAATCAAAGATGATTTTGTCTTGGATGGTTGGAGGACGAGACGTGGGATATGCCACTGAGTTTATGAATGACCTAAAAGAACGTCTTGCTCACCGCGTTCAATTAACGACGGATGGACACAGAGCTTATCTTGACGCGGTATGGGATGCCTTTGGGCCAGATGTTAATTATGCCCAGTTAGTAAAGCTGTACGGTGAGCCAAAAGAGCAAGGACCGGAGAGGAAGTACAGCCCTTCGGTTTGTAACGGTTCGCGAAAACAGAAAATACAAGGCAACCCTGATACTGCTCACATTTCGACTTCTCACGTTGAACGACATAACCTCACCATGAGAATGTCCATGCGCCGTTTTACACGTCTAACCAATGCGTTTTCTAAAAAGCTAGAAAATCACTGCCATGCATTAGCCCTGTATTTTGTCTATTACAACTTCGTGAAGATTCACAAAACCCTGAGAGTGACGCCAGCTATGGCCGCTGGACTGACTGATACGCTCATGGGTATGGATGATATTATAGCTCTTATCGACCAGCGAGAAGCTCCGCCAAAACGCGGACCTTACAAGAAAAGAAATTCAGACTGAGACATTATCCACGGTAGGTCCTGATTGTGGTAGTGTGATGGCCTTTGTTATGGTTGGAATCCCATATAAACTTGGTTATTCACGCCCACGGGCTAAAGGAACATGGATTCATGAGTGCTGATGAGAAGCAAGTGATTTTTTCGTTAATTGGGGTCGGGCGTGTCCATCCGCCCAAAAAACAAGTGTTGAAGGACATCTATCTGTCCTTTTATTACGGAGCCAAAATTGGCGTGCTGGGCTTGAATGGCTCCGGAAAAAGCACCTTGTTACGAATCATCGCGGGAGTCGATCAGGACTACCTGGGCGAGATCACGTTTTCCAAGGGCTATTCGGTGGGGTTGCTGGAACAGGAACCTCAGCTTGAATCAGGCAAGACCGTCAAAGAAGTCGTCGAAGAGGGAAAGGCTGAGCTGATTGGACTATTACATGAGTATGAGGCGGTCAGTGCCAGGTTTGCGGAAGAAATGTCGCCAGAAGACATGGAAAAGTTGATCGAGAAGCAATCGCAGCTCCAAGAAAAAATCGAAGCCGCCAATGGATGGGAGCTCGAACATGAATTAGAGGTGGCGATGGATGCGCTCCGGTGCCCTCCCTCCGACACGGTCGTGGATCATCTTTCTGGAGGAGAGCGTCGCCGGGTGGCACTCTGCCGACTCATGATCCAAGAGCCTGATATCTTACTCTTAGACGAACCGACGAATCATCTCGACGCTGAATCGGTGCAATGGTTAGAGCAACATTTACGGCAATACAAAGGAACGGTGATCGCGGTCACGCATGACCGGTATTTTTTGGACAATGTGGCCGGCTGGATTTTGGAGTTAGATCGAGGCCACGGGATTCCTTTCCAGGGCAACTATTCGTCCTGGCTGGAACAAAAACAGCAGAGACTGGAAAAAGAAGAAAAAGCCGAATCCAAGCGTCGTAAGACGCTGGAACGTGAGTTGGAGTGGATTCGTATGTCGCCAAAGGGTCGCCAAGCGAAAGGGAAAGCTCGGGTCACACGTTATGAGCAACTCATGAGCGAGGAACAGGACCGGCAAAGTCAGGAGTTAGAAATTTATGTGCCGCCGGGGCCCCGGTTGGGAGATGTGGTTATCGAGGCCAAAGGGCTTTCTAAATCGTTTGGAGACAAGCTGTTGTTTGACGGTTTGTCTTTTACGCTGCCGCGTGGTGGAATCGTGGGTGTGATTGGACCGAACGGCGCTGGTAAAACCACGTTGTTTCGTATGGTTATCGGACAGGAAAAACCGGATGCTGGCGACTTCACGATTGGAGAAACGGTCAAGCTGGGCTATGTCGATCAAGACCGGACACTCGATGGCAACAAGACGGTGTGGGAAGTGATTTCCGATGATCAGGAAACCATTACATTGGGGAAATCTGAGGTGAATTCTCGAGGATATGTGTCTCGATTTAATTTCGCCGGTGCTGATCAACAGAAAAAAGTGAACGACCTCTCGGGCGGGGAACGCAATCGGGTACATTTGGCGCGGATGCTGAAGGAAGGCGCGAACGTCCTCTTGCTCGACGAGCCCACCAATGACCTGGATGTGAATACTCTCCGTGCCTTGGAGGAAGGGTTGGAACAATTTGGGGGATGCGCTGTCGTGACGAGCCATGACCGGTGGTTTCTCGATCGTATTGCCACGCATATTCTCGCGTTTGAAGGAGACAGTGATGTGGTCTGGTTTGAGGGAAATTATAGCGACTATGAGGCTGACCGAAAGAAGCGATTGGGAAAATCCGCTGAACGTCCGCATCGAATCCGTTACCGGAAACTGAAACAAGCTTAACGGCATCCTATGTTTGGCCAACGTCCTGAAGTATTGATTGCGCGATCAGTTGGGATCGTCTGTATTGCCCTAGGGTTTGTCCTTGGCATGCATGGGTTAGACCATCCGGACACGATCTGGCTGCCCACGGCTTTGGGATTGATCGTCACCGGGATGATCGCACAATTATTCGCGCTGATTCGAACGTTCATAAGAACGACAGAAAAAAAAGGTCCAAAATCTTAGCGGTGCCATTCATGTCTCAAAGTTCTCTCCGTTCCTGCAACATCATGAGGTTCTGGTGGGGGGCTTTGCTCGTGCTTCTGTTGTGCATCATGGTGAGCTGTGCACATTGGCGCGACAAGTATTTTGAGGGCGGCGTGGGGGAACTTACGCAATTCGACGTGCGAGAACGATTTGGGAAGCCACATATCGTGGAGCACTCCCTGTTAGATAAGCAAACCTTGTGGGTGTACCGCATCGCGATTCCGGAGAGCGAACTTGATCCTTCCGGGCTCAAAGTATTTGGGTCCGGGGTCGCCGAAGTCGGTGAAGCTGTCGCGTCGTTGGTGGGCAAGGGCGGTCAAGGCGGGGCGCCTCGGGACCGTATCGTGTGCTTACGGTATGAACTGACCTTTGATCAAGAACGTATCCTCAGAGAGTGGGTCAGGGAGTTTTGTCAATTGAAAAAGCCGAAAGATCCGTTCGCTGGCGATCAATAGAAGTCCATCAGCGTCGATGCGAAGCTCCAGCGGTACATATGCTTTTCCGCCGGGAGGCGAGATTCTAGAAGAGTGAGTCCCGAGACGAACGATTGTTGACTTGATGATGTAATGCCAATTTTTAAAAGCCCAGCTTTCATACAGCAATGTTTCGCTGTTCATCCTTTGTCGCTCAACGTCAAGATGGTGTCGTTACCTCAAACGGTTGGAATTCTCTGTACGAATTGCAATATGCGACATCGTTTGCAGATTCAGTCTTGTCACACTCAGCTAGGGGAAGAGCCGTTTTCCGAAACCAGCGCTGCGCAAAGTTTAGAGCATTGCATGGCCGATCACGCCATCGATCTGCGGGTCAGTGAGGTTGATGCGAAATCGGGGACCGTGCAATTTCGCTGTCGTGTGTGTCGCCGTGCGTATCATCTGGCGGTCTCCCTGTTCGAAACCCACCAGCGATAAGCCATCCTAAGATCCTTCTGACCGTGAAAAAATGTACGACGTATTAATTCGGACGCGTGCGGTCTGTGTCTGAGAGCAAACAAGAAGAGCCGCTTTGGAGCGGCTCTTCTTCGAAGACACACGTTCATGTTCCGTGACTTATTTATTGGGTTGTGGCGTGTAGCGAAGGTATGGCTTCACGACCCGATGGCCCTTGGGAAAGAGTGAAGGAATTTCTGCATCGGTCACCGCCGGTGTGATGATACAATCTTCTCCATCCTGCCAGTTGGCAGGGGTGGCGACCTTATGCTTGGCCGTTAGCTGTAAGGAATCCACGACGCGAAGCAATTCATCAAAGTTTCGCCCACAGGATGCGGGATAGGTCAACGTAAGCTTGATTTTCTTATCCGGGCCGATGATGAAAACCGAGCGAACCGTCATGTTGTCAAGGGCATTGGGATGGATCATGTCATACAGGTTCGCGACCGTTTTCTCCGGGTCCGCGATAATGGGGTAGCCAACGGTACAACCTTGCGTTTCATTGATATCGTTCACCCAGCCTTTGTGGGAGTCCAATGGATCGACGCTGATCGCTAGCACCTTGACGTTTCTTTTCTTGAATTCATCGTTGATCTTCGCGACCGTGCCCAGCTCGGTCGTACAGACCGGAGTAAAGTCCTTGGGGTGAGAGAACAGAATTCCCCAACTGTCGCCCAACCAATCATGAAAATTGACGGTTCCTTCCGTGGTTTCTGCGGTAAAGTTTGGAGCTTCGTCGCCTAATCGCAGTGCCATACTGTGCCTCGCTTGTTATGAAGTGGATAGATAAAGTCCTCTGAGAGAGAGGGGCTGTTATTCTCGCCTGATTGACTGTTGAATATTGGAACGTGGGGCTGCGCTGACTCTCAGGTGGAAAGTCTACGTCATGGTAGAGAAGATGGTCAACTTCCTTGTGCTCGGGAAAAACGAGGCTTGTAAAAGTGATGTGTCTGGTGAGGAAGTCTCAAAAGAGGAGAACAATCGGATAAGGAAAGCCGGCTGTTACCCCTGAGATTGCGTGATGTGCTGTTCCTGGGTTTTGCTGAGAGCATGGTCGATCATGATTTCAGCAGAACGCCTGGCATGTAGGGCGGCCGTTTTGGGCTGACTCACGTGAGCGGTAATGACGGCGCCTTCCATTAAGAGCAGTAATTGTTCAGCGAGTTCATCGGGTTTTTGTACGTCCAGCTTTTCGATAATCTCCCTCACGTGACGACCAAAGATGCGTTTGTGTTCGGCGGCGGCTTGATTGATGGGGTCGTTCGCATCTGGGAACTCGACCGTGGCGTTGATAAACATGCAGCCACGATAATCTTCCGTCTGAAAAAACTCGCCTAACGTATCAAACAGCGCCAGAAGTTGCTCCCGAGGCGTTGATCCGCGACGTTCCATTTCCCGCATCAACCAATTCCGCGATTGTTCGTCCCGGCGGCGAAGAGCTGCCAAGATCAGTTCGTTCTTCGAACGGAAATGTTTGTACAGTGTCGGCTTCGAAATTCCGGCTTCAGCCAGGATCGCGTCCACACTTACGACATGAAAGCCCTGGTCGTAAAAGAGCTTTAGCGCGGTGTCGATGAGTATATCCCGTGATTTGGCAGTCATCTCATTAGCCCCTTTCTCCTGAAACAACGTAGTTCAGGGCACCTCTAAAAACTGTCTGTCCTTTTCCGCGCGCGGTTTCCTTGCCCTCACAGGAAAAATCCTCGTTTTGAGAGATGCCCTTCATTGCCTGGCCCTGTTGACGTGGCTCGCATTGCTCATGTTCATCGCCACTAGCCCATTTCCTCGAACTCATAAGCATGGTTATGGAGAATCACAAAGCCATAATAGTTACTTACCAGTAATTAATGACTATAACAATTATGTTGACATGTTTGAATATATATGGGGCCTAGCAAGTAAATTTCGATTATATGTAGTGTATCCTTTAAGAGATAAGAAAATTATCTATATAAATTTAAGTTCAAAACATAATTAAGTATTGACAAATACTAACTAGTAAGTAAACATGCTAAAATGCATTACTTACTAGTTAGTAAATGTATTTCTGACATCACAAGACTTGCCAATTTTGAGACACGAGACGTTTTGAGACTACACGTGTCTCTCGATACTTCTCATCGGAGAATGCCTCTCCGAATTATTCACCTTCATTTCTCAACATCATAGGAGGATGCCATGAGACATCACATGGGTAGGTGGGCTTTCATGTTCACAAGACGAGAACCCTGTCACCGTAATGGGAATTTCGAGAAGACAGGTGCCCAGTCGCTTTTCAAGCTGTCCAAATACATAGCCCCGGTCATGATGATCAGCCTTACGATGTTGCTGATGAGTGCTGACCTCCATGCCGCAACTCTGCGCTTCACGAGCGATTCTGCATTTCAGGCGGCGTTGCCGGGTCCGGCATCCGTAGTCAATTTCGACAACGTCAATGCGGGTACACCGATTTTTGAAGGGGTTCCCTTTCAAGGCATGACCTTTATGAGTAACGTCGACACTGTGCCCGGGCGAGCTGGATTACTCGTTTCAGCGCAGTTTCTGACGACCTCACCACTTAATTTTCTGGGCGTGGATGATGGGTTTACGAATGAATTCCTGTTCGGCGATGAACTGACCTTGGATTTTACCGATCCAATACAGGCCATTGGCCTGTCACTTGTCGCTGCCCCTCGCGCTACTCTGGCCAATGATTTCTTACTCGTAGCGGGAGGAGGTAGCGTGTTCAATACAGACATTCCAGAGCAAACCCTGTTCGATGGGGGCGAAGTGTTCTTTTTAGGGCTGATCAGCGATCAGCCATTCAGGACAGCGCAGATAATCAGCTTTGGCGATCAACTGGACACAGCTCTCGGGTTTAATATCGACGATATCACCTCTGTGTCTTCGGCGAATCCCGCAGCAGTCCCGGAACCATCCGCGTTGCTCCTGCTTGGCACGGGCTTGCTGATGCTTGGAGGGATCGCACAAAGAAAAAGACAGAGCCATGCAAAACTTATGGGAACGCCTGACGGGCTCACATCGCTTCCATCTGACGAACCCTAACCCGATTCGAGAGGAGAACAAACAAGGAGATTGTAGCACTCGAACGGCCAACGTATCGA
The DNA here is from genome assembly GCA_031315865.1 of Nitrospirales bacterium. Lineage (NCBI taxonomy): Bacteria > Pseudomonadati > Nitrospirota > Nitrospiria > Nitrospirales > Nitrospirales bacterium. The sequence continues at coordinate 1,846,318 of JALDRJ010000002.1, forward strand.
TTGTAGTGAGGTCTTATTCACCTTTCACATTTGGAGAATAATCATGAAGATGTTTTTCCATTCTGTAAAAAATTTCATTGGGACAGCCGTGCTAGTCACAACGCTTGGAATCACTGGATTGGCCGATGCGATCGTCTATACCGCCAGCAATGAGATCAGCGGCAACGATGTCATTGCGTTCGATATCGACAGTCGAGGAAATCTCTCTGAAATCGGCCGATTCCCCACGGGTGGGACTGGCACGGGGACTCCGCTGGGAAATCAAGCCGCATTGATGACTGATGCCAGCGATCGCTGGATGTTCGTGGTCAGCCCAGGCAGTGGGGAGATCACCAGTTTTCGCTTGCAGCCGGACGGATTGCAGTTTGTGAACAAACTGCCGTCTGGCGGGTTTCGGCCGTTAAGCGTCACGGTATTCGGCACGTTGGTCTATGTGTTAAATGAGGGAAGCGGAGACGAACAGGATTCCCGGCGCATGCGCTATGATAATCTGAGCGGATTTCGCTTTACCGGTGGCGGGATTCTTGTCCCGATTCCCGATTCCACACGCATCATCGATCGTACACAACTCACTGCGCCAGCGCAGATCGGCTTTAATAAATCGGGAACCGTGTTACTCATCACGGAAAAAGCCACGAATACGCTGACGACGTTCGTTATGCGACGGAATGGCACGCCAAGACGACGACCGGAAAAACGGCTGTCGTTTATTCCGACCCCGTTCGGATTTGCGTTTGGTGATCGGGATTTCGTCTTTGTCACGGAAGCCAACAATGGCGGCCCCGGTATGACCGTCTCCTACCGGATCGATCGAGAAACCGGTGAAGTATCAGGAAGAGTGGGCTCGCTGGAGCAGGGGACTGCGACGTGCTGGACGGTCCTCTCCAGCGATCAGACGGTCGGCTATGCGACCAATACCGGGGATGGCACGGTTTCGTTGTATCGAGCAGGTTTTGGCGGCGACATGGAATATTTTTTTCCAGCCAACCAGGATACGCCTATCCCGACGGGAGCTGGGGTGCGTGATGTCGTGTTAACCCAAAATAACCAGTTTTTGGTCACGCTCAATAACGGAGACGGGGCAATTCGCGCATTTTTCGTGAATCCCACCGGCGCCATTGCGCCACGAGGGACCGCGCCGGTTCCTGGAAGCGTCACGGGGTTAGTCGCCAGGTAGTGAAACAAGGCTATTTATGCATTTCCGAATATGCGCCCCCTGAGTCGTCCACCGGCGGAGAGTATGTGTAAACCTCCGCCGGTGGTCCTGACTCGACATGGCCAAGACGACGGTCAACGTGGATTGGCCCGGTCAACAACTCCGGAAGTGGGGTGTTCCGAATCGTATCCACAAACATCCCTCGGTAGGGTTTTATGATTATTACCATGAAAATCCAATGTTTCCCGTCAGGGTGTGTGTCACCAAACGATCGCTAATTTGGGAGTAATAACTCATCCCAACTTGGTACCTCGATCCTAGGCTCCCCATAATGCTCGTTCCGAGAATCCCTCGATTCTCTCGTGGCTGGTAGGATTGAATACGAAACACGTGACTCGGAACATCAGCAAACCTGGCCGACAACTCGTAATCACTCTCAAAAATCTTTCGATTCCACCTTCCCCAGATATCGCCTATCACTTCCGTCTCTGGACCTAGGTAGACGGGTATCGCGACTCGAAGACCAAGTGATGTGCGGAATGAGTGGGCCGTAAAATCATCGACGGATAGGTTTAAAGATTGAGCGCCTGATTCAGTGCTTCCTTGTTGGTGCAGGTAGGAGTAGTGGAGTGCCAGCAATGGTTGAATTTCCATGTAATGAGAAGACCAACGATGTCCTGACTCAAGATACATGGATGCTTTATACCCATTGAATGTCGAGGCTGCCGTCCGGTCGAGCGTACCAAACGCGATATGACGTTCGTTATCGTAATGATTAAAGGCGAGCGTGACTCCGCTATCAATATACGGTGCTCCTCGTGAGAAACTGCTGTAAAGCCCCAAGAGATAACTATCGATAGTGTGAGTATTCGGCGTACCCTCGAACGTGACATTGGTGGTGGTGTATCCTCCAACTATCCCGAAGAGCCAGGAGGAGCCTAATCGTTTGTCCACACCTAACAGTACGCCTTCGTTGTGAAACTCAAAACCGGCGATGTTGGAGCCATCAGAAAGTTTCCCATAGACACCGAGTCCCTGCATCCAGAACCCAGGCTTCCATAGGGGAAACTCGCCTGTCGTGTGATGAAAGGGCGACCGATCGACCGTGCCTGGTAACCGAAATGTCCCGATGGCTTGGTCGAGATCGGTATGTCCACTCTGAGAGGTAAAGGATTGTGCTTGAAGGTCCTGCAGTGTTTGCTTCCGTCCCTGCCGTAACCCCCAAGCGCGCCGCCTCAAGGTTTGCAAATACAGATTTGTCGATGTCTCAACTGCTGAGATAAGACTTCCCTTAAATTGAGCACCTGTTCCAATCTGTCTGAATGCATCGCGCGCTTGATCGGCGTTCAGCCCCCAAAGCATATTGATAACGGAATCCATGTCGCCGGTAGCTCCGGCGCTGAGGGTGTCGAGTTTGGTCGCGACAGCTAGCTGGTTACTGGTGTCAGCAAGATCCGCAAAGTTTATGGAATTACGTGTAAGACGTAACAGTACACTATGACTGAGATGGGTTAACGTTGGAGTGAGAAATGCGAAATTGTGAGACAGAGAGCCCAGTGTACCGCTCACTCCTCCAGCCGCAGTCAGGATGGTATAGTCGGTCCCTGGGATGAAACCTGATCCCAATGGCTGAACCTCCACGATGCCACCATTGAGCGTGGCTGAACCGGTCACTTGTATCAGGTCAGAATTTCCATTGGGGTCGATTTCGACTTCATACTCGCTATTGGCCTGGCTGGTAAAGTTGCCATTGACCACTAATGTTCCTATTGAGTTTCCCGGCGCAACTTGTCCGAAATTTTCGAATGTCCCAATCTGTCCAATTCCTGAGAGCGTACCTCCTGTTTGGTTGGTGACCGGTCCTACCAGAGAACCGTTCACTTCAAGCCTTCCCGCCGAAATCGTGGTTGTTCCCGCATACGTGTTGGCGCCTGAGAGCATGACCGTCCCCGTCCCTGTTTTCGTCAGCGCACCGGTTCCGCTGAGTACGCCCGTATAGGTGCCAGACCCCGCTTGATCAAACGTCACCATCGCGTTGTTCGTGATATCCCCTTGCAGCGAGGTCGTCGTTCCCCGCAGTGTGCCGGCGCTCACCGTGGTGCCGCCGGTGAAGGTGTTGGCGCCTGAGAGTGTGATCGTCCCCGTTCCCGTTTTCGTCAGCGCACCGGTTCCGCTGAGGATGCCCGCATAGGTGCCAGACCCCGCCTGGTCAAACGTCACCGTCGCGTTGTTCGTGATATCCCCTTGCAGCGAGGTCGTCGTTCCCCGCAGTGTGCCGGCGCTCACGGTGGTGCCGCCGGAGTAGGTGTTCGCACCGCTGAGGGTTAAGGTGCCGGTGCCTTGTTTGACGAGGCTCCCGGTCTCGCTGAGGATGCCGGCGAAGGTGGTGCTGGTGGTGTCGCCGACGGTCAAGGTGCCGGTGCCAAGGAGGGCGGCCCCGGAGCCGGTCAACGAGCCGATGGTGGCGCTGACATCATTCAAGTCCAGGGTGCCGCTGGCGCCCAGGGTGACGGCACTGCCGACCCCCAGGGTGCCGCTGCCGCTGAGTTGGAGGGTGCCGGCCGTGATGTTGGTGGCGCCGGTGAAGGTGTTGGCGCCACTGAGAGTCAACGTGCCAGTGCCCTGTTTGACGAGGCGCCCGGTCCGCTGAGGATGCTGGTGCTGGTGGTGTCGCCGAGGATGCCGGTGCCGAGGAGGGCGGCCCCGGAGCCGGTCAACGAGCCGATGGTGGCGCTGACATCATTCAAGTCCAGGGTGCCGCTGGCGCCCAGGATGACGGCACTGCCGACCCCCAGGGTGCCGCTGCCGCTGAGTTGGAGGGTGCCGGCCGTCAAGGTATTGGCACCCGTGACCGTTCCCGTGCCAGTGCGCCGGTCCCGCTGAGGATGCCCGCATAGGTGCCGGACCCTGCCTGATCAAACGTGACCGCCGCGTGTTGCCTTGCAGCGAGGTCGTCGTTCCCTGCAGAAGGCCGGCGCTCACGGTGGTGCCGCCGGAGTAGGTGTTCGCACCGCTGAGGGTCAACGTGCCGGTGCCCTGTTTGACGAGGCTCCCGGTCTCGCTGAGGATGCCGGCGAAGGTGGTGCTGGTGGCGTCGCCGACGGTCAAGGTGCCGGTGCCGAGCAGGGCGGCCCCGGAGCCGGTCAACGAGCCGATGGTGGCTGACATCATTCAAGTCCAGGGTGCCGCTGGCGCCCAGGGTGACGGCACTGCCGACCCCCAGGGTGCCGCTGCCGCTGAGTTGGAGGGTGCCGGCCGTGATGCGCCGGTGAAGGTATTGGCACCCGAGAGCGTGACCGTGTTCCCGTTTTCGTCAGCGCGCCTGGGATGCTAGGTGTTCAAACGTGACCGCCGTTGCCTTGCAGCGAGGTCGTCGTTCCCTGCAGAAGGCCGGCGCTCGGTGGTGCCCTGGTTTCGACCGCTGAGGGTCAACGTGCCGGTGCCTTGTTTGACGAGGCTCCCGGCTCGCTGAGGATGCCGGCGAAGGTGGTGCTGGTGGCGTCGCCGACGGTCAAGGTGCCGGTGCCGAGCAGGGCGGCCCCGGAGCCGGTCAACGAGCCGGGTAGCGCTGTGGTACTGACATCATTCAAGTCCGTTGAGTTGCAGGTGCCGCTGGCGCCCAGGGTGACGGCACCGCCGACCCCCAACGTGCCGCTGCCGCTGTTTGGAGGGTGCCGGCCGTGATGTTGGTGGCGCGGTGGTGCTGGTGGCGTCGCCGACGAGTGCCGGTGCCGTTCGCACCGCCGGTCAACGAGGTGGTCATCATTCAAGTCCAGGACCGCTGCCGGTGACCTTGTTTGACGCAGCGCTCCCGGTCCGGCCGTCGCTGAGGATGAGAGTCAACGTGGGTGCCTTGAAGGCGGTCTCGCTGAGGATGCCGGCGAAGGCGGTGCTGGTGGCGTCGCCGACGGTCAAGGTGCCGGTGCCGAGCAGGGCGGTCAACGAGCCGATGGTGGTACTGACATCATTCAAGTCCAGGGTGCCGCTGGCGCCCAGGGCGACGGCACTCCGACCCCCAGGTGCTGCCGCTGAGTTGGAGGGTGCCGGCCGTGATGTTGGTGGCGCCGGTGAAGGTGTTGGCGCCACTGAGAGTCAACGTGCCGGTGCCTTGTTTGACGAGGCTCCCGGTCTCGCTGAGGATGCCGGCGAAGGTGGTGCTGGTGGCGTCGCCGACGGTCAAGGTGCCGGTGCCGAGCAGGGCGGCCCCGGAGCCGGTCAACGAGCCGATGGTGGTACTGACATCATTCAAGTCCAGGTGCCGCTGGCGCCAGGGTGACGGCACTGCCGACCCCCAGGGTGCCGCTGCCGCTGAGTTGGAGGGCGCCGGCCGTGATGTTGGTGGCGCCGGTGAAGGTGTTGGCGCCACTGAGAGTCAACGTGCCAGTGCCCTGTTTGACGAGGCTCCCGGTCTCGCTGAGGATGCCGGCGAAGGTGGTGCTGGTGGCGTCGCCGACGGTCAAGGTGCCGGTGCCGAGCAGGGCGGCCCCGGAGCCGGTCAACGAGCCGATGGTGGTACTGACATCATTCAAGTCCAGGGTGCCGCTGGCGCCCAGGATGACGGCACTGCCGACCCCAGGGTGCCGCTGCCGCTGAGTTGGAGGGTGCCGGCCGTGATGTTGGTGGCGCCGGTGAAGGTATTGGCACCCGAGAGTGTGACCGTTCCCGTTCCCGTTTTCGTCAGTGCGCCGGTCCCGCTGAGGATGCCGGCGAAGGTGGTGCTGAGGATGCCCGCATAGGTGCCGGACCCTGCCTGATCAAACGTGACCGCCGCGTTGTTGGTGATGTTGCCTTGCAGCGAGGTCGTCGTTCCCTGCAGAAGGCCGGCGCTCACGGTGGTGCCGCCGGAGTAGGTGTTCGCACCGCTGAGGGTCAACGTGCCGGTGCCCTGTTTGACGAGGCTCCCGGTCTCGCTGAGGATGCCGGCGAAGGTGGTGCTGGTGGCGTCGCCGACGGTCAAGGTGCCGGTGCCGAGCAGGGCGGCCCCGGAGCCGGTCAACGAGCCGATGGTGGTACTGACATCATTCAAGTCCAGGGTGCCGCTGGCGCCCAGGGTGACGGCACTGCCGACCCCCAGGGTGCCGCTGCCGCTGAGTTGGAGGGTGCCGGCCGTGATGTTGGTGGCGCCGGTGAAGGTATTGGCACCCGAGAGCGTGACCGTTCCCGTTCCCGTTTTCGTCAGCGCGCCGGTCCCGCTGAGGATGCTCGCATAGGTGCCGGACCCTGCCTGATCAAACGTGACCGCTGCGTTGTTGGTGATGTTGCCTTGCAGCGAGGTCGTCGTTCCCTGCAGAAGTCACGGTGGTGCCGCCGGAGTAGGTGTTCGCACCGCTGAGGGTCAACGTGCCGGTGCCTTGTTTGACGAGGCTCCCGGCCTCGCTGAGGATGCCGGCGAAGGTGGTGCTGGTGGCGTCGCCGACGGTCAAGGTGCCGGTGCCGAGCAGGGCGGCCCCGGAGCCGGTCAACGAGCCGATGGTAGCGCTGACATCATTCAAGTCCAGGGTGCCGCTGGCGCCCAGGGTGACGGCACTGCCGACCCCCAGGGTGCCGCTGCCGTTGAGTTGCAGGATGCCGGCCGTGATGTTGGTGGCGCCGGAGTAGGTGTTCGCACCGCTGAGGGTCAACGTGCCGGTGCCCTGTTTGACGAGGCTCCCGGTCTCGCTGAGGATGCCGGCGAAGGTGGTGCTGGTGGCGTCGCCGACGGTCAAGGTGCCGGTGCCGAGCAGGGCGGCCCCGGAGCCGGTCAACGAGCCGATGGTGGTACTGACATCATTCAAGTCCAGGGTGCCGCTGGCGCCCAGGGTGACGGCATTGCCATTGCCTAGTGCACCACTACCAAAGAGTTGTAGGGTGCCGGCGATAATGTTCGTTGCGCCAGTAAATGGATTTGAACTGCCCAGCGCGAGTGTGCCGAGACCTTGCTTACTCAATCCTCCGGTCCCCGCGATTGCTTCCGGTAATATCAATGTATAGCCGGAGCTGATATCCCACAGTGGCGTCACCACATCGACGAATAACACACCGCCCAATGCCTGGCCAGCTGTCGAGTCTACACCTCCAGCCGCGCCAGCCGTCACCGAGCTATTGGCAAAGCTTCCATCTTGGATAGTCAGGTTTCCGCCTTGTCTCACAAATATCGCCCCGCCCAAACCCGCCCCGCCCCCGCCTGTAACAAGACCACTACTGCCAGCCCCAGAGCCGGCAATCCCACCATTACTTCCTGCGCCGGCACCAAACCCTCCATCGCCACCATTGCCACCACCACCACCACCGTATCCGCCATTGCCACCATTGCCGCCGCCGCCTCCCCCAAATCCTCCGATTCCTCCAGTCCCATCGGCCCCTATGACGCCAACCCCGCCGCCGCCGCCGCCGCCGCCAAAACCACCGTCTCCACCATCTCCTCCAGTATTCGTGCCCAAGCCGCCGCCGCCTCCACCACCTCCATCGCCGCCAGCCGTCCCGTCTCCTCCCGTTAAAACATTTCCGACTCCTCCCGTTCCACCGTTAGGGGCGCCGCCTGAGCCTCCGAAATTAAGAATACCATCGCCTCCGTCACCGACTTCACCGCCGCCGCTCCCGGCTCCTCCCAGCAAGGCCGAACCTCCGTCACCCACAAGGCCGCCCCCGCCTCCATGTCCAATGGGATCCGCTGGCTGTCCCCCATCTCCACCAAGGCCGCCCCCGCCTCCAAAAACCATGTTTACTGATCCTCCTCCATTTCCACCCACGGCTGAATTTTGATCAAAGTCAACATTTTGAAGAGTGACGTTTGCACCGTCATTCACGAAGAGCCCTCCACCTGCCCCTAGGCCGCCTCCACCTCCAAGCCCTCCCGCGCCTCCTCTTGCGCTTCCATTTTCTACGTTAAAGTTTGAGATTTGAACGGTCCCTGCTCGAACAAAGAAGATGCGGTGAGCGTTATTCCCGTCAATCGTGACCTCGCCTCCAGTTGCGCCACTGGCATCAATTGTGACGGACTCATCGATTAATGGGAGCGCGCTAGATAATGTAATGGTGCCGATGGAGCCTGAGAACACGATTGAATCCGTGCCCCCTGTACTGTTGGCATCTGTGATGGCTTGTCGCAGTGAGCCCGCACCTGTATCGTTGTTGTTGGTGACGGTGAAGATTGCGGAATGACTCGTCGAGGGAATGAGGAACCAGGCAACGCATAAAAGATTCAGTACGGCAATCCGTAATTTCTGAGAAAACCGCAAGGTGAACACCTCTTGTTGCTGTATTGAGTATTGCCGTATTGACCGAATTCTTTGGCAGGGGGACGCCCAAGATCAGTCGATACGTGTTTGGAAATTCTCTCAATCAGAATCTAGGTGGCAGTGTCCCTGTGTAGAGATGAAGGAATACAATGAATGAAAGAGAGGGACTCCAACTGACAATATGAATGATGGAAGATAAACGGAGGTATGAAGACTTGGGCTTGCGCAAGATCAATGAGATCTCTGGTCGAATCGGCTGAACACGTCTGACGACAAATAGAAATTATGGAGGAACGTCTCCCGAGATTGCTGATAAATTCACCGAAAAAATGTGTTGATAGTTCGTACGGTTCGATTTCTTTCCTTGAAGAGAAATCTTTTTACGAGACACGCAATGTAGTGCTGATGAAGAGTTTTCTTCATCAGTTTGCATGAAAGGCGAAGAACGTTCTTTAATCTAATTATGGCGGTTCTTTGCTATGTGATGTAGAGGCTATCGGGCAGGTGTGGCTAGTCCATTGCTCTAAGTTTGACTAGTCCATTCTCTTAAGTTTGATAATTTAGGATTTACTGCTTAGAAGTTTCCCTGATCCTATCAGTGAAGCAATTTGACTCCGTCGAGTGACGTGCAGCTTGCCGAACAGATGCGAGATGTAGTTTTTGATTGTTTTCTCACTCAAATTCAGATTCTCCGCGATTTCTTTATTCGTGAGTCCCTGTGCAATCATGACGGCAATGTGTTTTTCTTTTTCGGTCATTGTCTCCATGCTTGATTGGTCATGATGCCCGGCGTTCGAACGCCACTGCGCTTCCTGCAAAAGCAGGTCGGAGAGATTCGACGAAAGTACCGGTATCCCTGTGTGGAGTAATCGAAGACATCTGATCAGCTCCGCGGCTTTGATATTTTTGAGCATGCAGCTGGTATCCTCCATGTGAGAGACTGTCAGGAACACCTGTTTTTCTGCGCTGCACGCCAGCAACATGAATTTGGCATGAGTATACCGCTTAGCGAGCTGTCGATATGTTTTTAGAGGATTGACGTTTTCTGGAGAGATCGCCCAGATCAGAATGTCGACCGGCTCTGTCGACTTCGCGGATAGTGAATCTTCCGGTGTGTCATATTCACAGGCAATCTCAAATTCGGCTGTTTTTTCAAGGACCGTACGCATGCCTGTGCGCATCAATTCGTTTTCATCGATCAAGATAAGTCGAATGCGTTGAGGGTTTTTGCTCATCAGGAGTATTGAGTCTATTTTGTGAACAAGAGATAGCAGGTTCGGCGTGAGGACCACTCATCTGTGAGAACAGGGATGTTCTACGAAAGATGATGGTGTAAGGCCTTAGCCAGACTCACCAAGAAAATGACCATACGTTGAATGTGGAATCTTAGAATGTCAGGTCGCTATGTTGCAAGATGCGTCGTGGATCGATACGTATGATGCAAAGGATTGGGGTATGCCACTATGATTTTTTGGCCGTACCGGCCTCTGCGAGTTCTGACTCCAGGGGCTGGGTTTCGGGAACCAGGGCTTGAACATGCTCGTTAATGTTTCGCATTTTGTGAAAATTCTTCAAACGCGAGATTAAAAGCGGAGTCGTTTCGAGTCCTTTCGGCACCAATAATGTGCCTTCCGTATCGCGCACTTCTTGCGCCAGAAGCATGTAGGGTTTCAGGTCGTCTAGATGAACGCGTTGCTCGATGTAGGTCACTTCAATGACACATGTCTGATGAAAACTCTCAAGGATGGCGGGGTCATACCATCCTTCTCGAAGACTCAGTTGTTTGACGGCTTCGGCGTGGTCAATCCCACGGCCGATCAGCGCGTCATAATCCAGGGCAATTCTCAAAATTCGAGATCCGATCGGAATCTCGTCGCCTTTTTTCCCGTCTCGTGGACATCCTCCCCCATCAAACAATTTCTCCTGCGATGCGACCATTCGAGCCACTTCCTCCATTCGCGGGATTTTCCTGAGCAGGTCGAAGGCAATGAGCGGGTGTTGGGCGAATAATTCATATTCGTCTTTCGTGAGCGATTCGTCCATATGGACCTTTTGCATGATGGTTTCCGGAATAATCACACATCCTATCTGCGACAGGATGGCCGCCATCTCGTACATCCAAATGTCCGGAAGGTCTAATTGAGCCGCGGTCAGCTTAACACTCCGTTGAATGCGGGATGCACGACTAAATGCTTCGGGGTTGAGTAGGGATAAAATTTCCCCAAGCACTCGAATACAGCCATTCAATGTATCTTTCAATAGCTCGGTTTGCGCCATGACCAGACGATATTGTTCAACGCCTGCCCGTAAAGCTGGAATATAGATTTCTGGTCCACAGGGCTTCTCGATAAAACGAAAGATGTGGCCATCGTTCACGGAATCAATCGCCGTCCGCATATCGGCATTGCCTGTCAACATCATACGAGTGGTGTCAGGTGCAAGTTTTCGAAGTTTCCCCAAGAATTCGACACCATTCATCCCCCCCATTTGCATGTCACTGACGACGACCGCAAAGGGTCCTTTTTGGCTGACGATTTCCAGTGCTTCTTCTCCACTTAATGCCGCTTCAATCTCGAATTCGTTTCGGACGTTTCTCTTGATTCCTTGGATGAGCGAGAGCTTATCGTCAACGATAAGAATTTTAGGGATAGTAGGTGTGTCGTTCATGGCCGTTGCTGGTGGTTCCATATTTTCTTTGATTGCTGAGATATCTATACGTTCCGTTAAGAGTCGTTTCGCTCGGTAGACTGAGATTCCTTTTAACGCTTTCGGGTTTAAAGAAGAAAAACTTGAGAGCGTCTGCTCACGAGAGGAGGCACGATCACCTCACAAGAGGAGTCTGCCAGCGTTCGATTTTCTGGCTTTCTGACGTATGCCTAAGACTTTAATTTACCCTGCAATAGGCCGATAGAGAACGAAGACCATGTAGTGTCTTTCCTGGAGTTGTTCTATGAATCAGAGTCCTTTTTGTCCACGAATCCTCGTCATCGATGAAAATCGAGATATTCATGATGATTTTAGGAAGATTCTTGGCCATGACCAATCCCAGGTGGTCTCCTTCGATGCATTCGATGCGTCCCTATCCGACGATACCGCTACGGTTACTCATGAACAGACCCTCTCGTTCGATCTACAGTTTGCTCAACAGGGAGAGGAAGGCTTTGAAATGGTCAAGCGCGCCATTGAAGAGGATTGTCCATTTTCATTGGCATTTGTCGATAAGGAAAGGTCCCCTGGGTGGGATAGCCTCGAGACCATTTCGCATATTCTGAGGGTTGATCCCAAAATTCAGGTCGTCATCAGTTCAGCCTATTCCGGTTATCTTTGGAGCGATATCGTTCAGCGCCTGGGCATTCTTGATAATCTGTTAATCATCAAAAAACCCTTTGATGAGGTCGAAATCCTACAATTGGCCCATGCGTTGACCAAAAAATGGTCGCTTCAAAAAGAAAACGACGCCTCGTTCGCGGTGCTTGATCATGTCATCCAGGAACGGAGCAGTGAGTTGGAAGAAGCCACGTTCCATCTGAAGCAAGAAATCGAACAACGTAAACACATCGAGGTCGAGCTTCGATTGGCGCATAAGCTGGAGTCAGTCGGGCGATTGGCGGCAGGGGTCGCTCATGAGATCAACACGCCGACACAGTTTATTGGTGACAATCTCTGCTTTCTGAAAGACGCCTTGGCCGACATTTTTCGTCTCATCCAAGAATTCCATGTTCTCTTGGAGGCCCTCGGAAAACGTGAGGACTTCTCCGATCTGACGCGACACGTTCACCAATGTATGGACGATATTCAACTGCCGTACCTCGTCGAAGAAATTCCGAGAGCCGTAACAGACGCCTTTGCGGGAAATTCACATGTCGCCGACATCGTCGGCGCGATGAAGGAGTTCTCGTATCCTGGGACCAAGATCAAGGAACAGACCGATCTCAACGCCCTGATTCGGAATGTGATTCTTGTGGCCAGTAATGAGTGGAAACATGTCGCGTACCTCGAAGCTCATCTGGATCCCTCCCTTCCGGCTATTCCTTGCTTGCCCCAGGAATTCAGACAATGCATCTTGAATCTTCTCGTCAATGCTGCGCATGCGATTTCGGCGCTTCACACGGGGGGAGGAGAAAGGGGCACGATCGTCGTTACCACGCAATTGAAAGACGAAATGGTCGAAGTCACCCTGTCTGATTCTGGGGTTGGTATTCCTGAAGAAATTCAGGATAAAATTTTTGATCCCTTCTTTACGACGAAACCTGTTGGCAAGGGGACGGGGCAAGGCCTGTCTATTGTCCATTCGATCATCGTCGATAAGCTGCGTGGCCGGCTCTCGTTTCAAACCGCGAAGGAGAAAGGTACGACATTTGTGATCACGTTGCCAGTCAACGCGATATCAGAACATCTCTCCGTTGCGATGGTTTGACCAAAACGTCATGTCTCTATACGTTCAAGATGTCGGAAGGCCTTGTCTGTTCTCGATTCATCGAAGGACAGGCTATTGGAGATTCCTGAGATGAAACAACAGGTCCTTTTCGTTGACGATGATCCGTCAATTCTCCGAGCCATGCAACGAGTCATGCGAACGCTCCAGGATGATCTCGATATGGAGTTCAAGGCCAGTTCCAAAGAGGCCCTGCAAGTGATGGAGCATCGCCGATTTAATATCGTGATCTGCGATATGCGGATGCCTGGGATGGATGGCCCGGATTTTCTTGGTGAAGTCAAGGCTCGGTTTCCTGAGGTCGTTCGCATCGTCCTCTCTGGTCACTCGGACGACAGTATGGTGTTTCGAGCGTTAGAGTCGACCCACCAATATCTGGCGAAACCTTGTAGCGCGGAGACCGTCAAGCAGACGATTCATCGTGCCTGTGAGATGCAGGCCTTGCTCACGGATGAGAACTTAAAACGGGTCGTGACCGGCGTGAATCGCTTGCCGAGTCTTCCTAAAATTTATGCCCAACTCGTCGAAGAACTCCGAGAAGATCGCTGTGATCTGGAGCGAGTTGGAGAGATCATCGCGCAGGACAGCGCGCTGTCCATTAAAATTTTACAACTCGTCAATTCGGCTTTTTTTGGATTGTCTCGTCCGATTTCAAACCCCGCCGAAGCGGCGAATCACCTGGGTCTTGATACGGTAAAGACGTTAGCGCTGGTGGTGGAGGTCTTCGAGGCGTTTTCAATCGACCATGTTTCGACATTCTCGATGGACGCCTACTGGAAGCATTGCTTGAGAGTGGGGTTTCTTGCCGGAGCCATCGCCAAACACGAAGGTGGAGATCTGTTGCTCCAGGATCAATCCAAAATGGGTGGAATGTTGCATGATGTCGGAAAGCTGATTCTCGCTTCGTTTGTGCCTGAAGAGTATCAACGTATCCAAGAAGTCGTGATGGCTGAGTCGGTACCTGAATGGCAGGCAGAGGAGCAAATTCTTGGCACGACCCATGCGAGGATTTGTGGATATCTCCTTGGGACATGGGGATTGCCGATGGGCATCGTAGAATCCGTCCTCTATCATCACCAGTTAGATCAACTCTCCGTGGAAACGTTTTCTCCCCCTATTGCGGTTCATGTCGCCAATGCGCTCACCCATGAAGAGGATGGCGTTTCGCCGCAAGACCACAAACTTGACGAAGAAACCTTGGGTCGAATGGGCCTGCTGATGAAGCTTGATGACTGGAGAGGCCTAGTTCAGAAACCACTCACAGAATAAACAATCTGCTGATAAGGATTTTTATGATGGCGAACAGACTTCGTGACAGCGATGCCGTGGGTGGACGTTCTGTTTGGTGGTATCCTCAGCCTCAGCCTTGAGCGTGACGGGATCAGCGGTTTTTGGCGAAGCTCATGTCGTCACCTGTTCTTCCTGCGTCACCACGGCGATCGGTTCTTGTATCGGACACCATTTCGTCCGTTGCGAAAGCCAAGTAATCATCCATTCTGAGAGATCTTGCCCCTTGGCGACGAGGGTCTCGCCCTGTTCGCTGAAAATACCTTCGGCGAGGACCATGTGGGGTTGAAGGGCAGATAAGGGAAGTTTTGAGATAATATGTCGTTGGTCAGGGACAAAAAGCTTTTTTAATGATTGCATGACTGCAGGGTCATACTTTTCCTGATTATCAACAAGGTGTTCATAGGCCTGACCTCTCGGCATATCTTGCATGCGGAGCCTATCAAAGTCGGCTGCGACTTGGAGAAGTCTTGCGCCAATGGGGGGGTGCTCTCGCGTCTGTGATTGGCTGGCGCACTTCACGTCATGATGGTGATGATCTTGGTACGATAAAATTTCCACGACATCTTCCAATCGAGGAATATTGGCTAACACCTTGGCTCCGATGAATGGCGGCTTCTGGGTAGACTCTGTTTGAGAGATTGGATGGCCATTGGCATCTCCAGAAGATGGAGCCATTTCAATGCAATCCATCTGAGAGAGCAGTGCTGCGATTTCGAATTTCCAGCTATTTTCAAGCCCGAGATCTTTGGAAAATTCTTTGACATACCGTCTGAGTCGATTCGCTCGACCCATTGCTTCGGGATTCACCAACGCAAGGACCTCGATTAATGCCTTGACACTTCCTGTGAGCGTCTGTTCGAGCAACTCTTTCTCGGCACGCACCAACCGATATTGTTCAATCCCGGCCTGTAATGTCAGCTTGAAGTCCTCTATCGAGCACGGCTTGGTCAAAAATCGAAATATCTGCCCACGATTGACCGCATTCATGGCGATCTCGAGATCGGCAAACCCTGTGAGGATCACGCGAATGGACTCGGAATCGATCTTCGTAACTTCTTCAAGAAACTGAACCCCGTTCATGTCCGGCATCGCATAATCTGACACGATGACGGCAAACGGACCGTTGGACCGAACGACTTGCAGCCCTTCAGCTCCCCCACCGGCGGTATGGATTTCATAGTGTTCCCGTAAATGGCGGACAAATCCGTTGACGACCTTGGGCTCATCATCAACGAGCAAGAGCTTTTCCATTTCTGCGATTCTCCCTTATCGAGTGCTGAAGGTCTTCGTGTGGCCGTCCGTATTCTGCATGGCGATCGCATCGACGTCCATGGACGCCCTTCTCCTGGCAATTTTATCGGTTGTTCTCTTGGATACCCTTAGGCACGTTCACTCGACAACCGCTCGTTTTTTTCGCTTATTGTCTCTTGTTTTTTGAAGATTCCAGGCTTCTTGTGCGAAGTCTTCTTGCCCTGCTCAGGTAGTGACATCTTCTGTTTTGAGCGGGAGGTGAATAATAAACGTGGTGCCACTTCCCACTGCTGTTTTTACGGTAATGCGGCCTTTATGTTTTTGAACGATGACATCATGCACGATAGCCAATCCCTGGCCTGTCCCTTTTCCCACATCTTTGGTCGTAAAGAACGGGTCAAATATCCGATCGCGAATCTTTTCCGGAATACCGGTCCCGCTGTCCTGGATGCGCAATTCTACCCAATCCTCATGCTTTCTTGTCTGAATGATAATCCGTCCCTTGGGACCTTCTTGGTTCCCGTTGGCTTCCTCGATGGCATGGGCCGCATTCACGATGAGATTGAGTAATACCTGATGAAACTCTCCAGGTAATGCAGGTATCTTCGGCAAGTCGGGGGCCAGATCCGTCTGTACGTCCGCGACGTATTTCCATTCATTGCGGGTTACGGTTACGGTATTGGTAATGGCATGGTTCAAATCAATGGTTTTCTTCTCGGCTGTCCCGGGATGGGAGAATTCTTTCATCGCGCGGACAATTCGGGAAACGTTTTCCGTGCCCTGTAATGCATCGGCGAGGGCTTCAGGTATTTCTTCTTGAATCTGTTTCAGGTCCGATGCTGATAATGGGGAGGGCGGTTGAGGTTCGGGGGATTCGCCGTGAGGCGTCTGAGCCTTGGCTTCAATCTCCGCGATGGCCCAGGAAAGTTGTGAGGAGAGTAAGGCAAATTGGTCTTTCAGGAAGAGCAGATTGTCGCCTATGTATTGCATCGGGGTATTGATTTCGTGCGCAATGCCGGCCGCGAGTTGGCCGATCATTTCCATCCTCTGGGCGAGCGTCAGTTGCGCCTCCAGCTCCTTGCGCTCTGAAATATCTAGTCCCATGATTAATAGCCCCTCGGAGACTTCCTGTTCATTCGTGATTGATGTGACGGTTAAATCCAAAAATCCGTCTTTCTCCGAAGGCCGGGTAAAGAGAATATCCTTGATCTGTCTCGATCTCCCTTCTTCGAGGCATTGAGTCATGGTCGGGCAGAGGATATCCCAATTGAGGGAGAGCAGGGTTTCATCGAAGGCACGGCCTGTCGCGGTCTCCGACTTGACGCCAAAGGCATCTTCTGCGAGGCGGTTCCATCTCGTGACCTGAAATTTTGTATCGACGCCGATGAGAATGGCTGGGATCGCTTCTAAGATATTGGCATTTTCAGCGTGAGCGACTCGCAAATGTTTTTCAGCATTTTTTGCGAGTACCCTGTCTTTCTCCGCGTGTTCCATCATAGTGATGGCTGCCTCTTGGGAGGCTTGTAGTTCTCGGATGAGCTCATTCACTTTATCTTCCATGGTGGCCATGAGTGTTTTTAAGATTGTCAGTACTGATTTGGTCTGACCGCGAGCTTGTCTGAGAGCTTGATTTTTCGATTCGAGTTCATGACTTTTTCGTTTGAGGCGACCGTTCATCACGGACATTATCAGGATGCCACCAACGAGAAAGATCGTTCCGCCTATCAAGGCGACGATGCTTACTATGGAGGTGTCCATTGAATGGACCAGCATACCCATCTGTTGGGATGCAGTTGTAATGGGTACTCCAGCCATCGCGGAATCGTGAATGAATGAGATTGCCAATCCCATGCGTATGGCGCTCCTCCCTATCTTCCAGGTTTTTTGATGAGAGGCGGACTTCTCATGTAAGCCGCATTTGACTCGAATTGCCAACCACGTTATGAAAACGGCGAGGCTGCCTAGCTCAATCATTGGGGGCTCTGTATTGAAATCTGGTTCATCAGGCCGGGATTGCCTTCAATGAGAGAATGGCATGGGTTGTGGTTTGCCCCGAGCGGCGTAACATGGGTCAATTTCTTTTCTTTTGTTATCGGATGATCGGAATCTCGGCTTAATGACTCAAGTCTGATTACAGAAAGTCAATTTCCAAAGAGTCGATATGGCAGGGTAGGCAAAGACGTCGAATAGGGACGACAAGCCGTCATGGAAAGGCACGTGGAAGAAGGTTAATGAGAAAGAATGGAATCGGATAGGGAGGTTCGTTTTAATCACACCGACTTTTAAAGGTAAGTTCTGCGACGGCTGATTTGTCGAGGTCGCCTTTCCCACGTTGAACGAGGCGCGTGTATTGGTCCAGTGTGGCCTGGGCAAGCGGAAGCGAAAGTCCGGCCTCTTGTCCGAGGCGAAGGGCAATGCCTGAGTCTTTGGCCGCATGTGCGGCTGAAAAATAACATTCGTGGTCGCGATTGATCATGTCTTCTCCATCCGTTTCCAGAACGCGTGAAGCCGCGCCGGTTTGAGCAAACACTTCCCGTAACATCGTGAGATCTAAGCCGAGAGCCTCGCCCACGCCTAGCCCTTCCGCAAGGCCAGCCGTGTTGATGTTCATGACCATATTGACCAGGGCCTTTACTTTGGCGGCCTCTCCGGCACGGCCAATATGACGGAGTGCCGAACTCATGGATTGCAGTAATGTTGATGCGCGTTGAAAGGCGTCAGGCGTTCCTCCACACATCAGATAGAGAGTACCTTCCCGTGCTTGGGTAATACTGCTTGCCATACAGGCTTCCAGGCTTTGCCCGCCCCGCTGGCCGACCAATGCCTCGATTTCAACGTGTACGGGAGGAGAGATCGTGGCGCAATTGATGAATAAACGATCGGACGCATGCGTGAGCAAGCTGTCTGTCGAGTCCGGGTTGAAAATGTCGCGCGTGGCCTGATCGTCGCTCACGACGGTGAGGATCGTGTTCGAACTTTCTGCGACCTGAGCCGGAGTCTGGGCCAGTTGGCATCCGAGTTCCTGAGCTACTTTTGTCGACGCCTCGAGATTCCTGTCAAAAATGGCCGTCAGCTTATATCCATGGTCGTGAAGCCGGCGGGCCATATTGGCTCCCATTCGACCGACTCCGACAAACCCGACTCGAAATTCATGTTTCTGCATGGCGCCGTTCTCCTTTAGCGTCCTCACCAGGGATGAAAACTTCCTCACTGTACGTGCTGATCGAGTTGATAGTGTGTACCATGAACCCTGGTGGGTTGTCAGCGAAGAGTCCAGCAAAAAGCTCAGGCAGGAGAGTAGATCTTTCATACAGGATGCAGGTATGGTACTTTCTCTCCCTTGACTTTTTATGAACCTCAAAATGTGAGTAAAGGTGTGATGGCTCAAGAAACTCAATCCTCGTCTCCTCAGGTAGCGATTTTGATGGGGAGTCGAACTGATCTCGAAACCATGAATCATGCGAGTGATATGTTGAAAAAACTCGGGATTTCCTATGAAGTACGAATCTTATCGGCCCATCGTGCAACGGATGCCCTTCTGGACTATGTCGGTCAGGCAGAAGAACGTGGCATTCAAGTGTTTATCGCGGGGGCTGGTGGGGCAGCGCATTTAGCCGGTGTTATCGCAGCCAAGACGATTCTTCCCGTCTTGGGAGTTCCGATGCAGTCCAAGGCCTTGCAAGGCATGGACTCACTCTTGTCCATGGTGCAAATGCCCAAAGGCATTCCCGTTGGGACCTTGGCGATCGGGAATGCTGGAGCGGCCAATGCCGGCTTGCTTGCCGCCGCGATTATCGCGTTGTCGGATAGCGGGGTCCGTGATCGCCTGAAGGCCTTCCGGGAAGAACAGACCCAAAAAGTCTTAGCCGATCAGATCGCGGATTGATCGGTACAGATGAATTGATATCCGTCTCGTCACTACATTGTCCCGTCGCCGTCTTCCTCGAGGCGTTGGAAACGAGGTTGGCGTACACCTGCTTTCTCGATCTCCTCTTCGAACATGTGTTTGGGCCTGACCCATAGTCCATGGTCTCCGTACAGGGCCCGGTACACGACGAATTCTTCTTCGGTTTCCGTATGTTTGGCGCATCCAAGCACCTGATAGTCTTTTCCTTTGTAATGTCGATACCGTCCGGGGGTGATCATAAGCTTCTTCTCCTTAACGACTTGTTAGAGGGGAAAGCGTTGGCGGTAGGTAAACAGGGCGATACTCAACGCTGTTGCCGCATTTAAGGAATCGAGCGTCGGTGCCTGTGGAATCGTGAGCGTTTGTTGAAACGCGCCATTCGGCAATCCCAGTCCCTCTTCACCGACGAGCAAACGAATATGTTCAGGACATTCCCATGTCGATATATTTTCTCCGTTCAGGTCTAACGCGACGATCCATTGGCTGATTTCAGGTTTCAGGAGCTCAGCAATGGCCGGCCCCGCATAGAGAGCCTGATCGAAGGCCATCCCGCTGGATGCTCGAATGGCTTTCGGGTGAAAAGGATGGGCGGCTTCTTTCAGTAAGATCAGCCTTTGCACGCCAAAGGCGGCGCAGCTTCTCATAACCGTTCCAAGATTATTGGGGTCGCCGAAAGGGCAGAGCACTTCCAGGCCATCAGGGGGACGGGAAAGGCTCGCGGACGGATATTCAGGAGCATCACAGATCAAAATCGGGGAGGCCGTCCCGACGATATCAATCCGTTGAAACAGCGTAGCGTCCAGTCGAAATACCGGGAGATGCTGAGGAAGTGGCAGTTCTTGGAGAGACGTGGCAGAGCAGAGAACCTCGCGGCATCGCGAGGGATGTCGGTCGAGAATTTCTCGAACGATTCTTTTACCGGATACCATACATTGTCCGTACCTTTTGATCCCTTTGCTCTCATGAAGCGATATCCAGCGCTTGAAGTGGACATTCTGCGTACTGCCAATCAGGGGTCGTGAAGGGGACAAAGACATTAGGTATGCGAACGAAGAAACACGGCTGAGGATTGAACGGCCCCCACATGCACTTCACATCGTGTATGCCTGAGGAATGAACGACAATGTTCAATATTTTAACAGAACCGGTATTCAGAAACTGATGTTTTGGCCGATAGAGATCTATAGCCGCATGTGTACCTGGTTGAGACGTCCCATGCGAAATCATCTCATGATCAATCATCATGAGGCCATCAGCGAGTGTGATTGGTAAGGAGGGGATATGTTTAAACTGTGGTCTGGGGAGGACAGGAAGGAACAGTCCACGACCATGAGCATGGACAAGGCTCAAGAATCATCGGTCACGAGTCGGGATGATCAGGCGACAGAAGCGTTGGCCAAGATCATGCGGATTTTTGGCCGTCATTCGTTTGAACTTGACTCTATGGGAGTGGGTGAAATTGAGAAGGAATTTGAGCGATGGGCAATGCATGTGCTTGTGGGGACTCCTGTTGTCGAGGATGAAGAGGCTCCGAATGACGGGCGACGGAACTGGGGCGAACTCAACCGGTTTGTGAACACGCATCGACAGCATGAAAAACAATACGTGACCGACAGTATGGGAGACTTGCGAGACGTGCTATTGACCTTCACGCAAACGGTGGTCCAGGCCGTGGTCGAGGATAAAGAAACCGATCGGCAGATGGTCAAACATATCGATGAATTGCAAGTGGCCGCGGCGACAAGCTCTGTGACGGAGATGAAAAAGGCGTTGCTGAGCGCCGTCCATGGCATTGGCCAAGCCATGGAAGAACGAAAGGTGCGGCAAAAGACACAAGTAGAAACCCTTGGCTCAAAGCTTCAAAAAGTTCAGGCTGAATTAGGGCAAGCTCGCAAGCAGATGGAGTTGGACCCCTTGACGCAACTCTACAATCGAGCAGCCCTGGATACCCAGTTAGAACGAATCGTCAGTCTCAGTATGCTCTCCGGGTCAGCAGCCAGTTTGTTCATGATCGACATCGACCATTTCAAACGAGTCAATGACACGTATGGGCATCGTGCAGGGGATGCCGTGTTGCAGCAATTTGCGGAGCGTATGGTCTCGATCTTCTTGAGAAAGTCTGACTTTCTGGCTCGGTATGGCGGGGAAGAAATGGCCGTCTTACTCCAGGGCGATGGATTGGAGGTGAGTCAGCGCATCGCCAGTCGCTTATTGGAAGCGATCCGGAGCCGGCCATTCATTCATGAAGGAACCGAGATTTCGGTTACCGCCTCGATAGGACTGGCTGAGCTGATTCCGGGAGAGCCGCCTGGCGCGTGGGTTGAGCGGGCCGATCGCGCCCTGTACCAAGCCAAAGAAACGGGACGTGATCGGCTGTGCCTTGCATCGGGAACGGTGGTCGTCTGAAGATGGGCCTGAAGTTTATGTGACGGGCTCAGGCTGTGATTCGCACGATGCGTCGGGAGAAAGAATGTTTGCCGAGATCTGTACCGGTCGTACGATGTCTTCCTGACGACCGATATGGACTTGGAAAAAGCCGGAAATGTCTGAAAGTCCATCTGGAATGAGACTGATGATGCCTTGAACTTCAACGGGATCTAAATCCAGCCACTCTTTGGCCGAATTTGCCGCTATTTCGGTCGTTTGGGCGAGGTTCTTCGGATAACACCATAGGTCCGCCAGTTGGCTGGCAAGCGCCACACACCGTATTATGCACGCTTCTTCTTCTGATTGACAGGTCCATGCCAGTGGATCATGGCTCGCCTTGATGGCAGTGTGATATTCCTCCGGAAGTTCCCAGGTCATGGCAATCCAACTTCCTACTTCAGCGTGATCACAGCCAAAGTGTGTTTTCTCCAAACCTGCAAATTCTAGGTGACTATCTTGCGCGTTTTCCATCAAGTCGCGCATGACGTGCGGGTCGACTCCATTGAGGGCTAAGAGGCCGATATCTTGTAGAAGCGAGGCAAGGAAGACAAATTCAGGGTCTGCTACGTTATGCCATTTAGCGATGGTGCGTCCCGTGATGCTGCTAATTATCGAACGGCGCCAAAATGTCACATGATCAATCCCCGATGAATTCGGTCGTTCGATGTCTCGACAGAGGCGGTAAAAGCAGAATGACAAGGCTAAGGAGCTGACGGCATCCATCCCTAGCAGGGTAATAGCTTGGACGATGCCCGTGACTTTATGCCGGGCTCCACCATAGTAGCTGGAATTCGCGATTTGCAAGAGGCGTGCGACAACCGCTGGATCTTGACTCATCAAGTGAGCGAGCTGCTCGACCTCGGTGTTTTCGTCTCGGCACATCTTCATGATTTGAGAGGCGATCGGAGGCAAGGGGGGAAGATGCAACGATTTCCTGAGGCGCGCGAAAAGAGGCGAGTCGGCGTTCGTCATCGTACCTGAATCGTTCTTGAGTTCGTGTGAAGATCTGGAGTTTTGTTTGCAGCTAGCACTCAATGTGTTGCCCTCCGCATAAGATCAAAGATTGCATCGGCATGCCTTCTATTACATTTCGGAGAAAAACGTGAAGCCTTAAGAACGTTTTTGTAGGCTGAAAGTATGAGTCATTGCCGGGGAATACCTCATGTTTGTGGAAGGTGGCGTAGGCAACTGTTCGTTGTCGATCAGAAGGGGGCGCGTGATGCCGCCGCAAAGGGAAGGCCGGAGATCAACGGGCGTAGGTCAATCCAAAGCGAAAGGTGATTCCAGGAGCTTCAAAACCCAGGAACTCTTCATAATGCGAATCCGTAAAATTTTCCAGTACGCCAAATAGGCTCCATGCGGAGGTTGGGCGATAGGTCATCGTGAGGTCAGATTTGACATACCCTGGCGCTCGATCGTCTTGTGTGGGAATCTGTAAGTCAAACCGCTGTCCAACTGCTCGGATTTGGGCGCGAAGGGTCCAAGAGGGGGAGGGTTCGGCAAGAAGAATCACTCCCCCGCTCCATGTCGGACGATTGCGAAGATGGTCAGAAGTCCCTTGAATATTGGTGTCCAAGTACGTCATGAATCCTTGAATCGAGTATCCCGTCAAAGGGCTCAGGCTTGCGGCTAGTTCAATGCCTTGCGTATGCACGGTCCGTAGATTCACGAGTTGAAAGATGCCCATCCGTGCCAGCGTCGGCTCTAAATCGATCAACCGGGAAAAGGTATTCCGAAAATACGTCAGCTCTACTTGGCCCGAGTATTGGGCAAAGCTATGTTGAACGCTCACGTCCCAGCCTCGACTCGTTTCAGGTCTCAAGCGGCTATTGCCGATGAACGGATCTCCCAGACTGGCCATGCTCGGTAGCTTGAACCCTTCACTGTAGCCGGCCCGTAGGCGTGTTGTGGGGGTAGCCTGATAATTGAAGCCGACGCGGGGACTCAGCTCGGTTTCAAAGCCTTCCGGAATATCGACTCGCAGACCACCAGTCATCTGAACATCATCGGACAGTGTTGCCGAGAGTTCAGCGAAGAAGGCGCTGGTCGATCGGGTATTCTCAAAATTGGATCGTTGATTGCTGGGCGCGCCTACCGCCGTGAGTTCTTGATTTCCCCGGCGTTTTCCGATTTCAATCGTCTCCTGCATGCCGACGGCCACTGACCATTCTGGAATCAGCGTCACCGAATGGATCCATGTCGGTTGAATGCGCGTGTACGTGGTCCGGGATGTGTTGGGAGGAATACCAAACAGCACCGGAGTCGCTAAGACGCCAGGATTGTCACTGTCCTGCGTGCGCCGGAAGAGATTAACGGAAAGAGCCTGTTTCCATTCAGGGAGAAGCTGATGGTCAAGGTGTAAGCCAGACACCAGTTCGGAGGTATTTCGTCTTTCGGTGTCTTGGAGAAAAGCCAGACGCGACCCTCCACTTCCTTCAGGAAACGCTCGTGAGTGCGTATGGGTGAATTTCCCGGTCAGACGGACATCAATTGGAAGATCATCGAGCCAATTGATATGCCAACCGACAGTTCCTAACTGAAATCGGTCGTGCTTGACCTCTTCATCATTCCGTGTGTGAGAGAGCGAGAGCGCATATGTGGCTGGACCGATTGGCCCATTGGCTTGAAGCACTTCCCGTGTGTACCCGAAGCGGCCTCCGGCTACCCGGAGCGATTGGTGCGATTCTTCGCTTCCTTGTTGCGTGCGGATATTGATCACGCCTGAGACCGCCTCTGAGCCATAGCGCGCTGAGAGGGGGCCACGAATGATTTCGATCTGTTCAATGCGTTCTGGAGTGAGTGTCGAAAGATCGACAGACCCTCCCCGTTGATTCGTCGGGTCGTTGATCGGCACTCCATCGATCAAGACCAGCGTGAAGTTCGGGTCGCCTCCGCGAATATAGACGGAACTGATCCCACCTCGTCCTCCCATCTCATCGACGTGAAGCCCGGGGACTTGTTGCAGCAGCTCAGCGAATCGGTTGGCCTGCTGCCGTTCTATATCATTTCTCGTGATCAATCGGACACTCGCTGTCGAACGTAAGGCGGTGGTCGGAAGGACGGAGGCGGTGACGATGACGGGATCAAGCTGGGTAATCTCAGGTTCTTGAGCTTCAGAGCCCGAGGCAACTCTCACGAACAACAATGTGGCGAAAATGACGAAAGAGAGTGCAGAGAAAAACACTTGAGTATGGCTAAGGGATGCACGATCGTGACAGCGGTGCATAAAACGTGAGTGACTATAGCGAACCCAAAGACGTTTCAATCGGCAAATATGACAAACTCCACGCGTTACGATGTTGTCTCAAACGGAAGGTGATACCCGCTTGGATGTTCTGACACACATGGATGTTTCTCTCACGTCTTGCAAAGCCAAGGCGTGCAGGGGCGCACTGTATCGTTTCGGTATTACTGAAACGGCTATACGACACAAGTTTACGGAAGAATGAACAGCTGGATATCGCGCACGAGATTTCTTGTGTCCTAGTGAGCCGCGATGGTGGTTCGATCGAAGTTGGCCAGCCTGTCTAAGCCTACTTGTTTAAGTAAGGAGGCGCGTTGCTCCAGAAACGCAGGATTTTTCGGGTCTGAACGAATCAATTCGGAAAGGGCCCAGAACGCGTCATACCAAAGGCCGGCATGAGCATACAGAAGAGGAGCTTCGGGCGAGGGGGGCTGTTGGGCCAAGGTCATGGGTAGCGAAGAAGTATTCTCCACTCGCTTGATGAACCCGCTCGCTTTCATGGAATTCTGTGGGGTATCGGCTAAAAGGGACACTTCCCACTGGTAGGCCACGTTTGCTAACAGTCGAATACCATAGTCTTCAAGGGACACCGAATGGACTCCAGCTTCCATGGGAGGCAACAAGCGCATGTCAAATACGACCTCGACCGCTCCCAGTTCTGTGAGTATCACGTCAATAGGATGCTCAATTGGCTCCGAGAGATGCCAGAAAAGACGGGGTTGTTCGTGGATCGTCTGCCCCAGATGATTTGGTGCGTAGACCGAAAGCAGGCTGAAGTCATCCTGGGGTATAAATAGAGAATCGGTCTGTTCTTGCAGGTCGGTCGTGGACGGAGCCTGGTAGGCCAGAGCCGGTTTCTCAAGAGCCGGCGACGGTGTTTTTCGAATCATCGGCTTCTCCACGGAGGGTAATGCAATTTCCGCGGCTGTACCTGGTTTTGAAGCAGGTGGAGTCGTTGTTGGAGCCAGGGCAATGTGTGGCATTGTTGGCGGGGGAGGCGCTTTAGTCGAGCCCACGGCCTCAAGTTTTTGCCCACCAGGGAGCAGCAAAGTAATAAAGAATTTCCCTTGCTTCGACGGCCGAGTCATCGCCATTGGGGAGAAAAGCTCATATTGTTCATGGGTTAAGGCCTCGGCATGCAGGACGATATCCATTTGTTGTCCCTCTCGTGTCAACCGTAACTCAGAATCTCCGGCGGGCTCGACAAAGTATTTTCCCGGCTCCAACGTAATGGGATGGCCATTCGGATCGCTAAAGTGTAAGGCTCGACTGAGCACGATATTTGGCTGACTGGCCCATGCGCTTTGGAACGCGAATACCAGAAGACAGAACAGGCTTATTCTGAAAAGAAATTGGCTATTTCCCGTTCGATACATGGTTGCCTCCGAATCTCACGCTCTTTAGAGAAGTCGATAGGGGCTTTTCAGCCGGTACGCAAAGAGTTTTCTATTCTAATACTAATAACCAGTCTTACACCACCATTCGAACAAGTAGTTGTCTGGCGTGAACCAGGTAGCAGTGATCCTGAGGAGAATATCCTGGGAAAGAAGCTTTATGGTGGGTGTTGAAAACGGCCCACTATGCTGAGCCGGAGAGACAAGTGCTATGGGAAGAATCATGGAAGCTTGATAAGCAGAATGTCCCCTTTTTGTGCAAGTCAAGACCCTCGTAGTATGATGATCCGCTTGTGGCCCCATGAACCTTATTGATAGCTAGGACGACTCATCTGTTATGGAGCAGAAATCCCAGGTTCAGGTGTCAGGTGACACGGGGAATATATCTGTCACTTCTCGTGGGTTGCTTCATCAGCGCGCGCACGAGCAATCATGCCATACACATTCCAGTCCTACGTGAGAAACCGGTTGTACCGCAAGCAACCAGAGGGGAGAATGACAAGATGAGAAAACAACAAAAATACCAATGGTTGATGCCGGTCGTATTGATGATGGTTGGTCTGTATGGATGCACGTCGGCTCAGATAACCGAGGGAGAGATAGAGGCTGATGCCAGGCCGGCAGAGTTTGAGCAAGTGATCGAATTGGACAAAACCGTATATTTTCAATCACCGAACGGGGAACCTGTGATGGTGGTTCCAGGGACCTATGCCGTAGAAGCGGCAGATGATGTACTGAAACTCACATCAAGTTCAGAAGCTAACGGAAAACCGGTGACGATTCATGCTGAGGCGGCGACCCATGAAGAGTCAATCGCTGATTCCGAGTCTCTTTCAATGAGTGGCGAAGACGATGATCATCTCGTGACGTTGCTTAAACCGGATGGGAAGGTCTTACAGGCGACCGGGTCCTATAGTGGAGTGACAATGAGGGGCAAGAAAGAAGCGAAACGTTTTAATTTTGATTTCAAGGGGCTCTTAAAAGTCATCCCCAAGATTCAAGGTATTTTTACTTCACCGAAATTTGGCGCCATTACGCCGGGTGGAAATCTTTACCTCAAAGGTAAACAATTTGGGAAATCGAAGGGAACGCTTGTTCTGAGCGTGAAAAATCGATTTGACAAAGTCCAAAAATATCCTCTCACGGTAGAGAGCTGGAGTGATACGAAGATCAAAGCTAAGATTCCGAGTCGTATTTCGGAGATTCCAGATCATAACGCCAGTTTTGTCCTGAAAACCTCGCAAGGCATTTCTCATAAAGCCTGGACTGTCAATTTCTACGCAACTCGGAAGATTCATGTCCTGAAACGTAATGATGCCGTCGTGCGGGTAAAAACCTGCTCACGTGGGGCAGATCACAATAATTGCAACGGGGCCAGTTATAGTGATCAAGGAGCATGCACGTTTAGCCACCCTCATCTCCGAACAGATGCGACGTACACGATCATGCATCTCAACTGTGATGCCGTCATTGATTGGGATGATGGGACCGATATTTTGGAAGTCAAACTCAAAAATGGATGGGTGATCGACAAGATCGATATTTCAGGAGGCGGGAGCAGTCCGAGTGAAAAACTGAGACTTCCAACGCAGGAAGAATTGAAACGGTCGACGTATGACACGTCCGTTTGGAGACAAAACGTTAGCTGGGAAGTCAGTCCTGGGAAAGATTATGTGCTCTATAGTTTTTGGGTCAAAATCAAGGGACCTGAGGGGGTTCCGTATAAGTAAGGGAGATCGGTGAAAAGGCGTGATCAAAATTTCTGGAGGGGGAGAGTCATGAAATATTCGAATAATTGGTTAGCCGTTGGAATTGTGGGATTCGTCTGGGTAATTTCTGCCTGTTCATCAATGAACATCAAAGGAGATATAGGGGAGAATGACGCCGGGCCAGTGGAAATGGAGAGCGTTGTGGAGATCGAAAAACCCATGCACTTTCTGACGGCAAGCGAGGAAGATGTCATGATTTCCATGGGTACCTATACCGTTGAGGCGGATGAGGAGACTCTTCGTTTAACGTCGAGTGATCAGGAAGGCGTCCGCCCGATTACACTTCAAGTCGAGACGTTTGTTCATCAAGAACCGATCCATGTCGCTGAACCGCGGTCCATTTGGCTCAATGAGGACACGCAAGTGATTATGATGCTTATGCCTGGAGGAAAGGGGCTGCAAGCAACCGGATCGTCTAGTGGCGTTCAGGCTCGAGGGGCAAAGAATTTCAAGCTCACCCCAGGCTTTCTCAAAGATTTAAACCTGCCGACGGTCAACGCAATCTTCACCACCCCGAAGTTAGGAGCACTCACGCCCGGAGGGACTCTGTATATCAAAGGGACGCAATTTGGTGAGAAGGGGGCTAAGTCAAAGGTTGTTTTGCATTTTACGCATCCGAACGAGCACCAGAGGACTCTACAGATTAAAAACTGGAGCGATACGAAAATTACGGTCCAAGTGCCTGGCGATATTTCTGGAGTGGCGGATCACAAGGTGAAATTTCAAGTGCAAAATGCGAAGGGAGTGGGAGGACTGGCCAGAAAAGTCCCATTCTATGCGTCACGAAGAACCAAGCTTCTCAAACAGGATGATCCAGCGGTCCATGTTGTTCATTGCTCAACGGGTGCTGATAAAAATTTTTGCAATGCACTTAACACCAGTACGGGAGGCAGTTGTTTCTCGAGTTCAGTCAAGAGTTTCCGGGAGGGGAGCACGATCTATGGGCGTCACGTCAATTGCGATACGGCCGTTGATACGGATGGAGGAACTGACCGGTATGCGGTGACGTTGAAGAACGGGTGGGTGTTTAAAAAGGTCGAGTATTCCTATAAAAAGAGTTCAGGCAGTGAAAAAATTATTCCTCCCGACTATGGGAAACTCCGTAAAACGCTCCCTGGAACATCGTCGTTCAACCCCAACATTAAGTGGGAAGTGAGCCCAGGGCCAGATCAGCTCGAATATGTGTACTGGCTCACGATTGAAGGACCCAACGGGATTCCGCATTATTAAACGGCGATGCGGTGGGCATTTGGCCGAGCCCACCGCACGATATGGGGAAGATGGGCTTTCGGCTTTTTGATCAACTTACTCCTTTCCGTCTCGTGCGCACGTCCTTGTGCGGTGAAGGGATTTTCCTTCGTTTGCAGTGGTATCCCTACATATGTATTGGGGGACTTCTTGTTCCTTTGCAGAGATGCTGTCCCTAAATTATTGATCTTCTTTCTATTTCTGCCATTCCATTCAATGGATTTCAAAGGGAACACGATTTGCTTTTTGTTCTTTTGAACGCTAATTCCGGGTAAGGCATTTCGAAGTCTTTACATGCATACATGATTGATGACCCTTTCCGTTAACCAGGAGGTGTTCTGATGATGTCTCGTATACTTTCTCACGGTATAGCTGTCGCTATTCTGATTACGTTTATGTTCGTGCCAGCATCTGTTTTCGCCGGAAGCGCCGCTGAGGCGATGAATAAATTGAAAGAGCAAACGAACATAAAGACTGAGTCGTCGTCGGTCAAGGCTAGTGCGTCACGTGCGGATGCTGAAGCTGCTGATGCGAAGGCCAAGGCGAAAAAGGCCGTCAAGGAATTATTAAAAAAAAGGAAAGAAACTCAGTAATGAGTCTTAACAAAAGGCCAGGCTTCTGTGACACAGCGTCAGGGTTAGTCTTGCACTCCCATTGCATACCCCGCTAATTCTGTTGCAAGAACGGGCTCAACCGTATGGATGCGGCTGAGTCCGTTTGCTTGCTGGTTCACATACCTGTTTATCCCTTCTAGGCATCCTCCTGTCTCCCTGATATCTGCCGTTCTCCTTCCCCAAAACATTCCAGAGCGTTTTAATATCCCTTTGTATAGATTGCCCGATGTCTGACGGCTATAGCTGCTCCAGTGATACCAAAACGATGCCGTGCGCTCTTGCAGGCCTAGGCTCTGCAAGACGTGAGGGAAACATCCATGTGTGTCAGGACAGCCAAGTGGGTATCACCTTCCGCTTGAGGCAACGTCCTACTGCGCGGGGGGTGTCGTTTGTATCGACTGGAACGTATTTGGATTCGTTATAGAGAGCGCACGACTGTGTGGGGTTGAACCATGATGATATTTGGGGTGTCGATGTGCGAAGATATGCCACCTCCACCGGTATAGCCCATGACGAATGGTCCGGACTCTATGGTCCTTATGAGTCGAATCTTGAATTGCGACCGCACGAAATGACACAAGAGTTCTCCAAGCCAATCCTTTCCGTCATTATCCCTGTGTTTAATGAGCGGGACACGATAGAGGAATTGCTCCGGCGAGTCTTGTCGGTTGAGCTCCAGGACGTGAGAAAGGAGATCATCATCGTTGATGACGGATCGGCGGATGGGACCACAGCATGGCTGCGTCATCAGGTGAGTGCGCCGGAGACCAAACGCGGCCTTGATTGGCGTTCGCACTGCGGAAATGCTGTTACGGACAGTCTGAAGATCGTCTTTCACGAGGCCAATCAAGGGAAAGGTTCCGCTTTACGTTCGGGGTTTGGGCAGGCGAGCGGCGACATTCTTCTCATTCAGGATGCGGACCTTGAATACGATCCCAAAGACTATGATGCTCTTCTCCGCCCCATCATCGATGACGAGGCTGATGTCGTCTATGGATCCCGATTCCTCAGCCCTGACGAGCCGGCTTGGTCTCAGTTTGGATATTTTGGGAATAAGGTTATTACGGCTTTGTCCAATCGATTGACGGGGTTGTCGTTAACAGATGTCTGGACGGGGTATAAAGTGTTCAAGCGACCCGTGATTCAACAGATGACGTTGCTGGAATCAGGATTTGAATTAGAGCTGGAAATTACCAGCAAAGTGGCGCATGGACAGTGGCGTATCCGTGAAGTGCCGATCTCGTACAGTCCTCGTAGTCGAGAAGAAGGGAAGAAAATAACCTGGCAAGACGGGATCAAAGCCATTCGAGCCATGGTGCGATATCGTCATGACCTGAATCAGGTTCGGTCAGAGATCATGCAAAAAACTCACTGACAGCCAGGATGTGTGAATTGGTTTGAGAAACCTGTGTGTTGAGGTTGTATGCGTTCTGCCGGGAGCATGCGTCACGACCAAATCTTCCGAACGGCTCTTATCCTGCGAAGAAATGACATGCGGGCCTTCTTTCTTCCTGAAATAAGACCCGCATGATACTTTTTGCCTTTCTTCCCCCAATATAATTATTGAAGGTCTTCGTATTCGGGAGCCGCGCCCTCAACTGGTAGTTCGACTTCCCCGAGTTCCATGTCTTGCATGGCATCCGAGGCTCCACCTGGGTCAATCCCCCGGGGACGAATTTTCCCCTTGAGACCTTTCAGCATTTCTGGCTTGACTTTGAGACTTGGGAGGATCATTTGCCCCGGTTTTTCCCCAGGAATCGGCTTCAGCGCTCCTGTTTTTTGGATGGTGGCTTTGAACTCCTGTAATGGCTCTCCCTTGAATTGAAGCCCGAGCCGGTTTTGGACGATCGGACTGATCTTATTGTCCTTTCCGATGCGAAATCTGGTGCTTGGATTGACCAGGGATTTTGTGTCCACTCGTCGCCCTTTCACCTTCACGGTGGGGCCGTTTCTCAAGAACATCATGTATCGTTCACCCTTTTTGTATTTCACGTCGTCATGAATGTTGATGGTGTTGGCGTTAAAGGGTGTGGCACGCTTGGGTGGGTTTGTGGCCCCTTTGGGTTTGGGGGGGGCCTGGCTCATCGGGGGCATCTCACGGTTACTCACCGGGATTCCGGCTGTCCGGAATACCTGAACCTCCTGGGCAGGTTTTCCTTTCAGAGTTCCTTGGACTTTCATCGTGACGACTTCGATCGCGATCCGTTCGACGCCTCCCGGCTCACCCGGCGCCTTCACGACTAGGTCATCGGCCCGCTCTACGTTCGTCACTTCGGCTTCCACGACTTCTTGGGCCAGGCCTTTTGCTTCGACCATAGTACGGGGATCATAGGCCCAAGCCGCAAAGACTGTCGGCTTCGGCTTGTTAAACCAGTATTCGTAGCCCACTTGTCCCACGAACGCGACGAGCAAGACGGCAATGAGCCCTTGCAAGCATTGATGTGTTTTCTTGGATGTCATGTGACGGTTCTCCTTCAGAAATTGAGACAACAAGTCGAATGTGTGAATGACACAATCCGCTAATACATCGAGTTGATGTCAGACCAATTGTGACTATTACTCACATTGCTGCTCGGGCTGTAATAGCCCTTCGCCATGCAGCCATTCGTATTGCTATGGTCTAATCCGAAGGTGTGTCCAACTTCTTGACAGAACACGCCCTGCGCATTGCTATTCGAATATCCGTAGTAGGAATTGTATTGCGCGTGAGCATGCTTAATTCGGCACCAACACCACTTATGCCACCAATCGAACTCATACGACTTGATCGAAGCCAGTCCGGCCCAGCCTGTTGCACCGGAATTTTGTCCAAAAACACTGATGTCAGTGTGCGAAGACTTGGTTGGTAGGCTAAGATCGGTATGGGAATCCCAATCCTGTACCGAGGCTTTCGCTTGTGTCTGATGACTTCCCCAGTAATACATGCCGAGTGTCCGCTTGTCCCAATGCCAGCTTCCCCACTGGTGGGCATCAAGCACTTGGGCATTGAGTGTAAGCAATCCCAGGGCGACCAAAACATACGCCGCCGTTAAAATTTTCCCTCGCATGTGCAACCTCCTTTAGGGTGTGTGTGAAACGCCATCTGTCCTATTCAGGCGTTTCAAGAATGACTTCATGCCTCCTGTCCCTGGAACGTATTCCGTCCATTGCTAAAAGGGCCATGACCTTTTTCCCCCTTCCTTTCCTTCCTTCTAGGCCTCCCTTCTAGGTCACGTGATTTTATGGTTCACCGGCTATCTGCGGGCCCAACAAGGTCCCGAGTGTTTTTAGGACTGTTTGGTCTGAGCCGATATAGAGCACCAGGATTTTCCCATTTTGATAAAAGTGCGTTGGCCCGACCCACCCCACGATCGTATCGTCGATGGCCTTGCCGTCAGGAGAGATGCTGTGTGCCTGCGTTTGCGCAGCAGAAGACGAAGCATACTCAAAGACCTGAATATCTTGACCGTTTACTCGTAAAATCTGGCCTGGAACAGCGAAGAAAGGTTGAGAAATCGATCCGGTTGGCGAAACTGTAAGGCCCTGCGCTCGAAGATTATCGACGAGACTCACGTGATCCTGGGCCGGTCCTCCATGCGAGTTGACCGGCGACTCGGCCCCGTTACAGCTTAAGAGAGTCAACGTCACGACCGTGGCGAAGACTGTAGCCATCACACCCTGGCGAAGCGAACATCCAAAGCAGATCAGGTCATTCTTCATCACGCATACCTCCCCATGGTCATGACCGCACAGGTTGGCAAGGGGCCGTGATTGTAAGATATCTCACAAAAAAATCCAACATTGTACTGGGTAATCTGCATGAAACTTTTCCGTCTCACGTTGACAATATTCAACAATTTCAATTAGTTAAGTGAATTATGACATTATGTTCTGTAGAGTGAGTCGTACCGTGGAGTTCGACGGTTCATAGATTTTGTAAAAATTTTCGGATTTTTGTCGGGGGGTTAGCAGCGCGAGTCGGTTGTGAGGAGCGAGAAAATTTTGACCTGCGGGTCTTCATACAACGGCTTGCTCAACGGCGAGAACGTCTGGAGTTGTGGCTCGTGGTCGCGTGCCCAGTGACGATCGATGATGATGGTATCGACATGGAGTTCCTGAATGAGAAAACAAAGAAGATGAGTAGTTGGAAAATGTCGAGCCATGTCTAACTGAAAATTCGAATAGCCGGGTGGAAAGTAACCGGAATAGCCATTCGCAAGACGTTTGCGATGCTGAACCTGTGCGAGCATTCGGACTGTTTCGAACTCATAGTCGGAAACATGCTGTCCGCCGGGAAAGGGGACATGTGCGACGACGCGTCGTGATCCCTGTTCTCGCAACCACGAGACCCATTCTTGCTGTTCAACGCGCGGAAAAGAGTGAAGAGGCTGGGGGATGGCCAGGTTTTCCAGAACAGCCAACAAGCCAACAACGCTGAGAACGAGAACGCTCTTGAACGGAGTCTGTACGTGCCAAAGCTTCCATAATCCAAAGGCGCTGAATACGCACAGACTCATCTGAAACAGAATGGCGAACCGGAATGGACTGCGAAACTCATGATATCCAGGAATGACTGTCCGCAAGGTGTTGAATGGCTGCCACCCGCCGATCGACAGATTCAATCCGAACGAAAGGACCACGCTTGCCCCACCGACGACAAGAAAATACATGACCCATCGTCGTTGTTTCGTCGCTCGAAGACCGTACACGATTCCCAATCCGCTCAATGTCAGCACACAGAAACCGGGGAAAAGTCCGCCGGTATCGCCATCATGCTCTTCACGAGGAGGGAATCCAATAAGAGCAGTTCGGGGTCGTGTGACGTAATCTCCAGGCAGAGCCGAGAGAGCCTGTACGACTTGGTCCGTGCGTGTGAAGCCTTGATTCTGGTGGATCTGTAGTGGACCCCATGCAAACCCCACGCAGGCAAGTATGGTTACCAGGCCGACGCCGCTTAGTGTGATGACTGCCTTCTGAGAACATTGTCGTTGATGCAGCGCGATAATTCCGGCTAGCAAGGCAAAAGGCGCAAAGAGCAACATCAACTGTTGTGATGACAAGAATTGCCCCGTGATCCCTAACCCCGCCCAGATTGCGCTCTGGATGGAACCTTCTTTTCCGAACCACACGAATCCTTCGAGCGCCCACAGTATTCCGAACAATGGGATCAACGGGAGGACGCCCAACAGCTTCGCGGTCACAGGCATCCCGATCACCAATATTCCACAGAACAGAGAAGGTGAAAAAGGCATATCCAGGCTCCTGGCCAGTCGATAGGCGCACAGTCCGTTCAAGAACAGGCAGAGCAGAAGAGTGATGTTGTATACCGTGGCCGACGAGTCGGTGAGCCACCATACCGGGATGGACAAGATTCCCGTGAAAAGTTGAGGCTCAGAGAATGAAAACGTGCCAGGTGACGGGTGAAAAATCGGGGCATCCCAATACCCGGGGAAGCCGTTCATGGCCTGGGTAGCGTTCCACCAGAGTGTCCAGAGATTGAGAAGGGGCACGGTTAATTCATGTTCTGTTCCGATGGGAAGCGCGTCACTGAGGTGCCAGACGAGTGGCCAAGTGATAGCGACAGTGGTCAGTGCGAGAACGATGAAGGCAACGACGAAGCGCCGGAAGTCTGTGATGTTCATATCGCGCGCGGGAATAGAGTGTCTTCTCGATGAACCTTGCATCGTCAATCGTCGACTCATCGCATAAGGTTCATACATCAGGCATTGTAGCCTATACCTCACGGCGATGTATGGATTGACCATGTGAACATGGCGAAGGCTTAGAGGGGGATCTCAGGAAGCCCAGGTCATGTTGACGGTGGCGGAAGATGAGGGACTCCAGAGCGGGTCCCTCAGCCACTTGGGTATGCCACGCTGCGTCCGCTCGCTTTTTCAACTCGCCTACGAATTCTATTGAGCTAGGGAATGGAAACGATGGTTTGATGCTCGGTGATCCGAACCTTCTGAATGCCAGATGTGTCTTGTGTACTGAAAATCATCAATCCCGTGTGTTCTCTGACACGTTGAAGAAGATAGGAGACTTCCTGATTGGCGTAGCGATCATGCGCATCTGTCACCGCTGTTCGTTTGCCAAACAGCGCGTCGGCTTCATCGAAAAAGAGGATGGCTTTCTGCGCTTTGGCTCTGCGGAAAAACGAATCGATATTCTTCTCCGTTTCTCCGATGTAGCGGCTTACCACTCTTCTGATATCTATCTTTACGAGCGGGCGCTGCAACTCGAGAGCGAGGGCTGCTGCCGCTTCTAGTTTTTCCTTTTGACGGGGTCCCGCAAAGACGAGCGTTTGCGGGGGAGGTTGTTTCCTGACCTTCCGAGCAAGCTTTTCGAGCTGCGTTCGTGTTTCAGGAGGTACGTTAAGCTTTTCAATGGGCTGTCCTTGGCCGGTGGCGTGGGGCAATGAAGCGCGGGGACGTGTCAATCGTTCTTTGCCGATCGCGAAATCGGTACATGCCAGGATCATCAAGGCACCGAGTAGAAACAGGTAGGTTCGAGCTGTCATGACGAGCCTTTATACGACAGAGGTTGCGGCCTGCCCCCTGTGCACGGGCAGGCCTTACGGGTGAGGTTCTTCGAAACGTTTCTTACTTTTTACTCAAGCGAATGCCGCCCCCGATTTTCAGCGCGATATCCGCGGGCAGAGCGTTTTTCCCTCCTCCGAAGCTCACGCCAAACCCCTGGAAGTGATCGAGGAAGAACTTGGCGGATGTGAGGTTCCACTTGAGTTTAAACGGTTTTTGTATTTCGAGTGGAAAGTCAAAGTAAAAATCGAGGCCGCCTCCGGTATTTTGGGGAACTTTGGGAAGCGGAAAGCTGACACCGGCTCCCAAAAACCATCCACCGGTCTGCACGGGGTCTTTACGGGGAAAGATTCCCAGTTGTACGCCCCCACCCCCACCCACATTAGTTTTTACCATGCCAGCCAAGTCAAGAAACCAGTGTGATTGATTCACGAAGTCAAACGCAAACCGGACTCCGATTTCTCCTCCACCGACCTTGGCCGCGTTTCCTCCCAAGGCCAGCGTCGCAGAGGCAAACGACCCTCGAGATCGGACCTGAGATCCATTCCCGGAGTTCACGACGGCCAATGCCTGGCGGATTGGCCCCCCGATCATGTTTTTAAATGTGTTTTGCACGGTCTGAGCCGGTTTGTCGCACATTCTGTCGGGATCCATGAGCTGTTTCACCGCTCGCGTATTCTTCGGATTCGATAGGATCTGTGCGGCTTCTATCACACGTTGGATCGACGCGGCCTGCTGTTGTTTAATCGTCTCGATCGCGTCGAGAAGGGCTTTCTGAGCTTTGGGGAGTTGAAGGGCTTTGGCGAGTTGTTTTTTGAGCGGATCGAGAATCATGGCCTTGGCTTTAGCCACAGCTTGCGTCGTTTTGAGCGCGACTTTGCAGGCTCCGATGGCTGTCTGTTGCGCAAGATATTTTGCTTTTTCCGCTGCGTCTTTGGCGGCTTTTTCTGCTGCGCGTTTAGCTTGTAAGGCTGCCTGGTTCACGTCTTTGCCGACTTTTTGCGCCGTTCGTCCCAAATTTTTGCCTGTTTTTCTGACCGTGCTGTGGGCTTGTTTATACGTCTTGTTGACTTGTTTTTTAGCTTTCTGGAACGTCTTGTCCAGCCAACCACGAGGTTGAATGCCGCTATACGATCCCGTGGCTTCCAGGGTCTGTCCGTTGGGGAGCATGAGCATGAGATAATGTCGGTCCGATTCTTGTTCTGTAGAACCGGGAAGAGACAGCGCGATCAGTTCGTCAAGTTCAGCATCGTTTGTCCCTTTCTGCGCTTCGATCAGGAGTGCGTCGTGTCGTTCGCTCCCGGGAATCAAGCGAATCCAGTCTTGCGCGTCTTCGGCCGTATAGTCTCCTGCTTCCACGATGACGGGACTGCCGTCCGGGGCGGTAAAGTACACGGCTTTGTCGAATGTGACGGTGTTAGGGCTTCCTGAAAGCGGCATGTCCTGAGGAATGGCCCGGCTTTGGATGCCTGGGTATGTGCCTACAGCCTGCCACACCTGTCCGTTCGGTAAGAACAGCATGATGATATGGGTATTGGCTAAGGGGCCTTCCTGTCCAGGAACTGACACGGCGGTCGGCGTGGAGATTTCAGATGTATGAGATGTCTCATCTGCTTCGAGCGTCGTGGAGGTTTTTGAGAGCGTGTTGGTGAGTTGAAGGGCGTTTTCTTCTTTCGTCACCATGTAGTTTCCAGGTTCGACGAGGGTCTCTTCTCCCTGGAAGTCTTCGAATTGCACGGTTTTTCCCAAGGAGATGAAATTGGCTGCGTCCTCAGGCACTGCGGCGTGGATCGTTGAGACGAAGCTGAGCAGTCCAAGAACTGCGGCATGAGTGAATGTGTTCATGAATCGAGGGAATCGCATAAAAACTCCTCATTTGGGGGCTATGCCCGTGAAATATTCAATCGGGACGTTTCTCGATTAGTCGCCTGAATTGGCACAAGGGTTCAACAATGAATTCGAATTTCCTCCATTGGTGTGGCTCAGACGCAAGCCGAGAGCGTACCCAGGGCGTGGGAACACAAGACGGCTATTCGTACTCAAAGGGATATTGTTATCAGACGGCATACGTGAAGTTATGTCAAGAATCAGGAGTCGCATGTTTCCATTTCCGACCCTTCGGGTTGATTATTGGCCAGATAGGAAGCTACCACGTCTGT
This sequence comes from Nitrospirales bacterium, assembly GCA_031315865.1. NCBI lineage: Bacteria > Pseudomonadati > Nitrospirota > Nitrospiria > Nitrospirales > Nitrospirales bacterium. The sequence goes on from JALDRJ010000002.1 coordinate 1,884,947, forward strand.
CGAATGAGATGGAACGCTCGACTGGAAAACATCGGCCTCGATCACATGCTTCTAGGTACCCAGAGCACGACCGCCGAGAAACATGTTTGAATGAACCGATGTGAACGGGAATGGGAAACTGTTGAGAGGTTCGCCAGTGACCTGACGGAACCCCTCATCGACGGTCGATAGGATTAGGAAGCAGGGGCATCATACCGAGCGGTGATATAGTCAACTCCGGCACGTAGAACCTTTTGCCAACTTCGTTCTAAATCAGGGGAAAACTTTTGATCGCACTGCTTGACGGATTTAATCAGACTGTCGATCCAGAATTGGTAGAGATTCGGGTTGATGTTCATGTGTTGTTTGTTGTGGCTTTCTGCGATCCGATCGAGCGTCATGGTCCCTGCGGGCTTTCCTTCAAGGTGCGCTAGCAGCATCCCGATGCCAGTGCGCAGCAATTCTTTTTGTTTTTTGAAATCGGTATTGCTGAACATCGGCTTGATGGAAGGGTGACTTTTCAGAAATTCTTCATAGAAGTAGTCGATAAAGTTCGGATTCATGGCACAGCGTCCATAGCTTTGCCGAACAGGGGTTAATAATTCTTGCATGCCTGCCCTCCTGAGTAATGAAGAGATTGATGTTCTGACGATTATCGGCGACGTCTTGCTGTTTCTGTAGCCATAGCAATCTGACAGGACTGTCCCCGACAGATTCATAGGACCTTTCTCATGAATGATTAAGAAAATGAACGCAGAATATCGTGCTTACTCTGCGACAAGGCGTGTGACGCGAACTGAGTTTGAGACACCGAAATGCCTGAAGCCGGCTGGTAAAATTGCTAGAAATGATTTTAACGGAGGGTCTTGGTCAGTGGTTTGAGGTCGATCGTGTCGAAAGTGCCAACAATTTTGAACAATCACGTGGTTCCGGCCAGCAATTCGCGCGCATCGACAGTTTCCAGCGCTTGCTCCTGCTCCCGCCGCATCCATTTTTGAATTTTGTCATCGCTCACTTTATGCTCCCGCAAGACTAACGCGGCCAAGTCAAGGCCTTTCGGAACGCTCCGCGTCACAATGGCCTTCATGCCCAGTGTTTCGAATTTTTGTCGTTCTTCGTCATTCTCAACGGAGACAAACCGCGTCAGATTGGGATAGCGTTCTCGAACGATCGGCGTGAGAGCCTGGGAGATTTCATAACGGGCAATCGTGATGACGATCGTCGGCCTCTGAGCCATGTCAAACGTTTCCATGAGCCGCACATCCGCCACGTCGCCAAACGCCACCGGATAGCCATCCGCATGCGCCTTAATGAACCGGTCGTGGTCCATCTCGATCGCGGTGTAGGAAATTCCGTGAGCTTCTAACCCATCTGCGACGCGTTGACCGACTTCGTTCATGCCGAAGATAACGACTGGCGCAATCTGGTGAACGGGCAAAGACTCGGTGGCATGTCCCGCTTCTGAATCCTTGTTGGCGAGGTGCGTCGCGAGCCGATGGCCGAGTGTCGCTAATAGGGGCGTCAGTGCCATGCTGGCCGCAATGCTGGTGATCAGAATCGCTGATAACTCTGGTCCCAAGGCGGCTTTGAGGGCTGGCATCCCAAAAATCACGAACGCGAACTCACTACCTTGCGATAAGAGGAAACTAAGCTGAATGGCGCTTGGCATCGGTCTACGCAAGCTTCTCGCTGCGAGGTAGACCATGATGGTTTTGATGCTGACGAGCAGAGAGACAGCCAGGAGTATCTTCCACCATTCTCGATACAGGATTTCGAAATCGAGAGACATGCCGACTGTCACAAAGAAAAACCCCAGGAGCAACGCGCGAAATGGTTTGACTTCCGTCTGAATCACATGCCGGTAAGGAGTTTCAGAGATAATCATCCCGCCGAGAAACGCTCCGAGTGTGAGTGACAAGCCCATCGCGCCAGTGGCCGCCGCAGTCGCAAGGACCACGAGCAAGGCTGTTGCCGTAAAGATTTCCTCTCGTTTGGTCCTGGAAAGAAATACAAAAAGCGGGCCGACGACAAACCGGCCTATCACGATAGCCGCGACGAAAGCCACGCCGCCCTTGACTGTCGCGCTCGTGATGGCGCCCGCAAGCGATTCGCGGCTTTCACCCAGCGAATTGGCGAGAATGAGGAGGAAGATCGCGCAAATATCCTGAAAGATCAGCACCGCTATGGCCGACTGTCCGATCGGGCAGCGTTGCTGGCCGTACTCGGCCAATGTCTGTACCGCAACGGCTGTGGATGACAGCGCCAGTGCGGCGCCGAGAACGATAGAAATATCCTTGGGTAAATCGCCCGATACAGCAAAGACCAATGCCAGAGCGGCTGTACATAAGACCATCTGCAATGGTCCCAGTCCCAGGATGTCACGCCGGGCATCCCAGATATGTGAAAGCGAAAAGTGTAAGCCAATATCGAAGAGCAGAAACACGACGCCCAGCTCTGCCAGGAGATGCGTCGTTTCACTATCATGGATCAGCCCCAGACCGTGCGATCCGATCATCATGCCGGCTAGCAAATACCCGACGATGGGGCTCATGCGCATCGACCGCATCATGACGATCGAGACGATGCCGATAAAGAGCAGCAGAATTACCGGCTGGAGTGTGTGAACGTATTCCATCTTCGTGTCTTTACCTGAACTCCGCCATGGTTCCGTTTGATATCATGGGTAATGCGAGTCTCACACGGTAAGCTGGCGAAGAGTAATGATGTCAGGGGTGATGGTGAATGTCGTACGAGAAGGAAAATGACTTTCTATCAACAAATTGTGACGAGGAAGCCAGAGCCTGACTTGTGTGATAAACAACCTCATGGTTACATAAAGTGTCCTGAATCATCTTAGTTACTGATTGTCTCGTAAGCAACTTTGCCGACACCCCTTGGAGTTTCTGACGTAAAGTTTCATAATGCTTGTCAGTTTTGACAAGTGAGATGGAGGTGCATGAGAATAGCGCGACCTCGCGATCACGAGAGGGCATCATGAGATGGCGAATCATCTATTACATTTGCTGACGCAGTGGCGAAAACAGCCAGAGGACTGTGAATGGGTGCTCGGCACGGTCTATAAAACCGAGGGACCCTGTTACCGAAAACCCGGGGCCATGATGCTGTTCAATGGACTGGGAGAGCAGTTCGGGCTGTTGAGTGGGGGATGTCTGGAAGCAGATATTCAACGGCAGGCCCGCCGGGTGATGCTGGAAGGCCGGGCCAGGACGTGTTCTTACGATACTCACGAGGATGAGCACATATCTCATGTAGCGAGTGGCTGTGGCGGGACGGTCCACGTTCTTCTGCAGCCGGTGAACGCTCAGGCACACTTCCTCCATTTGGAAGCGGTCTTCCAGGCGCTCAGTGAACGGAAAACCGGTTTGTACTATCAACGTATTCCTGATTCACGGGGTTCCGTCGAGTCCCGATTCATCGGGACGGAAGCGATTCCCCGGACCGGTGTCCCGCCAAGAAGCGAGTTGATCGAGGAAGACGACGCGGAATGGCTCATTACCCCAATCGTCCCGGTTCCACATTTGTTCGTGGCGGGCGGGGGAGCCGATGCGCGGCCACTGGTCGCGATCGCGCACCAACTGAGCTGGCAAGTGAGCGTGTGGGACCCTCGCCCGGCGAATGCCCGACGAGAACATTTTTTGAACGCAGACTGGATATTGAAGGGAGCAGCATCGGACTTGTTCGAGTTTGTCCTTCGGAAGTCTGTCGACGCCGTCGTACTGATGACGCACAATATTCAGTTGGACAGCGAAGCCCTGAATGTCTTGAGGGATGTGCCGTTACACTATATGGCCTTGCTCGGTCCGATAGATCGCCGCCTCAAGGTATTGGAACAAGCCCAGATGACAGAGTCCGAACTCAAGACGCCGTTAGCCGGTCCTGCCGGGCTGGACATTGGGGCAGAATTACCGGAAAGCATTGCGCTTTCAATCCTGGCAGAATGCCATGCCAGCCTCATGCGACGGTCCGCCTGTTCGCTGACGGGAGTACTGGTGTGACGCGATCAATCGCTGCGCTGATCATGGCGGCCGGTTATGCCTCACGTTTTGGCCGATGCAAACAACTGACGCAGGTAGGTGGAAAGGCTCTGCTCCAGCACAGTATCGATTCAGCCCAGGCGGTCTGCCCGGGGAAGGTCTTCGCGGTGAGCGGTGCGTGGCATGAAGCACTGAGGAAGGCCATGCACTCTGAGGAGCTCCGGAATGTCATCCTTATTTACCACCCTGACTGGTCTGAAGGGTTAGGGAGTTCGATCGCGCGAGGGGTGACCGGCATTGGCTCGCATGTCGACGGCATTCTGGTTCTGTTGGCTGATCAGATAGCTGTGACAGCGGAGGATCTTCTTCCATTACGCAGGAAGTTTACCGGTGACAACATTGTTTGCAGTGTCTACGCCGGGAGTCGGGGAGTGCCCGCGATCTTTGGCCGGAGTAGCTTCGGAAAATTAAGAGAGCTGTCAGGTGATCGCGGGGCCAAGGCGCTGTTGTATGATGAGCATGTTCCCGTCGTCGAGTGTCCACTGGATCACGCCAGCATCGACGTGGATACTCCGGAAGATTTGCACAGATGGGTTACGACAAGAGACCACGCGTATGGACTTGAGGCACGAAGGAAGTGTGTGTGACGAAAGTCGCTGTCCATTCCCTTTGTGGCGGTCTAGGAATCTGTTATACAGGAGGGATTCGGTATGATTGAATTTACCTTGAACGGGAAAAAGGTTTCGACCACAGCGTCTCCCGATACGCCGCTTTTATGGGTCATACGCGATGAGTTTGGCCTCAAGGGCACGAAGTTCGGTTGCGGGATCGCCATGTGCGGAGCCTGTACCGTTCATCTCGATGGTATCGCACAACGTTCCTGCATTTTGCCCATCAGTGCCATCGCCAATCGTACGATCATGACCATTGAAGGACTCAATGGAGCTCATTCCCTTCAAACGGCTTGGATTGAAGAGCAGGTCCCTCAGTGTGGATACTGCCAATCTGGCCAGATCATGCAAGCCGCCACTTTGTTGGCGGAAAATCCTCGGCCGACAGATCAGGACATCGAGGCGCACATGAATGGCAACCTCTGCCGGTGCATGGCGTATGCCCGTATCAAAAAGGCCATTAAACGAGCTGCCCGGTCAGCGGCAGGACATGCGTCGGCTGACACGCAGGGTTCAGAGACGAGAACGGCCAAGGAGGTGAGCTGACATGGCTATCACGCAAGAGCATGAACAGAGCCCAGGAATGACGCGACGCTCGTTTATGGTGGGGACGGTTGGAGCATCCCTCATGATGGCGTTCGGGGTGTTCCCGAAAACCAGCAAGGCCGCTGCCACCTCGACGAATGAAGCGTTGGCGGCCAGGCAGTTCGCCCCGACCATTTGGTTCGAAATTGATGCGCAAGGCCGGATTCTCGTTAACATTGCGAAGGCTGAAATGGGGCAACATGTCGGGACGGCTCTCGCCCGTATCGTTGCCGATGAACTGGGAGCGAATTGGGATGATATTCATATCAAATACGTGGATTTCAACCCCAAATGGGGGTTCATGATCACGGGAGGATCGTGGTCGGTTTTTAAGAGCTTTACGTCGTTATCCCAGGCAGGAGCCGCAGGCCGATTGACATTGATCGAGGCTGGGGCCCGATTACTGGGCACGCAGCCGGACCAATGTCATGCCCGTGACAGCAAGGTTATTCATGGAGATCAATCGCTGACGTTTGCGGAGATTATACGACGGTCAAAGATCAGCCGTACGTTTAGCGATAAGGAACTGTCCGCACTTCCCGTGAAACCTTTTCAACAACGACACTTGATCGGGAAAGAAAGCCGTGCATTGGACATTCCAGCCAAAACGAATGGCACGGCTCAATACGGGATCGATGTGGACATTCCCGGCATGGTGTACGCCCGGCCGATTGTACCGCCCACCCGCTATGGCAGCAGCGTCACGACCGTGGATGATTCCAAGGCCAAGACCATACCCGGGTATATCGGATTCAAGGTGCTTAAGGATGCCAGCGATATCCTCCAGGGATGGGTCGCGGTTGTGGCCGAGAACTATTTCGGCGCGATACAGGCCGCGGAGCTCGTGAAGGTCAGTTACACACCAGGGCCAACCGCAAATATCAAGGAATCTGATATTCAGGACGAAGGGGAGCGGCTCACCAAAGACAGAGCGGCCGGAGTCCTGTTCGTCGATGAGGGAGACGTGGAGCGATCTCTGGCCAATGCCGCCACGACGCTTGAGGCTCGGTACCGCACCTCATCAGTCCTGCATTTTCACCTAGAGCCGGTCAACGCGACGGCGGAATTCAAAGACGGGAAATGGCACATCCATACAGGATGTCAATCGCCGACGATCATGCTTCCGCACATTGCCAAGGCCCTGGGGGTGAAGGAAGAGACGATCGAGATTCATCAATATTATCTTGGCGGAGGGTTTGGACGCCGGTTGTACGGGGATTACATCATTCCCGCCGCTCTCACGGCCCAGGCCGTTGGCAAGCCAGTCAAGATGATCTTTATGCGACCTGATGACTCACGCTTCGACTGCATACGCTCTCCATCGGTTCAGCAGTTTCATGCGTCGCTGGACTCAACGGGCCGTCTTACCGGTTTCGAGCATGCGGCCACCGCCGGGTGGCCAACCTTGTCGATGATGCCGGGATTTTTGATTGAAAGTTTGGATAAAAAGGGCAAAATCGATCCATTTTCCAGTAGCGGGGCAGACCATTGGTATACGATGCCCAATCAACGCGTACGAATGGTGAACAACGATCTGGCGCAACGATCATTTCTTCCAGGCTATCTTCGTGCCGTGGGGCCTGGGTGGATTGCCTGGGGGTTGGAGTCGTTTCTTGATGAAATCGCGGTCGCGGCGCACAAAGATCCCCTTGAATTTCGTCTGGGAATGCTGGATGGCAAGGGGAAGAATGCGGGAAAATCCCCTGAGAGCGTCGGGGGCGCTACACGGTTGGCGAATGTGTTGCGAAAACTCAAAACACAATCCGGCTGGGGAAAACCGTTACCGGCCGATGAAGGCATGGGGGTGGCGACGGCCTTTGGGCAAGAGCGAACCATGCCGACCTGGATCGCCTGTGCGGCGCATGTTCATGTGAATAGGACGACGGGCAAAGTGACCGTCAAAAAACTCAGTATCACGTTGGACTGCGGTACGATCGTCCATCCTGACGGGGCGATGGCGCAAGTGGAAGGATCGACCTTGTGGGGCGTCAGCCTCGCGCTCCATGAAGGAAATCGAATCGAGAACGGACATGTCTCAATGGACAATCTTCATACCTATACGCCACTTCGCATGGCGGATGTCCCGGAGCTGGATATTCAGTTTGTCGAGAGTGAAGAGTTTCCCGTCGGCCTGGGAGAGCCTGGCGTGATTGCTGTCGCGCCTGCCATTGGCAACGCCATTTACGCGGCCGTTGGTGTTCGATTGAGGGATTTACCGATTCGTCCAGACGCGATTTTGGATGGACTGAAGAGGAAGAGTTAGACACACCCATTTCATGTTATGAACCATTTCTAAGGGGTTATCCGTCATGAAGGTTACGATAATTGTGATGATGCTTGTGGTCGGGTTGGGCAATGTCCCGCCGGCGTTCGCGGAAAAGGCGGATATCCAAGCCGGCAGGCTTGCCGCCTCGAACTGCCAGGGTTGTCATGGCCCTGACGGCATCTCACCGGTGCCGATCTACCCAAATCTTGCCGGACAGCAAGCAGCGTATTTTATCAAAGCGTTGCAAGACTTCAAGCGTGGCGAGAGGAAAAACCCTATCATGCGTGGCATCGTCGGCAACCTTACCGACGACGATATCAAAAACCTGGCCGCCTTTTTTGCGAGTCTGCCTGTCAAATAAGGGCTGTTGAAAAAAGCCGCCAGCGGCGTTCTTGGCCTCTCGCCGCTTGAACCCCATGTGGTGAGTGAGCAGGATTTCCGCGCAAGGATCGACGCAAGGGGCACACCCCAGCGTGTGGCTGATTCGCGAGGGTGCCGTGCTCACGGCGAGAGCGGATCTGTCCCCTCCGCGAAGGTCACGGCCTTGAAATTCGGGTTCAAGGGGGCGGCAATGCACTCGTCGGAGTTTCGGGGACAGGGCCCTTTCACATCCGTTCCTGCGGCAATCGGTTGGGTGACTTTGAATTTCACCGTATCCTTGGCGGCATTGGGAACGAGTTCTCCGGTTTTCACCGCAAACGCATAGAGCTGATCCGTCGAGACGACGAGTTCATGCGCGGACACCTTTTTATAGGTCAGGCCAATCTTCCCGCTAGCTGGGACGGTGGGTGGGCCACCGACTTGTAAGCTGGGGGCGATATCCGTTCCATCCACCGAAGAAATCTGCACATGATCCGAACGATGCACTTCATAGACCACAAAGGCGCGCTCTCCGTCGTTGAGCGTATCCAAGACGAACCGGGCCGCTGGGCGGGCCTCCCGCTTTTTGAAAAACCGGTCGACAGCAGCGGGTTCGATCTTCTCGAACGTGGAACGAATCTGGTCGATGCGGACCTCACCGGTAAAGCCCAGATCAACGGACGGTTGCCATTGCAGAAGGCCCTGGAAAAACGACAGGGCTGCGGCAAACGTGAGCGACCGGTCTTCCCGGTACCCGCTCAAGATCCCTGCGCATCTCCTGGCGGCTCCACAATCACTGACCGGCAGGAGCGCGTGAGCACGCTCGGGCTGGGTCAGGTAGGTGCTCAGGTGCCCGCGTAAATAGGGCGTGCCGTCCTTCCCTACGATGATCAGCATGCCGGGGGTGAGATCCGTCCGAAGCATGGCCAGGGGATTGAGGCCCTTGCCGGCAAAGTACCGATGAATCGCCTCCTCGGGGTCGCAGCCGAAGAGGGCGAGCGCGAAGAGCATGACACTCATCATTCGCACAAGATGACGGCCGGGCCAAATGAATCCCGTGCGTATGGGGAGACAAGATGCGTGAGGGACGCGTGGCGATCGACGGACATTACTCGGCATGGGGTTCAGCCTCCTTCGCAAAGATCCCGGGGAAAGCCGCTCGAAGGTCAGGGACCAAGGGAATCAGTTTGTCCTGCATCCCGGCCTTCAGCAAACACTCCGCATAATTATTCAAGACCGTTTTGGTGTTGGGATGGGCGAGCCCCAATCGGGCTTTAAAAATTGTATAGGCGCGCTGGTAGAGGGGCTCGGCCTCGGCGTACTGGCCTTGTGAGTCATATAAGGCCGCCAGGTTGTTGAGGCGGATGGCGACTGACGGATGCTCAGAGCCCAGTGCGGCTTCGGATATGCGTAGGGCGCGCTGGTAGAGGGGCTCGGCCTCGGCGTACTGGCCTTGCGCCCGATAGAGTTCCGCCAGGTTGTTGAGGCTGGTAGCTACTTGCGGGTGTTCGGTTCCCAAGGCCTGCTCATTGATGGCTAAGGCGCGCTGGTAGAGGGGCTCGGCCTCGGCGTACTGGCCTTGTGAGTCATATAAGGCCGCCAGGTTGTTGAGGCTGACGGCCAGGTCGGGGTCGTTGGGTTCCAGCGTGTTTTCGCGAATAGCCAAGGCTTCGGTGAAGTAGGGAAGGGCTTGTTCGTAGCGCCCGGCCCGGGCCCAGGCCTGTCCCAATTCATTGAGGCGCGTCGGGTCTTTGGTGGGCCGCAGGGCGACATGCTTTTGATACCATGGCAGGGCTTCTTTGTAGTTGCCACGGAAGGTTTCATTCCTGCCCCGTGCCAGGTAAATCTTGGCGAGTTTCTCTTCATGGTCGGCTTCAAGGTTCGTGGCTTGCGCGAACAACGTGCCGGCTTCTTTAAGGCGGCCTTCAGCTTGGGCCTTGATGCCCTGGGCGTAGGGGTCGTCCTTGTTGGGGATGAGTCGCGTGGCCAGGCGTTGGGCTTCCTGTGGAATTTCGGGTTCCTGTTGCCCATCTGTGGTGACGATGGACGTGGTGGGCACCAGATTACGTTCGAGCGCGGCCAGTTGCAGCGCTTGTCTGGCTGACGATTCCCATCGCCGCACCTTGGTCCGGTCGTAGGCCAGGATGACTTCCTCGTGACGGCCGCCCACCAATTGGGGATGCATGTGTACGCGCGCTCCATTGACGGTGAGCCGGCCGGCGAGCGACCACTGTTTGAGTTGATTCGAGGTATAGGTATGGACTTCCCCGAAGCGTAAAACGCCGTCCCCATTGTCATCGGCTGTGCGCCACTCTTCGCCTAAGGCTTGCAGTAGTGTCTGGGTGAAGGCGCTCAGTTTGGTGCCGTTTTCGAGCGTGATCGCGATGGAGTTTTGCGTCGTAGAGCTTGACGTGAGAATCGTGGTCTTGGAGCCCAGCTCTTTTAACGTCAAGGCTCCAGAAAACGCGCCTGTCCCGCTGAAGCAGGCGTCGATGATCAGATGCAGCTCACCGAAGTATTTCTTATCGCCTCGGGCTGCCTCAATCAGATCTGACACCTTTATCCCCTTGCTGTAGTCCAAAGAGGATTGTCCGGCGAGTTGTAGCGACACATCCTTGTCGTTGGGACTGGCCACTCCATGACCGCTGTAGTAGATGACGACTGACGCCCATTCCCCTAGCTCGCGGATTTGTTCTAGCGTTGTTGTGAGGTTATCACGGGTGGCAATGGGTCCGACGATTGGCTTTTGGACCAGCGGGCGGTACCCCAGAGTGTCGAACTGTTTGGCGACTAACGCGGCATCGGTGAGCGTGAAGGGAAGCTTGGCTCCCGGCACGTCCCGTTGGTCGACGGCTACGATGAGATAGTATTTGGCCTTTTCGTTCCAGACTTGGAGAGGGCCGTCTTCCTCTTCTGGTATGGGGCCGGTGGAGGCCATGGCCGCCGGTGCCAGGAAGCTGAAGAGCAGGGCCACTCCCCATGCGAGCCGGGTCCATAAGAGGCGGGCCTGCCGGTTCCCGGGAGCGCGGGGAGTGCCGGGAGTGGTTGGAGCGTGCGCGATCATGAGTGCGTTCCGCCTGACCCATGGCGGGGCTAGGCTGTTATCAATCCATGATTGTACGACTCAGTGGGAAGCAGTATAGCGGGTCGGGCTAAGAAAGCAAGACCATCATGGACTGTTGTGAGGGTATTTCAACGCTGGAGCTATTGATGCCGGAACCAGCGCGTGACGCGGAGCGCTTCACCGGCGGTATTGGCGAAGAAGGTGGTGGGAAGGAGTTGTTGTCCCTCTTGAAGTCCGGTTTGAATGGCGAAGGGGGAGCGGCTGCGCCGGGTCCCGGTAAAGCCTTGAGGAATGATCGGCGCTTCCGTGACCTGATCGGGGGTGTCACGTGGACTGCGTTCACGTCCTCCAATGCGAGCCATGATTTGCTCGATATCGTCCCGCTTCTGTTGCGTGGCCACGAAAAAGATGGTTTCGATCCCTTTAAACTGGTCTAAGCTGAACCAGTTGTTCTGTTCCGGAATGACGTATTGCGTACCGGCTTTGACCGGATTCGCAAAGGGGTTTCCGGGAGGTGGAAAAACGCCTTGGGCCCAGGCCGACCCATCGATCGCGATCACGTACACGTAGCAATCGGTATTTGCCCGAAACATGATGCGGAATTTATCTCCGGCCTGTGGATTGCCTCGCCCATCTCGCAACACATCTCCATCGTTGATCGGTAAGAGTGTGACAGCCCCGTTTCTGATCTTTTGGCGGACAAGCAGGACATCCAAGGTAATGAGGTCAGGCCGTTCTTTAGGGGACTCAACTCGGTAGCTGTCCGGAATTGAGTCTCCTGAATTGTCATTGTATTGTTGGTATTGTTGACCGGCCGACGGTTCCATACCATCGTCTGCGTTGTCTTGGTATGGCTCAGATTGTTGATGTTCATAGTGTTCGTCGTATCCGGTCTCTTGCGCACTTGGCCCCTGTCCGTCCTGGTCTGAATAGGTCGGATCATCGTAGGTGTGATATTCTGCATACGGGTTTTCTGAAAGGACTTGTGGCGAACCTGTCACGTGATTTTCTTGCGAATTGGGATCCGCCCGCAGCGACATCATGAGTTCTTGCAAGTCATAATTATAGGGCTTGTCGTAATTGTGCGTGGCGGTCTGAAGCATCCCGCTGGCGAATTCCAGGAGCGGCGGGATGACGAAGGGGAGGGCCGCCATGCATCCGCTCAGGAGAACGCACAGCACGGAACCGCTGACGAGTGAGGTCCGGTATCGCGTCTTCATGATCAATCTTCTCGGTGGTTCTCTGAGATTCATGAATACGGCGGGCCTATTGATGCCGGAACCAGCGCGTAATTCGAAGGTCCTCCCCCGCCGTCTTCGCTAAAAAGCTGGTCGGGACGATTTCATGTTGACCGCCGGAGGCTAAGGTGATGTCGAACGGGGTTTGACTGGGGTGGGCACCGCCGTAACCATTCGGAATGATCGCAGCTTGTGTGACTTGTTGAGGAGTCGCGGAAGCTGGCCGTTCCCGGCCCATGATGCTCTTGAAAATATCTTCGATGTCTTGACGAGGCCCATTCGAAGCGATAAAGAAAAGCGTCTCTACTCCCTTGAACTGATCCAAGCTGAACCAGTGTGATGATTCAGGGATGACGTATTGTTCCCCGGCTTTGACCGGATTCGCAAACGGAGAAGTCGGGGACGGAAAAATACCTTGTGCCCACCCCGAGCCATCTACAGCGATGACGTAGACGTAAGCGGTACTATTCGGTCGGAACATGACGCGGAATTTATCTCCGGCTTGTGGGTTGCCGCGTCCATCCCGTAACACGTCGCCATCTTGAACGGGGAGAATGACAGGGGCACCGTTTCGCATCGTCTTCCGGACGAGCGCGACGTCCAGGCCGATTGCCTCTCCTGAACCCCCTTGATCGTATCCCTGTCCCTGATCGTCAACGCCATCTTGCGTAGACTCGTCATACCCTTGGTCTTCGTAGCCTTGCTGTGACTGAGCCTCGTCATACGCATATTGCTGGCCATCTTCTTGGTAGCCATCCTGTTGGCCAGCATAGGTCTGATCGCCGCCTTGCTGGTCTTGAAATTGCGCACAAGGATCCTGTTCAGGTTGTCCGACCGGAAATCGTCCAGAAATGCCCCGTGAAACCGGTTCCTCGACAAATTGCGCGGAAACTTCTTGGTCGAATTCTCCGTCTTGTTGCTCTTGAAACTCCACATCAACAAAGCCTTGTTCGTCCCCGCTGCCTTGATCTTGGAACGCTTCGTTGGGATCACCGCCTTCCTCCACGAATTCTTGTCCATCATCGACAACGCCTTGATCTTGATCGAAGACGCCCTGATCACTGTCCGATGTACCCTGAAAGTCCTGCTGGTCATCGGTGAAGACCTGATCTTGGGTGAACTGGTCATCGTCCTGATTGCGTTTTCGCTTTTTCTTGGGCGTGACGAGTTTTGTTAAAAATTTCTCGAGTTTCCCTGTGTATTTTTGGCTGTAATTGTTGGCCGCCGTCGCCAGCAGGTTGCCTCCGAATTTCATAAGAGATGAGGCAAATTGACTCTGCATGAAGCTTGATCCGAAGGATTGCGTGTTGGGTTGACAGGGGTTGTCGGAAAGCGAACTTCCCCCCATGGGTTGCGTGGCGCAGGAGGTCAGAAATATGAGGAGGACGATGAATGTTGTAACGTGTTTCAACATGGGTTTACCTCTCGTCGTTCAAGAACCGGAATCTCGGTTGAGTATGCGTTCTCTGGATTCGCGTTCATTCTATGTGTCTTCGTGAAGGAGGGTCAACGAAAGAGGCCTCGGCCCCGGTGTTGCCTTTCTCACAACGTCTGTCGATGCGAGTCGGTTTTTGGTTCAAGGAGATACGGAGATCGCTGAACGGATGAGCTGTGGTTTGGCGAGGAGGGTCTGTAGGCTATCTTGTATTTGAGTATGATTCGTCGTAGGGATCGTCAGGATGTAGGACCCGTCGGGCAAAGGTCCTCGGGTGACCTGGGCTTCAATCGTCCGGAGTAAGGACTGAATGTCACCCTGTGTCGCTGATTCGGCAAAGGTGACTTGTAGCCGGCTTGTATGTACTGGCGTTGGAGCTTTCGGAATTCCTCGTTCGATGATAGGCCCAGGTCCTTGGCCGGCCGGATCTGATCCTGATGATGGTCCGCCAAGATTTGTTAACAGAAAAGCCGATTGGCCGACGATGAGCGCGGTCGCGAGAACAGGCACCCAGGGAGTGGCGAAGAGCGATTGAAGCCAGGATTCAAGTCGACTCCAGAGACCGGGATCGTGCTCATGGACAGGTTGGGACGTCGTGTGTTGAGCGGATGCCTTCTCTTCTCGAATCCGCGACATGACTTTGGTCAACACGGCGGGAGAGGGACCTTGCCGTTCACCGATCGCAGCCTTTACAGCCAGTTGGGTGCGTTGTATCTCGTCAAATTCCATCCGACAGGTCTCACAATTCTTCAAGTGAGTTTCAACCTCAAGCTTTTCCCGATCGTCCAGCGTACCGGCGACATACCAGGGAAGGAGTATGGCTTGCTGGTGAGTCGTGGGTTCTAAGGCTTCTGGTTCATTCATAACATGCTCTCGCTCACGCCCAAGGACTGCATCTGGCCCTTGAGCTGTTGCTTGGCATAATAGACCCGTGTTTTGACCGTATTGATCGGGATTTCTAACATTGCTGCGATGTCTTGATAGGAAAGCTCCTCGAAAAACGCCAAATGCAGCACTTCCCGGTGATCGGCGGAGAGATCTTGCATGGCCTGATTCGTCAATTTCGCCAGGTCTTGTTGCTGGGCCTTGTCTTCCGGGCCGTCAGAGGGGTCGACGGTTTCTGCCGCATCGTCTAGCGGGAGCGAACTCCGGCGTTGGCTCGAGACTCGACGGATCGCATCGATGGCTTTATGATGAGCGATCCCAAAGATCCAAGTCGACACTTTGGAGGCCCCGCGAAATTTCCCGGCACCCTTCCACACGGCAACCATAACCTCCACCATGGTTTCTTCAGTGAGATGAGGGTCGCCAAGCGTACTCATCATGTATTGAAACACCCGTTTTTCATACCGATGATACAATGCCTGAAAGGCGTCTTCATCTCCTTTTCCGGCCATCGCGACCAACTCCTGATCGCTCCTGTCCTGAAAGTCAGTCGTGTCCATCGGTAGGGATGTTCAAGGGAGATTGACGATTCATCACTTGAGTCTATAGAGGTCTGAATGTATGCCCTAACATATTTTGCCGTTTGCCACAATAGATCGCACGATTCTGGCTTGTGGGTTTGAACTATTTGAATGGTGCATCAGACTTACCGCATGTTTGGAGCTTGAGTGTTGAGAATTTGAAGATTAGACTAGTAACCCATAACATTTTCAAGTATTTCGTGAGGTCAACCATGAAGATTCGGCATATTCCATCCGTAAGAAACATGCTTCCGATACTGTGTGTTCTTTGCCTCGCTCACCTGTTCTCGTGGCTGAGTCCGGGGTTGGCTCAATCTTCCACCTCTTCTGAACCCGTGCGACGGGCCTTGCTCATTGGCATCGGGAAGTATCAAGGGTTACCGAGACTCCCCGGCTCGAAGAACGATATTAACCTGGTTCACCAAGTGTTAAAGACTCAGTACGGATTCGCGGACGAGAATATGCGCATTCTCCGTGACGAAGACGCCACCCGGGAGAACGTTCTGTCGGCGCTGGAACAGTTTGTCTCCGAAGTCGGTCCGAATGACGTGGCATATATTCATTATTCCGGCCATGGGTCTCAGGTGGAAGATGTGAACGGCGATGAGGCGAATGACCAACTGGATGAAACGATCGTTCCGCACGATGGCCGGACGGAAGGCGTTCCGGATATTACGGATGATGAGTTGGAAGCCATTTTCGCCAAACTCAAGACAACGAATGCCGTGGTGGTATTGGATTCCTGTCATTCGGGTACTGCCACTCGCGGGTTAGAGGTGCGGGTCCGATCCATCCCACAGGATACTCGCGTGAATCTGTACAAGCGGTCTGCAGTAAGGACACGAGCCATCGTTCCGTTGGCCTCGGCCCGCTATGTGCTCATGAGTGGGGCCGCGGCCAATGAAGAAGCGCTCGATGGTCCGGTTGATGGACGCTATCACGGGTTTTTCACACATTCCTTGTTCAAGAGCCTTCAATCGGCGGATGCTGACTCATCCGCGTCAGAGGTCTTTGCCGGAGCCAAACAGGAATTAAAGCGCATTCAGAATCAATTCGGACGGTCCAGCATGCCGGAACCGCAACTCGAAGCTCCTCAGGGCCGATTAGCTCAACCACTCTTTGTTTTGGCCCGTGGAACGAGTTCACGTAAGAGCCCTTCGCAAGCGACGGAAGTTCGTCGGTCTTGGGTAAAGGTAGAAAATCATGGAAAAGACAGTGTGTTGCTGGTGCAGGCGGTTGAACTCGGTGGTGCGCCAGGTTCCGTCTGGGGGATTTTTGGAAAAGATGAAAGAGAGTTTCATACGGCACAAGCCCAAGCATTTGCCAGAGTCGTCAAGACTCAAGGAACCCATTCAATGGCTGTGGTCGAACCTCACGGTGTGAAAATTGGGCAAGGGGCACGGGCGACGTTGTTGGTCCCGGCCCCGCCATCCGGGCGCATACCCGTCCGTCTTCGTCGTGTTGATTCCAAGAGTCAAGCCTGGTTGCAGGCGGAGTTGAAAAAACGATTAGGTGATGTGGAGATCGTCGGAGAAGGTGTGTTTGCGAGGTTCATCGTTGATGTCGAGGGCAAGAGCCTTCGAGTGTACAGCGCTGATGCGGCAAAGGAAGTGGCTGCCTTACCGGCTTCGCGAACGGCCGACTCTGCGGATTCTCTCGCACAGGTTCTTACGCAATCCAGGAATGCCTCCAATCTATTAGCCCTGGAAAACCCCAATTCTCGGATAGGCCTGGACGTTCGTGTCGTACAGGTTGGCGAACGGGGCATCGCGGTGGTCAGCGATCGGATGGAGGCCCCCACCTACCAGATTCGCCAGCAAGGGCAACCACGCACGTTGACGAATAGTCTGCAACTCGAAATTTCTACTGATACCGACGCGTACATCACGATCGTGGATGTCGATGCCGAAGGCAGTGTTAATGTGCTGTTCCCCAATCCTTACCAGAAGAGAACTTTTCTGGCTGACGGCTTTATTAAAGCCAATCAACCGGTGTTGGTTCCTGATTCGCTTCGATCGGGAAACCGTGCCGGTTTTCATTTTGACTATGCGAACCCTCCAGGAGTGGATACGATTCGGGTTTTTGCCAGCACCGACCGGCGCCTGGCCGAGAAAATTCGTCGAGCGGTTCATCCTCAGCGCTCAGGAGAATCCAATCGTCCTTCTCTATCTGGGAGACCAGGTGCGCAATTGGCGAGCCTTCGGCAAGAATTAGTGGGCAGTCTCACTCGTGGGTTGATTACGGTGCCTGACGAACCTGTCATGATGCCGGCTCAGACGACCGTGCCCCAGGAATTGCCGGTGATGGCGCAAGCCCAGGAAGTCGTCGAACCTGAACAATATGAAGAAAGTATGAACCAACAGTCAGAATATGCCGAAGAGGCCGGCTTGATGGAAACCCAGTACGAAGAGCCTTCCGAGCCAATCGCCTTTGAGGCTATCCCCGTACAACAAACCATTCCGGATTGGACCGCCGCTTCGGTTACCGTACTGGTAGGAGAATAAAACTTCCACAAATTAAGCCAATAGCCACGACGCGATGTGTTTCGAACGAGCCTCTTGTCCGTAAGGACAAGGGGCTCGTTGGCGAAATTACTCGTCCTTCTTCATCCCATCACGCAGTATACGAAGTCCCCAACTCCACGATCTCTGTATCCAGCGAGAGTTTCAGTCATTTCCTTGTTGCTCTGCTGTAAAACACCTCAGTCAATGTATGGCAGATCTCCTGCCCACCTTCCTCGCAACCCCGGATGCCAGGACTGTTCAACGACATGAGCGTTCAAAAGACGCTCGTTACTTTTTTGCAAAATGCTTTGAACTAAGTGCACATGGCCTGCGACTCATGATGCAGAAGGGGGGGAATGAAGGCGACTTTATTCATTTGTAAAGATCAGACGCAAAAAGGAAGTCGCGTATCCCTCAACCAGGGTAACGAGCATTCTCTGGTTACTTCATCACCACATATCACATTACAAGGAGGTTCTGTCATGGCACCATTTATCAAATTACGACGCACGGTCTATCTAGGGCTCTTGGCATCCATGTTTGTCGGGAGTCCAGCTTATGCGGAGATTAGTCTGCCATCTGCTATTGAGCTGGAACAATCCATCTATTTCCAAAATCCATCAGGTGAACCTGTCCAGTTTCAAGCAGGTCTGTATGATGTTCAACAAAAAGGCGAGAATGCGCTGAACATGATTCCCATTGGTACGAAGGCTGGAGAAGCCATGTCAATTCAGGCGCTTCCGGCAGGACATGATGAGGATATCGAGGCCAACACGGCAAACTTGGTCCCGCCTCCCGATCACAACACGGATAAACAGCACTTAGTGTTTATGACCCCCGATGGGCTGGCGTTGGAATCGATTGGTTCCTACAGCGGAGTCTTTTCCCGATCTCCGGCGACTTGGGAGCAGAATGTCAGTGCAGATGGGGCTGAACAGGAAGCTCCGCTCACCGTACGTTTTGAAAAAGCCACATATTTTAAGACGATTGGCGGTGCTCCGAAGTCCATCCAACCTGGTGAGTATGAGGTGGCCCTGACCGATGACGGGCTGATCCTAACGCCAAGCGGGGATACGGAGGGCGAAGCCATGACGGTTGAGTCAGAGGCTCTAGGGACTTCAACGGCGACGATTATTCCTGAATTTGGAGATAATCCAGACCTGGAATTGCTGATGATTGCGACAGCTGGCGGCCAATCAATCGCGGCTGTGGGGTCACACACCGGTACGTTTCCGCGCGGGTTTGGCAGTTTATTGAAAAGAGTCGGCGGCAAGGTGAAAAAGTCCGCGCAGGGCGCTGTGAATACAGCCAGGAAACATGTCGTTCAAAAAGTCAAAAAAGGTGTTCAAATTGCTCATGGTCATGCGAAAAAAGGCGTGAAGAAAGCCGTCATGGCTGCCAAGAAGCACGGGGCGGAAGCTATGCAAAAGGTGAAGAGTCATGGCGTGAAGTATGCGAAAAAATACGGAAAAAAGATCAAGGACGGGGCCCTAACGCATGGGAAGAAATTTATCAGCAAAGTGTGTGGCCAAGGCAAAAGCGGCAAATGTATCGAAGTGATCGCGCAACAGGGTGGAAAGCTACTCCAAGGTGCAGGGGGCTGACCACTCTTTGTAGGCCGGGCAATCGTCAACGCAACAAAAAGGGCGTTCTCCGGGGCGCCCTTTTTGTTGAATCGGACCAGAAAGATTTGGGACATGCCTAAGGGGGAAAACCATGAGAATACATTCATGCTATCGATCATGCTATCGATGCGCCATCTTATTTCAGTTGTTGGCCGTCACCCTGTTCGTCGGGCCGGCATTCGGGGAACTCCTATTTCCAACAGCCGTTCACCTTGGATCACCTGTGTATTTCCAGCAACCGGATGGTCATCCGATTCAACTACAGGCAGGGGTGTATGAAGTGGAACGGGGAGAGGATGCAGTACTCAATGTGTATGCCGTTGGGGCCAAGGAGGATGATTCTGTCACGATTCAAGCGATTTCAGCAGAGCATGATCTGGAACTCACGGAAGCGACGGCTGAACTGATTCCGTCTCCTGATCAGGATGCCGACACACAGCATTTGTTATTATGGATGCCCGACGGGGAGGCTCTGGAAGCGGTAGGATCGTTCAGTGGCGTTTTTTCACGGTCCGTCTTGACCTGGGCCATAGCGACGAGTGGTGGCGCTGATGGATTGCCTGAAGAGACGCTAACCGTAGATTTTGAAGAGAGCATCTCCTTTAAGACGGTTGGTGGCGATCCTACAGCTATTCAAGCGGGGCAGTATGAAGTCTCGATCGATGAACATGGGCTTGTCCTGAGCTCAACGACCAGTGCTCAGGGCGATTCTATCACCGTTGAAACGGAATCGCTGGGAACTTCCCTGGCGGTACTCCTGCCAGGTTTGTCTGGAAATTCTGACTTGGAACTTCTGATGATCGGTACCGCGAATGGCCAATCTTTGATGGCCATGGGCTCCCATAGCGGGACCTTTCCCCGTGGTGTGTTCGGCGAGATTGGCAAAGGATTAAAGAAGGCCGGTGGAAAAATCAAATCAGGAGCAGGAAAAATCGGTGGCGGCGTGAAAAAGGGGATGACGCGAGTGGGCAGTGGGATCAAGACCGGGGCGAAATTCGCACACGGCAAAGTGGGCCGGCATGTCGTGAAACACGCCAGAAAAGGCATTCAGGCCGGCGTGAAATATGGCGACAAGTATGGGAAAAAGATCGCGGTCGGAGCGTATCGAGTGGGGGAGAAAGCCGGGAAAGAGGTCGTCAAGTTCTGTACGGGTTCCATTCAGCAAGCGCATACTTGTTACAAAGTTGGTAAGATGGCTGCCATGGTCGCGGCCAGTTAAAGAGAAGCCCGTGGATTCTGGGGATGGGATTTCCCGGGTTCGTCGTCGTGGATGTGGAATATGTCCGATTCAATCGAGCAGTTGGTGTTGGCGACCGTCTTAGAGAGGAAGTTGTCCGATCATGGCTTTACGGACATGCCAAACGGAACGTTTCGCCCGGATGCCACCTCGTGGGCATTGATCGTCCTAAAAGGGAATGCCGTGCATTCTCAAATATTCAAGGAGGCTGGGGATCGATTGATCGATTATCAAATGCCCGATGGGCGGGTGGTGATATCCCCCGATCATCCAGATGCCTATTGGCCTACGCCATTAGCGATCTTGGCCTGGCATGGGTCAACAGCACACCAGAAGGCGTTATGGCAGGCTACAGATTTTCTTCTGCGTACCACTGGCGTTCATTGGGAAAAACATGAGGATGACATGGTCGGACATGATACATCGATTCCGGGCTGGCCCTGGATCGGTCAGACTCATTCATGGATTACTCCAACGGCGATGTCGATGTTGGCGCTCTCGGTAGCCGGGTATGCGGATCATGAACGAGTGATGGCTGGAGTGCGCCTGTTGCTAGACCGGCAGATTTCCGCCGGGGGTTGGAATTACGGAAATACGTCCGTGTTGGGACAAACGCTTCGGCCTTTTCCTGAAACAACGGGGATTGCACTCTACGCGCTGGCCGGTCGTGTCAAACGTGAAGCGGTCAGGCCTAGTCTCGAGTATCTTCGTGCACGAATTTCAACGCTTCGAAGTCCCTTGTCTCTTGGCTGGGCGCTCCTCGGTCTAGGGGCGTGGGAGCTTATGCCTCATAACGGCGAAGAATGGATCTGCGAAACTCTCGATCGCGGCACACGGTATGGTGGGTTTGACACGGCTTCTTTATGTGTGCTGCTGCTGGCGGCTTTGAGTGTTCGCGGGATTGAACCCTGGAAGACACGGACGATTGCTCCTGCCAAAGCAGACTCCTTTTAAAAAATAGATCTTTCCCCTATGCATGACGAAGCAAAGAATTTTCTGACCTGGTCCCGGCGTCAGTTCCTCAAGCTCTTGTTGGCCAGCGGCTCCCTGGCTGCCTCTTCGTTGCCGCAACCATCGGTTGGAGGGGGATCAGAGTTTCATGCCCAGGTATTCATCGGAAAAGCGAGTGCCTACGGGAGTAATCTTCGCGACGTGATCGCCAGAGGATTTCACGAACTTGGGGTTTCTCCTGCAGAGATTAAGGGGAAAAGGATCTTACTCAAGCCGAATCTCGTTGAAACCCACGTTGAGCGCGCGCATATCAATACCCATCCATTGGTCGTGCGTGCGGCCATTGAGGTTTTTCTGAGTCTTGGCGCTCGTGCGGTTCTGGTGGGTGAAGGGCCTGGGCATCGGCAGGATGCGTGGCAGATTCTAGAGGAATCAGGCTTGGGACCGATTCTGCACGAGGACCGTATTCCATTCACGAACTTGAATGAACAAACGGGTTTCTCTGTCGCGAATCAAGGCCGGTGGACGGCTTTGGCCACTCTCACGTTTCCCAGAATGTTTCGTGATATCGATTGGATCGTCTCGATGCCCAAGTTGAAAACCCATCATTGGGCTGGAGTCACGCTGTCCATGAAAAATCTATTTGGCGTCATGCCCGGGCTGTACTATGGGTGGCCCAAGAATGTGTTCCATCATCAAGGCATACACCAATCGATCGTGGATATTACTGCGACGTTGAAACCGCACTTTTCGATCGTGGACGGAATCGTAGGCATGGAGGGCGATGGCCCGATTATGGGGACGCCGAAACCCATGGGAGTCCTGGCGATGGGAAGAAATCTCACCGCCGTGGATGCGACTTGCGCGCGGTTGATGGGCATCGACCCCTACAAGGTTCCCTATCTGCTGGCCGCCGATGAATGGCTTGGTCCTCTCGGTGAGGCGCGCATCGTGCAGCGTGGAGAACCAATTTGGTCAATGCGGCAAGACTTTGCTCTGCTCGAAGACGTTCCGGCGCACCAAGGCCTACGGTTGGGATAAGACCATTCAAGCCTGCCTGTTGTCTTTCTCCCGATTAACCCTGTTTGATGAGTGAGCGCGCGGCTTCAAAGGCGGCTTCCATGTCGGGTAATTCGGCCAATTCAGGCGTAACCTGTAAATACCGGATGACGTTATCTTTGTCGACCACCATGACGGCTCTGGACAGGATGTGTGGCTGTTGAATAAAGAGTCCGTGCGATTTTCCGAATTCCCCACCCCGGTAATCCGAATAAAACGTGACATTGTGAATGTTGGCCTCTTTGGCGAATCGGTCCTGGGCAAAAGGTGTGTCGATGCTCACCGTCAGGAGTTCCACTTCCTGGTCCAGGCCTTCGTTCTTCTCACTGAGATAATGTGTTTGTTGCTCGCACACCTTCGTATCGATCGACGGCACGACACTAATGATCCGGACTTTTCCTTTTGTCTGCGCGATATCGACGAGAGAAAGGTCTTTGCTCGCCACCTGTACGTTGCGAAGCGTGTCGCCGAGTTTGAGTTCGTTGCCGGACAGCGCAAAATTTTTCCCATGAAGCGTGACGCTCGTCCCTTCACCGACTGACACCGTTTTGTGGGTTACGGGCAGGTCTTTGTAAATGAACCCCTTGTGACTGCCTTCTTGAGTTGTCGTACATCCTATGACGACACACAGACTTATTCCACTCATTAAACAGATGGTCATTGATCGTTTGTATCGCACGGAAACCTCCTTTAGGTAATTTATGTCATTCGGTGGATGCAAAATTCTGATGAATGCAAAGCCTATTGTGGCATAAAGCGCACTCCTTGAAAACTACTGTATAGAGAGCGCGTGTGAAATAAGACGATTTACACATAGAGCTTGATCGTTTCCAAGACTTTTTTCACGTCCTGAAGATCGGTTTCCGGCATCCAGGAAAGCCGGAAACTGGGGCATGCGCCAGCTGGATAATCCGAGAAGGCTTTGACCACGATATGCCAATCGTCGTACAGCTGTCGATAGAGACGGTCATGCCTGTCGGGACGCAGACACCGGAATGTCAGAATCCCCGGAGCCTGCGGTCCGGTCCATCCTTGAATTTTGATCATGGGCATCTGCTGGAATTCTCGCAGTACGAATTCCCGGATTTGAAAAAGCTTGGCCGTCTCTACGCCATGCTGACGCTTTATGTGACAGGTCCGTGCCAAGCCGGCGATGAGTCCGATGTTGTGTGTGCCGATCTCGAATCGAGAGGCGGGGGATTGTCCATGGTCGATGGGTTGTGACCAAAGCGACGAGGCAGATGCGGCCAAACGGTCAGAGATGATGAGCGCTCCTGTTCCTAATGGCCCCCGGCACCATTTATAGCCTGAGAAAAAGTATGCGTCGCAATTCAAAGCCTGAAAGTTGACGTCGATCTGTCCTACGGCTTGTGCGCCATCCACAGCGAAAAAGATGTCATGGGATCTGGAAAATTCCGCAATCTCGGCGATGGGAAAAACCCGTCCATCGACGTGCGATACGTGACTGAGGATGATGGCTTTGAGGTTCAATCGGCTCACGTTTTGTTCCAGCGATTTCAAAAAATGTTCTGGAGAAGATGAAGGGGGAATAAAGTGCGTCTTGACGCCTTTTGCTTGGAGTGCCAGTAGTGCATTTCGTATGGAAGGATTCTCGTGAGTGGTGCTGACAATATCATCGCCTGGGTTCCAGGTCAGCGCGGAGACGAGGAGATGGTTCGCCGTCGAGGCATTGGGCACAAACGCGATATTCGAAGCATCAGGCACGTGTAGCAAGCCCGCCACGGTTTCACGACATTGTTGAATTTTCGTGCGATACCATTCGACGCCGGCATCGGAGTATAAATAGTGCTTGAGTGAGGCAAGTGTATCTGCGACCTCCTGTTCGGCTTCTGGATGAGTCGGACAGAGGCCAGCGTAATTGAGGTAGGTCATCGGCCGTTTGTTCATTCGATTCTCCAGCGGGACGATTCGATCGAGAGCCTTTCAGGGTACTCTTTCAGTGGACCCTATGGAGAGTGGAGGGAGAGCCATGGAATGTCGGAAAAGAACAAACAGGCGGCATTTTGTATGGAGAGGCGGATATGGCGGTCAGGGTTTTCGCGCAAGCGCCAGGCCGATGAGTTCTTCAGGGTCGGTGTACCATTTGATCATGTCGAACCCGGATTGACGTAAAAGAGCCTCAGTCCGCGAGTGATCATACTTGGTGCTGATTTCTGTGAGGATATCTTCCCCTTTTTCAAGAGTAAAGGAAAAGTCAATGCTCGGCATGTGGATATGTTGCTGCTCTTTCGAACGTAAGCGCATTTCGATCCGGTGGTTGGTCGAGTCATAGAGGGCAACATGGTCGAATGTGTCGGGATCAAGTGTCGCTCCGACCATACCTTGCATGACATATAAAATATTTTTATTGAACTCAGCGGTGACGCCGGCTGAATCGTTGTAGGCTCGTTCGATGCGTACGATGTTGGTTTCGAGTTGCACGCCTAATAAGAAAAAATCGCCAGACGCCATCTCCCTCTGAATGGACGAGACAAAGTTCAGCGCGGCCTGCGGATTGAGATTTCCGATCGTGCCGCCCAAGATGACGACCAGTCGGCGACCACCCTCTGGAATATGTTCGAGATGTGACAGGAAATCCCCAACGACGCCATGGACGTGAAGACCTTCATATTCGTCGACGAGTTCCTGGGCGACTCGACGGACGATGCCTTCACTGACATCGAAGGGCACATAGAAACGTAATTGATTGGCCTTTTCCATCGCATCGAGCAGTACGCGAGTTTTAGTCGCAGCTCCTGAACCGAGCTCAACTAATTCTTCGGCGTTTGTGAGGCTAATGATCTGATCGGCGCAGGTATTGAGCAATGCCCGTTCCGTTCGTGTCTGGTAATACTCAGGAAGATTACAGATATCCTCGAACAGCTCTGAGCCTCGATCGTCATAGAGATATTTGGTCGGCAATGTTCGAGGCGATGCTGACAAGCCTTGTCGTAATTCTGATTTGATGTTGTGCGGCGTCTCACCACTGATATGAACATCGACGATGATTTTGGGCAGTCCTGTCATACAATCCATACGTTCTCCCCTTCAAGGCGTGGCTCGATACATCCGCGTTGGTTCTGCGAAGAGTGAGCTTCCGCTATCGCTCCTGGTGATTTCAGCCGGTATTCTGTCAAATAACGAACATGGGGTGCATGAAGAATATAAGATGATCGCGTATGGAAGATGGAGAAAAATAATGGTTAGCCTTACGAGATCGTGAGTGGTGAGTAAATGAGACGAATCGAACAAAGTCGCAATGGGAAACGCGTCATTGCGGGCAATGTGACTGATAAGAATTTCCCGTAGAATGTCTGTAGTATAAAAGGGCAGGTCTATTGGCGCAACCTTTGCGTATGACGATTGTCATAGAAGTGTGCAGTTCTCCTAAGAGTAGAATGTCTAGGGATTCGGTATTATGCCGTGGAACATCACATCCTATCTATCAAGGCTTCGTGGCTATCTCTCAAGGCCTCGTGGCTTTATCCATCGCTCAAGGAGACTTAACAGACCGTCAACGATGAGGGCGAGCAGTGCAGCAGGCAGGGCTCCTGAGAGGATCAGTGTCGTGTTGGCCAGCTGCAATCCTGAAACAATGGGGACGCCCAGTCCGCCTGCTCCGATGAATGCGGCAAGAGTTGCCGTTCCGACGGTGATGACGGCGGATGTGCGAATGCCTGCCATGATCACAGGAGCGGACAGTGGGAGACGCACCCAGGTCAGGATTTGCCAATCGGTCATCCCGAGCGCACGGGCGGCTTCGACGGCAGATGGCGCGGCATCGCGCAAACCGGAGTACGTGTTTCGGAGGATGGGATATAGTGAATAGAGCCACAAGGCCATGATAGCCGGCAGCATGCCCACTCCAAAGAACGGTATCATGAAGGCGAGTAACGCGATAGACGGAATCGTTTGTGTCGTCCCAATCAATCGGATCAGAGGTTCAGCGATGGATCGTTGACGTTCGAGGAGAAGGCCAAGCGGAACAGCCAGAAGAATGCCCAGGCTCAGTCCCATTCCTGCGAGCCGTAGGTGTTCCAGGGTATGGGTGGCAAGCGTCTGTCTGTGTTCCAGTAGATAGTGGAACATGTTTGTATCCCGAGAATTGTCTGAAGCGGCAGTCGGTTGCGGTTTGAAGAGACCGATGGCTTCCAGGGCGTCATGGGCCACGCGTTCGACGGTATCCCCTTTTTCTTGAATTCGCAGATTCAGGGATTGCATCAGTTTCGTATCAAGGGCATCCGTTAAGAGGGATAAGATCACGCCTACTCGTGGATAGCGCGTCAGTGTCTCCTCGCGGATTAAGGCGGCGGCTTCATAGGGCGGGAAAAACCGGCGGTCATCTTCGAGCACCGTAAAATCGTAGACCGCAAGGCGTCCGTCAGTCGTGTACACGTCTAAGACATCCACTTCTCCAGTGTTTGCCGCTTGATACTTCATGGTTTGTTGCATCGTCACGATTTCTTTAAATGCAAGTCCGTATGTTTGCCGCAACCCTGGAATGCCGTCCGGCCGTTGAACGAACTCATACCCTAAGCCGGCTTTCAGAGTGGGGGCAATCTTCGCGAGATCAGAAATTGTTCGAAGTTTGAGTTGCTTCGCGCGTGTTCTCGGGACGGCCAGGGCGTAAGAGTTTTCAAACCCTAACGGGCTGATCCATACCAGATTCCATCGAGACAAAAATTCCACGCGAACGCGATTCAACGTGTCACGTGCACTTTTAGCTGGTGCTTGCTTGAGGATGCTGACGAGCCCGGTTCCTGTGTATTCAGGGTAAAGGTCTATTGCTCCCGTCTTCAGTGCTTCAAATGCGACTTGAGTTCCGGCGAGACCGAGCCGGCGTTCCACTCGTATGTCTGTCTTGGCTTCGATGAGCTGAGCGAATATTTCTGCGAGCAGACGGTTTTCCATAAAATTTTTGGACCCGACGATGATGTGGCGGTCCCGGGAAGATGCGGACGTCTCAAGAGGGACGAGGAGGGAAAGGAATACGAGACTCGTCAAGAAACGCATCCAGCCTGTCATTGCTTGCCGCCCTCTCTAGGTCGTTGGAAGGTGTTGGAGCAGATTTTGAACATAGTCATCTGCCGGATGTTCCTGGAGTTCTCGAGGAGTAGCTATCTGTCGTATCCGACCGTCTTTCATGATGGCAATACGATCCCCAAGGTAAAAGGCTTCGCGCAAATCATGGGTGACGAGCACCATCGTTTTATTAAGGTTCTGTTTAAGTGTAAGAAACTGTTCTTGAAGCTCGATCCGGGTAAGAGCGTCAAGCGCTCCAAACGGTTCATCAAGGAGGACGATGTCCGGGTCACCGGCGAGCGCGCGGGCTACGGCCACCCGCTGTCGCTGGCCCCCTGAAAGGGTGATGGGGTAGCGGCTGCGGTACTGATGTGGCCTGAGGCCAACCAGGGTTAACAGCTGATCGATGCGTTGGTCGCGATGTTCGGGGTTCCACCCGAGCAGGGTCGGAAGGAGTCCGACGTTTTGCTCCACAGTCCAATGGGGAAGGAGCCCTCCGTCTTGTTGGACGTACCCTATCTGTCGACGGAGTGTGATCGGGTTCTGGAGCGTCACTTCTTCTTCCATCATCAGGATCTCACCTGACGTTGGCTCGTCGAGCCGGTTAAGAAGTCGGAGGAGCGTGGTCTTTCCCGACCCACTCTCTCCGATAAGCACCATCGTTTCGCCTACCTCGACTTGCCAATTGATGTCCTGAAGAGCATTGGTCCCATCGGGAAAGGTTTTTGTCACGTGACAGGCTCGTAGTGCGCAGTGAGACATGCGTAACAAAGCAGGGAGAATGACGGAAATTGCGGGTGGAAATTGTCTCACTCAGGATACCAAGACCGGCTATGTGTGACCATAGAAAACTCTCGAATCATTTGAATTATCCTGAAAACTATCACAATCTCACGTGTCGGGATTTCACGAATCCGGAGGGGAAAATCCGGCAGGCTAGGCTTTTCTCGTATTGTCAGGCTCTCGTCAGTTTGCTAATCTGCTGCGATGGCCTGTTGACTTCAATTGGTATTATCATTCATACGTAGGTGTGTGATGCCCCTTACGAGGGGTTTTTTATTGATTGTTTCTGAATGAGTAAGGCGTCTTGTTCGTGAAGGAGGGGTTTATGATTTCATCATCCGTGCTCCCCGTGGCATTGAATGAAGCTCGTGAATGCATGGATTCGATCTTTGCGCATGTCCACCCTGATTCGTTTTATGAGCGGGGGATTCCAGAACGTCACCGGTTGATCTTTTATTTAGGACATGTGGAGGCGTTTGATTGGAACCAGGTTTGTCGCTGGACGTTGGGAAAACCTTCATTTCATGAAACCTTTGATCAGTTGTTTGAAGCCGGGATTGACCCGAAGGTAGGTACATTATCTCAAGATCAGCCATCAGACTGGCCTACTCTTGATGAGGTGTTCGAATACAATCGACGAGTGCGTGAAGAGATTGATCAAGCGATGGAATATGCCCCGCCCGATATCGTATCTATTGCGATTGAACATCGGTGGATGCATGTGGAAACGACAGCCTACATTCTTCATCGGCTTCCGAACACCAGTAAAGTGATTCCTGCGTGCTCTCCTCTTCGGAAATATCCATCTCCAATTCATGACATGATTGAGGTGCCGGCGGGTGTTGCGACATTGGGTGAAGAGCCTTCCACGACGTTTGGCTGGGACAATGAGTTTAACCGGCATGAAGTGCCTGTTCCGGCGTTTTCGATGAGTAAGTACAAAGTGACCAATGGGCAGTACCTTCGGTTTGTTCAGGAAGGAGCCGCTCCGCCCTCGTTTTGGGTTCAACGTGGCAACACGTGGTTTCTGCGTACGATGTTCGGAGAACAAGAACTGCCTCTGGATTGGCCGGTCTATGTTTCACAGCGTGAGGCTCAGGCCTATGCGGCATGGGCTGGTTTGGCACTTCCGACCGAAGCCCAGTTCCATCGTGCCGCTTACGGGACACGGATTGGTGAAGAACGCCTTTATCCATGGGGTGACGACACACCTGATAAAAAATATGGGAATTTTGGCTTTCACCGTTGGGATCCCGAACCTGTTACGGCCCACCCGGAAGGGGAGAGTGATTTTGGGTTCGCGCAGCTCGTGGGCAACGGATGGGAGTGGACATCGACGCCGTTTCATCCATTCGAAGGATTCATGCCCCACTCAACGTACCCGGGTTATTCGGCAAGATTTTTTGACGATGATCATTACGTGGTAAAAGGAGCGGGTCCTCAAACAGCTCCGTGTTTGTTGCGTCGTTCGTTCCGAAACTGGTTTCGTCCGGGCTATCCCTATGCCGATATCGGATTTCGCTGCGTGCAAAATTAGCCATACCTCGTACGCCGAGAATCTGATCGCCGGGGAACATGCCCTGTTTACCTAATTCCCCACATTGATGATGAATCGTCGACGAAGCTCGGCTTTGTCCCCGGGACGTTGGATATCTGAGCTCGTTGCGGTTTGGCGTCAGACGAAGTTAATCGTGCTCACGGCTCAAGTCGCGGCCATCTATGCGGCTATCCTCATCCCGTTCAAAGTCGGCATTCCCATCATTCCCGGGTTTGTCGAATTGCGTCCGGCTAACGCGATTCCTCTAGTCACCTCTCTACTGTTTGGTCCGGTTGCCGCATGGGGCGCGGGCATCGGCAACATTATCGGAGATTGTTTTGGAACGTTAGGCCCCGCCAGTGTCTTTGGATTTCTCGGGAACTTTTTCCTGGGTTTGCTGCCTTACACACTATGGGGAGCCCTTGGTCCCCTCTCTTCAGGGACAGCTCCACATGTCAAAGCTTGGCGGCCCGGACTGGAGTATGCGCTCATTTGTTGCCTTGCTTCTGGGGGGTGTGCGGTCATCATCGCATGGGGCGTGGAATGGTTAGGGTTCCTCCCATTCATGGTCCTGGCGCCGGCCATTTTTTTTAACAATGTGGCGATGGGGTTGTTCCTCGGTCCTCCCCTCCTGTGGTTTCTCTATCCTCGAGTCAAACAATGGGGACTACTCTACCCAGATCTTCTTGACGGACAGCGTGATATGGCTGATCCGGCAATGGTAAGAAGTCAATCAATCGTGCGTAGCGGCGCATCCGGTTTGACAGTACCCGACTCCAGTCTCATCGCTGAATTGAACGATATTACGTTTCAGTATCAATCATCCGAGACTCCGGCGTTGAAAAACCTCACTCTGACCATTCGTCGAGGTGAATGGGTCGCCATCATGGGACGTCGAGGCTCAGGGAAATCGACGGTATGTCATCTGCTCAGCGATCTGATTCCACGGTCTGTTCCCGGCCGGCTTTCCGGGCATATTCGAACAACCTTCGAGCCAGTATCAAACCATGATCCTTCCGGCTATCAGCGCAAGGGCGTTGGCCTGGTGTTTCAAGACTTTGATGCTCAATTACTCGCATCGAGCGTTGAGCGTGAGGTCTTGTTTCCCCTTGAATATCTCTCACCTTCACTTTCACCAGACGAGATGAAGGAGCGAATTCAATGGGCATTGCGCGAGGTAGGCCTGGAGGGCTTTTCTTCACGCGACCCGCTGTCGTTGTCTGGAGGACAGCGGCAGCGATTAGTCCTGGCAACGGTGCTCGTGTGTTACCCCTCTCTCTTGGTCTTGGATCAGCCTTTGACCGACCTTGATCCGCAGGCACGAGTCCAATTGAAAGAACTTTTCAGGATTTTAAGGGATCAAGGCATGACGATCGTCCTTGTAGGGCAAGAGTCGGCGGAAGTCTTGCAGGCGGATCGCCTCTGTGTATTGGATCATGGCGAAATCTGTTGGACAGGAACTCCACGTGAGTTTTTCGGATCGCCAACCTTGCCTGCACAATTCGGCATTGCCGCCATTCCTTTGGCTGAATGTTTCGTCGATATGAATGTCCCGATGCTGCCTGTAACTGTGGAGGAAGCCTGGCGTGTGATGGATGAACAGGCTTGTACGCTTCACCCGAAGCGTGAAACGTCTCAAGGCTATCAACCGAATGTTGCCGACTGTGCGGTCGCAGGCCAGGATATTCCCCTGCTTCAGGTTGATGCCGTATCGTTCGAATACTCCGGTGAGTCTCGAGTCCTTGAAGATATTTCTTTCATTGTGACTCAAGGAGAATTTGTGGCCGTGCTGGGAAAGAATGGGTCGGGAAAAAGTACGTTGAGCAAGCTATTGAATGGCCTTCTCCTTCCGTTGAAGGGCGAGGTGTTTGTCGGAGGCCGCAGTACGAAAACGACCTCGATGAGTGAATTATCCCGGTTGGTGGGGTATGTATTTCAGAATCCTGACCATCAAATTTTTGCGGAGACTGTTTGGCAGGAGGTTGAGTTTGGGGTGAAGAACTTTGGATTTCCCAGATCGGAGTGCGAACAACGGGTTGCCGATGCTCTGGAGGCGGTAGGCCTGGACGTCGACTATTATCGCTCGCAGGATCCTTTTTCTCTCACGAAAGGAGAGCGTCAGCGAATTGCCGTGGCATCGATTTTAGCGACTAAACCTGACATTCTAATTTTTGATGAACCAACGACCGGACTCGATGCTCAAGAGATCGAGCAGATGATGAACATGATTTTCTTCCTTCACCAACAGGGCCACACGATATTGATGATTACACACATGATTCACTTAGTCGCCACGTATTCTACCCGGTGTATTTTAATGCATGAGGGCCGGGTCATCGCTGATGACACGACGCGGGCGGTGTTTTCTAATCCGTCTCACCTTCACCGTGCTTCCCTGGAAGTCCCGGCCTTAACGACGTTTAGCCAACGTTGGGGATGTACCTTATTGACCGTCGACGAAATCAAGGCCGCAATGGAAGCCTCATGACGATTTCACTCTATCTTGATCGAGACACATGGATCCACCGCTTGGATGCCAGGACGAAAATTCTGGGCGTCTTAGCCCTCTTCTCCCTCGCTTTGCTGTATACGCACCCCATGTATCTGTTAGGTGTCTGGAGCCTGGTCCTCTTCTTTACAGCAAGCGCCCAAGCGTGGGCCAATATCCGGAAATTCTTGATCCTTCTTGTCCTCTTGTTTCTGTATAGCCTTGTGCTGTGGCCATTTTTCATTGAAGGCCAGACGCCTCTCTTTCACTGGTGGGTTTTCACCGTATCGGTAGAGGGGATGATGCTCGGGTTGAGTATGGCGATGCGTCTTACGGTAATGGTGGTGAGCGGGGTGCTCTTGCTTTCGACGACACGATTAGAAGATTTTGCATTCGGTCTTCAACGATTCGGGGTTCCTTCCCCGATGTGTTTTGCCCTCTCTCTAGCGTTTCGGTGGGTGCCAGCATTGCTAGGGGCCAGTCGTCTGATCGTACAAGCCCAACGTTCCAGAGGCTTGGATTTGTCAGCAGGAACCTTGGGAGAAAAGATTCGTGGCTATGTTCCATTAGTGGTTCCGTTGATTGGTCACACGCTTCGGCAAACGACATTGCTGACTATGGCCCTTGAGGTGAAAGGCTTTCGTCCGGGACGACAGCCTCATCCGTATAATCTGTCCACCTTCAAGTTTTTCGACTATGTGGTGTTAATCACTATAACGTGTCTGGTGGGAGTGAGTTGGTTATTGAGAATGAAAGGATATGGAGTATAAACAAAACGGGGAGCCAGTTTAATGAGGGTATTCTCTACGAAAAAAGCCCTTTCTTTGGCAAGAAAGGGCTTTTCCATATACATCGTGCTTTAATTGTCGGCTACACGTTATGCGTTCTTTTTCCTCATACGCCAAGCGGCCAATCCCATGAGGCCTGAGCCAAGAAGAATGACAGTTGATGGTTCAGGGTTGGCTACTAACTTGTTGTTGTTTGTCGCTGTGGGATCGTGCGCTTCCGTATTTGAAAAAGAAAAGATGAGGTCATTGTAGTCTCTGTCTCCCCCTCCCAAAAGGTCTTCAAAACTCACTAATGTTTCGTTCTCACCGAAGGCATCGTTAATCAATGCGTGAGCGATGCCGTCGATGTTGTTGGATCCGGGACCAGTGAAAAATGAGTGACCTGTATTATGAACGGCAAGCCTAAAATTGAGGACCGTTCCAGCGGAAAAGTTTCCTAAGTCGAATGTCGAGCCAGCGGCTTGAGTCGTCGTGAATATTTTCGTGTCACCCAGGTACAGTGAACTGATATACCCGGCATTGCTGCCTTGAAACGTAGCGGTCACATTTCCGGTATGTTGAACGACCAGATTTCCACCTAATACTGAAGTTGCCATTGACGTCGAAGGAAAAAGAAAGAGTCCACATACCAGGATGGCAAAGGAAGTCGCTTTGAGATGCCTAAGTGTTTTCATTAGCCTGTCCCCCCATGTCCGTTGTCTTTCCTTTATCGATGTTGATGAGCCCTCTACAGATTGTCTTGGGCTCGTCCCTAACTCTAAGGGAAAAACGTAAAATTGTTGAATATTTCTTTTGGACAAGAGAGCAATTTCGAGACCAATGTGGGAGCGCTGCCTGGGCAATGTGATGTTGTGTTTTATTGATAGTGGTTACTTCTGCTTGTTGTGAGTTGCTTTATTTCCTGGCATGAAGCGCAAATGCAGAAACTATCAAGACAAGCCTGAAAATCGTAAAGAACATTGACAGGTGTGAGTGCAAGAATAGATCTAAACGTACCCCAACGAGCAGTAAAATTATAGAATGAGAAAAGACTCTCTTTGGTCTGTCACGTTTGAGAAGAAAGAAAGTCGACAGATGGATGATGAGGATAAAAACTCGAAAAAAAGGACAGAATTCAGTGTCTAAAATGGTTGTACGGAAGACGGCAAGCGGAAAGCCAAGACCAAAAATTTTATATTCTTGCGTGAAACGAAAAAGCCGCTCTTCTCACGCGTATGAGAAGAGCGGCTGGGAAGGTGCCTAGATATTGTAAAACGCCATGCTGAAATTTACTTAAGGAATCGCTCTTTTTTCCAGCGCCAAGCGGCTAAGCCCAGTATTCCAGACCCGAGCAGGATCACTGTGGAAGGTTCAGGATTTTGCACCAACCTATCATCTCCTGATCCCGAAGACTTATCGCCCAGGTGTGTATTGGTATTAGAGAAGGAAAAGGTCAAGTCATTATAATCCCGGTCGCCTCCTCCAAGAAGATCTTCGAAGCTGACGAGTGTCTCGTTCTCTCCGAATGATTCATCGACGATGGCATGAGCCAGACCATCAGAGTTATTGGCCCCGCTACCGGTATAAAAAGAGTGACCTGTGTTTTGGACTTCCAGTCGAAATTGCAATTCAGTTCCCGCAGAAAAATTCCCCAAGTCAAAAGTTGTTCCGGCATTCTGTGTTGAAGAAAAGAGCTTCGTATTTCCCAGGTACAAAGCACTGATGTATCCGGCACTGCTGCCCTGAAATGTAGCCGTGACATTTCCATCATGTTTGACGGCGATGGTTCCACCGAGTATGGGGGTTGCCAATGCTATTGCTGGCAAAGCGAGAATGCAAAGATTAACAGCAAGGTATTTCATTTGGGGTAATAATCTCATGATGGTCATTCTCCTTGAAGTCATAAATGCATAAAAAGTAGAAATCACCCGATGGGCGTTCTTAAATCGTTCTACAAGTACAACAACGTCACAATGTTTCTATTAGAGCAAAAGAGAGGCCAAAGTGAGATCAGAGGAAGATTGTTATCGTAAGTAGCTGACTTTTAAATGATATTTTTGATGTGCTCGATGAAGAAAATACAAAAAGTATTCAAAAAACGAAGAAGTATTTTAAAATATGGAAAAAAATTCGACAAATTCACCTAAAATGCAAGAACTAATCGTAAACACCTAGGTTTGAAGGTGTGAAATTCTTTAAAATCAACATGTTGCAAAATCATAAAAGTGATAGGAAAATCGACAGCTTCTCTCGCGTCCATCGGATAGCTTATAGCCGATTCAAATAATTTCCGTATGGTTCAACGTCGTACCGTGCGGGGTTTGTCGTCTGTATCGATTGGAACGTATTTGGATTCGCTATAATATTGAGTCAACGTAGATATTGCACTTGCTAGGAAGGCGAACCTTGAGGAATTGAAGGAACGGCTAAGAAAAATTGAGGATTTGTATTGGCTCAATTGGGTCGGCTGGAGAAAATTTGAAAATTCTCGAATAAAAATATAACTCAACATCGAGCACACGCTTGATATTGTCTGCCTTCCGAAATCCATGCTGCTCTCCTTCGAATGCCACATATGCCACAGGCAGACCTTTATTGTTTAGGGCTTCCACCATTCTTCCCGCCTGATCGGGAGGAACCACTTTGTCTTCCAGTCCTTGAAATAGAATAATCGGACACGAAAGCTGGCTGGCATGATGAATTGGCGAACGTTGTTGATAGCGTTCCCGTTCTTCCGGGTATGGCCCCACCAATCCGTGTAAATAGCGAGACTCAAATTTATGCGTGTCCCGTGCAAGCGCCTCCAAGTCGGAAACGCCGTAGTGACTCGATCCCGCTGAAAAGATGTCGCGAAACGTCAGCGCGCAAAGGGTCGTATATCCACCTGCGCTTCCACCCATGATTGCGACTCGTTTCGGATCGATCTTGTCTTGCCGGATGAGAGACTTGACGCCATTCACGCAATCGTCAATATCGACGATTCCCCATTGTCCGTTCAATCTGGCTCGATACGTTCGGCCATATCCGGTACTTCCTCCGTAATTGACATCAAGGACGGCAAAGCCTCGACTGGTCCAGTATTGGATCATCACATCAAATGACTGATCGGTAGCGCCTGTCGGACCACCATGGCTTTTGACGATTAATGGAGGACGTTCCTGCGAGGGAGCTGAAAAGTCCGGATTATGTGGCGGATAAAAGAACGCATGGGCTTGCTGTCCATTCTCTGTCGGATACGTAATGGCCTCAGGCGTCGAAAGATAGTCTTGCGAAACAGGAAGACCCCTTGAACGATAGAGGATCGAATGGTGGTTAGACAGCAGATCAACCTGAATCAGGCAATGAGGTTCAGTTGGAGAGCTGGCGAGACAGTAAGCGTGACCGTTGAAGACGCGAAGGTCGCTGAGTTCGGGATAGGAAAGATCAAAGCTTGATAGTTGCCGCGATTCAACATCAAGGGTCGCGAGATGCCAGTTTCCTTCCTGCGTGTAAAGACAGGCGAGGGTGGTGGGGGAATGGAATCCATACGTAGAAAGGCCGAAGTTCCATTGAGGAAGCCCCCATTCAGCCTCCATTGGGAAAAGGGCATTTACCTCATCCTGCCAAATTCTGTAAAGATTCCACCAACCTGTACGGTCAGATATGAAATACAGGGTTCCGGTCGGAGACCATTCTGGTTGAAAGATTGATTCCTCAGGACCACCTGCGACGATCTTACCCTCCGTTACCGCTCCGTCGGCATCAAAGTCGGCAACCCATAATTCGCATCCATCCCAAGGCATGTTCGGATGGTTCCAGGAAAGCCACGCGAGCTGTCGTCCGTCAGGACTCAAGCGTGGGGATGCATAAAAATCATATCCCTGAACGAGTAGCTGTTCACGGGGCTCTTTCGAGCTCTCATCTAATGAGATGCTAACGATCGCGTTTGATGGCTCATGATCTGTGACAGAATGATCTTCTCTGATGGCGATCAGGCGGTTGCGAGAGGCATCCAAGGTGAAATCCGCGTAACGAAAAGGCCCTGGGTCTGTCATTGGTTCCGGCCAGGCACCTGAAAGAGGGTGTCGATAGACTCGTTGATCGGAGTCATTCGAGAAATAGATGGCTTCATTGGCGATAAGATATG
The DNA here is from genome assembly GCA_031315865.1 of Nitrospirales bacterium. NCBI lineage: Bacteria > Pseudomonadati > Nitrospirota > Nitrospiria > Nitrospirales > Nitrospirales bacterium. The sequence goes on from JALDRJ010000002.1 coordinate 1,922,105, forward strand.
CGGCTCCGCCATATTCATGAACCCGTGACCGAACATTAAATGTGGACGGCGTGATATCAGAGATGTCGGCGTCAGATGTTCGACGGACAATGACGTTGCGTCCGCCTTCTGTTGGTCGTCCTTCAACCCAAAAGAGTCCTTGAGCCGTGACTTGTATTTGTCCCAATCTGACGGCCTGAGCGACGATCATTCCTGACGTCAATGGAGACTTCCAAGAACCATAGGGAGAAACGTTTACGGATGTCATGGGGGTCGTGCACTCCTCGATTCACGGATAAGTTGCGATTGAGCGTACGGGGTATGAGGCAACGATGTTTAACTACGTGGAGGGCATGCCTAAGAACAGGTATCTTAAGCAAGCACGGAAGCCTCAGGGAGACGAGACCGGAAGAGGGATTGGAGAACTTCAGTTATGCTTCAACCGACATATGACGACCGGGCGTGTTCCTCGCGAGCTATTTCAACGAAGCTCGAGATATTCTTCCTGCAACGCCCGCAGCAACTACCTTTATCATTGATGCCTAGGGTTGACGCCAGTAATTTTGGACATGTGATGCCTTCACGTCCCAAATCGCGAACATCTGACTCTTTGATACCTTTACAAACACAGATGTACATGGCTTCCCTCTTTTTTGTCGGTCTTTAGTTTAATACGATATTGATAACCATTTTCAATATAAATCATTTTACTCATATGTCTATCGGCTGTCAACCTGACGGGCTGAAGAAAATTATGAAGGTATTTTCATGTAAGATATTGAAAGATAATGACTTATGGGATATGGCGTTCTATATTTCGAGTGGCTTCTGGAATTTTTGTCAAAATTCATCATGATGCGTGACCGCAAAACATTTTCTTGAATTTTTATGGTTGATGACTACATACATGAAACGGCTGATGGTGTGATCTTACGTGTCTACGCGCAGCCTCGAGCTTCAAAGACGGCATACGTCGGTCCGCACGGCGAGAAAGGTCTAAAATTTACCTTGGCCGCTCCGCCAGTTGAAGGTGAGGCGAATGAAATGCTCTGTGCATTCCTTGCCAAGCAACTGCAGTTGCCGAAAGGTGCCGTCATCATGATCTCTGGGTCCGGGAGTCGTCATAAACGAATCAGGTTGACCGGCATATCAATAGAGAAAGTTAAACAGTATTTCAGGAAGTGGAAGTAGGGCGAACGACGAAGATTCTTCGTGGCTTAGGAAACAAGCCTGCACCCATGAGAGTATATGGTACGTCGTCATCGAAATTTGATGTCGTTCCGACAAGCCTCAAGACTTGGGGTGGGATTTCCTGTCCTGATGGTGGTAAGGTCCAGTTTGCCTTCACCATCGTCTTGAGGATTCATGAACTCACGGTCCCAACATTCCTCACTTCTCGAGTGCCTCTTAGATCGGCATGAGCCATCGACGGCGGAACGTTTGCTCGATGGACTCATTGAGCAAGGTGTGGCAACGACTGTCTTCGAGCTGCTGGAAGAGCTTCGTGACGTGTCTTCAAAAGTCGCCAGCGAAGCCGTCTGGAGTTTGGAAGAGTTTCGGCGACGTTGTGGACTGCAGGCCGTCATCTCTTGGCTGGATCTTGGCATTTGCCTGACTGGGACAAGGGGGGCGCTTGGGTTACGCTATTTTAAAGAAAGCCCGTTGATCCTTGGGGTTTTGGAAGATTCGGAACAACGTGAAGGTCTTTTGCGACTCATCCTAGAGTTGGCGGATGGTCCGTCTGACGTGGCTCCCAATTGTGCGTATGAATTTTTTAAAAAAGCCCCAGAACTGTTGCTGGAAATTCCCTTGACTGAGTTGGGGGCCTGGGCTGAGGTTGGAATGGAATTGGCGCAATGGGATTATGTGTTAGGAGTGGAATTTTTCACCGAAAGCCCCTCGATCGCCAAAGCCCTTTCATTCGATCAGGTCAGGCCATGGATCGGGTTCGGGATGAAATTGGTGACTACAAATAGTTTGGGTAAAACCGACTATGTGGGAACGATTGAATACTTCCGTTCAAGTCCCAATATTCTGCGGGAAATCGAACCGGTCGAAATCAAGCAATTAGTCTTGGAAATGGGCTCTACGCTGGCTGACGAGTCGCCGGAATTGGCCATTGCTTTTTTAGCGGACTGTCCCAGACTACTCCAAAACTTGTCATCGACCGACTGGAAAGTCAGGGTTTTTCAGTATGGGTTATTGCTCGCCGACCGTGATGCCAAATCCACACTCGCCTATTTGAATCGCGTGCCGGAGATTCTTTACCTCACGGGAGAATCGGAAGATGCTCTTCACGTATTCGAGGAATGGTACCGTCACGGGATGGACGTGTTGGAATATAGTGCCGAAGGGGCACGAGCGTACTTTTCGCTCGAGACCAAACATGCTCTGACTGCCGTGGAGCAGGCGATGCAAGGCGTTCCGTTGCGGCAAATCGCGCGAACGTTGAAATTATTCGCGCAGGGGATGTGCGGGCGGGATGTTGCGATTGAGGCGTTACCGCAGACTTCTCAGGCAGTAACGACGCGGGTTCCTGGTGCCCCAGAACCTCGAGCGAAAGTGAGTGCTGACGGGCAAACGATTTATCTGCCGCTCTTGATGAGGCAAGGCGCAACCCGGGAAGGCAATATGAGGCGGTACACCGTGATGACGGCACATGAAGCTGGTCATCTTGAGTTTGGAACGTACCGGGTGAGTCGAGAACGGCTTCATGCACTGGCTCGCGACGTTCATCAACGCTATGCACCGCTTCAGGATGAAACGTCGGCGTCCATGCCTGACACACTGGGAAACGTATTTGCCCTGTACCCGCAGAAAGGAGTCATCCATGACTTGTGGGAGATTTTAGAAGATGCCCGCATCGAATTTTTATTACAACATGAGTATCCTGGACTCCGGCAAGATTTGGTTGTCTTAACGAAAGAGGCGGTGCAGACTCGATCATTTTTGCACGGAATGACAGTACGTGAGATCGTGCTGGATGCTCTTCTCTTGCGGTTTGCCAACGAACCATCGGGTATAGCAGAACAACCAGATCTTCAAGATGTCGTCGAAAGGTCATGGCAATTAGCGCAAACGATTCTGCATCTGGAGGCGACAGCCGATGACGTGGTTCTCGTGGCAGACCGTATTTATCAGGTGTTGGATGAAATGATCGCCAAATTGAGCTCTGCTGATAAACAGGAGTGGCGTGAGTTAGATGAAGAAGAGTCGTCTGAAGTCGGCGCTGGGCCCCGGGCAGCGGAGGAGACATCGGATGAGTACCGGCCCATTACGAACCTTTCCTATCGGGGGGCGATGGATCCAGATATGGTCCAAGGACAGGGGCAGGACGAGTGGACTGGACAAACGGCAGCGGATGAGAAGCGTGAGGCGGACTCCATTTCACCTGAACACCGCGAAGAATCTTCTCAACCATCGGTGTCACCGGGAGCCCGTGAAAAGGAGCGGGCATTCCAGTCTACAGGCCAACCGCGGCAAGAATATGGTCAGTCACCACTCGAACAATGGTTGGACCTGGACAATAGTCGACGCCAGGGAGTCTCGAATGTCCCGCAGGGTGCTCACGAAATTCTCTATGATGAATGGGATGGTATCCTGAATGATTACCGCCCGCGCTGGTGTCGGGTGCTTGAACGTCATGGACAAGAAGGCCACACAGAATTTGTTGAAGACACGTTAGCCAGTTATGGTCATGAAATACGTCTCTTGCGTCGTTATTTCGAAACCATTCGGCCAACCGCTCTTCGGCATTTGGGTCGGCAGGAGGGGGGAGACGACATCGATATCGACGAAGTGGTCAGGCGTATCGCGGACAAGCGCGTGGGAAACGAGCCGTCTGACCGAGTGTATCTCCGTCGCGAACGACATGATCGGCAAGTGGCGGTGGCCTTTTTAATCGACATGAGTGGTTCAACTGGACAACGAATTGGTTCGGAGTCGCGGCGTGTTCTTGATGTGGAAAAAGAAGGGTTGATACTGTTATCGGAAGCCTTGAGCGCTATCGGCGATGCCTATGCGATGTATGGCTATTCCGGCCAAGGACGCGGGCACGTGGAGCTGACTGTCCTGAAAGAGTTCGATGAGGCTTCATTAAGCCGAACCGTCTCGCGAATCGGGGGAATTGCACCCAAGAAGCAGAACCGTGATGGAGCCGCGATTCGTCATGCCGTCACTCGCCTGCTTCGACAGCCAGCTCGAACGAGACTCCTGGTTATCCTCAGCGATGGAAAGCCGTTAGACGATGGCTATGCTGACGAGTATGCTTTGGAAGATACCAGGATGGCGCTTCGGGAAGCGCGAAAGAAAGGAATTCACCCGTTCTGCATCACCGTGGATCGAGAGGCTGGGGACTATATCGCACGCATGTACGGTGAAGTCGGGTTTTTGGTGATTGACGATGTGACTAGCTTGCCGCGACGGCTTCCCCGTATTTATCAACGATTAACGACCTAACAAATTTCCTGGTACGAATGAATCAACAACCATCAAATCCAACGGTTCCTCCCTGGTTGTATAAGTTATTTACGGGGCACCAGTACCCCTACGTCCGTCGTCAGGCCAAGTTCGGACGAAAAGATCGTCAGCCGGGAGAAGCCTCGAGAGAACCGACTCGCGAAGAAATCGATGAGAAGTTTTGGGAGATTTATCCTCGTTGTTGGGTGAAAGTCTTGCAGGAAGTCAAGACAGGGATGATCGTGAGTTTCATCGAATTAGGGACCTATGAGCCGGGTACCTATCAAGAGCTGGTCGATGACCCGGAATCGTTTCTCGCCCGGGAATATGGCAAGAAGAAGATCAAGGTCAATTTTTACGAAGGCGATAATTTCGTGTGTACGATTAATTTTAAAGTCGCGGGATGGGAGTCTCACGAGGGAGATCATTAGTCAACTCTCACTCACTTTCGAAATAAATAAAGGTTATCGCATGAAACGAATCAAGGTTACCGTGGTCGGAGCAGGGAATGTTGGTGGATCCATTGCGCAGCGCGTTGCGGAGAAGAATGGGTATGATGTCATACTCGTCGATATTGTCGAGGGCATGCCTCAAGGCAAGGCATTGGATTTAGCCCAGGCGGGTCCGGTCTGTGGGTATGATTCGCAGATTATTGGCTCGAATCAGTTCGAAGAAACCGCGAGGTCTTCCGTGGTGGTGATCACGTCCGGCATTGCCCGAAAGCCTGGCATGAGCCGTGATGCCCTGATCGAAACGAATACGAAGATCGTGTCGTCAGTCGTGAAAGAAATCGTTCAACGCTCTCCTGATGCCATCATTATCATCGTCGCGAACCCTCTCGATGCCATGACCTACGTGGCCTATCATGTCAGCCAATTTCCCAAACAACGAGTCCTTGGTATGGCGGGGATATTGGATTCTGCGCGTTTCCGGGCCTTTATTGCCGAAGAACTCAATGTGTCCGTGGAAAACGTGCAAGCTATGGTTCTAGGCGGCCATGGGGATGCCATGGTCCCATTGATTCGATACACCACGGTGGCGGGTCGGCCGCTTCATGAATGGATGTCTCAGGACCGCCTTGACGCGTTAGTCAAGAGAACGCGTCAAGGCGGGGCAGAAATCGTCAACTTACTCAAGACCGGAAGTGCCTATTACGCTCCGGCTGCTTCAGCGGTTGAGATGATCGAAGCCATCACTCGAGATCAAAAGAAAATCCTGCCCTGCGCGACGCTCTGTGAGGGGGAGTATGGATTTCACGGCTTGATCATGGGAGTGCCGGTGAAATTGGGAGGCTCGGGCGTCGAAGAAATTATTGAATATACACTTTCACCCGAAGAACAGTCGGCTTTGAAACTTTCTGGAGATGCTGTGCGGGAATTATGTCAGAAAGTCGATCGGTTACTTGGCAGGCAAAAGTAACGGCAAGACCATCGCCTTCGTTTTGACTAGATGGCAGGTTTCTTCCAGGCTCGTTTTCGGCGGGCCGTGTGGCAATGTACATTAGTGGAATGGTGATTCTTACTTTGTCTGTCATGCCACGGTTGAGTCGGGAAATATGCTTGACGGGTTGAGAGAGTGAACCGTATAGTGGCGTGAAGATTTGTGACCGTTCATGAGACGATGACGCATTCAGACAAATAATGATAGATCAAGTAACCAACGCTCCCCGAATACTCGCGGGTGCGGACGAAGAACCTTGGAAGATTGATTCGTACGTTCGTCGTGGCGGATACGAAGCATGGAAAGCCTGCGTGATTAACGCGGATCGGGAGTCAGTGATTGCGGTGCTCAAGCACTCGCATCTTCGCGGTCGAGGCGGGGCAGGGTTTCCAACCGGGATAAAATGGGAAAAAGTGTTTCATCATCGCGTCAAGGAACGGTACTTCGTGTGTAATGCCGGAGAACATGAACCGGGGACCTTCAAGGATCGCTATTTATTGAGACATCATCCGCATCAATTGCTCGAAGGGTGTTTGATCGCGGCGTTTACCGTGCATGCTCAAAAGGCCTTTATTTATCTCAACGCGGAATTCGAAGAGGAGCGAGAGCATTTTGAAAAGGCGATCGCGGAGGCCCGCGCCAATGGGCTCATGGGAGAGAATATTCTCGGAACGACGCTCAACCTGGACCTTGAGATTTTTGAAGGCCACGGCAGTTACGTGGCGGGTGAAGAGACGGCTATGCTGGAGTCGATGCAGGGCAGGCCGGCGCAACCCAAGCAGAAACCGCCTTTTTATCCCACAGAATTTGGGCTGTATGGGAAACCGACATTAGTCAACAATGTCGAAACGCTGTCGAATATTCCGAGTATCCTGAGGAACGGAGCAGGCTGGTTCATGCAGGTGGGCACTGAAAAAAGTCCTGGGACCATGTTGTTCTCGCTCAGTGGTGCTGTCAATCGTCCTGGCGTGTATGAATTGCCGTTAGGCACGCCACTGCGCTACCTGATCGAAGAATGCGGACAGGGCATTCCTGATGGACGAGGGCTCAAAGCGGTTTTTCCTGGCGGGCCGTCATTTGCGATGGTTGGTCCTGACGAGCTTGATCTTCCGATGGATTTTGATTCATTGAAAAAGGCTGGAACGGGTTTGGGGTCTGCCGGTGTGATTGTCGTGGATGATGCGACCTGTATGGTGACGCAAACGCTGAAGCTGTCGAAGTTTTTTGAAGCTGAAAGTTGCGGGCAATGTCCGCCTTGCCGGATTGGAACGGGTGAGCTCGCCAAGCTGGTTCAAAAAATCGAGGAAGGGAATGGGACGCAAAAGGATCTGGATCAAATGTTGCAGATTTGCGGTTTTGTCAAGGGTACGGGCTTTTGCACCCTGGTAACCGGAGCCTCAGTCCTCATTCAAAACAGTCTTCGCATGTTCAAGCATGAATATGAAGAACATATCAAGTTGGGGGGATGTCCCTTTTCCGCACAAGCTGCACACGTCTAGCTGAGTGAATCGGTCATGCCACATGTCACGTTCATCCACCCGGAAGGAAAAAGCGGGGAAGTGCCAGAGAATGTCACGCTCCTGGAGGCCGCCGATGTTCTAGGATTTCCCCTCAATCACGACTGCGGCGGGAATGCGTCTTGTACTACCTGTCGCGTGGATGTGGCTGTCGGCGAAGACCATCTTTCGGAAATCGACTTTGAAGAACAAGATCTCTTAGATCGTGAAGCCCTCACCGAATCCTATCATCGCCTTGGCTGTCAGGCCAGAGTCCTCGGGGATGTCATTGTGCAAGTACCGGAGCAAAAGTGGGGAGAAACGACCGCGAGTGATCAGCCTCAGAGCCAACAGACTTCGAGTAAAAACGTGGTGTAATCCTACGTCTGGCCCCCTCATTTACCACATCGACTTCGCATAAGACCGATCACGAATCATGTCGTCACAACTTGCCATTACCCGGTCGTATTATTTTTCAGCCGCTCACCGATTACACACTCCACAGTTAAGCGACGAGGCCAATCAAAAAATTTTCGGAAAGTGTAATAATCTCAACGGACACGGCCATAACTACACCGTTTTTGTGACCGTGAATCAAAAAAATGATTCCCGACCCCACGAGCCACTTGATTGCGCTTCGCTCGATCGCTTTGTGACACGCCATATTGTCGAGCGTTTTGATCATCAACATTTGAACTATGATCCAGCCTTTGACGGTGTCGTCACGACTGGTGAAAATTTGGCCAAGTTGATTTGGGAATTGTTGGTCGATGAACTTCCTGTCGGAACACTCCAAAAAATTGGGGTGCTTGAAACACGAGACAATTATTTTGAGTACGTTGGTGATCGATAGGGATACTCCAGATTAACCGATCGGTCTCTTCAATCGAGTAAGTATTTATTCAAAACACAGGGATTTTTATGGCTAGGAAAACACGCAGCTCTCGCTCACGCACTTCACCCAGCGCATCGGCGATGCATCAGAGTCAGACCAGGGGAGTAGGGTTGGAATCCACGGTCCACACGATGCTCACGCAACTTGGTGAAGATCCCACTCGTCACGGGTTACAGGATACGCCGAAGCGGGTCGCCAAGGCTCTTACGTTTCTCACCAGCGGGTACCAGCAGGATATCGATGAACTGTTGAACGGAGCGCTGTTTCCGATCGACTATGATGAAATGGTGATCGTGAAAGATATCGATTTTTTTAGCTTGTGCGAACATCATATGCTTCCATTCTTCGGAAAATGTCATGTGGGATACATTCCAAGAAAACATGTCGTCGGCTTGAGCAAGATTCCCCGGCTCGTGGATGCGTTTAGTCGTCGCTTACAGGTTCAAGAGCGTTTAACGGTCCAAATTGCCAAGACACTACAAGAAAAACTGAACCCCCATGGTGTAGGCGTCGTGCTCGAAGCCAGGCATTTGTGCATGAGCATGAGGGGTGTTGAAAAACAAAACACCATCGCGGTGACGAGTGAAATGCAAGGCGTGTTCCGCAAACAACAGCAGACGCGGGAAGAGTTTCTTAAGCTCATTCGGTGAGGTAATCCCAACTCTGATTAAAGCCTGGAGACCGGACTGATTGATGTATTGGAGGGAAAGGAGTATGATGGAACCACTACTCAGTCTTTTACGGACTTCCAGGGATGGACTCGTTGCGCAGGAAGCGCAGGCTTAATACGAGGTCATAACTATTCGGGTGTTATGCGGTGTATTCGTGAAGGCTGAGTGTCAAGAGTTTGTGATATTAGTACCGTTTCTCTCTTCAATAGTGCCTGTCCTATTTTCTTCGTCACCACTCGGTGATTTTCCCTGTCGATCCGTCTGATAATTGAATTTCGCAACTCTGCCTTCGGTTTCTATAGACATTTGGAGGCCATAAACGTTCGAACGGCATCATTAAAAGCTTCAGGTTGCTCGTAGTTGGATAAATGTCCGGCATGAGGAATGATGACCAGCTTCGAGTCTGGAATAAGGTCAGCCATATCATGAGAGTCTGAAGGAGGCGTCGCGACGTCGTTCTCTCCTACCAGGATCAGCGTCGGGTGGGAGATGGTTTTTAAGAGGGCTGTTGAATCCGGGCGAGCGGCCATGGCCATAAGATCGACGATGACGGCAGGTGGCTGAGTCGTCAGTATCATCTCCCTGATTGAATCGACGACATCTTTTCTCGTTTCTATCGTCTGAGCCGCGAGCAGCTTGGGGAGCATTATGTCGGCAATCGCCGCTTGGCCCTGTGTGTAGGCGATTTGAGCCGTGGCCATGCGACCAGCCTTCCCTTCCTGACTGTCTTCCTGGGCGCGCGTGTCGGCGAGGATGAGCGCTTTCACCATGCCGGGGAATAACCGGTACAAGGCAAAGAGCGTATAGCCTCCCATCGAGAGTCCGACAAACATCGCCTGTGAGATATTCAAGAACTGTAAAAGGGCGTGGACATCTTTGGCATAGTCTTCCATCGTAAAATTCCACAACAAGACATCTGACTCACCATGACCTCGAAGGTCGATAGTGATGACGCGATAATGTTGCGATAAGGCCTCGACTTGAGGGTTCCACATCATACGGGATAGGGGAAATGCATGGATGAATACGATCGGCGGACCTTCCCCTCTGTCAGAATACGCGAGATTCACCCCATTGACGTACGCCTTCACAGTATCCTCCTTCCTGTCATCTTTGTCTTGCACCTGGTAAGTGTTCTAAAGTCCTGAGGCGTTCCAACAGCAAAACAATAGCGACGGACTTGCCCATCTTGATTTGCCGAAATCCGCTCAATGGTTATAGCATAGCCTTGGAATTTTTCAAGATTTGAACACCTGCAATGGTAGGCCCAATAAGGCAACTGCATGTGCGTGAGATAATTTGCCTTATGACGACCAATGCATCATTCAATCCTCGTGTTCAAGGCCATTTCTCTAGGACACAATGTCGCTTCGAGTGATAAATGATATGAACGAAGCCGAACAATCTGAGTTATTTCCTGTCCAGGGCGATAAGCCGGCTGTTCTGGCGCCTTTGGCCGATCGTATGCGACCTCGAAACTTTTCTGACTTTGTTGGCCAAGAGGGCATCCTGGGGCATGGGACGCCGTTGCGGCGGGCCATTGAAAACCAGACGCTTCCTTCCTTGATTCTCTGGGGGCCTCCAGGATCGGGGAAGACTACGCTGGCCGGATTGATCGCGCAAAAAGTCCGCGGAACATTCGTTCCGTTTTCCGCGGTCTTAAGCGGAGTGCCGGAGTTACGTACCATTCTTAAAGTGGCCGCACAGCGTCGAAAGGCTTCCGGGACGCAGACGATTCTGTTCGTCGATGAAATACACCGGTTTAATAAAGCGCAACAAGATGCGTTTCTCCCCCATGTCGAGCGGGGCGACGTGACGCTGATTGGCGCAACGACTCAGAATCCGTCCTTTGAAGTCATCGCGCCCCTGTTATCTCGGTCGCTCATCGTGCCTTTGCAACAACTTGATGCCGATGCGATGGGGCAGATCCTCGACCGTGCGTTGACAGATACGAAGGATGGTCTTGGTGCGCTCCAGATTTCTCTGACTCCGAACGCGCGTGACTTGTTGATCCGGTATGGAAATGGCGATGCCCGGTCGATGCTCACGGCATTGGACTTTGTCGTGAGTCAGGCTCAGCCATCAACATCTGCGCCTTTGGTCATTGAGCTGGAGGCGGTCGAGGCAGGCCTTCAGAAAAAGGCGCTGCGGTATGATCGGGATGGCGAGGAACATTACAACCTCATTTCAGCCTATATCAAAAGTCTGCGTGATTCAGATCCGGATGGCGCGTTGTATTGGCTCGCACGAATGCTGGAAGGGGGAGAGGACCCGAAGTTTATCGCCAGGCGAATGGTCATTTTTGCCTCAGAAGATGTGGGGAACGCCAACCCCGAAGCGTTGCTGATCGCCACATCCGTGTTTAAGGCCGCCGAAGTGATCGGTCCGCCAGAGGTGCACATCAATTTGGCTCATGGCACGACCTACCTGGCCTCTAGCGCCAAGAGCAATGCCTCGTATGTGGGACTGCAGGAAGCCATGCATGACGCGAAGGAATTCGGCAATCTTCCCGTTCCCATGCATCTTCGCAATGCCGTGACTTCTTTGATGAAAGGTATGGGCTATGGCAAGGGATATCGTTATGCCCATGATGATTCGAAGGCAAAGGACGAGCAGGAACATCTGCCGAAAGAACTCAAGGATCGAACGTATTACCGCCCTCGTGCCCCCCTTTCTCCTCATCAAGACTCAGATGAAGAAGACCCCACCGCATCTTGAGTAAGGGGTCCAAGAGGGAACAAACGTGTGACCCTGTATACGTTTCGCGATAATCTTGAAAACGTCAACAACTCCACTCACAGGCATGGCCTTTGATGTTCACGTAATCATGTGATATGCATCATTACGGGATAAATGCTGATTCGGCAGGCAGCCATGGAACATCAAAAAGTGACTCTTTCTCTTCCCAAAAGCCTTTTAAAAAAGGCCAAAATCGTGGCGGCACAGGAAGAGAAATCGTTGAGTGAACTGATGCGGGAAGTGTTGCGGGGGAAAGTTGAGCAACAGCGAGGCTATAAACATGCCAAGCAGCGGCATCTCGCGCTCCTGAATAAGGGATTGGATCTAGGGACGAAAGGCCGTTCCTCTTCTACTCGAGAAGGCTTGCATGATCGAACCTAAATCCTTTGTCGATACGAATGTGTTGGTGTATGCTCATGACAAGACGGCGGGGCGAAAACGTGGTGCTGCGAGAGAAATACCCCTCAATCAGTGGGATTCAGAGACCGGTGTGTTCAGTACGCAGGTCTTTCAGGAAGTCTTCGTCAGTCTGACCCAAAAGATTCCCGCCCCGATTGACAAGAAGAAGGCCCGCGCCATCATCGAAGATCTTTGTGTGTGGGAAGTCGTCGTCACTGACGAGCAGGCGGTGTTGGCTGCTATTGACTTGCAAGCCAAACACCGGTTGTCCTTCTGGGATTCTCTCATTATTGAAGCCGCCTGCCGGAGTGGGGCTCAGGCATTATATTCGGAAGATCTCTCACATGGGCAGCATGTCGGAAACCTCACGATCGTCAATCCTTTTTTCACGGGTTGAACGCGGGTGTTTGTCATTCTCAAACGATACGAAACAGTAAGCATGACAGAAAAACCTGATTAGCCGTTCAAAAGTCAAAGTTGCTTGAGTTGCTTTTTCGCTGTTTCAAGCTGAGTTGAAAGGTCCGACCAGCGATTCGTGAGTTTTTCGAGCTCCCTTCCCCATGTTTCCCGCTCTTGGTGTAGGGTATTCCAGCGGCTGTAGTCTTGGTAGGTTTTGGGATCGGCTAATTCTTTGTCGCGTTGGCCGAGACGTTCCTCCAGTTTGGTGATGTCTTCCTCTGCTTTGCTCACTTGTTTTTCCAGCCTGGCTACGGTCTTCGACAGTTCTCTTCGCGATGGGCCCGAAGGTTTGCCGGAGTCGTTTTTCGCCTGTGCCGATGTGTCCCGATGCTGTTTCGTCGGTTTGGCTGAGTCGATCGTCTTGGTCGATTGTTTGATCGATTCCCATTCCTGCGCACGTTTCCAGAGATAATATTCATAGTCGCCGATGTAGTCCCGGGCTTGCCCGTCGTCGATTTCCACGACGCGAGTAGCGGCGCGAGAGAGGAACACCGGGTCGTGTGAAATAAACACGATGGTTCCAGGAAATGTCGTGAGCGCATCGGTCAGCACATCTACCGAGGTGGGGTCTAAATGATTGGTGGGCTCGTCGAGCAGCAGGGTATTCGCCGGTTCGATCAACATCCGGGCCAGGGCGACACGATTTCGTTCTCCTCCGCTCAGGGCTTTGATGGGTTTTTTTTGATCGTCGCCTGAAAATAAAAATACGCCGGCGATACTGCGCAAGAAGTTTCTCTCGGCTTGGGGGGCGGCTTCTTCCAGCGAGTCCAGGATCGAATGCTCTGGGTTCAAAATTTCAGCTTGATGTTGGGCGAAGTAATGGACGGAAACTTCATGCCCCAATGTTCGCGAACCCTGTTCGAAGTCCAGCACGCCGGCGAGCATTTTCAGCAGAGTCGACTTGCCGGCCCCGTTTTCACCGACTAGAGCTACCCGCTGTCCACGCGCCACGGAAAAATCCAGGCCGGCATAGATCACCTTTTCTCCGTAGGCTTTGTGAATCCCCTGCAAATCGATCACCTGTCTCCCGCTTGGACGGGGGTCGGGAAACTTGAAGCGAAGCCGTTTCCCATCGCGTTTCTGTTCTATGAGTTTGACTTTTTCGAGTTGTTTGATCCGTGATTGAACCTGACTGGCTTTATTGGCCTGGTACCGAAATCGATCCACGAATGTCTGGACGCGCGCCACCTCTTTCGCCTGCCGGTTGGCAGCCGCGGCCTCTTGCGCATCACGTTCGGCGCGTAATGTTTGAAAGGTTTGATAAGAGCCTCGGTATTCCTGAATCGTGTAGTTTCGGAGTTCCCAGATATGGGTCACCATACGATCAAGAAAATCCGTATCATGACTGATCATCAGCAACGTCATCTGAGTCGAGAGCAGAAACTTTTCGAGCCATGTCTGCGTGATTTTGTCGAGATGGTTCGTGGGCTCGTCGAGCATCAGGACATCTGGATGCGATAAGAGCAGGTGAGCGAGCGCGACGCGCATACGATAGCCGCCCGAAAGGGTTTGCATGTTGCGCTCCCAATCGTCTTCTCCAAACCCGAGCCCCGCAAGAATGCGTTTGGCTTCGTGCTCCGGATACTCATGTCGATGGGTGGCTTCGATGATCGTTCGGCCTGGGAGCGTTTCGAGCTCTTGGGGTAGATAGCCGATTTTCAAGTGCGGACGTTTCCGGACTTTTCCCTCATCGACACCATCAGTTCCTATAATAATGCGAAGAAGCGTCGTCTTGCCTGTCCCGTTTGGGCCGACGAGACCAACACGGGTGTTGGGACGCAAGTGAGCCGAGGCGTTCGCAAATAACGTTTTTGTGGGATATTCTTTACTGAGGTTCTCGATATGAAACATCGTGTTACGGCGTACGGCTACCCGATCGTTCCGATGGGAGCCAACTCATAATGAAGTACGTGTAGGTAAAGCCAGATGAGGAATCGCTACTGAGGAATTTTGGTGGAGCTGGCCGGGATTGAACCGGCGACCTCGTGAATGCCATTCACGCGCGCTCCCAACTGCGCCACAGCCCCACTCGCAAGGGTGATGCTACCACGCGACCTGGAATCGGTCAAGAAATGAGCGCGGTCAAACATGAAACGTGAAAATGAGGGGACGAATGGAGAGGGAGGCCGGTATGAGTGTAAGGCACTGCATATGGTCCAGCGATGACCATCGACGAGGTGGGCGAGAAATCTTTATTAAATATTGACAAAAGAGGCGTCGCGACCTAGGATCATGCTGTACGCTCTGGCAAGTCGTTTGTCAGAGTTTTTTTTTGCTTCTAGGCACAAGGTTGTCGGGTGGTCGTGACAGGGTAAAACTATGGCAAATTTAGTTGTCGTCGGCTCGCAATGGGGTGATGAGGGAAAGGGCAAAATTGTCGACCTGCTCGCGCGCGAGGCGCGCGTGATCGTGCGTTATCAGGGGGGATCGAACGCCGGTCATACCGTGATTACGAAGCGCGGAACGTTTATTTTTCACCTTGTGCCTTCCGGCATTTTATACCGAGGAAAGCTTTGCGTGCTCGGCAATGGCGTGGCTATGGATCCGGGTGGATTCATCGATGAACTGGATGGCTTGATCGCCAAGGGCGTCAAGGTTGGGCGCAATTTGGTGATCAGTGATCGTGCCCATTTGATCATGCCCTATCATAAAGCCATTGATCGTGCCGCCGAGGAAGCCAAGGGCGCCAGGCGGATTGGAACGACCGGCCGTGGCATTGGGCCGGCTTATGTCGATAAAATGGCGCGAATTGGGATGAGGGTCGGAGATCTGTTGAACCCGGATGCGTTTAAACGAAAATTACAAGATAATCTTGTCGAAGTGAACAGTCTTTTGCGCTATGTGCACAAGACGAATGGTTTCCATACCGACAAAATCTACGATCAATATATGGGCTATGCAGACCGATTGCGGGACTATATTACGGATGTTCCGCAGCTTCTCCAGAAAGTGATCAACCAGGGCCAGCCGATTTTGTTTGAAGGCGCACAAGGCACGCACCTGGACATAGATTTCGGGACCTATCCCTATGTGACGTCTTCCAGTTCGTGTGCGGGGGGCGCGTGCATTGGGGCGGGGGTCGGGCCGACAAAAATTGACGCCGTGCTCGGCGTGACGAAAGCCTATACCACCCGTGTGGGAGGCGGCCCCTTTCCAACGGAACTGACCGATGAAGTGGGTGAAGGATTGAAAGCCAGAGGGAATGAATTCGGTGCGACCACTGGGCGTGCGCGCCGGTGCGGATGGTTCGATGCCGTGCTGCTTCGCCATGCCGTCCGCGTGAATGGGCTCTCCTCTCTCGCTGTCACCAAGTTGGACGTGTTGGATGGCTGCCAGGAGCTGAAGATTTGTATCGGTTATCGGCATGCAGGAAAGCTCTATAAGGAGATGCCGGCGGATTTAGATGTGCTGTCCACATGTACGCCCGTCTATGAACGTTTCCCCGGTTGGGATTCTGATACGACCGGGATGGTGTCGTATAAAACGTTGCCGACTCCCGCCAAGCGTTATTTAGCGAGAATTGAAGAACTGACTGAATGTCCTATCGATATGATTTCAACGGGCTCCAAACGGGAACATACTATTATTCTCAAGAATCCCTTAGTCTCGAAAAAGAAATCTACGCGGTCGCATCATTGACTTGGGCGCCGAAATCGTTAGCACCAAGAGCCATGTGATATTTCACGAAACGACGTTTTCCTGAGGGTCTCAGCCATCGGAACAATCGTGCCCAAGCCCACAGTTCGTCTCAGTTTACTGCAGATTTCCACTCTTGTTTGACAACCTCATATGTGGTTGTTAGCATCGCCTCAGGTGAGCCGCTAGCTCAGTTGGTAGAGCATCGCCCTTTTAAGGCGAGGGTCGAGCGTTCGAGCCGCTCGCGGCTCACCAGTTATTCTTCGACTATTCTTACGTGATTCGCAGCTTTCCATCCGACTCCATCCGTTCCTTGCATTTTTCGTAATCATCCACCTATTCGCTTAGGATTTGATGTTGTATCAGTGCATGGCGATGGCCTTTTGAGGGGATTCCATCATCGTGAGTGGGAGACGAATTTTTCTCCTCTTGTCATGACGAATTTCTTCCTGCTTTCTTTAGGTTTACTGAATTTTCAACCGAATAAGAAAGTATGGACTGGTGGAATGCGAAGCCTGAGTATTTACTTCAACAACGTTGCCTATGTGTCGAGTCCTTTACGGCTTTTCGTCGCCTCTTGGTCTGTGTGAGCATTGTTTGCCCTCTGCTTTTAATTCCGCATGATGTATTCGGAATGTCTCTAGAACGAGAACGTGTCGAAGATATGCCTATGAAGGTTATCTCTCACGCTCATCGACTGGTGAAAGCAGGGTACCGCAACAATGTTCAATCCGGATATCACCACGCGTTACTTGATGTCTATCTGGATAAAGACCGTCCTTTCGTGAGGGAAGAAATAGGAAAAGCCTTCGAAGAAAGTGCGAGGCTGATGCGACGAATCGACCCGACCGGATCTCTGTATATCGAAATCTATTGTGATCAACGGGGAGCAGGTGCCTATAGTTTAGCGCTGGGGCACCGGAGATCGTTGCAACTTCAAGCCTATGCGCACGATCTTGGTATGCCTCGGTCGCAAATTCGTGTTGTCAACTTTGGAAATGAAAACCCGCGATGCCGGGATGCCTCAACCAGCTGTTGGGAAGAAAATATTCGAATTCAATCTACGTTCCGGTATCTGGCGATCGTCGAGCCCAAATTTGGTTGCATCGGACGGTTACGCATTCGGACCAATGACAGCCAACTGAGGGACCGGCCTGCCGGGCCATTTCTTCAGAGGCTTCGTCTTGCGCCTGTCGCCTCGAAACGATCGTCCGTCGTCCCTCCTTCGTCCCTGCGTCAATAGATCACCTCCCCACTCGCCTCTCTTCAGGACTGCCGCAGATCTACAATAACGTCAAGACCACCTGCACATGGATTCCGTGATCTTGCAGATTTTGTTGAGGCTCGTGTTTGAGATGATTCAATTGTTGTCCCCAGTAAATACTGGCTTGCACCTGTTGCAGTAACGGATGGGCCTGTTGATGGAAGGAGAAGCGCAGTCCCGCCCCGATGCTGGCAAGGGTCTGTGGCGGTTGGGTATTGCCTTTCGCATCCCACGATCGTCCCACATCGATGAAGGGCGCAAATTGAACGGTGTCTAGCCCCAGAATCGATGGAAGGACGGGTATGCGAGATTCGATCGTCCATAAGAACGCATTGTCTCGAACCAGCTGATTCTCACGGTATCCCCTGACGGTGTAGCGGCCACCGAGGGCGTATTGCTCCAGGGGAAACAGGCGATCGTTTGCCAATTGTAGATCCATGCGTGTAATCACTTGAATTCGGTAAGGATCGAACCGGTGGGCAGCTTGAGCTTGACCGAGCCAGGTAAAGAATTGTCCGTCTGGAATCGAGGATGAGGAGTGAATGGTCGCGCCAAGGACATCAAGTCCGAGACTGAATCGGGACCGTGCGGATAAGACTTGATTGGGACGGCGATCGACCCATTCCTGCGCAAAGCGCAAGACTGAAAAAATGGCCTTTCCCTGGGCCGTCGTGCCCGGAGTGAACGAAAATGGGATGCCGAGCAGAAAGTTTTTGTTTTCAAGGCGTTCTCCGATGAGCGTGATTGCAAACTCTTGCGTTGGGCTTCGATAGATCGGCTGTCGGATGGAAAGCGTGAAAATTTCGGTTTTACTCTTGATGTCTAAGGGCTTGAATGGCGATTCGACGACCGAAAAGTCATTCTTGCGATATTGAAAAATAAATGTCGTATCCCATGGCGTGAAGGGAATGGCATAGCTCCCGTCAATCAGTGGATCGACGCCTTCTGATATTCCCCAGGTGACACTGATGGAATCGCCTAATCCTAAAGGGTTTAAATTCGCGAGGGTAAAAAGACCGCGTTCTGCGCCGACGGTCGGAGATTGGTAGTTATTAAATTCAGCCCATGCACGCCACGGGTTGGTCTCCTGGACACGAACATTCAGAACCCCCAAGCCTGGTTTGAGTCCAGGTTGAAGCTCTGAATTAATTCGGGCAATGCGCTGATCCTGTATAAAGAGTTGGAGTCGGTCGCGAAGTTGATTCAAGTTGACCGGTGGTCCGGCACTCAAATTAAGGCGGCTCGAAAAATACGACGGCCGAAACCACTCGGTACCTTCAATGTGTATGTCCGAGAGTTTCCCTTCGATGACCTGAAAGGTAATCACACCGTTTGCCACTCGTTGATCTGGCAAAATTGCTCCGGAGGTAATATATCCTTTCTGGACATATTGCAGCGTGATGGCGCGCCGGAGTTCCTCGAGTTGCTCGGTCGTCAGTTCTTGGTTGAGATAGGGTTTGACAACCTCCGTTAGTTCCTGAGGCGTCAAGACGGTTGTGCCTACAATGCGGACTTCCTTGACGAACACTTTGAGAGGTGGGGACCCTTCTGGATCTTCTGGAATAGGTGTTACAGGAGGCAGGATGTTGGGAATGTGATCAGGAGGAGAAGAGGGAACTTCGTATTGCGTGATGGGTGGAGGGGAGCCATAGAGGCCGGTTGGATCATCGGTTGGAGGAAGTTGCGACCTGGAAGCGTCATCCCCGAATGTATGATGTGGGAATATCCCTCCAAATAGAATGACACAGCACCCTAAAATCAGAAGAAATTTGTATGTTTTGAGCCGAATGCACTCTATCATAAGAATGCTTTTCGCCTTTCCTTGTATCTTGTCTCCTGAGCGTTGCTCCCTCAACGAAAGAGTAGAGGGAAAAGATAGAAGTATGAATGGAATGTTGAACGCGTGCCCTCCATGAATGGTTTCGCGTCCTTAATGAGAAAGCCCCTACCATAATCAAATTAAAGTAAACAGTCCAATTTTCTCGTTCTCGAAGTGTGGATCAGGCATTCAATCGTAAGACCCGCGCGATATATCGAGGAGGCCAAGATCATGCAGGGAGTGTGTTTTTATCAGAAAGAGCGAGAGGGGAAAGCATGAGAAAGACAAGCGCGAAATGTGTCGGGAAAAAATGGCGACGAGGGTTCCTTGATGCGGCCGTGTTGATATCGCGCAGAATATACGAATGTGGTTGCGGGAACGAGGTTAACGATCCATACGTCTAATACGTCCAGTTCGCGATGACGGTAAAGGCATTTTTGGTATAGTCGTAGATTGGAACTCGCGACTGATTCCGAATTCTTTGATATTGAAAAGCAAGAGAAATGTTGTGGGGCAACGGTTTGATCACTTGGACGAGGTGGGTCTGTTGTGTGTCATACCGAGACCTCAGCACGCCGTGGCGGTTCGTGAAAAGGGTCTGGGCATTCTTGTAGTTCCGCCAATGGACATCGTAGTCATAGCGGATCGCAATGCCTCCCCACGGCAATGTCGCTTGTCCTCCCGTGAGTAATCGGTCTCCCGTATACGAGAACGCACTACCGTCCGTGCTCTCATTATCGTATTGATAGCCGATACGGAGAATCATTCGATCATCGGCGAACCGAACTGCATGAACCACACCGATCATATTGTTGAACGCATCCCGGCTTTCTGTCGCGAATCGCACATCTACATTTGACGTTTCTCGGAAAAACGTCTTGACTTGAAAACGATATTGGGCCGTGGTGAGGCTTCCTACTTGGCCGACGAACGGGAGTTCAAAGATGGGTCCGACGAGGGTGGCCGTAACGGTCGGGGTATGGCGAGCCAAAAATGCCTTGGAATCAAGGAACAGGTAATCGTAGGTGTATTGAACGCTGAGTTGGTACGGAAGGTCAGAGTCGGCCAAGGTGCCACGATAAAATCCCGCCGTGCCGATGGTGTGGTCTTGGATATTGAAGTCATCAAGGCTGTTAAAATTGAGCGTTTGAAAGAAGGAATACGTGGCGGTGGCTTCCCATGGTCCTTTTTTCAGGAACGCATAGTCGCCCAGAATCGACACTAAGATGCCGGGCGCGGAGGTTTGCCGACGTCGTAGGCTGCTAATGGTTGTGTTTTGATCCACGATCCCGCCGACGTTCTGGTTGGGGATGAATCCCGTCTTGTCAGGATTAATCGCCACGTTGTCGTCGTAATAGACTCCAAGACTAAGGCGGGCGGTGAACCGTTTGTCGGCCAGTGAGGCTTGTTTGCCAGCCGCAAGCGCATCGCGTAGTTGAATGGCGCCTTGTGTCAACGGAGACACGGCTCCTGTTCTTAACGACTCGTCGAGTTCGACGATTGCCTGTTCGGGAAGTCCAAGGACCCCCTTCGTCATGCCGCTGTAGAAATGCGTGAGCTGACGAATATTCGGGTTCGAGGATTTGGCGGTATCAAAAGCCGTGAGAGCGTCCTTGTAGTCCTTCTCGCGATACCGTAAAAATCCGACGCAGAATCCCAGGCCATCCATTTGCGGGTCTTTGTCATACGCCTCAAACAGCAGCGGCTCCGCTTGATCGTAGTCATGCAGCGCGAAGTAGGCAAAGCCCAGTTGCGTCCGAATGTACATGTCATCGGGTTTGAGCTGACGGGCCGCTTGTAAGTGTTGTTTGGCGATGGCCGGTTGATTGAGGGCGAGGTTCGTCAATCCAAGGTAATAGAGGACTCTGGCATTCTGAGGGTCACGCTCATGAGCCTGTGTGAGCAGGGAAAGAGCTTCGTCGTACCGTTTCTCATCATACGCGATCGTGGCTTGAGCGAGTAAGACTTCCGCCTCTCCTTGCTGTGCGAGTACGGGTTGGAGACAGGGGAGACTCAACCCCAGGACGAGAAGAAAGAAGACACCTATTCGTAAGGAAGCGTGACACGTGTGCCCTTGAATACGTTGCATAGAGAACGTTCCTCCCAATCTGAATGTGGGATAACAATGAAACTGTACGCCGGCTTTTACGTAAGCCTTCCTGGTTTGTCAAGGGAAAATCCCGCATTCCTCGTCTTCCCGAATGCCGTTACCTTCAATACGTTGAGTGTGTGCTCGCGAAGAATGCCGTTGGAAACAGCGCCTCCAACACGGTGCGCGGAGAATTTGCGGTCTCGTTCGATGGGGATCGGCCTGTTCGAGATGTCTTGCCTTGATATTTAGGAGAGTTATTCTTTTCTTGACAAATTTTTACGAGCGCAGAATCGGTCATGAGTGAAGGAAACGTTGATCGACGAAAAAAAATATTGAGAATCTCTGCTTGGTAAGGTATCTTACTGAAAAACCATGACAGCATGAGTGCATTCTAGAGAGAGGCAAAGGAGGGCCACTTCTTATGAAGGCAAGATTGCTGATGTCACGCCTGAGCTTTCGATTCACTGCTTGGCTCGTCATCGTCACCCACGTGTTCTGGGGACATCTCGTCCTCGCCCAAACTCTTCCCCATGATGAACTAGCTGCAGGATACGTGTCCAACGTATCGGGAGAAGTCTATCTTCACCGTCCCCACCAGCCAGCGATCGGTGAACCTTTGAAATTTAAAGGAACGGTGGGGTACGGCGATACGGTTCGTACCAGCACAGGTTCAGTCCTTGGCATGTTGCTGGGCGATAAGACGTTGGTGGTGATGGAAGAACAGTCAGCGCTTCATATCTCGAAGGATTCGAATGCGCGGCGAGTCGTGGAGTTGGTGGATGGGCAAATCTGTGTCTCCACAAAACGCGATAGCTTGCCTGTTGTCCTGGAAGCGGACACGTTTTCCGTCACGGTCGAGCCGGCTTCGATCGTGACCGTGAAGCTCGTAAGACCCTTGACTGAGCATCCCGTGACCGCCTCCTATCAGTTGTGGGACCACACACAACCCCAGCGATCCTCTGGTTACTCTTCTCTGTCACAAGGACAACAGGTTGTCAGTGCAAACTCCACCTCGACGGTGCACGTGTTAGAGGGAAATGCCGCTCTTGCCATGCGGGACTCCAGAGTTGCAAAAGCGTCCCTTATGGCGAATGATCTTGG
Organism: Nitrospirales bacterium; assembly: GCA_031315865.1. NCBI lineage: Bacteria > Pseudomonadati > Nitrospirota > Nitrospiria > Nitrospirales > Nitrospirales bacterium. Next base: position 1,944,553 of record JALDRJ010000002.1, read on the forward strand.
TCATCAGCAGATGATCCTCAATGCCGATCAAGGGGTTCAAATCATCGGCAATACTCTTGGTGAGCCATTTCCGAACCCAGTCTTGCCGTCGCGTATTCAAGATTTTCAGTTGAGTCCACAACATACGACGATGCCTGCTGAAACGCAGGCGGAGATTGCACGTGCTCAGCAACAGCAAGCCGATAATTTAGTCGCTGCCCTGTTTGCTCCAGATATAGCCGCAGACTTCGGCTCAACGATACCTCCGGCGGTTATCGTTCAAGATGGTCGTATTCCAACAACGAATGCAAATATTCAGGAAAATAGCGGAAATTCCAATGAAAGTACTCCGCTTATAGTAATGGCGTCACCACCGCCACCGCCGCCGCCACCACCGCCACCGCCGCCACCGCCGCCGCCACCACCGCCACCGCCGCCACCGCCGCCACCGCCACCGCCACCGCCACCGCCACCGCCACCACCGCCACCGCCGCCACCGCCGCCACCGCCGCCACCGCCGCCACCGCCGCCGCCGCCACCGCCGCCACCGCCGCCGCCACCACCGCCACCGCCGCCACCGCCGCCGCCGCCGCCACCGCCGCCACCACCGCCACCGCCGCCACCGCCGCCACCGCCGCCACCGCCGCCACCGCCGCCACCGCCGCCACCGCCGCCACCGCCGCCACCGCCACCGCCACCGCCGCCACCACCGCCGCCACCGCCACCCCCGCCACCACCGCCACCGCCGCCGCCTGGCCCTGGTGAATCTGGATTTCCAGCCAATGCTGGTGATCCAACGGTAATCATTAGCGACGGTACTGTGACGATGAATACGCCATTTCTTTTTGCGGAAAATGGCACATCTACAACCAATGGTCCTCCAGTAATTCTGGCTTTGCAGAACTTTTCTGGAAGTACGGCCGATATTCCGCTTGTGGACGTGGGGAATGTCTCTCCGACAGTTTCTGATGAGTTGCTCTCAGCCTTCGAAGATCCTAATCATGCCGGGACACTTTTGGCAGGAGTCCGAACCCGGAATACGGACTCGACTTCTTCAGCGGTATTGGGAGGTCTTGCTCTTCACAATTCGATCGTGAATGCTTCAGTTGATGTGGCAGAGTTCACGAATGCGAATGTTGTCGTGGAAGGAGCGATGCTTGAACTTGTGACAAGCGCCTTGAATGTTTCATCCGGCAGTAGCTTGGCCTTAGACAACAGCAGGCTCAATGTGTCTGGTGAGAACGCTGCGCTCAGAGTCATCGAGGGCAGCACGTTGGGTATGAGTGGAAATGTCGTGTCGCTCACGAGTAACTCTGACGTGGCATTTGCCAGCGGGTTGTTGGATATCCAGAGTGGTGGGACCGTGAATGTCGGAGTCAACGGGAGTGAAGATATTCTGGAGACGAGTGGCCAAAGCACATTCCTGTCGGGCGAGACGGTCATTTCGGTCGATCAAGGCTCGCTTCATGCGTTGCGGGTCTCTGGCAATACGGCCAACATGAACTTGGTGATCACTAATGGCGGGCTCCTGACTCTCACGAATGACAGTCAGGTCTCGATCGCAAATGGTTTCGGGTTTGCGATTCGTAACATCACTTCGGCCTCGACGTTCGTATCTGTCGATCATAGTCAGTTGGAGATGGGACTGAACACAGGAGGCGTGCTCGCCCGACTTTCCGAATCGTTCATCGTGAATTCAGGCGGTGTCTTAGCCGTTGATAATTCTGGGAAGGTGTCCGTGTCTTCAGTCATCAGAGGAAGTGGGACGACAGATAGCAATAGTGTCCTGAATGGGCATGCGGTTGCCGTGAATGATCAAAGTCAGGTTTCAGCGATTCATTTGGTCAATCTTGACAATTTGATCACGGGAACGGATTTGATCCTGAACATCAATAATGGGAGCCTGCTCAATGTACAGAGAGAAAGTACGGCCACGTTCGAAACCCTGGCGACGTTGGCTGGAAGTTCGATTGTTTCTGATGAGACCTTGGTTGTGGTCAACGATCAGAGTACGTTAAGCATGGGATCTGTGATGTTATCGTTGATCGCCAAAAATGATCAGAATGGCGTGACACGGAGTACTATCACCGTCAATAATGGTGGCATACTCGAGCTTTCCAATGGCAGCCGATATGTCGATCAAAACCTGCTGGCTGCGAGCAGCCCGCTGGTTTCTCTCGTGCAAAGCACGATAACGGCGTCCTCGGGATTCCTTGACGTTAATAGCGGGTCGACGCTCGTCGCCAATGTGCCAAATGATGCTCTCGTGTCGTTAAACGCCAGTACTCTCGCGATCAACGGCTCCTTGGTCAGCGTCGCTGGGGTCAATAGTTCAGTAGCCGTGACCGGGAACCTTGTCTCACTCACGAATGGCAGTGCTCTCACCATCACCAATGGGTTCTTAGTCAGCGTCCTTGATGGGGGTAGTTTCTCACTCAATGGGGCGTTGGCGAATTTTGGAGTGGGGGGTGCTGGAGGGAATATCCTGGATATTACGAATCCTGCGTTGTGTTCCGGCTGTACGATTGATAACAGTTTTGCCGTTCCGGTTCTTTTGAGACCCGGCGCCGATCCGTCAAATATCACGATTACCGGCAATGTCCCATTTCCCGGCGCAGGGACAAGCTCGAATACCGTCAATCCCGGCAATGCCGTTCTTGAGTATGGAGGGCAGGGGACAATCAACATTAATTTGCCCACACAATAACGACGGAGTTTTGTCGTCTTTCCGGAACTTGTTGAGGTGTGCTGCGCCGGGAGAATGGTCATGTCATGATTTCTGAGAAAGAAATTCTCGCCGATTCAGAAAATTTCTCCGACGGTCTCGAATACGATGAAAATTATTGGTAGTGTTGGAATGAATGCGGAAACATCGTGACGGAAGATTTTGGGAGAAGAAGATCAGTCGCATCAATCTCCTAATGCCTGTCGGCGGTAAGTATTCGGTAGAGGGTCATGAAGTGCGTGTACCTTAGGAGGAGAAGCATTTTGCATTTTCAAGTACAAGTAAAGATGAGTGTGCTTCTGATTGTCCTGCTTCTGGGAAGTGGAGCATTTGTGCACGCGGAAGAGGGGGGGGGGCGGGAGCGGATCGTCGAGCATCTGGAATTCCTGGGCTATCAATGTGAGCCCTTTCATCAGGGAGTGAAAGTCACGCATCCTTCGAAGATCGGGTTTCTTCTCGTGCCGCTAAAGGATGGCATCATGGTCCAAGCCGCGTTTGCCGGCATCGAATCTCAGAGTCAATCCTCATCGGTCTCCTCAACCGACGATGATCCATCACGACTTTCCATTATCAATTCCTTGAATCAGCGCGCATCGGTTTCCCGTTTTTTCTGGGCTGAGACCGGGGAGCTCGTTATACGTGCATCTGTCCTGGGGGCTTATGATAAACGTCGCTTTTCGACGTTTATGCAAGCTTGGGAGAAAGATGGTCAGACCTTGGGCCAGAGCTATCAACACCTCCGTCCTTATCTCAAGTAACCGTCTCGCCATCATCTGCTTAATCGAACAATCCAACTCAGATACACGGAATTCTCTTTCAAGAGGGCTTCGCGTGTTGTGTTGTTGGTGTTTGACTGTCATAGCGGGCTGCTCAGAAATTAATGGGAAGGCTTCTTCGTTCAAGGCTTTGAAGTCATGATTATGGTTATTAAGAAGTTCGGCCAGAAAACCGAGAAGATGGGTAGTCATCCTCGTTTTTCTAGGAGTGTTCCCGCATCGGACCATGTCGTTCTGCCAATTATTCGGCTACATGCCTATTCAAACTTTTCCTGTTTACTCCCCCATTTCTCGATTTTCTGCATTTCTGGTGGGCCTGCTGCTGATGGTTGGATTCGTAGGGTGCGCGGCGAATCCACAGTATCGAGAAGAACATGAAATACAAGATTTACGCGTGGTGTTTGTCGATCAGCAAACCTTGCACGAAGAGTGGAAAACCCGCACAGGTCGCGATGGCGTTGAAATCATGCCCTTTCATGGAACCAACATGCCGGCGGTCAAAACCCTCAAAGGATTTTTTGACTTTGCGTCGAATACCCTTTACTGCCCCAAATGGAATTTTTCGGTCTGCGGTCATGAACTGCATCATGCGGTCTTGGGTCAATTCCATGCCCTAGACTAATCCTCGTATCTGTTATAGCCGTTTCAGTGATACCAAAACGATCCAGCGCTCTCTTGTACGCCTTAGCTCTTCAAGACGTGAGAGAAACATCCAGGTGTGGCAGGACATCCGAGCGAGTATCACCAATCGACATCTCAACCTAATCTTCCCACCTTCGATCTTGAGAGATCGTCTGTTTGAGGTCCGGCATAGAAAATGTCTTCCGCACGGATTATTTTGAAAGTCGTACAAGATTGGAATTGACGACTGAGAGGATGAGCGAAAAGCTGGCGAAGTGCGAGTCGGTCAGTGGCTGTTGGCTTACGCCCTTGTCGGCGATGATGACGCCAATGGGATTGGAGGGTGAGAAAAGAGATCCGATGAAAAAGGGGGCGTGACCCCAGCGAGCGATAAATTCTGAGTTTGCTTGGCTGAATTCCGCGTCTGTTTCAAGCGAGTCAATTTTCTCGGGGCAATAGCGGTGAAGCGCCCGAGTGAGGAAATGAGTTTCCTTCAGGGAACATTTAAACAAAGGGAGCATGGCTTGAACATGTTCTCCGTGACCGATGCGCCCCTCGAGTGTTGACGATGATGGGGTGACGAGCGTGAGGACAACCCGTTCGAACCCACATGCGGTTCCTAAAATTTGAGCGGCCATGTTCAGTAAGACATTGGGATCCCTCACCTGCATGGCTTTTAACGTAAATTCATTGATGACTGTTCCTGTCGGTACTTGGGGGGGCTTGTCAACGGCGAGTTCGTCTTGTTGAGGTGGTGGCGCGGATAGAGTTTCAGGAGAAGTCTGGACAGCGGTTTTGTGCACCAGGGGCGAAAGCGCGTCGCTGATGCTTTTCATGAGTCGTTGGCCGGTGGCGGATGGTGTTTCTACATCGGGATCATGACGTGGAACAAAAAACAACGTGTCGATCTTGACCATTTCGGAAAATTGACATGCTTTCGTAAAGGCTTTGATCACAATTTTTTCCAGGGCGTCGTACTTGAGCCCGAACGCTCCCGGCATCTTTTCCAGTAACTGTTTGTACCGAGCTGCCCGTCCAGGAGAAGGCTGGCATAGGAGGCATTGACTGAGTTCATTGGCAGCAAAGACGACGCTCTCAAGTTTTTTCTGCTGCGAGTCATGACGACAATTCCCCAGCACTAATTTTTTGCCCACTAACATCGTGAGGTTGTCTGGCAGTCGCCAATTTTTGGCTACGGCGGATGCTAAATCATGTAAGGAACGCCCAAGAAGCTCTACTTCAATTTTATTGATGCTAGGCAAATTCTCCGCTCTGGCGTTTTCGAGTTTTTCGAAGACCTCCGGGTGACAAAAGGCTAAAACCAAGTCTCCGAGCGTGTAGAGCATGGCATTCGTGAAGAGAATACCTTCATCAGGAATCTCAAGCGTTTTTCCCAGTTCCACTGCGGCTGTGGCTGCGACGAGTGAGCGGGCGAGTAATCGCTTCAGGCATTCAGAGCTCGCTCCATATTCTTGTGCATGTTCCACGAGTTGGGAGGCTACGACTAAGGAGCGAATGACGTCAAATCCGATAATCGTGACCGCATGCGTGGGGGTTTTGACCGGAGAAATTGTGTGGTAGGTTGGACTATTCGCGATTTTAATAATGTTGGCTAGCAGAGCTTGGTCATGCATAATAACTTTGCCAACGTCGCTTGCGCTCGAGTGTTGATCAGACGTCAAGTTCAGGACTTGCAGGCAACTTTGCTGGAGGATGGGCAACGTTCTGGGAGGTTCTTTCGTTAACCGGTGAAAGAGCGTTCCCTGTACTGGGGTTTTGATTGTGTTGACGCTCATCGTGATCCTGTACGACGTAGAATGTTCATCATGCGTTGCCGAGATGGGTTCCTACACACCTTGGTTTGGCGTGATATTAATTTTCGGTCAATATGACCGATACATTAAGGGAATTCTTATGGGTATGTTAGAATAAGGAACCCCTCAACGGCGTCGTTGTTTGTCATAAGACGAACGTTCCTGGTCGATAAGCCATTTTCGAGCCAGCTAGGGAGGGAGAACTCATGCGTAACCGGATTGCCTGTTCAGCGCAAACTCTCACACAACTTCAGCCTGAAATGATTCGGTCCGTGGTTGGCGGTCAAGTGTTCCGACTGGGGAATCAATACTTCTCCGAGAGCCGGGTACAAATTCTCGAACATAGCGCGGCAATGGTATCAGCCGAAGTCAGTGGAACGTTTGGGGTGTATACTCAGACGATTAAACTTCGGTCTGGTGTCTTGTCCACCAAGTGTTCATGTCCTTCCAATGAAAAACCGTTCTGTCGGCATTGCGTCGCAGTCCTACTTCAGCATTATGAAGATATGGCGGATGAAAATGAAAATGATGTTGATGTCGAGGCCGATTCTGAATCGGTCAACCCGCCGCCTCGACATGATTCGACCGTTGTCCATTCCTCATCAAATGATTTTAATTTTCGTGATGTGACGATTTTTGTGGACTGGCTCTCGACGAGTGTTCAGGTGTTAGGCCAATCGGGACCATTGCCTCCTTTACCTTCGTTGCCCGCGGGTCCTGTTCGAGAGTGGAGTGAGGCGATTGTTTCACTACATCAAAGGATCGTGAAGAGCGTGGCGATGCAGCAGGAAACCCATACGGAGTTGAAGACGGCACAGGAGCAAATCGTGAGGTTAACGCAAGATCTCGAATCTGCCAGAAGTGAAGTGAAGGCAACTCAAGCGATTTCTAAAGAGCTAGAATCCGAGATAAAAAAATATCAAGATTCTTTGGCCGTCTTTGCCCAAGTCGGTCAGGAACGTGATGTGTTGGCAAAGCAGCTTCAAGACATCCGTGGGGAAGTTCGCAGGCGGGGAACTGAACTGGCGGGTTTATCCAAATCTCTTGACGCGCTCTCAAATGGCCTTCCGGAACAACATCACTCTCGTTGAGTGATCGTTTCCCCTCTCTTCCCAATTCAGAATACCTGTGTCGTCCACCGGGCTTTCTCTATCTTCCGAGGCCAATGCGGTGCGAAAATGATATCGGATTAAATCCGTGAGCGTTTGTTAGAGGCGAGCCAAGATATTGTCAGCGATCTGTCCCAAGGCGAGTGAGGCGGGAGAGGCGGGGTCTAGATCGACGACCGGCAGGTATTTATGCACGGAACGTGCGACTGATTCGTGGTCTGGAATATTCCCCAATAACGTGAGTTCGGCTCCGACATATTGCTTGAGGAGATTTTGTAGTTGAAGGGTATTGATTCGCGAACCATTCGTCATTCGATTCAGGATCAGGTGCGGATGAAAATCTCGAAGCGCCTCTTCCGCTGTCGGCACTCCATCTTCATTCGTTTGTCCCACTGCTTCCAGCACCTCCGAGACACTTTGGAACTCTCGATCAAGTAAGGTATGAGCGACAGGGTCTCGAGCGGCGAACGAAGTCAAGACTTTTCGAATCGCGGAAAGTTTAATGAAGCGATATAAATCCAATACCGAGGTAGGGTCAGGTGTCGCGACAGCCAAGTGGTGGTCGGCCAGGAGGAAAAAATCAAGGGCATGATAGTGAGTGCCGGCTCCAACGTCTACGATGATGATATCGGTTTCGAGCTCTTTGAGGTGCCGAATCAGCCGTTTTTTCTTCGCATATTGGAGATTCGATGTTCGTAAGGTATCGCCAGTTCCAGGGATTAATCGAAGATTCTGGTATCCATTCACCTGCTGCGCCACCTCTTCCAGGGTCTTGAATCGGCGGTTCAGAAAATCAGTCATGGTAGCTTTGGGGTGAAACATCCCAAACAGCACGTGCTGATTCGCCCCACCTGTGTCAAAATCGGTTAAAATGACTCGTTTGCCGCGTTTGGTGAACAGGAGTGCCAAGTTACTACTGATGACACTTTTCCCGACGCCACCCTTCCCTGAAGCGATTGATACAATTTTTGCCATGTTGTCCAACATTCGGTAATCCGCCATCCATCCGACGATGCGGATGGTCAACCTCATCTCCTCATTTTTACTCTATCATAGGGTCTGTCTTAAGCCTATCGAGCCCATATGTCTCTACAAGCGTGGGAAATAGCTAGATCGACGAGCCGGCAGGAATTTTCTTGTAATGGGCATTATTAAGGAGGGGGGACGTGTTGAAAGGTAGGGCTATTGCGTTTAGACTGAAGAAATGCTAGGGTCTGACTAGGTGAAGTGGGCGAAGGCCCACTTTTTTTTGTTCTCAAGCTATCAGTTTCGAGCAAAAGGCACGAGAGTCGAGTCATTTTTGAGCATGACGCTATCCGGGCATAGTTTGGAGCAACAAATTGAACGTGTTGCCGAACCTTTAGCTCGAGCTCTTGAGGTCGATCTTGTTGAAATTCGTTGTTTAGGAAAAGGTGCCGGTTCCTGCATTCGCATCACAATCGATAAGCCGGGCGGCGTTGGGATTCAGGATTGTGAAGGACTTCACCAATCTCTTAGTCGTGCCCTGGACGCACTAGGTCCCCTTCCTCATTCCCACCGACTGGAGGTTTCATCGCCTGGGCTTGATCGTCCCCTCAAGCACAGAAGAGACTATCAACGGGTCCTAGATAAATTAGTGAGAATTCAGTTCTTCAACGATGCCAAGCAAAAGACCTCGATCGTGGGGCATCTGCATGCCCTATCAGACGATGGTGTTGAGATTCTGCCTCTGTCACCAAAAAAGAGGCAACAGCCATCGGTGTCCATTGCATGGCAAGAAATCGTCAAAGCCAGGTTGGAAGTTGAATTTTAAGATGAGCCAACGATCAAAGGGAGTGAACACTCAATATTCACTTTGCCGGGGAGCTGATACATGAAGCGTGAATTAATGGCGGTTATCGAGCAAATTGGCCGCGAAAAAGGTATTGATAAAGAACGTGTCCTCGCTGCCGTCGAATCGGCTCTCGTGACAGCTGCCAAGAAGCGTTACGGGCACAATGAAAACATACAAGTGGATGTTGATCAGGAGACCGGTGAGATTTCGATTGTCTCCAAAAAGACGATCGCTGAAACGGTGACTGATGCCCGCACTGAAATTTCTCTCGAAGAGGCTCGTCAAATCGATAGTGACGCGGAGATGGGTGATGAGATTGGCTCCTTGATCGATATGGAAGAGTTCGGCCGCATTGCGGCGCAAGCTGCGAAGCAGGTCATTTGTCAAAAAGTGAGAGAAGCGGAATGGGAAGCCGTTGAGCGTGATTATTCCAAGCGACAGGGCGATTTAGTGCATGGAGTGATCCTGGGGCAAGAACGGCGCAATTATCTCGTAGAAATAGGGAAAACCGAAGCGCTGCTGCCATTGCAAGAGCAGATTCCCCGTGAAACGCATCGTCGGGGGGATCGTATACGAGCCTACCTGCTCGAGGTTCGTCGAACTCCGAAGGATGTCCAGGTCATACTGTCGAGAGCTCACCCACAGTTTGTGGTAAAGCTGTTTGCGTTGGAGGTTCCCGAAGTTTCGGAGAAAATCGTCGAAATTAAAGGCGTCGTTCGTGAGCCTGGCGACCGAACCAAGATCTCGGTGGCCTCTCGTGATAAAGCCGTTGACCCTGTCGGGGCGTGCGTCGGTATTAAGGGATCCAGAGTGCAAGCGATCGTGAGGGAACTGCGAGGGGAGAAGATTGATATTATTCCTTGGACGAATGATCCTCGCGTATTTATCGGAGAAGCGCTTAACCCTGCTTCCATAGAAAAAGTTGGGATTGACGAAGAGAAAAAAGCCGCTTTGGTCGTGGTGGCCGACTCTCAACTTTCGTTAGCGATCGGGAAAAATGGTCAGAATGTTCGGTTGGCGGCCAAATTAACCGGGTGGAAAATTGATATAATCAGCGCGACAGAATATGAAAAAGAAAAGCAGGAACGAGATCGCGATATTAAAGCCGCGTTAGCGGAAGAAACCGCCGCCCAATTAGGCCCATCGGAGTCCCAAGAGTCGCCAGGGTCAAATGACAGCGCAGAACAAGTCGCAGAATCTGAACATTCTGAGAAGCCAGAACCTGAACAGGCATCAACCACAGAAACCGTCTAACGTGTGAGGGGCATTGCTGGATGAGGGTGTATGAGTTAGCCAAGAAGCTTGGGATGGAAAGTCGAATTCTGATTCCTGAACTGGTTCAGTTAGGAATAGAGGTCACTTCTCACAGCAACACGCTGGATGAAGACAGCGTGCGGCGTGCTCTCGAGGTTCTGCAAGATAAGAAGATTACTGACATGAGTGAGGACTCCAAAAAGCGATTGCGAAAACCGTCCGGCAAGATAGGGAGTGGCGGTAAAAAGGATAAAGTGCAAGCAGATTCAGGAGTGGAAGAGTCTAAAAAAACCGAGAAGAAACATATCCTCATTAAGAAAAAGAAGGTAGAAGAACCATTGCTAGAGTCATCGGAGGCTGCTGATGTGGGAGAGATGTCTCTTCTCGATGCTCAGGATGCAGAGACTTCTCTCGATGCTATGAGTCCAGCGAACGTACCATCAGAAGAGGAACCTGCTGTCCTGTCCCCAGAGGTTTCTACAATGGATGCTCACCCTGTTTCGACTATCATGGAGGATTCTGCGCAGGAGATGACAGCTGAAAGTCGTGACGGGGTTGATGATTCGCAAAAATCTGAAGCCGAGGTTATGAGCGACAAAGTGCCTAAGAAGGATGCTTCTCAATCCGTAGCCGATGACCCAAGAGAAGAAAAAATCAAAAAACCCAAGAAGGTTGGGCGTAAACGTGATGATGATCTTTTTGCGGCTCGCTATGAAGACGCCGCGCGGTGGCAAGATCTTCGTCCGTTACCCGCTTTGCGCCGTGAAGAACGATCACGTCCCAGTCAATCTGCCTCGGTTGCTGAAGTCACGAAACCTCGTAAAAAGGGGATTAAAGTTCAAACAGGCGTTTCAGTAAAAGAATTTTCCGAATTACTCGGTCAACGACCGGCGGAAATCATCAGAAAGCTCATGGATATGGGAATTGCGTTGGCAATGAATCAGCCGATGGACCTTGATGCGGCAGCCCTTATTGCTGAGGGCGCTGGGGTCAACATCGAAATCGTGGCGGAAAAGCAGGGCGAAGAGCTTCTTGAGGCGGTTCTTGAGGAACATGTCGAGAAGAAACTCGTGTCGCGTGCTCCCGTGGTGACGATCATGGGACATGTGGATCATGGCAAAACCTCGCTCTTGGACGCCATCCGACAATCGCATGTCACGGATCGAGAGGCGGGCGGCATTACTCAACATATCGGAGCCTATTCGGTCAAGGTCGGGGATAAGCGCGTCACCTTCCTCGATACCCCTGGGCATGAAGCTTTTACGGCGATGCGGGCTCGTGGTGCGCAGGTGACCGATATAGTTGTCCTTGTTGTTTCCGCCGATGATGGTGTGATGCCGCAAACCGTTGAAGCGATTCATCATGCGCAGGCTGCCGATGTTCCGATTGTCGTCGCGGTCAACAAAATTGATAAGCCCGAAGCGAATCCTGACCGGGTGAAGCAAGGGTTGAGTGAACATGGATTGATTCCGGAGGCGTGGGGTGGACAGACAATTTTTGTAGAAGTGTCTGCCAAGGAAAAACGCGGGCTGGACCAACTGTTGGAAATGATATTATTGCAGGCGGAAATTCTTGAGTTGAAAGCCGATATTGGTTGTTCCGCGCGAGGCGTCGTATTGGAGGCACGTCTGGATCGAGGCCGGGGACCTGTGGCCACGGTGCTCGTTCAACACGGCAAACTCAAAACTTCGGATATTTTTGTCATGGGAGCCGTGAGCGGTCGTGTCCGGGCTTTAAATTCTGACACGGGTGCGAAGATTAAGGAGGCGGGTCCTTCTATACCCGTCGAAGTCATTGGCCTGCTCAGTGTACCTGAGGCGGGAGATCAGGTGGTCGTCGTGAAGGATGAGCGGATGGCTCGCGGGATTGCCGAAGGTCGTCAGCAAAAACAGCGGTCGGCTGATCTTGCCGCAACCGGGCCACGTCGCACACTCGAGGAACTATACGCCGAAGTTCAGGAGGGGGAAGTCAAGGAACTTGCCGTACTCATTAAGTCTGACGTTCAAGGTTCAGCGGGGGCGATCGGTGATGCCGTCCAAAAGTTTACCTCCGATCTGGTGCGTTTCCGCGTTATTCATAGTGGAGTGGGGGGGATCAGCGAATCCGATGTCTTATTAGCCGCCGCGTCACAGGCCCTCATCATCGGGTTTCATGTCAGGCCGGAGCCGAAAGCGGCTGCCTTGGCCGAACGCGAAGGTGTGGACATTCGATTGCATACGGTCATTTATAATGTGATGGCTGAGTTGAAGTCGGCCGCCGAGGGTTTGCTGGCCCCGACATTGAAGGAGCGAGTGCTGGGCCGTGCCGAAGTTCGCCAGTTGTTCACGGTTCCCAAGATGGGGACCATCGCAGGCTGTTATGTGACGGATGGGATGATTGCGAGGACAAGTGCGGGAATTCGGGTGTTACGAGATCATATTCAGGTGTATGAGGGGAAGTTAGGGTCGTTAAGGCGATTTAAAGACGATGCCCGAGAAGTTCAGCAAGGGTATGAATGTGGTATAGGGATAGAGAATTTTAACGATGTGAAGATTGGCGATATTCTAGAAGCCTTTGTTTTCGACGAAGAGGCCGTAAAGCTATAGGCTGAGGGCTTCTCCCTGGCCTAGGACGATGGTCTGTTTTGACGGCGAATGATTATCGGACTATGCACGGTAGAGTTATACTTCCCTGACAGTCATTCTTTAAAGGCCAAGCGGCAGATTCTTTCCAGCTTGAAAACCCGACTTCGCGCGAAGTTTAATATCTCGATAGCTGAAGTCGACGAACAGGATTTGTGGCAAAAGTCAATTCTCGGCATTGCTTGTGTGGCGAACGAATCCGGGCAGGTACATCACGTGTTAGACTTGGTTTTGAACATGATTCAATCCAATCCATCCCTGGAATTGTGTCGGTCTCGCATTGAGCTATTATAATGGGTTCATGAAAAGAGGGTTGCGAGGAACGTGAAGGGCCATGTCCAAGTCAAGTTACAAACGGGCAGAGCGGGTTGCCGATCAAATACGAATGGAAGTTGCTGATATTCTCGCACGCAAGGCCAAGGACCCTCGTATTGGTTTTGTCACCGTGACCGATGTCGACCTGAGCCCGGACTTGCGGGTGGCGCGTATTTACGTAAGCTCTTTGCGTGAAGGAGAATCGGAGGAATTGGCCTTACAAGGACTCTCAAAGGCTGTGGGGTTTGTTCGGGGTGAGCTAGGACGACGGCTTGAATTACGGTACACCCCAGAGCTCATTTTCTGTCAAGATGGCAGTTATCGGTACGGTCGGCGAATCGATCAATTATTAGACTCCCTTCACCTTGAGGAAGATTCCAAGGACTGATCATCAGATCAGTCAATTGCTTGCGTTCTATGGAAACCATGGTCGCCGTTCATCCGAGCCCGAATCCATCAAGCTCTGCCGGAGCTCGTCTCCATGGGGTATTGAATGTTCGAAAGCCTGCGGGCTGGACCTCTCACGATGTCGTGTTGCGACTGCGCCGGGTTTTGGGCATCCAAAAGATTGGTCATGCCGGAACGCTGGATCCGGCAGCTATTGGCGTGCTCCCTATCTTGCTCGGCAAAGGCACGAAGGTTGCCAATCATCTCTTGGAGTGGTCCAAAGAATATGCAGCTGTTCTCCGGCTCGGGGAATCAACGGATACCCAGGATGCGACAGGTCTTGTGCTTCGTCAAGCTTCCCTAGAGACGGTGACCGAAGATGCCATTCGGTCGGCTGTCAAGGAGTTCCAAGGAGAGATCCAGCAGATTCCTCCGATGTATTCGGCTGTTAAGATGAATGGAGAGCCATTGTACAAGGCTGCTCGCCGTGGAGAAACCGTGACCAGAAAATCTCGGTCTGTCATGATTTATCAGATAGAAGTCATGGATATTCGGGGAAGCGATGTCGACTTCGTCGTGCATTGTTCCAAGGGGACGTATATCCGGACGTTGTGTGCGGACATTGGGGACCGTCTAAACGTTGGTGGCCATCTCTGTTGGTTGGAACGACGTCGGGTGGGCTCTCTTCATATTGACGATGCGCTCGATATCGAGCGAGTCACGAAAGAGTCGTGGCCCTTCTTTGCTGAGAGGTCGTTCTTGACGATTGACGAGGCTCTGTCTTTCCTGCCAGCTGTCGACATCAAAGACCGGCATGTTCCGAGAGTCATGAATGGGGCATCAGTTGCGTGGCAAGAGGTTTCGGCCAGCCTGCACGATGATCAGAGAGCGGAGCTTCGAGATGGTCAGGCTGTTCGCGTACGAAGCCCCAGTGGAAAATTGTTGGCGGTCGGCAGACTGCATGGTCCAGGCTCCTCTGTTCGGGGAGGAGAAAGCGGTCATGTCAGTATGGAGACCCTGTGCGTTGAGCAATAATCTAGGATACAGACAACGAGGAGGAAGGTGATGGCGTTTACTAAGGAAGCGAAGACGGCAGTGATGGGTCAATACCGGCAACATGAGACGGATACCGGGTCGTCGGAGGTGCAGATCGCGGTATTAACAAACCGCATTTCTGAGCTGACGGAACATTTCAAACAACATAAGAAAGATCATCACTCTCGACGAGGTTTATTGAAAATGGTGAGTCGCCGCCGTCGTCTGTTGGATTACTTGCGACGAGTGAATAGGGAAAAGTATCAGACGCTATTAGCGTCGTTGGGTCTACGTAAATAATTTACACTGTGACTGCGTTCCTGAGAAAGACACTTTTGACACCAGTGTGGTGCGCGCGGAAAACGCTCGAGAGGAGAGAGCAATGATGCATGCCGTAGAAATTGAAGTTGGTGGGCAAACCCTTCGATTAGAAACAGGAAAGATGGCCAAGCAAGCTGATGGGGCCGTCTTGGCTACCTACGCGGATACCGTGGTGTTGGCGACGGCTGTGTCAGCCAAAACTCTCAAGCCGCAGACCGACTTTCTGCCCTTGACCGTGAACTATCAAGAGAAGACGTACGCGGCCGGGAAAATTCCGGGGGGATATTTCAGAAGAGAGGGGGCTCCGAGTGAAAAAGAAGTCCTGACGAGCCGGTTGATTGATCGCCCGATACGACCCCTGTTTCCTGAAGGTTATTATTATGAAACGCAGGTGATCGCTTCAGTCCTTTCAATTGACCATACGCTTTCCTCCGATGTTCTCGCGATGACCGCTTCTTCTGCCGCGTTGGCGATTTCTGATATTCCTTTTGGCGGACCGTTGGCGGGAGTGAAGATTGGCCGAGCAAATGGCGAGTTGGTGGTGAACCCGGACCTCAAGACCATGGAAGAAAGTGACTTAAACTTAGTGGTCGCGGGGACAGCTGATGCGGTGATGATGGTTGAGGCAGGAGCTCACGGTTTATCTGAAACGACCATGATCGCCGCTATTGAACTGGCGCATGCTGAAATCAAGAAAATCGTCGCGAAAATCGTCGAATTGCAACAACTTGTGGGTCGTGAAAAACGTCCATTTGAAGTGGCTCCTGTTGACGCTCAATTAGAGGTGGAAGTCCGTGGTTTAGTCGCAGAGCCTATTCGTAAGGCGATATTCATTCCGAACAAAGCCGAGCGCCAGGCCCAGCTCGATCAAATACGTGATGATGCCGTTTTAAAACTTGCCGAAGAGGACGAGGATCGGACGGAGCAGGTCAAACGTATCTATCACGACCTGGAATATTCCGAAGTGCGACAGATGATCTTGGATGGAAAGATCAGGGCTGATGGACGGGGCCCTGCCGACATTCGGCCGATCACCTGCGAAGTAAGTGTGCTGCCAAGAACTCATGGTTCATCATTATTTACCAGGGGTGAGACGCAAAGTCTCGCTGTCGTGACTCTGGGAACGAAAGAAGATGAACAACGAATTGATGCTCTTGAAGGGGAATATTTCCGAACGTTTATGCTGCATTACAATTTCCCACCTTTTTGTGTTGGAGAGGCTCGTCCGCTTCGTTCGCCCGGAAGGCGTGAGGTGGGACATGGCAAACTTGCCGAACGGGCCTTGTCCTCTATTCTTCCCACGCAAGAAGAGTTTCCCTACACGATCCGTATTGTGTCAGATATCCTGGAATCAAATGGCTCATCATCCATGGCGACGGTCTGTGGCGGGACTTTGGCTCTGATGGATGCTGGAGTACCGATCAAAGATCCGGTTGCAGGTATTGCGATGGGGTTAATTCTTGAGCAGGGCCGATCCGTCATTCTGTCCGACATTCTTGGGCTTGAGGACCATTTGGGAGATATGGATTTTAAGGTGACCGGAACGAAGCAAGGAGTGACGGCTCTTCAAATGGATATCAAGATCTCAGGGATCACTCCTGACCTCATGCGGGAGGCCTTAGAGCAAGCCCGTCTGGGACGTCTGCACATCCTGGAAAAGATGGATGAAGCCTTGTCAACTCCGCGAGAATCCCTGGCGCCCTATGCCCCCAGAATCTTTAATCTTCAAGTGAAACAGGATCGGATTCGAGATGTGATCGGTCCTGGTGGTAA
Source organism: Nitrospirales bacterium (assembly GCA_031315865.1). NCBI lineage: Bacteria > Pseudomonadati > Nitrospirota > Nitrospiria > Nitrospirales > Nitrospirales bacterium. The sequence goes on from JALDRJ010000002.1 coordinate 1,961,096, forward strand.
GACGATCCGCGGTATTATCGCGGAATGCGGGGTAAAGGTGAATGTCGATGATTCTGGACTCGTGACGATTGCGGCGGTGGATGGAGAGTCGGCGGCAAAAGCCAAGGAGATGATCAATCGCCTGGTCGAAGAAGTTGAACCCGGGAAATTATACCTGGGCACAGTACGGAAAATCGTAGATTTTGGTGCATTCGTCGAAATTCTTCCGAATGTTGATGGATTGGTGCATATTTCTCAGTTAGCCCACCATCGTGTGCAAGCGGTCTCAGATGAAATTTCTGAGGGCGAAAAAATCCTGGTCAAGGTCTTGGAAATTGATCGACAGGGGAAAATTCGTTTAAGTCGAAAAGAGGCCATGAGCGAAACTGAGGCTCCTGAGGCACAGTCAAACGCGGGTTAAGATCGAAAGAGCGGAGCGTGTTTAAAAAAGTTGTTCTCGACAACGGCGTGCGTGTCGTCCTTGAGCGTATGTCTTCCTTGAAGTCTATCGCGATAGGGATCTGGACGAATGTCGGCAGTCGTGATGAGTCGATCAGCGAGTCAGGGTATTCCCATTTCATCGAACATATGATGTTCAAGGGAACCAAGCGGCGATCCGCATCTCAGATTTCCAATGAAATTGACGTGCTTGGTGGGGAAATGAATGCCTTTACGACTCATGAGGCGACAGCCTTTTACGTCAAAGTGCTGGACCAGCATGTTGGACATGCCCTCGACCTGCTAGCCGATCTCTTCCATCAGTCTCGTTTTAGTTCGACGGAAATTCAAAAAGAAAAGCAGGTCATACTCGAAGAAATTCGCATGGTAAAAGACGACCCGGAAGACCTTGTTCACGAACTTCATGCCAAGGACGTGTTGGGGACTCATCCGCTGGGTCGGCCTATTCTCGGTGACCCCGATACGATGACGAAATTGCGACGGAAGGATCTTCTGCGGTACTTGAGGAGCAAGTACCACCCAGAGAAAACCGTCGTCTCAATCGCAGGTAATTTCAAATTGGAGGAATTGTTGGGCCAGGTCAATGAGCATTTTGGCTCATGGGTACACGAAACAGTATCGTCCGCGGGCCAAGAGGTGGACCCTTGGCCTGTCAATCACACACCTGAAACGCGTGTGTATAGAAAAAAACTTGAACAAGTTCATTTGTGCTTGGGGTTGAAGGGATTGCCAGTCGGACATCCAGATCGTTATACCGCCAATGTCTTGAATACCATACTGGGAGGGGGCGTCAGTTCCCGGTTATTTCAGCAATTACGTGAGAAACGGGGGCTGGCGTACACGATTTACTCTCACCTCTCGAGCTTTTCAGACGGTGGATTATTGACGATCTATGCGGCTACACGATCCGACGCCACAGAACAGGTCATTTCTTTAATCGGTAAAGAAATCAAAAAGTTATCCCGACGAGGCGTGACGAAAACCGAATTAGAGCGTACGAAAACCCAGCTCACAGGAAATTTGATGCTCGGATTAGAGGGCACATATGGTAGAATGAACAAGCTTGCAAAAAATGAATTGTATCAAGGGCGCTATGTCTCTCTCCAAGAAATGATTCGTGAAATAGAAGATATTTCCTTGGCCGATATTTATGATGTTTCGAAACAACTTCTTGATTTAGAAGGACTTGTCGTAACTGCACTAGGTCCTGTACCTAAAGAACATTCGTTGCATGATGTACAGTAATTTCCTGGGAATGCTCAAAAATAATCCCTTGACAACCCGATCTCGGATAAGTAGCATGGGCCTTCTAGAATTTTAAGCAATGGAGAGATACGAAAGAAGCAGTATTTAGTTTGTGTGGAAAACATGAAGGTTTCAAGAGTTTGTCAGTATCTTTTTTTAAGTCATTCTAACATCAGTTAAGGAGGGAGGAGATGAACAAGTCATCTTTTCGTGTTGGAGTCGTGGCGCTCGTAGCTTTCGGTCTTCTGACATTTGGTATGACCGGTATTTCCCTTGCCCAGTATGGTCCAGCAGCTGACAATCCAAAAGCTAAGGGTGATCCCAATGATGTCACCAAGCAAGGGGATGTTTCCTACAAAGGAGTCGTGGCGAAGAGTTTGAAAGGTCGGCTCTATGGACAATGGGCTGACAATCCTGAAGGAGAAGTCATGTTTGGCATTCAGTATTGGAACACGAGTGAGCCTGCCGAAACGGGAAGCTTTCCTGGGAGAGCGTCCGATGACCGAAATCAAAATGTACCTGATCCTCTTGTCGTGTGCTGCAGCTGGGGGTACACAGGTGGTGAAGAGAATAATAAGTCCTTTGCCGGATGGTATAATCCCCAAACCACGGTTCGCTTAAAAGTTAAAGATAAATCTTTGATGGACCAGATGATTAAAGCGTCACAAGAATACGTCGCCATGGAAGTACAACTCAGTGATGGGAATACAGTCACTGGATTTAAGGTTATGTCGGACGACGAATAGTTCTTCTATCACTTAATCTGAGACACATGTTTCGAAACAACTACTTTTATGAAATTCTTAAGAGGAGGGAAGGCATTATGAAAGGTCGTAAGACTCGCTGGGCGTTTCTAGCCGCCATGGCCTTGGTCGGTGGAATGGCCTCCAATGCCATGGGAATTGAAGCGTTTCAAGAGCGATTTGAATGGGGTGACCTCAGCAAGCCAACCACGTTGCATGGTCGTGTCGCAGTAGTCGATCCTTATGATAAGGCGGCATGGATAAATGTTGCAGTTTTTGGTGGAAATGCTGAGAGCGGATACTATTGGCAGAAATATTTTCCCGGAAAGAACATTAAGGTGTATGCCAAAGATGATGCTATCTGGGAGAAATTGCAAACTCTCGGTAAGGATTCTCACAGCCAAGCTGTGATGACCGGAACCAAGCCCTCGAAGTATACATTAGTCGAATTTACGGTTGAAGAGCCTGAGCAGAACCATCGTGTGGTCTCAGATATCAAAGTCATTGATGATGTTGCGGGTACGCCGTCACAACCGCGTAGCATTCACAGCCTTAGAAAAACTCCGGTGCTGAAAGCCATTGCCGGTGGAAGCTGGCCGCAAAACCGTAAAATGCAATATGACGTTCTCGTGCCGGGCGGACCAGCCATTGCTGGGATTACGCCGTATTCGGATCAGGGTGTTGGAGAAGTCAGAGTTCCTGATCAGGGTAAATAAAAAGCAGAGACAAGTACAAGTAGAGAAAAAGGGATAGCCTTCAACGGCTATCCCTTTTTTTTATGGTTTTTCTTGGGTCTCAAGCCGACGTTTGATGTCGGCTAATCGATTAAGAGCTTCAAGCGGGGTCATGCCGAATAAATCCATTTGCTTCACTTCTTCGAGAATAACGTGGGATGGAGGAGAATCTGGTATGAGCGTTTGTTCTTCTGTCGTTACCGATGGCGTGGCTGATGATTCTGTCTCAAGTTGAAAAAGGATACTTATTGCTCTTTGTATAATAGTATCTGGAAGGCCTGCCAACTTTGCTACATGGATTCCGTAACTTCTGTCAGCCTTTCCTCTGATAATTTTTCGTAAAAATAAGACCTCTTGATCTTTTTCTTTAATTGAAACCGTGTAATTTTTAAGACCTTCTCGAGCTTCCTCCAATTGCGTCATTTCATGATAATGAGTGGCGAATAACGTTCTTGCTCCCAGACGACGACGATCCAATATGTATTCGGCTATGGCCCAGGCAAGGCTTAATCCATCATACGTACTCGTGCCCCTGCCGACTTCATCGAGTAAGATCAGGCTGCGAGGAGTTGCTGACGAAAGAATTCGAGAAGTTTCAGCCATTTCCACCATAAAGGTGCTTTGCCCGGATGCCAAATCATCAGCTGCTCCGATCCGTGTGAATACTCTATCGACGAGTCCGATTTTGGCGGACGTTGCGGGTACAAAACTTCCCATCTGAGCCATCATGACGATGAGGGCGACCTGCCGCAGGTAGGTACTTTTTCCTGCCATGTTGGGACCAGTGATGAGAAGGAGCCGGTTCTGATCAAGGTCCATCTGAGTGTCATTGGGAATAAATCTGTCAGGTCGAGCGTGTTCAATGACTGGATGTCGACCTTCATTGATCTCAATCGTTCCACCCTCATTGATATTCGGTCTGACATAGCGGTTCAACGCTGCACATTCGGCTAATCCAGCGAAGACATCAAGCTGTGCGATCGTCTGCGCCATATGCTGTATACGCTTGTTCTCTCCAGCAATATGACGCTTAAGCTCCTCAAACAGTGATGATTCCAGACTTCTGATTTTCTGGTCGGCTCCGGTGATACGGTCTTCGAGATGCGTGAGTTCTTCCGTGGTAAAGCGCTCGGCATTGACGAGTGTTTGTTTACGTGCGTAGTCCTGTGGAATCTTGGCCAAATGTGTTTTTGTGACTTCGATATAGTATCCGAAGACACGGTTATACTTGACCTTCAGTGACTCAATCCCTGTCCTATTTTTTTCACGCGTCTCAAGTTCGGCAATCCACCGAAGACCGTCTTTGGAAACTTTTCTAAGCTCGTCCAATTCTTGATTATAGCCATCTCGGATAACACCCTCGCAGTTGGATGATGGCGTGACTTCGGTGTCCATGGTCTGATGAATGAGTGTTTTGATGTCTTCTAACGTATCCCATTTCGCTTGAAGGGCGGCAGCTAACGAACTGTGCATCGAGTTCATGAGTTCGTGAAGCATGGGTAGAACTTCCAGCGATCGGTGAAGCCCTAACACATCGCGAGGGCTGGCCACTCCAAGCGTAATCCGGCTATTGAGCCTTTCGAAGTCCTGAATGTGACGCAAGGTTTGCCGAATATCACCTCGAAGGCGCAGATGAGTCACGAATTCCTGGACGATCTCCAGCCGTGCGTGAATGTCCGTCAGATCAACTAGTGGACGTAAGATCCATTGCTTGAGGAGTCGTCCGCCCATAGCAGTAATGGTGGCATTGAGGGTTTTATACAAAGTGGGGCCGTCTTGTTTTCCGGTGAAAGAGTGGACGAGTTCCAGGTTTCTGATCGTGACGGTATCCAAGGTCATCTCGTGCTGTGAAGATCGAAGCCGAGGCTTTTGGATGTGGTCATGGCTGATATTCGGTTGAGTGGTTTGAATGTACCGGAGCAATCCTCCGGCCGCCTCGATACCTCTGGTCAGCGTGGAAATGCCAAGGTCTGTGGTGCTCTTGACATGAAAATGGTTCGAGAGCAGATGCTGATTGTCATGGAGATCGAAGGAGTTGTCTTTTTGAGGGACCAGCCTGCAGTCCGGAAAGTGTTTCAGAATCTTCTGCAACTCTGACGAATCGGATGATGGATGAATGAGCTCCCGAGGTTCGAGGCGGCCCAATTCGTCGATCAACGATTCATGTTGATCCGAGGGCGGAAACTCGATGATCCAAAACTCTCCCGTTGACATTTCAAGTGTTGCCAGGCCCCAGGCCATTTCGTGATTTGAATGGGAGGATGCATGCGAAGGCGAGCCGGAGATCGCCGCGAGGAAATTCGACTCGTTTGAGGGGAGAAGCTCACTGTCAAACAAGGTTCCTGGCGTGTAGAGTCGAACGACTTCCCGGCGGACAAGACCTTTCGCTGTCTTGGGATCTTCGACTTGCTCGCAGAGTGCGACGGTTCTTCCCGCTTTCAGGAGTTTGGCGATATACCCGGTAGCCGCATGATAAGGGACTCCGCACAAAGGGATCGGAATGTCCTTGTTTTTCCCGCGAGAGGTCAGGACGATATCCAAGAGTTGTGAGGCTTCTTCCGCATCCTCACAAAACATTTCATAAAAATCCCCGACACGGAAGAACAAGATGGCTTCTTGATTCTTGGCCTTGATCTCTCGATATTGCCGCATTAATGGCGTGTGGTCTGCTTCACTCATCTTCAGGCATCATCCTCATGGTTACCAGTTCGAAGTCCATTGTTCGAGAGCTTTGCGAGCAAGATCGCGACTTCGCAGACCTGTGGCTCTTATCGTAGCCTTTCGTTCTGTCGGCTGTCGGTGTTCGAGTTCGATTTCAAGGTAATCAGGCGGGAGGGTGTCTCCCATCCGCTCTGCCCATTCAATCAGAGTCAGCGAGGAAGGAGAGAAGTATTCATGTAACCCAATTTGTGCGAGCTCCTGGGGGGTATCGATTCGATAAAGGTCTGCATGGATAACCCTCAGTCGACCTTCGTATTCATGAATGAGCGTGAAGGTGGGACTCGTCACAAGGGTGGAGTCAATGCCGACGGCGGCTGCCAGGCTTCTAACCATGACGGTTTTTCCTGCACCCAGGTCTCCTCGTAAAGCAATGATCTCTCCTCCGGTACAGTGAGATCCTACCGCATGCCCAAATTGTTCGGTAGCTGTGACCGACGCCAGGGTTATGGTCCATTCATCTCCCGTCTGTTCATGGGCAAGTGTCGACATATTGATGATTGGCAATAGACGCTATTCTTGAGAAACAATACTCTGAATCGCGTGCGGAAGATGTTCAACGAGGTCAGTCGCTATCAAGCCTGCTTCCCCGACCATTTTGGCTGCCAGATCTCCGGCTAATCCATGTAGGCAAACGCCGGTACAGGCTGCTTCCCAGGGCATCAGGCCTTGGGCCAAAAAGCTCACGATCACTCCGGTCAAGACATCCCCCATTCCTGCACTTGCCATTCCGGGGTTTCCAGTATCACAAATGGCGATGTCTCCGTCAGGATTGGCGATGATGGTTCGAGCGCCTTTTAATACGAGAATGACTCCATGTTTCTTGGCGAATTTTCTGGCAATGCCAAGGCGGTTTTGGTTGATCACTTTTGCCGAAGAATGACCGACAAGCCTGGCCATTTCTCCCGGGTGTGGGGTAAGAATGGTCGCGCCTTTACGTGCGGAAAGCACCGACAGGTCTTTCGCAAGAATATTCAAGGCATCCGCATCGACCACACAGGGCTGTGACAGTTGTGGAAGCAATGTTCTGATCATTTCTCCGGTCTCAACATCCGTCCCGATCCCTGGTCCCACGGCCATCGCTGTGAGGTTTTTTGAAAAATCGAGTAGAGGCAGGAGGGCATTGAGACCCAATGTGTGCGTTGATGTTTCCGGCATTGCCTGGGTCATGGGTTCGAAGAGTTTCGCATCCAACCCTGGCTGTGCCGATTGAGGTGTCGCGACGGTGACCAACCCGGCTCCAACGCGCAATGCGGCTCGAGCCGCTAAGGCAGCCGATCCAGTTTTACCCGGTGAGCCTGCGATCATCCCGGCATGGCCAAACGTACCTTTATGAGAATCCTTTTCTCTGATGGGGAGCCAAGGCGAGATTGCGGCAGGAGTCAACAGGAAACACGAGGTATCTAATTCTTGGACATACTGTCGGGGAATCCCAATATCAACCGTGGTGATCTGGCCGGCATAGTTGATCGCATTGCCTAAGTAAAGGCCGATTTTAGGGCAACCAAATGTCACGGTAACCTGCGCTTTTGTGGCGATGGCCATAATTTCACCGGTGTCGCTATTGATGCCGGACGGAAGATCAACGGCAAGGCAAGGTACAGAAACATCATTCATGTATTCAATGGCAGAATAGTACGGCTCTCTGACGGCGGAAGACAATCCTGTTCCAAGTAGGGCATCAACAATGAGGGAAGCCTTTTGGATGGATGTACGAAGAGCTTCGTCTGAAGGTTGGATTTTGATGAGAGAAGGAGCAAGCTTACGAAGCCGGCGGTACATGCTTTGAGCATCCTTCGTGAGCGTGTGAGGTTTGTCCAACAGTACCACCACGACTCGAGCTCGCTTTTGTTTAAGGAGACGAGCGATGACGAGGCCATCTCCTCCATTGTTGCCTTTACCACAGAGGATAGTGATGGGGATGTTTCCTGGTGAACCAAAGATGTGTTCCAGCACCTGAACAACGCCATGTCCGGCCCGTTCCATGAGTATTGTTCCTCTGACCTTGGCCTCATCGATCGTGCGTTGATCGAGTGATTGCATTTGGGCGGCAGTGACGAGTGGAAAACGAACCAGGTGATCCCGACTGTCTCTATGGCTTTTGTAATAAGTCATGGGTACGGCGACCAGTATTGAGTGGACTGTGGGTATGGGGGTGGATGACTCTGTTCTTGTTCAATCAGGCGACGAGAGCTTTCATCTCTCGGACCGCTTGTTGGAGGCCGACCAATACCGCTCGAGCAATGATGCTGTGGCCGATGTTGAATTCGACGATTTCCTGGATTTCGGTGAGTCGTTGAACATTGTGGTAGTTTAAGCCGTGTCCGGCATTCACCCCTAGCCCCAGTTTATGCGCCAGTTTTGCCGATTGTTCGAGCGCTTTGAATTCAGCCTGTCGTTCATCTGGATTTCGGGTGTTTGCATATCGTCCAGTGTGCAGTTCAATGGCGTCAGCATGAACCTTGTGGGCAGCCCTGATTTGCTGTTGGTCGGGATCGATAAACAGACTGACGGGAATACCGCCATCATGCAGAAGTTGGACCATGTCGTGTATGCGATCTTTCCGTTCTACAACGGCTAGTCCTCCTTCGGTCGTCAATTCCTGGCGGCGTTCGGGAACGAGTGTGACCATGTCAGGTTTAATATTGAGAGCAATTTTCGCTACGGCTTCGTCTGCGGCCATCTCTAGATTGAGTTGAGTCTGGACGATTTCCTTTAAAAGGGTCAGGTCACGATCTTGGATATGGCGTCGATCTTCTCGCAAGTGGACGACAATGCCGTCACCGCCAGACAACTCGACCAATGTGGCCGCCATGATGGGGTCTGGTTCATGACCGCCTCGTGCCTGGCGAAGGGTGGCTATATGGTCAACATTGACGCCTAATCTTGCCATTGCATGCCTCGTGTTTACGGGAATAGTAGGCCAGACTCTTGGTCTTGGTAGAAAGGAGTGGCATTATGTCAGAAGTGAAATTATGCCCGCAAGAAAGTAAGTTTGATTGAGATTGTGGATCTGTTGCCTTTCATTTTGAAGCGGCGTTCAGGGGAAATCAAATTGACTGCCTGAGATGGCTGATTTAGAATAGAAAGCTGTCGAAGAAGTCAGGTTTTGTACTCTCTCGCCAGATGCGTGTCGTGAATTGTCATGAAGGAAAACGTTCGAGGCTTGGTGTCTTGATGACCAGCAATCAGGATGACTGGAAGCCCCGACATGATGATCATGTTTCCGACTCTTGAAAGACGACACTAGCCTGCGAATTTCTCACTGGATGTCATGACACCTTTTTATCGCATCGAGCGTTTACCACACTATGTGTTTGCCCAGGTTCAGTCGCTGAAACTCGAGGCGCGTCAGCGTGGCGAGGATATCATTGATCTGGGGATGGGGAATCCTGATCAGGCGACTCCTCCACATATTGTCGATAAATTAACTGAGGCGACCAGGAATGGGAGAAATCACCGGTATTCGGCCTCCCGAGGCATCACCAAACTTCGCCATGCGATTTGCGGATGGTATAAGCGGAAATATGATGTTGACTTAGATCCGGAACGTGAGGCCATCGTTACTCTGGGGGTCAAGGAAGGGCTGGCGCATCTAGCGTTGGCGATGGTTGGTCCGGGGGATGTTGTCCTGACGCCCACTCCAACGTATCCCATTCATATGTATAGCGTCATCATTGCCGGAGGGGAAGTGCGCGGAGTTGAACTCAATCCCGCAGAAGACTTCTTCGAGAACTTGACCAGAGCATACCGGCAAACTCAACCACGGCCGAAGATTCTGATGATGAGTTTTCCGCATAATCCAACGACCAGTGTCGTCGATGTGGAATTTTTCAAGAAAATTGTCGCGTTCGCCTTAGAGAATGACGTGTGGCTTATCCATGATTTAGCCTATGCCGACCTTGTCTTTGATGGGTATCGTGCTCCAAGTCTTCTTGAGGTGCCTGAGGCGAAACGGGTCGGTGTCGAATTTTATTCACTCTCGAAAAGCTACAATATGCCGGGTTGGCGGGTGGGGTTTTGTGTGGGGAATCCCGAGATGGTTGGCGCCTTGACCAAGATTAAGAGCTACTTGGATTACGGCATGTTCCAACCGATTCAAATCGCGAGCATCATCGCCTTGAATGGCCCTCAACACTGTGTCGAGGAGATTGTTGACCGGTACAAGCGGCGACGCAACGCATTGGTCGACGGTCTCAACCGAATCGGATGGCAGGTGGATTATCCACGTGCGACTATGTTCGTGTGGGCTCGGATTCCACCAGCATTTCGAGGAATGGGGTCATTAGAGTTTTCTAAATTATTATTGCGTGAGGCAAAAGTCGCGGCATCGCCGGGAATCGGGTTTGGTGATGGAGGTGATGAACACGTCCGATTTGCGCTGGTGGAGAACGAACACCGTATCTATCAAGCCGTACGCGGAATGAAACATGCTTTGAAATTGGGGAATGGAAGCTGATGAAACCCAGGATTACTGTCGGGCTTATCGGGTTGGGGACTGTTGGATGTGGCGTGGCCAAGGTCCTTCTTGGGAATTCGGAAGTCATCACAAGGCGCGTGGGTGTGCCGATTGATCTGGTGCGGATTGTCGACCTTGATATCACGACAGATCGCGGAATCGCTTTGCCTGATGGAATATTGACGACGGACGCAGAATCGGTGATCCAGGACCCGGACGTCGATATTGTCGTGGAGTTAATCGGAGGCTACGATCCCGCTAAACGGTTTATTCTCCAGGCTATCGCGCAGGGCAAATCGGTCGTCACGGCCAATAAAGCGTTATTGGCCGTACATGGGGAAGAGATCTTTCACGCGGCGACATCAGCTGGTGTTGATCTCGGATTTGAGGCGAGTGTTGGGGGAGGCATCCCGATCATCAAATCGTTGACGGAAGGGTTGGTGGCAAATTCTATTTCCTCGATGTTTGGGATCATGAATGGAACATCGAATTATATTCTGACCAAAATGACTGAAGAAGGAAAGAGTTTTGACGAGGTGCTTCACCATGCGAGAGAGGAAGGGTACGCCGAAGCCGATCCCACCTTTGATGTCGAGGGGGTGGACGCAGCGCATAAACTGGCTATTCTCGTCAATTTGGCGTTTGGCACTCCCGTCAATATCAAAGAGATTCATACTGAAGGCATTTCGAAGTTGTCGACCATGGACATCGAAGTCGCTTTGGAGTTTGGTTATACGATTAAACTGTTGAGTATCGCTAAGTATCAGGGAGGAGAAATTGAAGCGCGCGTACATCCGACTCTCGTCCCCTCTTCGTCGCCGATCGCTCAAGTTGGGGGAGTCTATAACGCGATTCATCTAGTGGGTGATGCGGTCGGTGATGTGGTGTTATACGGACAGGGGGCGGGTTCTCTCGCCACGGCTAGTGCCGTTGTGAGTGATATCGTGGACGTAGCGAGGAATCGCTTGAAGCACGTGTCTGGACGTGTTCCTATCGCATCCTATCAATGGGCGAAGAGGATGCCCATCCGGATTCGGCCGATTCATGAGATTTCGAGCATGTACTATTTGCGGTGCATGGTTTTAGATGAACCTGGCGTCTTATCGAAAATTTCCGGAGCATTGGGCGAGCAACATATCAGCATTTCTTCAGTGCTGCAAAAGGGCCGGAGGCAGGGACAGACGGTGCCTTTGGTCATTATGACACATCGTTCTTCTGAACGAGCCATGCAGACGGCATTGGAGGCTATTAACCGTATGCCGTTTGTTTCTGAGCCAGCTACGCTTTTGCGAATCGAAGCCTCAGAGACGTGAAGCAGATAACAACGTGAGGATGGTGAATGTATGATTCCCTGGCGAGGAATTATTGAAGAATATCGAAAGTTTCTTCCTGTGAGTAAGGAGACTCCGGTTGTCTCACTTCTTGAAGGCAATACCCCTCTGGTGCATGCGACACGGCTGGCCCAACGCATTTGCCCAGGGGTGGATTTGTATTTAAAAATAGAAGGAGCCAATCCCACTGGCTCATTCAAAGACCGCGGGATGACCCTGGCCGTTTCCAAAACGCTGGAAAAAAAGGCAAGAGCTGTGATGTGTGCCTCGACAGGGAACACATCCGCTGCTGCCGCTGCGTATGGGGCCAAGGCTGGTATTCCAGTCTATGTGTTAATACCGGCCGGGAACATTGCGCTCGGTAAGCTGACTCAGGCGGTCATGCATGGAGCCACAGTTATTCAAATTGAGGGAAACTTTGATCAGGCGCTCACTATCGTCAAGGAGCTCTGTCGAGATGACGAGTTTGAGCTGGTGAACTCGATTAATCCGTTTCGGTTAGAAGGTCAAAAAACGGCGGCGATGGAGGTCTGTGATCAATTGGGAATGGCTCCGACGCTTCATGTCCTTCCCGTTGGCAATGCGGGGAATATTTCCGCCTATTGGAAGGGGTATCAGGAATATTATTCAGCTGGCCAGGTCAGGAATGTGCCTCGCATGATAGGCTTTCAGGCCGAAGGGTCTGCTCCCCTCGTTCATGGATACGTGATAGAGCAGCCGAAAACCGTCGCATCGGCCATACGGATCGGTAATCCGGCGAGCTGGCAATTGGCCATGAAAGCCGTGGAAGAATCACATGGTCTCATCAATATGGTCACGGATGAGGAAATCCTCAGCGCCTATCGAATGATTGCTCGAGAGGAAGGGGTGTTTTGTGAGCCAGCCTCAGCCACATCCGTTGCCGGGGTGATCAACATGAATAAGGCGAAGCAACTGAGCGAAGGAATGACGGTTGTCTGCACGTTGACCGGACACGGTCTCAAAGATCCTGACACGGCGATGAATATTTCGCCAAAACCGTTGACAGTTCGGGCCAATCGTGAAGAAGTGGCAGCCGTCTTATCATAAAATGCTCGGATCTTCTCCGATTTATAGTGGTTCACCATTCATGACCGTCATGAGAGAATTGTGATTGACAATGAAAACGATCATTGTCCAGGGTGATGGCCTTTCGACAGTCGCCCTTCCTGAGTTTGAAGGACGTACCCTTCTCCAAATCGCTCGGACTCCAAACCTCGATCAAATGGCTACGCAGGGTGAATTAGGGTACCTGACGTTGCCTTCAGAAGCGTATTCACTTTCGAGTCAAGTCACCCATTTGGCTTTACTGGGGTATGACCCGAGTAGGTATTACTCGGGTCTTGGCCCATTTGAAGCCGCCAGTCTTGAAGTAGTGCTAGAGAAGCAGGATATCGCGTTTCTTTGTCATTTTGTGACGATTGGTTCGCTCAATGGCCGTGAAGAGACCAAGAAATTAGGGTCGTCCCTAACGTTGACGGATTGTACGGCAGGTGGCATAGAGACGGAGGATGCACGAGAATTAATCGCTGAGATTAATGAGCAACTTGGGTCTGAAACCATTCAATTTTACACTGGAGAATGTCATCGACATTTGATGGTATGGATTGGTAGTACCATACGGTGTCGTTGCCATCATCCTCGCACTGCGCAAGGACACCATCTCGGGCCGTATCTACCGACAGGCATGGGGGCGGATGTCATGAAAGAGCTGATGGAAGCTTCACGAGTTCTTTTGCGCCACCATCCCATTAATCAAGAACGGGAAGCAGCGCAGCGCCCTCCTGCGAATTGTCTCTGGCTTTGGGGACCAGGAAAAGCGATCGAATTACCCCAATGGAAAGACCGATGGGCCATACCAAGTATGACGATTTCACCTTCAAGCATTCATCGTGGCATCGCAATCCGCGCGGGCATGGATGTTGTGAGCCCTGTCCTTGAGGGGGAGAGTACAGCCTTGGATGATTTTCGTGTCTATGTCCAGAGATGTCTGGATGAGCTGGAGTCACGAGACCTTGTGTACGTCCATGTGCCAATTCCGTATATGGATCGATCAACGGATGCTCAGGCCTCGATTGATGCCGTGGAACAATTTGATGAGCTCGTGGTGGGTCCACTCATGAAATCTCTGACTGAAACACGTGATTCCCGTCTTTTGGTCGTCGCCAATCGTGCCGATGAGGATGAGTTCGACTCTCCTCGTTCTCCTACACCATACGCCATGGTCACGAACGCCGAGGCGGGTTCCTCTGTCTCGCAATCCATGTTCGATGAAATTCATGCCTTGACCGGAGTGCCACGGGACGCCACGAAAATTGCCTCCCGTGTGTTGGCCTTAGGGGTTTCCTGATGGCGCTCCTGGTTCAGAAATACGGAGGCACGTCGGTGGGAAGCATGGAACGAATCCATGCTGTGGCTGAATTGATCGAACGAACTGCGCGAGAAGGCCATCAACTGGTTGTCGTCCTGTCAGCCATGAGCGGAGAAACTGACCGGCTGTTGAGGATGGCTCGTGAGATCAGTCCCCTCCCGGATGAGCGAGAATTGGATATGTTGCTGTCTTCCGGTGAGCGAGTCACGATTTCGCTTATGGCTATGACGCTCAAAGAACGCGGCGTTCGGGCTCGGTCATTTACAGGCCGGCAGGTTGGTATCGTGACGAACAACTCCCATACAAAGGCTCGTATCTCCAGCATCGCGGCAGATCGTGTGAAAGCAGCGTTAGCCGATGGAACCGTGCCTATCGTCGCCGGATTTCAAGGTATCAATGAGTCTTCCGATGTGACAACATTGGGACGGGGAGGGTCAGATCTGACCGCCGTGGCTCTGGCCGCCGCCTTAAAGGCTGATCGATGCGTGATCTATACTGATGTTGATGGAATTTATACGGCCGACCCCAATGTGGTGCCCAATGCCAGGCGGCTTAGCGTACTTTCTTACGAAGAAATGTTAGAATTAGCCAGTTTAGGCGCAAAAGTCTTGCAGACACGTTCTGTGGAATTTGCGGCTAAGCATCAAGTTTCATTGGAAGTCAAATCAAGTTTTACGGAAGGGCAGGGAACATTAGTGACACGAGAGCATGCAGATATGGAACAAGTTTCCGTTTCAGGGGTGGCTGGAGATCAGAATCAAGCGAAAGTCACCGTGGTCGGAGTGCCCGATAGCCCGGGAATTGCGGCGCAAGTCTTTGGCGCGGTCGCCGAGGCTGGGGTGAATGTCGATATGATCATCCAGAACGTCAGTCAAGACGCCCTCACGGATATCTCCTTTACTGTTCCCCGTGGAGAGCTCGCTCAAACTCTGGGTCTTATCAAAAAGGTCGCTGAGACGATTAATGCTCGTGAAGTGGAAGTGAAGGACGATATCGCCAAGGTATCGCTCGTGGGTGTTGGCATGCGTTCACATTCAGGCATTGCTGCTCGCATGTTTCTAGCACTGTCCCGTGAAGGGATCAATATTATGATGATCAGCACTTCGGAGATTAAAGTGTCATGTGTCGTCGAAGAAAAGTATTTGGAGCTGGCCTTACGTGCCCTGCATAATGAATTTGAATTGGATAAGGCTCCCTCGTTCTCAAAATAAACGGTTTTTCTCGAGTACTTTAGTAGGTCATTAGCCGATATGGATACACGGTCAGATTCCCGCTCGTTAGAGATCTACGATACGACCCTTCGCGATGGCGCGCAGGCTGAAGATGTGAGTTTTTCCGTCGAAGACAAGGTGCATATTGCGTTAAAGCTGGATGAATTGGGCATTCAGTACATTGAGGGTGGGTGGCCAGGCGCCAATCCCAAGGACATTGAATTTTTTCGGGTGATGAAGACTACGCCGTTGGCGCAAGCGACCATCGTGGCGTTTGGTTCGACTCGAAAGGCCGACCATGCTGTACAAACCGACCCGAATCTTCAAGCCTTGTTGTCCGCCGAAACCACGACCGTCACGCTATTCGGCAAGAGTTGGACCTTACATGTCACCGAGGCCTTAGGAACTTCCTTAGAAAAAAATATTGCATTGATCGGCGATTCAATCACCTATCTCTGTGACCAAGGCCGTCGTGTTTTTTACGATGCGGAACATTTTTTTGACGGGTATAAAACAGACGCCGATTATGCGATGAAAACGCTGAAGAAAGCCGAAGAGGCCGGGGCTTCGCGCATCGTGCTCTGTGATACCAATGGCGGGTCGATGCCGTGGGAAATCCAAGAAATATTCAGTGCGGTGAAGAAGGAATGTTCGGTCCCGCTCGGTATTCATGCCCATAATGATGCTGAGTTGGGAGTCGCCAATTCTATCGTCGCGATCAATGCTGGAGCCCGGCAAGTTCAGGGAACGATCAATGGAATTGGCGAGCGGTGCGGGAATGCGAATCTCTGTTCGATCATCGCCAATCTTGAGCTGAAGATGAAGCAGCCGGTATTGGGGGAAGGGCGATTGGCCCACCTTCGACAGGTTTCGATGTACGTATCCGACATCGCCAATCTTTTGCCGAATAAACGTCAACCGTATATCGGAGATACGGCGTTTGCCCATAAAGGCGGCGTTCATATTCACGCGGTCCAAAAAAATCCGGTGACCTATGAACATATCAGTCCTGAAGATGTCGGAAATCATCGGCGTGTTCTCATATCCGACAACAGCGGGAGGAGTGCCGTCCTTGGAAAGATGGAAACCTTGGGGCTTCGCGTACCGAAGGAACATGAGCATGTGCAAACGCTCTTGTCTGCCTTGAAAGATCGTGAATACGAAGGCTATCAATTTGAAGGCGCGGAGGGATCGTTTGAATTAATGGTCAAGAAGGCACTCGGTGAACATACGCCGTTTTTTGACCTCTTGGGTTGTCGTGTGATCATCGAAAAACGGCAGACCAATGAACAACCGGTAGTGTCCGAAGCCACGATCATGGTGAAAGTTGGCGGAGTCGTCGAGCATACAGCGGCGATTGGGGATGGTCCAGTTAACGCCCTCGACAATGCCTTGAGAAAGGCGCTTGAAAAATTTTATCCACAATTGAAAGACGTCAAATTACTGGATTATAAAGTTCGCGTATTGTCTGGAAGCCAAGGGACAGGCTCTCGGGTACGAGTCTTAATTGAATCGGGAGATCATAAAAGCAAGTGGTCGACGGTCGGGGTGTCGGACAATATCATTGAAGCCAGTTGGCAAGCATTGGTAGATAGTATCGAATACAAGCTCTTACAGGAAGAGCGGCCTTCATCATAATTCCAGTCCTCATTGTCAGAACAGAAGATTGAGTTTAAGTTGTTGTTATTCCTTGACATTTTAAGAGATCGCTTGTAATTTTGAGAATCAGTTCTTCAATGAGGTCGTTGAAGCTCGTCAATACTACTATCCACCGATAATCGAGGATTGAGGGGGATTATGAGAAAGGCTGATGTTGCCAACATCATTTGTGAAAAGGTGGGACTTTCCAAGACGGAGGCCATGGATCGAGTTGAAGATGTCCTAAACATTCTCAAAGAGAGTCTCAAAAAGGGAGAGGCGATCAAAATTGCTGGATTTGGGAACTTTATCGTGAGAAGCAAAGGGGAACGCAAGGGACGGAATCCACGAACGGGTGAAGAAATTGCCATCACCCCAAGGCGCGTTGTAACGTTTCGACCCAGCCAATTATTTAAAAAACATGTCAACTCTTAACATGTGAGGCGTGTGAAGACTCCTTCGGTGACGGCGTTCATGAAGGTGGAGACCAAGCAACCAGAGAAGACAAGTTATAAGATTGGTGAGGTCGCGAGCATTACCAAACTCCCGGCTTATGTCTTGCGCTTTTGGGAGTCAGAGTTTAGTTTTCTTCGCCCCCGAAAAAGCCAGGGGCGTCATCGAGTGTATTCGCAAGCCGATATTGAAACGGTGATAGAGATCAAGCGAATGCTGTATGAAGAGGGCTATACCATCGCCGGATTGAAGCGGTACTGGTACCGTCGAAAGCGAACATCGACCAACTCAACTCTCAGTGGCGAACGAGTCAAGAAGGCGAAGACGGAATTGAAGAATATTTTGAAGTTACTCGATGGGCATTAAATAAAGAACGTACACGAATGGACGTCGGGGCGTGGCGCAGCCCGGTAGCGCACTCGCTTGGGGTGCGAGAGGTCGGCCGTTCAAATCGGCTCGCCCCGACCAGTCATCACATTTAGCGTGAAGGCATATTTCCTGATGGCGGGTTACGTTTGGATATCGTCTTCGATCAGTTCTTCGCTTTCCGGCATCCCATAGGCGACAAACTTCGCGTACGATAAATAAATTCCACTACTGTCCTGCATGGCCCGCGTCCCAGCCTTCATCCGCTCTAATTTCGTCTTGTTGGCGTCAGGCGTTGCTTGCAGCGTAGCGACGTATTCATTCAGGACGGTCGTATAGTGTTGCATGGCTTTTTCAACATCTAGATATGCCTGCATGATGTCATCGGTCATGGTGTCGTTTCTCCTTCCAGCCAATGGTTGAAAACCGTCGTCAACCTTACATGAGCATCAAATTTGCGGTCAACTTTTTGGTCATGAAAAAGTGGGAGAAGGTCAGAATCGTTGCCTCGACCTTATTCCCCTTACTTCACCAGTAATGGATCGAATTGCCCTTCCTCTATGACTTTTGACGCTCAACCGTGGATCTCGGTTGTCATTCCGATGAAAGATGAACGGGAGAACATTCTTCCGCTGTCTGATCAGCTGCTTACCTTCTTGAGGAGCCGTGAGGAATCTCAGTGCGCGGCATTTGAGATCGTGTTTGTCGATGACGGGAGTACTGATCACAGTGCCCGTGTGTTCCAAGACCTCATGAAGGAACATGCCGAGGTCCGTGTCGTTTCTTTCGATCGTAATTATGGGCAAACGGCAGCATTCGATGCCGGGTTTCGTCATGCGAAGGGGGCGTTGATCGTCACGTTGGACGGTGATTTACAATATGATCCCGTCGATATCGGCAGGCTGTTGCCATTGGCGAATCACTATGATGTGGTGTGTGGAAGACGTGAACGACGTAACGACGATGTGATTCGGCGTTGGTCATCCCGTCTGGCTAATAGCGTGCGAAATGCGGTCATTCATGATGGCATTCACGATACCGGATGTTCTCTGAAAGTCTTTCATCGTTCAGTCCTTGATCGTATTCCGTTATTTAAGGGGATGCACCGCTTTTTCCCAGCCTTGGCGCAGATGTATGGTTTCACGGTGACGGAAATTCCGGTTCAGCATTTTCCTCGCATTCACGGGCAATCGAAATATGGTGTCGGCAACCGGTTATTTGCCAGTCTCTATGACCTCTTTGCCGTTCGTTGGATGCAGAGTCGAGCCCTGAACTATACGGTCAAACAATCCAGTCGACAGGATGTCTCGGAGTGAGAGAGGACATATGACGACCACACTCTCCTCAATGGCGAATGGCGTCTTGATCATTCCGCATCTATCGTTTAGTCGTGACCTTCAGGGTACTTCATAATGCCATCGACTGAAGTGATATGGGTAACGATTGGTTTTTTCGGACAGAGTTTATTCTTTTGTCGTTGGGTGCTCCAATGGGTTGTCTCGGAACGCAAGAACGAGAGTAGCATTCCCATCCCCTTTTGGTACATGAGTCTTGTGGGGAGTCTGATCGTCTTATGTTACGCCATTTACCGGAAAGATCCTGTGTTTATCGCGGGACAGAGCGTTGGCGCCGTCGTCTATCTCAGAAATCTTGTCCTGATTCATCGGGCTCAGAAGCGAGTGCCGAGTGGCTAACGCATCCTTCTTTCCTTCTTCCGCAGCTCCAGCCAATTCCTCCACGGTACGTGATGTATTCCTCCTGCTGGTCCTGGCGAGCCTTCTGTTATTCGTCAACCTTGGCGGGCTTGGGTTAACGGATCGAGATGAAGGCAGCAATGCCGAAGCTGGTCGTGAAATGTTGGAGACGGGAGATTGGATTTCTCCGACATTAAACTATGAACCCCGCTATGCCAAGCCGGCCTTTGTGTATTGGCTGCTCAGCCTGTCTTACGCCGTGTTTGGCGTCAACGAATTTGCCGCCAGATTCCCATCAGCCGTCTTTGGGGTTGGGCTGATTCTTTTGCAGTATGGTTTTCTGGCCAAAATGATGGGAGCACGGGTCGCTCTCTTCGGCGCACTTATCCTGCTGTTAAACCTTGAGACGATCGGTATCTGTCGTATGGTGCTGACCGACCCGGAGTTGGTGTTTTTTACAACCTTGGCTGGCTATGGTTTTTGGGTAGGCTTGGAAGGGGAGGAGGACACCAGGCGATGGGCCTTTGGCGGCTTTTACGTCGGGATGGCCTGTGCCATGTTAGCGAAAGGTCCGGTGGGAATCATTATTCCTCTTGTAGCCGCCATTCCTTACCTGTTCATAACCAGACAATGGAACGTTTTCTGGAAGAAAGGCTTTCCATTGTTGGGCATGTTGATTGTGTGTGTGATCGCGGCACCCTGGTATGTCGCCATGTTCAGTATTCATGGAACCGATTATCTGGCTGCGGCGCGAGCGAATACAACCGGTCGTTTTGCCAATCCCATGGAAGGTCATGGCGGCACCATTCTCTTCTATATTCCTGTGTTGTTACTCGGATTTTTCCCCTGGAGTGCCTTTCTCCCCGCATCGCTCTATCAAATACTGAGAGACTGTAACGGCTTCAGAGCTAAGACCTGTGTGGCGACTCCTGAGCAAAAGCTTCTCATGTTTTCAGGACTATGGATCGTCGGGATCCTGGTGTTTTTTACGCTCTCAGCGACAAGATTACCCCATTATATTTTCCCGCTCTATCCGTCTGCCGCCATCATCGTCGCCCTGTTTTGGGTGCGGTCTCTCCAGGAGCCTTCTCCGGTAGGCCTGACGGTAAGCAGAAGAGTATTGATCGCGACTGGTTATATTTTTGGCTTGGCCCTGGCTGCGGCTCCAGCGGTCTATAACACGTTCGTGAACAAGATGACGGAGGAGTTTCCGGCCGCGAGCCAGATGGATGTCCAACTCATTCCCGTCATGCTTGGCTTGGTCGTGATTATCGGAACGATGGGCGTCCGGTATTGTCTGGAGGATCAAGCGAAACGCCTGTATGGGTTTGGCGTGGCCGGAGGAATGATGGCCGTGTTCGTGTTGAGCGTCGTCTCGTTTGCCCTGCCCAAATTCAGTCACTTTTTTATCGATCCGCCCCAGGAGTTAGCCAGGATCGCTGCCATGAATCTCTCAAAGGAGGACCGGTTGATTCAGTTTGGACGAAAACGTCCCTCCTTGACGTTCTATGCCCAACGCAAGATTTACCAGATTAATCCGGGAGAGGATGAGAAATTTCAACCTCATGTAAAGACAGCAGGGCGAACAATGATTATCCTGCAGTCTCATCTTCGCGGGAAGTTGCCCGCATCAGTCTCCGACTATCCAGAAGTCCTAAAAAACAACGGGTTTTCTCTTCTCGCCAGCGAATCACTCGTGAAGGAACGATGAATGGGACATGCATGTCATCGTTTCACATAGCTTCTGCACGGTTGAGATGTGAAATTGTGAAGAGTGGATAGATTTCCACCCGCTGGACCGCATGTGCATTCGCTCTCTCGCTCTCACTGCCCTGTCTGTCGTTACAGCAATGGAATCAATCCTCGTGCTGAGTAGATGAGCCCCAACATGAGGAGGAGTCCAATTCCCAACAGTCCTTCCTGTGCCGTGGCTGGTAACGCATGACCGGTGGTCTCTCTAAGAGCAGTATGCTCACTCACCTCATCCTGATGGGCATAGGCAAGCCACCAAGCGACACCTGATAAAGCTGAGAGTACGATAATAAGGAATGACCCAGTACAGAGGGCCAAACCCATGGTCATGAAGAGCGAACTGATCCTGAGTCTGCGGTGACTATCCTGCTCAGTTCTTGATTTCGCAAACCGTTCGCGAAGTCGGACACTATATCCTAAGGCTGCGACGAGTACCCCTGTTCCGGAAATCATCACGTAGAGGACCTCCATGGATGGCTTTTGAACGGCGATCCATAAGAGCCCTGTAGCTGTGATGAAGAATGGAAGTCCTGTCACCAGTGAATCGATACCTGTTGTTCTCCATTGTCGTAATGGCCGTGAAACGATCGTCCCGATCACATAGCCTATGAAGGCTCCCGCGCAAGCGTCCGTAGGAAAGTGAGAGCCTTTAATAATGCGGCTGAAGGCGACGGAGGCTGCTGTCAGATAAAGCATCCATGCGTAGCGAGGAAAATGCCTGGCAAAGACCGCGGCCACAGCAAACGAGGCTGAAGAATGGCCAGAAGGAAAGGCATCTAGCCCGCTTTGAAATGATGGCCCGATTTCCCAGTGATCCTGGTGCGCAAGTCTTGGGCGCGGTCGCCCAACGGTATGTTTGATGATTTGCGTGATGAGTCCGGCAAGGGCATGAGCCAAGAGCGATTGTACGCCCACGAACAGGAGCTTCTGGCGTTTTCCGATATAGCCCGACAACAGCGCCAGGCCTGACAAGATGACTAACGTGGAGCCATGGCCGAGCTGGTTGCCGATGCGTCCGAACGGTTCGAGAAATGGGACAGGCGTAGCGCGAATAAACTGGATGACTGGAAAGTCGATCTGCGACAATGCGCTCAATCCCCCGATGACGATCACTACAGCGAGGGCGCAAACAGGAAGAGCGGCATGAGGAGGAATGGCCGAAGGTGTTGCTGGAGAGTCACATTGAAAGCATGATTGAAGAAATGATGGAATCACTCCTTCTCACCTGGCCAGGGATTGTTCTCGTCTCCTCACGGAACCCAATCGGCCAGAAAAACGTTAAACTCGCGCTGGCCGGTGGCATTGCGGTCAGAGACCCAGACTAATTGTGAGCCATCTGGGGAAAACATCGGAAAACTATTGAAATGGCCCTTTGTCGTGATCTGCTCAAGGGCCTCTCCTGCATCCGTGATGGCATGGAGATGAAACGTCGGGCGGCTTTTGTCCGTTGTTTGTGAGCCAACGTTCGACGAAAAGATAATTCGTGTATTGTCAGGAAAAAAGTACGGAGCAAAATTAGACGCCCCGTTGTGGGTGATGGGATGTTGGTTCGTCCCATCGGCGTTCATGATGAAAATTTCCAGGTTTGAGGGTTCGACGAGATTTTGTGCGAGGAGGTCTTGATACGCTTGTCGAGCTTCAGGGGTTTGAGGGTGGCTGGCGCGATAGACGATGCGTGTATTATCCGGTGAAAAGAATGCGCCTCCATCGTACCCGATCTCATGGGTGAGTTGTGTGACCTTGGTTCCGTCAATATTCATGCGATAAATATCCAGATCTCCGTTTCGCATCGAGGTGAAAACAATGGTTTTGCCGTCTCGGGACACGGTCGCCTCTGCATCATACCCCGGAGTTGAGGTCAATCGTTGAAGGTCTCTTCCGCTGATATGGGCCGAAAAAATATCATAGTCATCCAAAGCCCATCGATATTGCTTCGTCCGCTTGGGAGCAGGGGGGCAGTTGGGATTTCGCATATGTGTCGACGAAAACAGGATTCGGCGGTCTCCTGGAAAAAAGTAGCCGCAGGTTGTCGCCCCAAACCCGGTGCTCACTAGTCGCTTGTTGGTCCCATCTAAATCCATGGTGTAGATCTGATAACAATCCCGTGGCGTCTTGTCTTGAAGGCCCAAGGTCGATTGGTATACCAACGTGAGGCCATCGAATGAAAAATAGGCTTCGGCATTCCGTCCCCCTGATGTCAGTTGACGGATGTTCTTGAGGTGAGGCTCAGCCGTCACGGGCCGTACGTCTTGTGTTTCCGCATGAGCAATCATGGGGGCAATTAATGCACTCAGTAATAGTCCCATGGTCAGATTGAATGCATGAGGTCGTGGGAGGTTCTGAAAAATACTCAATGACAACTCCTTAGGCTGCTGGTAATGAGATATCAAGATGTTTCGTTGCCGGGTCGAATAGTCCCCGGTCGATGACCTTACCGTTTTCAAAGATCAGATAGCTATCCCATCCATAAAAGAACAGCAATCGCGCCACGCGGGCAATGGCCGAGGGCGACCCGCCGGAAAACAGACTTACGATATGATCGGGATTATCGGGATGCACGCACGAAACCAGCCAGGCCATATGCGGTCCCGCGTACTTTTTGTCATGAATCATGATCCAGTCTTGGCCAACATGCAGAAACTTTTCACATCCCGCAAGTCCATGTTCGGCCAGACGCTTGGTGGTCGGATAGTCGAGGATGAGCAGTGACCGGTCAGTTGGCAGTGTGTCGCCGTAGGAGGATGGTTGGAGAATCTCCGTGTTCTGCGCCCGGAGGCGTTGAAGAACCATCTGATAGGTCGAGGTGTTGGCTTCATCCAATATGACAGATTGCCTGGAGTCGGTGACCCAGGCATTCAACATGGGAGGAATCTGGCTGCGCGTAAGTCGTTGCAAGATCATATATGCGGGATCGATCACCACGCGAACAGGCCGGCTCGGTACGGAGAAGCGAAACGTTTCTTCGGAAGATGTCAGTTCGGTGATGGTCTGATGTCTGGTTCCGTCTGCAAGATGAATGACGGTGGGGAGACGAAGTCGATAATACGGCGCGTGTTGTGACAGGCGAAGTTGGAGAACGGAGTGACCAGGATTCTCGACGTCCGTCTGCACTGAAAACCAAGCAATATTGATTGAAGGCGCCCCGGCGCGTTCGACCCATTGTTGAAAAAACCACTGAAGATTCCGCCCGCTCCTGCGGCTGAAGACGTGCTCGATAGTATGCCAATCGACATGCCTGCCTGTCCAATCCCTGACGAGTTGCCGAATGCCGTCCCAAAAGTATTCGTCCCCGACTTCCTGCCTCAGCATGTGAAAGACCAGGGCCGTTTTCTGGTAGCCGATGGCATTGTCGATGCGCGTTTCTTTGTGATGAAATCGTCGAATGGCATATTCATGTTGCGCATCGGTGTATAAATTATACTCGAACAGCATGTGTTCGCGTTGGTGTAACGCGGCTTCCGAGGATGTCCGGGCTTCTTCGTAGTAATAGTTGGCCAGGTAGGTTGTGAGTCCCTCAACCCAATTGCCTTCCGAGAATCGATTGTAGATGGAGTTCCCGAACCAAGAATGCACGATTTCATGCCCAAGGGAATAGGGCTGTGTGTAGCCACGTTTGATGATTTGATTTCCCAGCAGGGTATAAGAAGGGAGTCCGAGTCCTGCCGGAAAAAAGTTCTCAACGACAGCAAATTGGGAAAAGGGGTAAGGCCCCAATAATGTGATATAGAAATCAAGATAGTGAATTGTCGCGTCAAGGTATTGTTCGGACAAGTCGCCATCCTCAGGGAACAAGTAGGTGGCAATCGTGATTCCCTTCCATATGCGTTTTTGCACATCAAACCGGTTGGCGACGAGTGTCAACGCTTCGCTAGGAGTGGTGATTTCCCATTCAGCGATCGTTTGGTCATGGGCCGTGTTGTGTGACACTTCTGTGCCTTGAGTGACGGTTTCCCATTCAGACGGGACGGTGGAATGTACGTGGAATGTGGCAAGCACGCCGGACATCGTCGGGTACCAGAGCGTTTCTGACGTGAGATACACGCCTTCAGGTCCAATGTATCCCGTTGTTTTGTCAGGAGTCGTGAATCGAAGGCCTGGAATTTCCGTAGGCTGGTCCGTAACGGTACCATGGTAATGAACGGCGATGGTTGGAGTGGGGCCAGATTGATGGCCTTTTGGTAGGGGAATCCGGATACGCCATCCTTCTTCCGTAGAGTCAGGACGTATGAGTATATCGGTGAGAGGGAGAGGCAGGTTATTGAGGCGAACATGATCAATATTGAAATTGGGGTTGAGAGTGAATTCCAGTGTTTCAGGCAAGGCGGTGCTCGCAGGAAACGTGATCAGATCCTCAGCGGTCAACCTATGGCTTTGCGGGTCGATGGCAATGGTGAGGTTGTGGTGAGGAACGTAAGGTGGCGTTGCCCATGTTGAGTCGAGGTGAGCGAAAACGCCGATGAGCCCCAATAATACCAAGAGGCTCATAGAGCGGAGGGAGCGCATGTTGCGTTGGCGATGCCGGAACACGAGATTGATTGATCGTAGAGTGAGTGAGCGTGGCATGTGTGACAACTTATGGTTTGGAGATCTCATCCATGTGCAACAGGGCGTCGACAAATTCATGGGCTCGAAAATCCTGGAGATCATCTTCTCCTTCGCCTACTCCAATCAGTCGTATCGGTATCTGTAATTCTTCTGCGAGAGCGACGACTACTCCTCCCTTTGCAGTCCCGTCGAGTTTTGTGAGCGCAATCCCGGTCACTCCTAATGCCTCATGAAACTGTTTCGCCTGAGTGATCGTATTCTGGCCCAATGTCCCATCGAGCGTCAGAAGGACTTCGTGGGGGGCGCCTGGAAGTTCACGGGCGATCACCCGTTTCATTTTCTCGAGTTCCTGCATGAGATTGACTTTTGTGTGAAGACGGCCAGCGGTATCGATGAGAACCACGTCGCTTTTTCGAGACTTTGCTGCCGCCATACCGTCATACACGACAGCGGCCGGGTCCGCTCCCTGTTGATGGCGTATCACTTCAATGCCGATTCTATTGCCCCAGGTCAGAAGTTGTTCGGTGGCGGCGGCCCGGAATGTGTCAGCTGCGACGAATAACGGTTGGAGATTCGCTTGCTGAAATTTCTTTCCCAGTTTGGCGACTGTCGTGGTTTTTCCCACACCATTGATGCCGATCGCGAGGAGAACATAGGGGCGTGGACCGTGTCGAACCAAGTCCTCCAGAGACGCCGAAGGTATGGCATCGAAGATTTTCACGAGCGTGTCTTTGAACGGTTGGAGAGGATCGCTGGAATCGGTCGACACCCCCTCGGTACGAATTTGCTCGAGCAAGCGGTCGACGACACGAACGCCAACATCCGCACTCAGCAGGGCTTCTTCAACTTCTTCAAGCACGGCTTGATCAGGCCCGGAA
This sequence comes from Nitrospirales bacterium, assembly GCA_031315865.1. Classification (NCBI taxonomy): domain Bacteria; kingdom Pseudomonadati; phylum Nitrospirota; class Nitrospiria; order Nitrospirales; species Nitrospirales bacterium. Next base: position 1,987,690 of record JALDRJ010000002.1, read on the forward strand.
CTGATCAGACGCCTGAGCGACCCCTGTACACTTTTACGGGTCTTTGTCAGTCCGTCTTGTAACCGTTGCAACCAACCCATCGAAAATGATCCTATCCTAGAATTTTAGGGACCGGGCGCAGTGAGTGAAGAATCGCACGTTCTTTGCGGCGCATGCGTTGAGCTTCCCGTTTTCCGCGTTCATGGTCGTAGCCCACTAAATGCAAGATGCCGTGCGTGAGGAGCTGGGCAAGTTCTTGATCGACGGAATGCCCGTAGATTTTGGCCTGTGATTCCGCCATCGGAACCGAAATAATAACATCACCCAACAGGGGAGTGCGTGGTCCGGGTCCTTCCCAAAGGGGAAACGCCAGAACGTCGGTGGGCCTGTCGAGTTGACGATACCGTTGATTGAGCGTTTGCATACGTCTGTTGCCGACGAGTTCAAGGCCAAGCTCAGCCTCTCCAGCACCGGCTTGTTCAAGGATGAGCTGTGCCACGCGGCGAAGGGTACGTGTCTTGATCGGTGTTTGGCGGAGTCGATTACGGAGGATCACGGACATCAGTCCGGTCTCTGTCTTCTGGCCCCGGCCACAAGATCCTTATCATGTTTCATGGAAGAACAAAAGAGGATGTTACGGTGTGTCTTGCGTGTGAACTTCTTGCTGTTCATAACGATCATAGGCCTTAATGATGGCTCTCACGAGCGCATGCCGAACGACATCTTGTTCAGTGAAATGAATAAACTTTATGGCATCGATGTGCTGAAGAATTTCTGCAATTTGGGCAAGCCCGGAGGTTTGGCTGGACGGCAGATCAACCTGGGTGACGTCTCCTGTCACGACGGCTTTTGAGTTGGTTCCAAGCCTGGTTAAAAACATTTTCATCTGTTCGGCCGTGGCATTTTGTGATTCATCCAGGATGACAAATGCGTCGTTCAACGTACGTCCTCTCATGAAGGCTAGCGGTGCGATTTCAATCTCTCCCCGTTCCACTAAGCGGTTTGCTCGCTCGATATCCATCATGCTGTAGAGCGCGTCGTACAATGGGCGAAGGTAGGGATGCACCTTTGCGATCATATCGCCCGGTAAAAACCCGAGCCGTTCTCCGGCCTCGACCGCAGGCCGGGCTAGGACAATTCTACTGACCTCCCGCTTGTTGAATGCCGCGAGGGCCATGGCCATGGCCAAATACGTTTTTCCGGTGCCGGCGGGTCCGATGGCAATGACTAAGTCGTATTGCTCAATGGCCTCGATATAGGCTTGCTGTGTGGGAGACTTCGGGACAATTCCACCACGACTCAAGGAGGAGTTCATGAGCGGTGAATCGAGCGAAAATTTCTTAAGAGGCTGTGGGGATTCGGTTTCTGAAGCGCGCAGCGCGCGCGTGATGTCATCTGGCTTGATTTCATAGTAATCCCGGGTCCACTCCCCGAGTTCATAAAGGATTCGCTCGGCCCGCATGACGGCGTCAGGTTGGCCATGTATGGTGATTTCGTCGCCTCGAGCGGTCATATCGACATTCAACTCACTCTCGATCATCCGTAGGTGTAAATCATGAGGGCCAAATAAATTGGCCAGGTCAACGCCTTCTTTAAGCTTCAGTTTTCTCACGTGTGGATAGGAATGACACGTCCTTTGTTCGAGTTGCAGCCGAAGTCTAACAGAGGGTTTCTGATGAGACAAGATTTTCTCAATCCGGGTTTTCGGGGGTAATCATGTGGGATTATGATCGCTTTTGACAGCTCGGGCAGACAAACGAGCTACGGGCCGTGGGCAGTCGTTTGATCGATGTAAGACAGCCGCGAGGGCAGGGGAGCCCGGTTTTTTGATAGATCTGATGAACATTTTGATACTGTCCGCGCCTGCCATCGGGAGCGCGAAAATCCCGTATGGATGAGCCTCCGGACCGGATCGCTTGTTCAAGGATACGTTGGGTCGATGTATAGAGTCTGGCGATCGTCGGTCGTGATAAGCGGTTTCCTCGCGCGTGAGGATGCACGCAGGCATCGAAGAGAATCTCATTGGCATAGATGTTTCCGATTCCGGCGAGTTTGTGCTGATCGAGGAAGAAATCTTTCATTCGTCCTCGACTCGTCTGGATGAGTGCGTGAAATGCTTGTGGTGTGAGCTCGAATGGGTCCGCCCCGAATCGACGTTGGACGAATTGAGTGAGCCCCTCGTCATTCAATAAATACACCCGTCCAAACCTGCGAGGATTCCAGTAGTGCAATTTGGTTTCTTGTGGTCCTCTCAGCGTGAACGTGAGGTGAATGTGTTTTTCATACCCTTGGCTCGGTCGCTCAAAAAGGAATAGCCCGGTCATACCGAGTTCAGCCAGGATGTAGCGGGTGTCCAAGGCTTTCTTGCAGGTAAAAATAAGGCTTTTGCCTTTTCTCGCGAGATGCGCCACGGTCGCGCCGTGATACCATTCATGGGAGGAGTGTCCGGTTCTGATGATATCTGACCGTTTGATGTGAAACTCTTGGATGGAACTGTCGAGAATACATGAGCGAAGCTGTTGGAGAACCACTTCAACTTCAGGAAGCTCTGGCATGGTGTGGCAACGCGTCGTGATTGAGTGGAACGGTGCTGGCTTAGTGTCTCAGGCGGGTTTGGCTCGTCGCTTTTTCACCTTTTCGATCGTCTGCTCAAGACGAGGCAGGGGAGTGGTTCCCTTGCGGCGCTCGCGGACGAACTCTACCGCTTTATCAAAACTCATGCCCTGGACACAGCAAAGATAGGCGATGACGACCGAGACAGAACGGCCCATACCTGCTCGACAGGCCACGAGAACCTGATGTTTCGGGAGATGGCGTTCAAGCCAGGCGATACCTGACTCGATGTCCATCGGGACCGCTTCGGTATATTCCCGAAGCGGAATTCGCCCTAGAATGACTCCCTGAGGAAGAGGGGCTAATTTGCTTTCAAGAGCCGTCCAAAGCAGAGCTGAAATATTCGGCGGAGGGGTGTGGGCATCATCGATATTTCCGATGTACAGTGAGCCGAGGATGTTATCCATGTAACGGTGCTGTGTTAACCATGTAACGGTGCTGTGTTAACCATGTAACGGTGACAAGAGGTTTTCTCAGAGCGTTTTTAACTTGAAAAGCCGACTTTCGGCAAGTTTTGTCTTACTTCTTGCCAGGTCTAAGAATACTTCCCGATATCCGGCAGAGGCAAAAGTTGCAGAAGGCCTAATGGGCACCTATACTACAGTATAACTTTATGTCCTAATGGCAAGCGTTTGGCGTTCGTCACGTCTGGTTTTTCCCTGGAATCACGCTGATATGACCGTGCAAGAAGTTGAGCATCGACTTGGGCAGGTCAAGTGTGCGATCTGTAAATCAAACCGCTTTGGTATTGACAGTCGGACTGTGCATGATGGTGACGAATGGAAAGCCATCTGCCGGGATTGCTACTATACGTTTCCGGTTCATACCGACATGGAGTTCTATCTTCAAACGCAGCCGGATGTTCCCTATCGGCTTCGAGATATTGCCTGTCCATACTGTGAACAGCGCGGCGTGAAACTCAACTTTCGAATCGTCATGTCCGTGCGAGAATCTATTTATTTCGTCACTTGTCAGAATTGTCAGAAGGAATTTCCTGAACGGTCATCACTCGAAGCTTTTGAATAACATACATCTGGACGGAACGAAACAACTCTTATGGACGACAAAAAAGAAACCCCTCCGACTTCCGCTCCTGAGGACCCATCGTCAGCTCCTGCCGACGAAAACCTCAAAACTCGAAAAGAAATAAACGTTGTCTCCGTACCCAATGATCGCGACATGATCGCTCAAGAGATGGCGGAACTTTTCGAAGAAGATCAAGTCACTCATCAGCATGGCAGTAGCGAGCCCGAAGGCGATTAAGGTCTCTGCATAGAAACAGCTTACCCTGCCCTGATTTCTCATCGTTAACAACACGTACTCTCCCCACTTGTGATCAAAGGTTTTCGTTATTTTCTTGGTCTTCTCTAGCCTAGCCATTCTCTCATTATCACCGGCTGACTTGTCCCCTCCACCCTTAAGTGATAGGATGTGGCTTCTTTTATAGGCATTTATGGCTAATGAAAACGTGGTGGGCGCCGTGAGAAATCGTCAACGAGCGGGCCCAAAATAAGGGGGATAGGGAACATGAACCCAACTCGCAAACAAGAGCCAAGTCAGTTGAGAATGTCGGTATCTACCAGGAGTTCTGAAGATGAGGGGGGGCAGGTCAGGACCGCGGTTCCGGAGGAGTCTGCCAGTGCTGAAAGTTTAGACACCGTCCGTGATATTCTGTTCGGAGCGCAAAGTCGCGAGTATGAGAGTCGATTCGCTCGCTTGGAAGAGCGGCTGCTACAAGAAGCTGAAGACTTGAGGAATGACCTGAGAAGCCGTTGCGATTCACTAGAAATGTACATCAAAAAGGAAGTCGAGTCGTTGACTGGGCGGATAGCTCAGGAGCAGAAAGAGAAATCTGAATCACTGAGGGCACTAAGTCAAGAATTGAATGTTCTGGGGAAACAGATTCAAGACCGAATCGATCGATTGGATGGTCAGACGACTCACGGCCACCATGAGTTACAACAACAAGTCCGAGATCAACGGACAGCCTTGTCCGAAGACATTCAACAAAAACACGCGGAACTGTCGGGTCTGTTGGATAAAGCGATGAAAGAGCTTCGTGCCGAAAAGCTTGATCGCGTGGCCTTGGCAGAGATGTTCATGGAGTCAGCTCTACGATTAAATCAGGCCTTCAAACTTCCAGAAAAAGACGAATCATAAATTATACGGATCCATGCTTTTTGTCGTCAGGCTTCTTTGCAGTGCCGCAGGGATTGAAGAATTCATCGGATATTAGAAAGGACCGTGAGACGAACGTAGTGTCAACTCATTATGGCTTCTCCTTCTCATGGGACGACAACGAGCCCTTCTCACAAAGGGACTGATCCGGCTTCCCGGGATCTCACAAAGTTACGAACACTCCTGCTCGCTCCTGAGCAACGACAACTCGAGAACATACAAAAAAAAATAGACTCGCTCTCCATTGACGAGAAGAGTGTCGGGCGCATTTTGCCGAATGCCATCATATTGCGCTCTCAACAGGATTCGCAGCTCGCGAAGTCCCTGTCTCCGATCATCGAAGACAGTTTTTCCCATTCCATTCAAAAGTCTCCTCAAAAGATTGCCGATGCTATTTCACCAATCATGTCGCCCGCGATTCGCAAGGCTATCCTCGCGGCGTTGCGTGGGATGGTGCAGTCGCTCAACCAAACATTAGAACACAGTGTGTCTCTCAAAGGGTTGAAGTGGCGAGTCGAAGCGTTTCGCACCGGAAAACCGTTCGCGGAAATCGTTCTGCTCCATACGCTGCGTTTCCGTGTGGAGCAAGTGTTTCTCATTCACCGTGAAACAGGCATTCTGCTTCAGCATGCGGCTGCAGAAATCGAGTCGATACAAGACGAAGAAGTCGTTTCCGGTATGTTGACGGCCATTCAAGATTTTGTGCGAGATTCCTTTGGCGGAAAGCAGGCTGATGTCCTGGAGTCGCTTCGTGTCGGAGAATTGACGGTTTGGATTGAACAGGGCCCCCAGGCTCTCTTGGCCGGAGTGATTCGGGGGAATCCTCCCCAGGAATTGCACGAAGTTTTTCAGGACGCCCTTGAGACGATTCATGTCGAATGCTCATCGACTTTTGACCGGTTTTCAGGAGATGTGAGTGCGTTCGATCGGGCGCGCCCTGATCTGGAAGACTGTCTGCAGGCGCAATTTCAAGGGAATTCATCGAAGCCTTCCTTCCTGCTCTTAACTTGGCTGGGTCTTATCGGTGCCGGACTGGTCTGGTGGGGGGGCTTGGCTTACATGGAACATCAACGGTGGGCACAGTTTCTCAAGCAGATTGAGCAGGAGCCTGGCATCATCGTGACCTCGGTAAGTCAAGATCATGGAACGAGTATTGTCAATGGTCTCAGAGATCCTCTTTCGGTCGAACCAGCCGAACTCGCCAGACAGGCTGGATTGTCTCCTGAATCCATCGAATTTCGGTTTGAGCCCTATTTTTCGACAACCCCGGAATTTCTGGAATTGAGAGCATTATCTCTCTTGCAGCCGCCACCATCAGTCAAGATGACCGTGGAAAACGCACATCTTCTGGTCTCCGGTAAGGCTCCCCACGACTGGGTGCGTCGCCTGGAAAACTTTTCTCAAACCATTCCAGGACTCACGAAAGTGGTTACTGAACATCTCATTGATACAGATGTGGAACGTTTTGATGCACTTCGTGGGAAATTAGAGAAGACTCACATTTTCTTCTCAAAGGGCAGCTCCCATTTATCTGGACCTGAGGCAATGGATCTGAACAGCCTTTCTCAACTCATTCATCAACTGGACGATTCAGCCAGAAATCTCAACCAACTCGTGAGGGTGGAAATACGAGGACAGACCAGTCAGGACGGCTCGTTAGAGACGAACAGGAAGCTTCGGCTTGCTCGGGCTTCTTCCGTATTACAGAGTCTCAGGCTTTCTGGTTTAACCAATACGCAGGTTGAAGCCGTGGGGTCAAAAAGTGATGATTCCAAAGAGAAAACGATCGATCCTGACTCGTCTCGGCGTGTCTTGTTCAGGGTGAAATTGATCAAGTGAAAACTATGGAGGCCAAAAAAAACGATGATTCAGAAGAAAGTGTGTATGTTGGGAGCTTTTGCCGTAGGAAAAACGAGCCTGGTGAGGCAATATGTTTCAGGGATTTTCTCAGAAAAATATCACACAACCGTCGGCGTCAAAATCGATAAAAAAGTGGTTGAGGTGGATGGCCAGGAAATGACCCTGATTCTATGGGATTTACATGGAGAAGATGAGTATCAAAAGATTCGGGCATCATATTTGCGGGGATCATCGGGATATTTGCTCGTGGTCGATGGGACTAGACCAAAAACTTTAGAAGTAATGGAAAATCTTCATCGAATGGCTGAGGAACAACTTGGTGTCCTGCCTTTTGTGGTGGTCTTGAATAAAGCCGATGTCTTGGATCAATGGGAAATCAAGAAAGAAACGATCTCGACGTTAGAAGCGCGGGGGTGGGTCGTCATTCAAGGAAGCGCAAAAACAGGAGAAGGGGTGGAGGAAGCTTTTTTGGCCCTTTCTCGTCAAATGGTTTCTCTGTAAATGGAGTCGTATCCCTCACCTATCGAAACCTATCTTCGTCAACAAATTCTCGCATGTCGGCACCCGGCTTTCTTCTATATTAGTTCTGAATGTCAAACTCTCGAAGTGGGTGGTTCGTTAGCTCACTATGGCCTGCAGTATTGTCGAGTGGGGCAATGTATAACCGATCGCGTCTGTTTTTTGCACGGTCTGATCCCACTCTATGGAGAGTCCATCATCATTCCCCTTTTGCAATTTAATGTCAGGCAGTATATCGATGTCCATTTATTTCCTGGAACGACAGGTGACTGGGTCTTATTGCTTGATACAACAGATCAGGCGCTGCAACAACAGCGGGTGCAGCAGTTAGCCTATCGGGAGTCTTCGTAGGCTCATCTCTGTAGATTTCCCGCAATATCTTTCTTTCAGGCTCTGCCTTGGATCGTCATGAGTTCTCAAGGCGTTTATTCATCGGCTGGCGGAACTGCGAAGGTTTTCATCATATACACTGTTCCTCGTTTCTGATGATGAACGACTCCTCTCTCTTGACAGCGCTCACTGAGGCTCTCTCCATCCTGGTTTTTAGGCAGGAGCGGTCTTCACAGGACTTTGATCCGGTCGGAACAATTCCAGAATGGACGCGTCTGTTGACCGGAAAAGCTCAAGAGGAGGCTGCGGATCTTTCCGCCATTCTTCTCTCGCCATTTCTACAACATTTTTTGAAAGACGTCCGTGCATTGTTCACTTCACAATCCAAAGGCAAACTGACATCAGGAATCTGGAGCGAGCGGGGTGTAGACGATCGAGACTATCAGTTCGAAGCGGTCGCAGTCGCAGGCCTTGACTGTCACCTCTTGTTGATCCAACGGCTCGGAGACGAGGGGATAGATATCCAACAGGTACTCCAGACAGCGAGGGAACGTGGCTTACAGCATCATCACGCGATGACGGAACAGCAGAGAGTTCAGCGAGTCCTGGGTGGCCGGCTGGAACAGAGCGAACAACTTCGCGATGACTTAGTCGCGATACTCGATCGCTTGCAATTGGGAACAATCATGACCGATCAGAGCAGGAAAATTTCCTTTGTCAGCCAGACGGTGCATCGACTTCTGGGGATGGGGAAGGCAAGTGTGATCGGACTTCACTGGAAGGAGCTTCCTGTCTTTTCGGTTGAACAGCGAGCGGCGCTCGAAATGATGCTGGCCCGTCCGGCTAGGGAGCGAACCAAAGTCCCCATCGTGGTCGAACAGAGAAAAGGAGGGCGAATCTCGCTTGAAATCGATATCCAGGAAGATCCGCGCAACGCCGATCGAACAATCTTTTTTCTCTATGATGTTACGGAGGTGGAGGATCTACGAGGAGAACTTTCAGAAAAAAGTCGGTTTTTTGATCTTGTCGGAAAGAGCCGAGCAATTACGGACATCTACAAGCGAATTGAGGATATCGCTCCCGTCGAAGCCACGGTTCTTATCGAAGGCGAGACGGGCACGGGCAAGGAGCTGGTCGCGCGAGCTATCCATGAAGCGAGTCCTCGACGGGACGGTCCTTTCATCGCGGTGAATTGTGCCGGGTTAACAGATTCACTCCTCGGGAGCCAGTTGTTTGGGCATAAACGAGGGGCCTTTACCGGAGCGACTCATGATCATCAGGGCTTTTTCGAAGCTGCGCAAGCGGGCACCCTCTTTCTGGATGAAATCGGTGATATGCCATTGAGCATCCAAACGACTCTGCTTCGGGTGCTCCAGGAAAAAGAGATCATGCGCTTGGGAGAATCACATCCCCGAAAAGTGGACGTTCGAGTCGTCACGGCCACACATCAAAATCTCGCGGAGCTGGTCCAGACTGGAAGTTTTCGAGCGGACCTTTTATACAGGGTTCGAGTGGCAAGATTGTCTCTTCCGACGTTACGGGATCGGCGGGAAGATATTCCTCTTTTAGCGGACGTCTTTTTCCGGCAGGCTCGTACGGTGACGAAAAAAATGGATATCCAGGAAATTAGCCCAGATGCGATGCAGCAGCTTTTACGGTATCGATGGCCTGGAAATGTGCGTGAGCTGAAAAGCGCATTGGATTATGCCTTCATCCATAGTCGAGGACCGGCCATATTACCTGCAGACCTTCCGCCAGAATGTTTTGAGGCGCCAATGAGCGTCTCGACCACTCTCGACCCCGAACTTGATGAGCGAGAACAGATTCTTGCAGCTCTGAAGCGCGCCAAAGGCAAGCGAGCGTTAGCCGCCAGAATGCTGGGGATGAGTCGCTCCACCTTCTACCGTCGTTTGGAGGGTTTCGGTATTTCCTCCCAGGAATAATAGACCGAACCCCAAATCTAGATTACCCTAAACTTAGAGCAAACAGTAAGCCGAAGAATAAAGAAATGGTGCGCTCTGAACAATATGACGTCACCGATATGCACACGGACGTGTGATTTATCAACAGGAGGAATTATGAAACAAGGAGTATGGGGCTGTGTTGTGTTGCTCGTGATGATGCTGGCGCTTCCCGCCCACGCTGGGGTCATCGCTCAGGTCGATCTCAAGGATGGAAGCCGCTTACTGGGCGAAATTATCGACATGACTGACGGGAACTTGAAGATGAAAGCGGCGTTTAGCAAAAGTGACCCCATTAGTATTCTTTGGAGTGAAGTTGTTGGGATAACGTCTGAAGAGTCCATGAGCTTTGTCCTGAAGGACGGGATTGTCCTGAACGGAAAGCCCAAGATGGTCGAACCCGGCAAGTTAGAGATGCAAACGACGATCTTGACACGTCCACTTCCTGTCGATGTGCATTCGATTCTTGCCGTGAATCCTCCCGAAAAAAAAGCAGTCGAATTTACCGGCAACCTCAATTTTGGCGGTTCTATTAACTCCGGAAATACCCATCTCAAGAATGCGAGTCTTCTGGGTGAGCTCGTGGCTCGGAGTGATCGGATGCGCCTCACCTTACAGGCTCGGTGGATCTATGGGGAAAATGACAACACCATCATCGCGCGTAATGCGTATGGGCTGATCAAGCTTGACTTCTTTATCACCAAGCGTTTTTACGCCTATACCAGCGCGATTTTTGAACAAGATACGTTTCAAGACTTGCAACTTCGAACCTCGATCAATGCAGGACCCGGGTATCAATTTATCGATGTGGGAGATTTTACGAGCCCCTATTTGAAGGATATGAAGCTCAGCGCTGAAATTGGTTTTGGGTTCTTTAATGAAGATTTCAAAGTGGCTGAAGATAAAAGTTATGCGACCGGTCGATGGGCCGTAGATTTTTTGTGGCCCGTGTTGCCGACTGTCACGTTCTTTCACCAACATCAGGGATTTCCTTCTCTGGAGGATACGAGCGACTTTTATGTGATCACTCAGCAAGGCGTCCGGGTCAAAGTGTGGAAGGACTTTATTTCAAGTCTTCAGATCAATTGGCGGTATGACAACACACCTTCTCCAGGGAATAAAAAATCAGATTTTCTCTATCTCCTCACGTTGGGGTATAACTTCGTATCTTAACGCGTGGTCGCAAGACGTCACCTTCCCTACCTCCGTTTTTTCACTAATTCTCTTTGGTACACATTCTGAGACAGTTGACTGTCTGAGAATGTGTGCCAGGTTCATGATGCCAACAAATGGTCTTTATCTAACTCATTGAAAGAAAAGGAAGTTGTTTTGGCATTATATTTGACTATCTCTGACGAAGAGGGATGCATAGACGAGACTGGTAGGGGAGGCCGTGATGGGAGCAAAAATTGTGGACGGTCACCAGAGTTTCAAGGGGACAGAATCAGAGACTTGTCTTATGCGTCGTGTTGTGATTGTCGAGGATGATCCGATCGTGCTTCATTTTCTCCATCGTATGTTGAGTATTCAAGGTTATGATTGCTTGGCCTTTCAGCAAGAACAAGAGGCGCTTCAATGTCTTCGAGCTCATCGGCCGGCGCTGATTATCACGGGTGATCCAATGCCGTCGATGACGATTGTGCAGTTCTTGGAGCATCTCTACGGTCATGGTGATGATGCACCGATTCCAGTGATCCTGTTGACGAACAAGGACGATCGGCATGATGTCTCTCGCGATGAGGCCAAGCGGTTGGGTGTTCAAACGTTTCTCGCTAAACCACTTGATTATCGAAAGATCAGTGTTGCCGTTGAAACCGCCCTTCCCGACAGGTTACGGCGGTAAAGAATTGGAATGTGTGTGGTGGAAGAGAGCGGTGCATCATAGAGATAACAAAATAGAGAAAACAGAGAAATCAAAGGTTGAGGGGCGATTGTCTCGGGTTTGTTGACCGTCTTATCGGGAAAGGACAATAGAGGGGGTGCTTTTCTGTAGGACAGTTTTGAACTCAGATAATCGTTCCTCTTTTTTTGAGGTTCAAGGTCTGAATTTCATTCAACGAACATTCCTTTTTCTTCGCAATTTCTCGGGCTTCCATCGCCCCGATTTCTGAGAGGGCACTCATATGCTCTGGTCCAGGATACGCATTTTTCTCCTTTAAGATAGCTTTCTTTCTTCCTACTCACAGTATACCACCATTATTCATTAACAACGATTTGGAACAGTTCTGAAACACTTCTGTGATCATCAGATGAGTTCTACATGAGTTTTTTTGGACCTGCCATTCATAACTCATTGGCTATCAAAAGTTTTTTCAGAAAGTGACTATGGCATGGGGATTGATAGTCTAATCATTGTATGAGATGAAGCCATGGTTCATCCAAAGTGAGGATTTGAATGAGCCATGATTGAATAGGGGAAAATATCGCGAACGGGTCGGCAAGCAATTGCCTATCATGAGCAGAGGAGTCAACATATGAAACGTCTTCTAATTGTCGATGATGAACAGGATCATCGGTTGGTGTTGCAAGACATGCTTCAAAGTCACGACTATATGTGTGATGAAGCTAATGACGGCATCATGGCGGCCGAAAAACTGTTGAGGTACTCGTATGATCTGGTGGTGACCGACTGCAATATGCCCAGGATGGATGGTCTGCAGCTTATCGATTACATGTCTGACCATCCGAGTCTTCGCACGCTTCCGGTCATCCTTGTCACCGGCGTGATGCCTTGCTTGAGTGCGCGGGTTCGGGGCAACACAAACCTAAGAGCTGTGCATACCAAACCCTATGACATCAAAAGACTGTTGGCGTCTATAGCCAAAGCTTCTCATGAGGCAGCATGCGAAATCCCATTAGCTGGATAAGCACAAGATCGCATTGATAGAATGTATCGCCATGAAAGGAATGATAGTCTAGTGATCATGAATAGAAAAGATATGGAAATTATTCCTCTTGTCCTAGCTTGTTTTCTGCTCATGCTCCTCGTATGCATCGTGTGGGAGCTGCAATGAGACTTTCCTGTGTTTCCACAGAACAGCACGAACGGCTTTAGAGTGAGTGACGGAGATAGTGGTCTTGTGTCGGGAGAATGATCGAATCGGGTCACGGTTCCTGCTACGAATCCGCTGAGCTATAAGATGACCACCATACCCTGGCTTAGCCACACAGTCGACGATCCATTTCTGTTGGCCGGCGGCGGCTCTCTTCAGTCTCTGTGAGATGATCGTGTGCGTGATGATTTTCTCTGCGGGAACCTGGCTGAGGTCATTTGAGTTATAGCGAATCTAAATACGTGCCAATCGATACAGACGACAAACCCCGCGCGGTACGACGTTGAACCAGACGGAAGTTATTGGAAACGGCTATCACGAACAAACCTGTCATTGGTTAGTGGAGTAGTAGATTATCGTAACAACGAAAGACCAGCAAATGCGCACTACCTCATCACTCAACAGTCTAATCCTGACGTGTTGTGTGCTCTTTTCCGGGTGTTCATCGTCCAAGCCTGTTCTATATCCTAACCAAGCCTATCAAGAAGTCGGGAAGGAGAAAGCCGAACAAGATATTGCGCTGTGCGAGGAATTGGCCGAGCAATACGTTCAGCAATCCAACAAGGGAGAACAGGTTGCGGGGAAAACGGTGATCGGAGGAGCGGCTGGAGCGGCATCAGGAGCCGTTGGAGGAGCGATCACCGGAAATGTTGGAGTGGGAGCAGCCGCTGGCGCGGCCGTTGGTGCGACGTATGGGTTGCTGCGAGGGATTTTTGCTTCCGGAGGTCCGGAAGCCAACCCAACGTACCGTAAGTTTGTGGATCGTTGCTTACGCGAAAAAGGCTATGAACCCATGGGATGGGACTAGAAGGCATGTAATCTACATGCCAATTGGAAGACCTTATCTTCAAGGTAGGATGTCCAACAATGGCCATGAGCGTCTCAACAACCGCCTCCTAGGACGCTTGTGATTGAAATATCAGAAGCCGTCGGACTCCAATCTAGCCTGTCTGTTCATTGAGCCTCAAAGCCATCAACTATCACGTTCTAGGACACCTCCAATTCATCATATGTTTAAGTAGAGAAGGCAAAATCGGCGCTACCCTGTAATCTTTCGATACCCAAACAGTAAGAGCAGTGCTCCGCCGATGGCGATGCCAAAACTCCGTAAGTCAAACCCGGAGATATCCCCATAGCCCAATGACGTGCTGATTCCTCCGCCGACTACCGCTCCGGCAATGCCGATTAAGATTGTGATGATAAACCCGCCAGGGTCTTTCCCCGGCATGAGAATTTTAGCCAAGATCCCGGCGATGAGACCAAAAAATATCCACGAGAGAATGCCCATATCACTTCTCCTGGTAGATGGAAGTGGCGAAGTGCTCTGCGTATCAGCTATTGCTCCTTCGCCATCGTGGTAATAAACGAGTCGGCTTCTTTAATCGAAGCCTCCATATCCTTGATGAGCGAGGTGATGTCACTTTCGACCGCGACCAGCTCGTCTTTCAATGACGCGATCGCCTTGGCGTTAAGATTATGCTTTAGGAACAACACTTGATCTTTAAACGATGCCATGACGGGGTCCATCTTTTTTTCCGCACGTTTCATGGCTTTGATCAGTTGAGCATATTGTTTGCGAGTCTGATCCAGTTTTTGTTGGCTCGTACGACGTAAGTTGGCGTTCGAGTATTCCTGAAGCTCGGCTTCCCATTCAGCGAACAGGGCTTCAGAGACATCCTCAACTGACGCGACTCGATTATGAACGGCCTGCGCCTTGGCTTCGCTCTGTTCGTATTCGGCGCTCAGCTTGTCATACTTTTCCTGCAGATCGCCGCCTTTAAAGTTCAACACCGACGAAAAACGTTCTAAGGCTGATTTGAATTGTTCCTTCGCTTCGGACTGGGCGTCACGAGCTTTCTCGACATCGGAAACAAGAATGTCCCGTTTGTGATAACCGATTTTCTCCATGGCTTCGTAATATACGGTTTGACAACCCATGATGGTGAGCACCATGACGCACACGAAGTAGAAGCGGAGGATGCTTGGCAGCTGACGTGTTTCCATGAATGAAAGTCTCCTGGGAAGATAAACGAATGCAATCGTCGCCGTTGCATTCACGTAGTCGCGGTCGCTGTTTCCTGATCGACAAGGCATCTGGGGTGGTGCTGTGCTAGGAATAAGTGCTGATGACCTTTTCGAGCAGGCCTTTTAGACTGTCTCCACCCTGTTTCTGGACGTATTCCAGGACTTGAGGAACAAATTTTCCGATCATTTCTGAATCAAGACCCAGTTTCGAAAACCCACCGGCTAAGGCCGCCAGTGATCCGAGTCCACCGACATTTCCTCCCAGGCTGGACGCAATGCCGCCCAAGATACCCATCACGCCTCCTCCACCTTCTCCCCCGCCGCCAGTCGAAGGCGCTGCGCTCATGAGATCGCTAATGCCGGGTATGGCGTTGGCAATTTGTTGGAAATCGCCAGCTTCAAGTTTTTCTTTGGCGAGATTAAACAGCATGCCGGCTCCACCTTTGGCTTGATCCTCGGTTACGCCTAAATTACTCACTAATTGTTGAATGAGTTCCATCATAATGGCCTCCTTTGGAATACCACGATATAGAGGGGGTCATGAACGTTAACAGAGAGGGTGACCGGTATTGTAAGCTATTTCCAGGCTGGAGTCATGTCTCCAGACGAATCCTGCCAGAAGGGGACCCAAGCAAGAGCCAGAAGCTTGATGGAGATATTGGTTTTTGTCGGACGAATTGAGATGGATTCAAGAGCGCCGGCATCTTCTTCCCATTTTGCTGCAAGCTGGCTCTTGTCCTTTTGAAATTGAGCATCGAGCGCGAGCATGCGTTCTCGTAGGGCCTCAACGGTATCACCAGCCCGCGCGACGTCTTTGGCTTCCTTCATGGACCGGCCAAGGCCTCGAATCGCCGTCGTGGCCTGTCCCATCGATGAACGGCTTACGGTTTTCCTTCCCAAAAAAACCGATAAGAGCGTCGCGCCGAAGGAAATGGCCGTTTGCATTTTTTGTTGTTTCGCCTGTTCGGCCTCCCGCTCGACCGCTTGTTCCGCACGGCGAATCTGCTCTTCCAGCGCTGCGATCTTGGGCGCATACTTTCTTCGCAGTTGTTCGATGTCTTCATCGCGTTGTTCATGGGCGAGTTGTTGGACGCGAATGCGAAAATCCCGTTCCGATTCATCAGGTTCTGAAACGGTGTTGAGAGGAGGACTTTTCCAGAGTTCAAGGGTCTTATTCCGGTACACCCAATCTTTAAGCGCCTTTTCCCACTTCTTGTACTGTTGGACCTGACCGGCCGCTGAAGCCGTGGGAGAATACCTGACGTGATCCTCTGGCGACTTCTCAAGATCGTCGAGGTCAATCTCTGTTTCTTCCATTTCATTCCAGTCCACCGGAAGAGGATCGTCCGTGATCGGAACCAACCCCGTGAGTTCTCGTAACACGTCTACGTTGGTCTTGGATTGCAAGTAGTGAATCGACGCAGACCCCAATAAGCGCGGTTGATAGACGAGTGAACCGTCTTCCGGCTGCGAGCAGCGAGTGGGGAGATACAACTGGAGGATCTCCGAAGGCAAGATGGGTGGTTGGGAGGTTCCGAATTCTTCCCCAGAGGCAGCAGATCGCGTTGGCGTCGGCTGATCGGAAGCAGGCTCAGCGAATTGTTCTCCCGTGGAAAGTTGAGCCTTGTACGGGTCCATCAACATTTTGACCTGCGATCTGGTCAGCGGCCCACGCAAGTACGAAAGCGCCCATCGGGTCTCAAAAATTTCTGGAGCGTCTTCGTGAACGTTGTTCATCAGAAAAACACGATTGCCCAATCGTGAAAGGGTTCGCTCCATCTGTTTACGATTCATGGTCTTCCCAGCCTCAGAGGCGGCTCCTTCCAAGCCATCCAGAACACGGGCCATATCCCGCTCGGTCTGCAAGCGTCCGATGAACCACGTACCGGCGTTGCCGAGACCCTTGTAATCGAGGTCTACGGGGTTCTGGGTCGCTAGAACGGTTCCCACGCCGAAGGCGCGGGCTTGTTTGAGTAATGTCAGCAGCGGGGCCTTGGATGGTGGATTCTTCACCGGCGGAAAGTACCCGAACACTTCATCCATGTAGACAAGGGCGCGAAGACTCGTGGTTCCTGACTGCGTTCGCATCCAACTCACCATTTGACTCAACAGCAGTGTGACGATGAACATCCGCTCGGTGTCACTGAGGTGCGCGATCGAGAAAATCGCCATGCGGGGTTTGCCATCAGGGGTGTAGAGTAATTGATCGATGTCCAGGGGCTGGCCTTCAAGCCATGTCGAAAATCCAGGGGCGCCCAATAGATTGTTGAACCGCATGGCGAGCGCAAAGCGATCTTTAGCCGGGAAAAATGCCTCGACATCCAGGATGCCGACTTTTTTGACGGGTGGATTCTGGATGTGACCGATGAGCTGCGCGAGGTCAAGGTCGTGGCCTTGAGCCCAGACATGTTTGAGGATGGTCGAAAGCAGGATATGCTCGCGGCTTTGCAGTGGATCAGCCTCGATGCCGATGAGGCTCAGGAGGCTGGTCGCCGTCGAACTCAGCCGTTCGCTGAGGAGTTCCGTGTCTTCCAGGATAGCCGGTGAAGGCGCCGCGAAAGACTTCAGGATCGAAATCGGGAGTCCTGCCGTGCTCCCCGGCGTGTACACGGCAAAGTCAGCAGCCTTGCGCAAACGTGCGATGCGTTCTCCGCTTTGTTGCCAGTAACGCAGCCCGTTCTTCCATTTCTCAGCTTCTTGTTGCGCATATTCGACTCGCGACAATCCTTTTTTTTGCGCGTCCTCTTCATTGACCCATGGCTCAAAGTCTTGTCCCCGCAGTTTCGGAAACGTCAGAAGCAGATTCGAGAGATCGCCTTTGGGGTCGATGATGAGAGCGGGGATGCCGTCGATGGCGGCTTCTTCGAGTAAGCCGATGCACAGGCCCGTTTTTCCACTGCCAGTCATGCCCACGCACACCGCATGAGTGACGAGATCTTTCGAGTCGTACATCGTGAGCCCTGGTCTGGGCTCTTTCTGTTCCAAATCGTACGGGCGCCCGAGATAGAACGCGCCCAATTTCTCAAACTCTTGCATGCCTTGAATCCTTTCGCCGACGTTCTTGGATGTTGGAGGGGATGCGGGTTTCGCCAATGTTCGCTACGGCAGATGCATTCCATCATAACTAAAGATGAATTCTCAACTTGGACACCTATCATCGAGATGTTGGAAGGTTGAAGTCGCCAATGGAAGTGTGGCCGTGGGTTGCTTTTGTGACGTGGCACAATCGTGTCCAAGGACACCTATCATCGAGATGTCGGAAGGGTGAAGCTGTCAACGAAAGTCTGGCTGTGAGTGGCTTGCTCGACGTGGCACGATCGTGTCCAAGGACACCTATCATCGAGATGTCGGAAGGGTGAAGCTGTCAACGAAAGTCTGGCTGTGAGTGGCTTGCTCGACGTGGCACGATCGTGTCCAAGGACACCTAAGGTTGTGCAGAAAATGTGAGTCAATGAATCATGCAAATAAGCGTAGTCCGAAAGATACAGGAAAAGGCATGCAGGCCTGATATCGTGGCAAATCTCTATTAGTCATATTATAATGACTAGTATGGTCAAATAAATTCGTAAGGAGCGTAGGATGAAAACCACACCGGTGTCTGAGTTAAAAGCTAGGTTAAGTGAACAGCTCTCTAGAGTAAAAGCAGGAGAAGAAGTCATTGTAACAGAGCGGGGTAAACCGATTGCGAAAATCGTTCCTCTTGATGTTGGGAAACTCGGTCTATCCGCCCGTGTATCGACATTAGCCAGAGATGGGCTTATTCGGCTAGGTGCCGGAAAGATTCCGAAAGATGTGTGGAAACTTCCCCGTCCTCTCGATAAACGTGGTCATGGGTTGAAAGCTCTTTTGAACGAACGAGAGGAGGGACGATGAAATTTTGGGATACCTCTGCGTTACTTCCCTTATGTCTGAAGGAGCCTTGGACGGTTCAAGTGAAAAAACTGATCGAACGGGATGACGATGTGGTGGCCTGGTGGGGATCTCTCGTTGAAGGATATTCAGCATTTGCCCGTCTTCGCCGTGAAGAGGTATTAACGGAGAAGGAGGAGCTTCAGTCACGGCAGATTCTTAGTCGTTTAGCAGATCTGTGGACAGAAGTTCGGCCGAGTAACCCTGTTCGCGATCAGGCTGGTCGTGCGTTACTTCTTCACCCCCTACAAGCGGCAGATGCATTACAATTGGCTGCGGCTTTAGTTTGGTCTGGCCACCAAACTGCGAATGTAGAGTTTGTCTGTTTAGATCATCGATTGCGCGAAGCTGCGTATCGAGAAGGGTTTCAGGTTCTCCCATAATCAGTAGTGGTTTCTAGAAACTACCCATCCTCAACATCTCGAATCACCGTACAGACAATTCGTCGCTCGGATCGCGGACCATCGAACTCACAAAAAAAGATATTCTGCCAGCGGGAGAGGCCGAGTTGCCCATCGATGATGGGAATGGTTTCTGAGGGGCCGACGAGTCCGGCTTTCAGATGCGCATCACCGTTCCCGTCTTGTGTGTCATGCAGCCATACGCCCGCTGGAATGAGCTTGCGAAGTAAATTCATCACATCTAGCGGGATGCTGTCGTCCCAGTTCTCCTGAATCATCATGGCTGCTGTCGCCCCTTGCGCGTACACATGCAGAATCCCCTGCTGCACGTCGCTTTCTTCAAGAATGGCACGCACCGAGGTCGTTATATCAATCAGTTCTTCATGTTTGGTTGTTCGTAAGGTGATGAACTCGCGCATAAAGAGAAAAGGGGGCTATCTGTTAAGATACAGAAACAGCATTCAAATTTCTGACAAATAATGAGTGTATGGCGTGGCGTATGGATTATTCTGGGTCCAGCTGGTTAAGAAAATTCTCAACGGACTTTTTGAAAAGATAGATAGCTGTATCTTTAGGAGAAGCGGTAATCGCCCTTTCCACTGCCGCGACAATAGAAAACTTATCAATCCCGAAA
This sequence comes from Nitrospirales bacterium, assembly GCA_031315865.1. NCBI lineage: Bacteria > Pseudomonadati > Nitrospirota > Nitrospiria > Nitrospirales > Nitrospirales bacterium. The sequence continues at coordinate 2,007,152 of JALDRJ010000002.1, forward strand.
CGTCTGACAACATAATGCGCATCTTGAAGATCCTGATCGGTTCCGCGTCGAAGTTTTGAGACGATAAAATCTACGGGGTGTAAAAGCCTCAAGCGTATTCCTGCATCTTCATGCCAAACAGACGAGCGGTCTCGATATCCAGGTGGCATGGCGACGATTGACCAGCCGGAAAAATTTTCACTCAAGTCAGCGGGAATCTGTTTTTTATGGAGAAAGTCTAAGAGCGACTCAAATTCTCCTATCAGCTCTCCATCGATATCAACCGTGGCTCGGTCCGAGTATCCATAGGCTTGAAGTGCAAGTCCTCCCACGAGAAGCAAGTCGACGGAATGCCCGGTCTGTCGATGATATTCGACGAAATACGGAAGAATGTGGCTAAGCGTGAGCGGCTGCAAATTGAAGCGCCTCGGCAAATACCCGATATTCCCGGTAATCGATAGGGTTGGCGTTATGTGGAAGCGGAGTCCGTGGAACCATCGAATCGACAAGTGTTCGATAGGTTGTGTACCAACGACAGGCTTTGTCGTGTGCCTGCTGAACTGCTGGATGATTCTCCCATGGAGTAAGAGGTAGATGTTCATTCAGGAGAATTTCGATCCAAAGCAAGCGAAGAGCGCGTGGTGTATTCAGGACTTCTTCGATTGTGGATAGGCCGGTGTACGCGGGCAGGATTTTCATCGCATAGTCCGATCGGGTGCTGTTAGGGGTGTCCATAGATCAAGTCTATTGGAACGGGAAATTTTGATCAAGCTGACCACTTCGCGTATCGAGCTCTTGAGGATACATGGTTTCCAGTCTTGGAAAATCTCCGGGCTGGCCGGCTCGAAACAGGCGATCGCGTCGTCTCGACATGGTGATCATGAAGGAGCCTTTGGCTGGAATCAGGCGCGCGTGCGACGTTCATGGGACCGGAAATGAAGCGATCTGGATCGCCGATCAAACTACTTCGGACGTGTCAAGCCGATATGGTGGCTGGCGAAGATATACTGCTGATCGGATGCATCTTCCTCATGACAGAACGAGCACTTGTCTCTGCCCTGAAGCGGTGAATTCGTCTTATAGGGCTCCTTTTGGTGACCGTATTGGAAGTATCCCAAGTGACCAGCCTCCGCCGGAAAACGGCTGCTGTCCTTCACCAACACTGATAGCCCTGTGTAATAGTCCTCCGTCACGACGCCACCGCTGTTCGGATTATTCAACGCAACGAACTCCTTGGCAATGATAGTGCCTTCTGGCCATATACCGGTCTTCATATAGACATTGAATGCGTCGGGTTTCACGTAGATGTCGAGCATTTCGGCTGTTTTGGTCGGCTTGTGGTCGATGATGTTTGTCTTGCCCTTAGGTAAAAACGTTGATCCGACGTGCTGCCACTGACGGTAGCCGACGGGGAGGTCGAGTGATCCGTCTTCGTTGAACTTGACCATTTCGACCGTTCCATCCGTCGCCGAAACGAAGCCGAGCCCGCCAAGACTCAGTGTGAATACGGCTATCAGCGCTGTTACGAATAATGAAGTATGTCGTTCTTTCATCGATTCCTCCTCAATAAAAAACTATGGCTTGTGTGTTGGCCTTCCCTATGATTATCGGCTACGCAATCTCTTTTCTACTACCATCAATGAATCTGTTGCAAGTAGGTCGTCCAGATCTTTTTGCGATGGAAAGCCAGAAAACCTCAATAGCGTAGTGATTCTTGTTTTCTCGGGATCTTGGCAAGCTCCCACAGCTAGGTATATTTACCCTGACACTGCGCTGGGAGCCGCCGCACAAACGCTTCACAGTCTTTGGCTGCGGCATTGACGGCGATTTGCGTGGCTTATTACTTCACGTTTCTAGCTCATGACGATGCATGGTTTCAAGTCTTGGAAAATCTCCGGGAAGGTCTGCTTGGAACAGGCGATCGCATCGTCTCGACATGGGGATCATCGAGAAGCCTTTGGCAGGATTTCGGCCGGTGAATGTCATGATAGAGAATTGTACGTAAGACTGGAGCGGAACGCTAAAGAAGCATTGACGCATTTCTTATCTCACTACGAGGATGACCGTCGACCAAGTGCGGGAGTGTGTGGCTCAGTGTGAGCGGAGCGCACAGAGCAGTTTCGTCCGATTCTGTGAATCTTCCGGAAAATATCACTCAAGATGTTCCCCACGGGCGTGGGGATGAACCGCAACTTGGCCAGAGCGATATTGCGTGAGTCACCACTCAACTCAAACGAGGTATAGACAACAGTCCGAATTGAGTGCAGTTTATCGAATGCTGACTCATATCCGTCTAAGCAGCGTAATGGGCCGGAAGAAATCTATCGTAGCGGCTGAAATCGGCTGTGACAGGTTCCAGTTATTCCACCAGCCGATAAACTCGAATGTCTTCGAAGATTCGACGAGCATCAAAAATTCCTGAGGAAAAATGGCACGTTTCTGTGAGGCACTTTCCAGTCGTGTATGCCTGTCACCTTCATGGATATTCATTGTCAGTGTTTCTTGAAACGTCTGTTCGACTCGATCCAGCGGACGCATTTCAACTAGTGAATCAATCCGCACCGCATCTTTTGAAATAGACCACGTCTGCCCAGTCGCATCAAAAAACCTTTCGGGTTGAAACTGGACACACCAGTCGAGTAAAAACAATCCTCCAACATTCAGGGAATTGGCAACAGAATCAAATAGCATGCGCAATTCATTCGTCGATGTTACATACAGATCGCCAAGTGCGATAAATACACAGTCAACTGGCGTATCTACTCGATATCTCACCATATCCTGCTGATAAAACTCGGCATTTACTCCATGTTTTTGCGCCAATTGCGACGAATAGTCGATCATCGCACTGTTGATGTCGACCCCAATATAATCGAAGCCTGCTTTGTTCAGGGTAAGCATGTGCTGGCTTGGGCCACATGCGAGCTGCATGATTCTTTTGACATCGCATTGGGCATAATCGCTGATTAATGTCTGTATCACACGCACTTCTGCAGAGATATCTCTGAAAGAGAATGCAACCTCATAGTATTCTGGTTTATCGTAGCAACTGGTATTCATGAATTTCTCTTCACGTGATGTTCGGCTTTTACGGGTGCTGGGGAGATAATTCTAAAAATTTTTATGTTGGTTACTGTTTCTGTTGTTCGCTATCGAATGTTTCTTTCTGAAAATAATTTCCCCAATCCGTTCTTTGCAGCATTTGTTCTTGTACTTCAGGGGATATCAGGCTCTGATTTTTCCGTCGTTCCCATCCCCCTCCCAGTGCCTTGTACGTGGCAATCAGATTCGCAGCGACCGCGCCCGTGGTCAATGCAAGAAGGTCCTGTTGCTGCGTTAAGAATCGTTGCGAATCGATGACGCTCTGATAGGGGCTCAGTCCTTCAGTATACCGCAGCAGAGAAAGCTCAACTGAGCGTTCATATTGTTTTACACTTTCATGGATAAGGGCGCGTTCTTCTTTGGCTTTTAAAAACCCCACCATTCCATCCTCGACTTCCTGGATTGCGCGCAGGATCGTGTTACGGTATTCGACCAGGAACTGCTGGAATCTTGCGTCCTGAGCTCGCACATCGTTTTTGATTCTTCCGTAGTTGAGGATTGGCCAACGTACTTGTGGCCCCACTGAATACAGGATACTGTTGCTCGAAAAAAGATCGACGAAGTCGGCGTTATTCGCGAAAAACCCGCCGTTATGGCTTGTCACGAAAGAAAAAGTACCAGCCAAGGAAAGCTGGGGAAACAAATCCGATTTGGCAATCCCAATCCTGGCGCTTTGCGCGGCTGCCTGGAATTCCGCCCGACGAATATCTGGCCGTCGATGTAAGAGTTCCGCAGGAACGCCGACAGCAACGTCAGTCGGTGGGACTGGAATGGGCTTGGCCGACCCCAGAAGGGACTGCACCGCTATCGGTTGAATGCCAAGGAGTACCGCCAGTGCATTCTTGGTTTGACGTAAAATGGCTTCGAGGTTTGGGACCGTCGCTTGTGTTTGCTTCAGGAGCGAAGTTGCCTGCGTCACATCAAGCTCGCTCGTCTCCCCTCCTTCGTAGCGGTCTATGGCGATTTTTTGCGACTGCTGCTGGAAGAGGATATTTTTCTTCGCGAACACTATCCTTTGTTCAATCGTGCGAATTTGAATATAGGTTCTTGCGACTTCTGCCGTTAACGTCACGAGCAGGTCGTCGTAATTGGCGAGTGCCGAGTAAAGACTCGCGCTTGCAGATTCCACGCCGCGTCGAAACCGTCCCCAAAAGTCCAATTCCCACGCGGCATCAAACCCGATCGCATAATTGTAATTGAAATGATCCAGCGCCCCGACTAATGGTGAATTCTTGCTGAATTGATTGATGAGGGCTCCGGCGCGCGCTTGTTGGGATTGAGGAAAGAGAAGGCCGATTGAGATGCCCAATTGCGCTCTCGCTTCAAAAATACGCAAGCCCGCGATTTCCAGGTCGAGGTTTTGCTGGCTGGCCTTTTCGATAAGCGTGTTCAAGATCGGATCATTAAATACCGCCCACCACTCGTGATAATCTGCCGTCTCTGTCTTGATAGTCGGGTTTTCTTCATAAATCCACTTGTTCTCAATCGGAATATCTGGCTTGGCGAAATCCGGTCCGACCATGCACCCCGTGGGTACAAGTGCCAATATAAGAAGGCAGGGTAAATTCAGTCGCATGTTCAAATCAGGTTCCTCCCTCACTGAAGTGGACGGGGAACAGCCTCGACTGGACCAGAATCCTCCTGTTCGCTCGTTCCGGTCATGACCATCACCGACGCCGTCGTTCCTACGCGCAGCTGGATGGTGTCTGGGACGGCAAGAAGACGAATGCGCACGGGGACACGTTGCGCCAGGCGAATCCACTCAAAGGTCGGGCTGACGTTTGGCAACAGATTGTTCCCAACACTCCCGTCATGCTGGGCAATGCCCCAGGCAAGACTCTCCACTTCGCCTTTTATGGGCGTGTCTGGATACGTCATAAGCGTGACAACAGCTTTGTCGCCTGGACGAATAGGGGCGATGTAATTTTCCCGAAAAAACCCGTGAACCCAAAAGCTGTTGACATCAATGAGTGCCATCACTGCCCGGTTGGCGACGGCCTGATTACCGAGCTTGAGATTCAAATTGGTCACATAGCCGTCAACGGGTGCTAGGACTTGGGTGAACTTCAGGTTCAATTCCGCTTCCTGCAATTTGGCCTGCGCTGCGCGCAAACGTGGATTCATGTTTCCTTCAACGCCAAGATTCGCCCGGTCTCGTGCCAAGTCCGCTGTCGCTTGCTTGGCTGCGACTCGCGCTTCTAATAATTTGATTCTGGCTTCATCGTATCTGGCCTGCGCCACTGCGTAATCGGCCTGGGCGGCTTCCAGTGCCCGTTGAGACATCGCGCCTTTCGGAACCAATTCTCTGGCGCGATTGAATTGCGCACTGGCTTGGTTGAATCGCGCTTCGATTTCTTTAATTTCCAGCGCGGCTTGTTTTACGACGATATTTCGTTGCTTCTGAAGAGCTAACGACGCTTCAACCTGTTTTTCCAATGCCTCGATATCATCGTGGGTTTTGTCGAGCTCCGCACGCGCAAAGTTGAGCGAGGCGATGAAAGTGCTTGGATCTATCTGAAAAAGATGCTGTCCTGCGGTAACGAACTGGTTATCAACAACGGAGAGCTCGACGATAGGCCCCGTCACTCTTGGCGTGATTTGAATGACCTGGGCGCGCACCTGTCCGTCCCGGGTCCAGGGGTTAATGATGTAGTTCCAATATTTGACCAGCAAAACACTGACCGCAAGCAAAAGCACCGCACTGGTGAGTATCAGTTTCTTCGATGTGTGGGACATAAGTATTGAACGTTCTACGTTCTAACTGTATAGCCAATCCATGTCGATACGGTATGCTTCGAGCACGTTGCCATCGTACGTGTTTTCGCCATTTTATACCGGAATGAAGAGTGTTCCAATCAATCCAACATAGATAATAGTCAGTGCCACAAAGATAAGCGGCGGATAGTAAAAGAATTGCGACAATCGTGAACGGTTAAGAAACGTCACTGTTACCAGAGCGGCAAGGACGCCCAAGACACTGACGATGAACAAGGGCGGTAAATACACACCTCCTATAGCAAATTCGTGCGGGAAATACTCCATTCGTCTCCTTCACGTTCCTTCAGTACGATCGATCGAGCCATCTGTCTTTCTGGATTGTCAATGCAGTGAATCACGGTATGCGTTCGTAAGGCCTTATCGCTTTTTCCGTGTTGGCGTTATTGGAACAGCCTGATTTTACTAAATGACCTCTTAATAATACATAGGAAACATGGTGAGCTTTTTCTTTCTTTATTCGTTTATGGCATGATCCCATAGCCTCGGACCCACCAGTGAAGAGGCGAGAGACTTGATGGCAGAAGAAAACGGAAATGGTCACCGGTGTATCGCATCGTGCTATCGGTACCAGTGGAGAGACGATGGTTTTCCATATCTTCACCAACTCGTCGGATAAAAACGGCAGAAGTTCTTATCGATGATTCCTTTATCGAGACGCACTAAAGAGGCCATCAAGACGGGTTTGGCCATGACGACCGTGTTTGCGGCTGCCTTTTATTTCAATTGGAAAAGGCCGGAATGGGGCGGACTGGCGGTCATCATGCTCGGTCTGACGGCTACGATGGGACAGTCGTTGAATAAGGGTATTTTGAGAATCTCAGGTACGGTGCTAGGAGCCACTGCCGGGCTGGTCTATTTGGGATTTTTCCCCCAGGACCGTTGGTTACTTCTGCTGTGTTATTCCTTGCATCATGGTATTTGCGTGTACATGATTACAGGCAAAAAGGACCAATATTTCTGGCATATTACCAGCTTTGTGGCCATGACCATTATCATTGGGACGGGAGGCTCATCAAAGGGGGCCTTTGATATTGCCATGGCACGACTGGAGGAAAATGCAACAGGGATCCTGATCTATACCTTGATCGTCGTGTTTCTGTGGCCACGAAACAGTGTAAGCGATCTGAAAACAGCGAGTCGAAAATTGATGGAGGTTCAGAGCAGGCTATATCGCGTGCGTTCTCATTTCATGATGAATGGTGTTGCCGAAGACATCCAGCCGCTTCAACGAGAAGAATCTGGTTTATTACTCAAAGTCGGGCAAGCCCTTGAAGCAGGCAAGGTCGATAGCAACCAGGTCTTCGCGCAACGATACCGGTGGCAACGATTTCTTCAGTTGTCGACATCTCTGAAAGAAACTCGTGAAATATTGCACCAAAATTTCTCTGAAATCCAGTCATTCAACCTCATCGAGTGTATTCCCGATCTTGAGCGCTTTTTATCGGGACTGGATTTGCGATTTCAAGAAATTGAGCGCCTGATGAATGACGGGGCAGCATCGAGCCAGGTGCCATCTGCCTTCAACGTACATATCGATGACGGCTATATCCAACGATTATCCCCTTTTCAGCGTGCATCGGTGCTCTTAATCAAGACAGAGCTAGAGCGTCTGGAAACGCTGAGCCGGTCGCTATTCGAATGTGTCCTGGGACTCAACGAAAATATTTCACCTGTCCCTTCTCCTCAAAAAAAATCACCTATGAAGCTGTCTATCGATCCTGACCGGTTGATGGGAGCGGTGAAAATGGTGATCGTTCTATGGGTCGGTTTTTTCATATTGATCTATATCGATCCGCCGGGGCACGCAGGATTCCTGTATCTCGCTGTTATCATCGGTCAGGGCGCTTTGATGCTTGGAATCAGTGCCAAAGTAATCCTGTTGCCTTTTGTCGTTGGTTCTATTGTGACAGGGATATTATATATATTTGTCATGCCTCATTTGTCTGGTTTTGCAGAGCTGGGCATGTTGATTTTTATCGTGACGTTTATTGCCCATTATCTGTTTGCGCTGCCTCAGCAAGGCTTGTTGCGGTTGGGAGTCATGCTTCCTTTCGTGGCGTTCACATTTCTCGAGAATCACCAGGCTTATGATTTTGCCGTCTATGCGAACAGCGTGATTATGCTAATGCTGTCCATTAGCATTAACATTGCTGTAGATTATTTTTTCTCATCGACTCGACCTGAAAAGATGTTTCTACGTCTGCTTGCCCGGTTTTATCGATGTTGCGGCTTTTTGTTACTGGACTTGGCGCACGAAAACGAACCCAGGCAAAGCCTCAAGAGCCACTACAAGGCCGAGTATTATTACTACAACTTATTGTCTCTGCCCGAGAAACTGGCAAAGTATGCGCAACGTATCGACTATCACGCGTTTCCCAACAATAAGCCTGAGCAAGTGCAATTGTTGGTGATGAATTTGCAGAATATTATCTATCGGATCACGATGTTGATGGATGCCAAAAAATATCCGCAAGACAAGTGGCTGGCTAGTCATTTACATGGCGATGTACAAGACTTGTGTCTGAAACTTGGCGAACAATTCCGCCGTTGGTCTGACAACCCGACGGTTCTATCCGAAAAAAATCTGCCAATGCATTTGGCCGCACAGTTGGATACTATCGAAACTCAGTTTAAGGAGGCGTCTGCTTCGATTTCTCAGGAAAATTACGACCATAAGGATCGTGAATGCCTTTACCAGTCCCTCGGTAACTACCGAGGCCTTGCTGAAGCTGTTATCGGGTATGCGCATTCCGCAGGAAAATTTGACTTTGAGACATGGCGAGAAGCCCGATTTTAAACGAGCGTTCCTTTCACGTGACATGACCGGATAGCGTTGTTTGAGTCTTATCTGTATGAGCCTGTACCGTTCCCACGGGCGTGGGGATGAACCAGCACTTCTGTCTATCATGAATGAGGAGGACCCATGAATCGAGTCCTATCGTATATGTTGCCCATTCTTCTTGGTCAATTACTGTTTTCCCAATCTGTTTTGGCGTATCAGGAGGAAGTGGATTGGATGTGGCAGGATGTGAAGGCGAAAGCCAGAGGCGGGGCACAATGTAAAAATTTTGTGGTGAAGGCCGGGCCTCCCGAGATTCTTCGCGGGAAAATCTCCGGGCGAGCCTGCTTAAAAAAGGCGATCCAGTCGTATCGACATGGGGATCATGAAGAAGCCTTTGGCTGGATTCTGGCCGGTGAATGTCACGATCGACAGGCTCGTGACAAACTGGTTCGACATGCGCCAAAAGTCCTGGAGTACGTCGTCAAGACCTATGGTCATGATGTGCCGGACAACTGACGTATTGACTGTTCTTCGCGCATGCCTTTTTATCTACCTCGCTGATTGATCGCATACTTAATGCTGACCGCTCCACGGAGGTCTCCCGCTTTGTAACCTGTAGCCGCGTCATGAGGGTAGTGTTTCTTGAGCATGGTTCGAATCGCCTCAGGTATCTGCTCAGGGGCTCCATGACAGAGCAAGCATTGTGGTTGAATGCCAATAGGCTTCATAAATCGAAAATATTGGCCACTCGGTTCGGAGACAATATCGCCATAGGTCATCTCCGTAAAGCTCTCGCCGTTTTGAGCCAGCTTTGAAAATTGCTCGAGCACGCCCTGTTCCCAGGCATCCGGCATGCCAAGTAGGGGGTTTCGTACGCGTGTGCCCACTCGTGTGACCCGCCAGCCATGTTCCCGGGATAATCGATTGGCGATTTCCGGGGCCAGCCCGGCGCACACGTTGATGGCTTCTGATGGACCGCTTTTCTTCATCTCCGACATCATCGCCGCGCCCAATTCTTTCATAAACGCTCCTGCAACCTCATTGGCGGCTTTCGCTTCTGGATCCATGAGCGGAGAATGGAGTTGAGGATCGGAAGCCCATGCTGATGAAACCACCATGACCGTTAACGAGAGAATAAGAATAAAACGGCTAAAGAATTTTTTCATGCTCATCGAATAGTTCTCCATTTTTTAGACTTGTTGCCATGCGACATTAACGCTGATAAGTCTGATGACAGACCACACAGGCGCGTAATGTTCGTTCCAAGTGTGGAAGAATCTTTTGCAGATCGTGCGAAGACATGGCGCGAGCCAGCTCTTCAGCTGCCTGATGATGAGCCATCGCAAGATCATGGTAAGCTGGAGGAAAATTTTCAGGTTGCTGCCGTCGCATGGCTTCCCGGTGTTTGGCGAATCCCAATTGAGTCATCGCGACGTGTTCTGCCTTGGGAAAATTTTCCTGTGCTAACGCACTCACGATGTCATGGACAGCTTCTAAATGCTCACGCATGACCGCACGATGTGCTGTCTCGGCTGATGGACTCAGTGTGAAACCCTGGTGATCATCTGGCGCTGACGTCAAAACTTCAGGATTTTTCCCGTTCATGTGGGTGCGATCAGGGGTTCCTGGCTGATGGGAACAGCCAAACGTGAGCATGCACCAGATGAAAACCCGCCCTGCCAATTTCGTGAGACCCATCGCGTGACTCATCTTTTTTGAACCTCTTTACTCCTAAGCGGACACGCCTCCATCTGTGAAATACGCAAGGCTTCTCCGGTTTCGTTATAGGACTATGGGTTTTTGGCTTTGATGCATATCAATGATTGGAGCATGTCTGCCCCGTCGCAGAAGCCTGGGGCTTTTCAACAGCCGCCTCCCAGGCGTCAATGCCGCCAACAAGATCCATCACATTGGTAAATCCGTGTTTTTCTAAGAGGCTTGCGGCGATCGATGAGCGATACCCCGTGGCGCAGTGCACAACTATTTGTCGGTCTCGAGTCACTTCGTCGAGGCGCTCTTCGAGATGACTGACCGGAATATTCACGCTGTGGGCAAGGTGTTTGTCTTTCCATTCCTGTTCTTTACGCACATCGAGCACAAGTGGCGGTTCGGCCGTGTGTAGTTCGTCTGCTAATGTCTGAGCCGTGATTCGAGCCGTACGGCTCACAAGATCTGCACGATGAGCCAGGGCTTCCATTCCTCCCTTGAGATACCCAGCGACCTGATCAAAGCCAATTCGGCCTAATCGCATCGCTGCCTCGGCTTCACGGACCGGCTCCGCAATAATGACAATACAGTGTTTAGGTGAAAGGATGGTGCCCGCCCACGTTGCGAATTTTCCACCAAGCCCAATGTTCACACTCCCCGTCAGATGACCTCCGGCAAAATCAGCGGGATCGCGGACATCGAGCAGTTGTGCTCCAGTGCTCCGCAATTTAAGGACATCCTCAAGGGATAAGGGCTTGAGTTCTTCTTCCAAGACACGATCCAGTGTTGGCCGTTCTTTCCGGTTGAGCATCGCATCATAGCTGAAATACTGCGGGGCTTCGGGCTGGTTCGCAGTCACGAGCCGTATGAATTCGTTCCTCTTCATTGGCTGCAAAGCATAGTTATACCGTCGTTGCGTCTGCATGGTGGAAAAGGTGTCCGTGCTCAGATTTTTCCCACACATCGACCCAGCTCCATGTGCGGGGTAGACGAGTGTTTCGTCTGGCAACGGAAGCAGTTTGTTCTGCAAGGAATCGTACAACATTCCACCCAACTCATCGGCGCTCACTCCGACGGAAGCCATGAGGTCCGGGCGTCCTACATCGCCGATAAACAAGGTATCCCCAGTGAGTACCGATTGGGGTATGGACCCGCTTTTTTCGAGATCATAGACGAGGATGGAAATGCCTTCAGGCGTATGCCCGGGAGTCTCCAGGATCTGCAGTCTGACCTTGCCAAACTCCAGGTTTTCACCGTCCCTGAAGGCTCGAAAGGGAAAATCAGCCTGAGCTTTGACACCCAAACAAATTTCTGCTCCGACACGATTTCGCAGCTCCAGATGGCCAGCCACAAAATCGGCATGGAAGTGAGTGAGAAAGACATAGCGAATGTTTAATTTCTGATCTTCGGCATCGTGAACATATTGATCGATATCTCGTTGTGGATCGACAATGACCGCACTTCGCGTTTCTTCGTCTCCAATCAAATATGAGGCATGAGCCAAGCAGCCTAAAAAGTATTGTTTGAAAATCATGGTGCCCTCCTTTTTTATATCATTGGGATTCAAGAGATGATGCTTCTTTCTTGACTCGTCGTCATCGACCACCATCACTCATCCCATAACGCATGCCCCTTCAATCGTGACAGTAGAACTGGCTCATACTTCATATTGTTTATAAGTGTGTGCATTTGCGATGCCGAAAAAAGAAATTAAACACAGCCCAATATTGGCCAATATTGACAGACGTATTTTCGTTTCGGTGATTTTCGGTCAAGGCAGAGCCGAAAATTGTTAAGTGAATAGGTTAATCGTTAACTTTACGCATTAACGTGTAAAAGTAAGGTGTGCTGATAAAAACAGTTCAAAAAAATGCAGCGCATGACGTCTTCTGTCTCAAGTCAATGAGACCTGCTGAGGTTTGTCTCAGTCTTATCCAGAGTACGTGTCGCAAAATTCCACATGTGATCTATTGATCATGTGCGATGGATAGTCGGGCCATGGAGAATAATTTGGCGTCACTCTTGCTAGCCTTCAGTGCACGAATGAGTCAGAAGATGGTAGCGGAAAAACGCGGTGGGTCGAACGTCGAGGCAGACATGACTCCTCCCAGAAAGAATTCGCATCATCAAAAAAGAAAAAAGGAGGTTGCAGATGACACAAGTAAGGCTAGTCAAGGGAACACTGTTCCTAGCAATCGTGCTGGGGGCAGGATTGGTTTCCGGGTGCGCGCATCACGGGCATGGGCCCTATTCAAAGATTGCCAACGCCACGATTACGGGTTGTACCGATGCCAATATTACAGGGACGGCCATCCTCAAAGAACGAGAATCACCAGAAGGGATAAAACTTGTGGATATCATGATGGAGGTGAAGGGGCTCAAGGACGGGAAGCATGCCGTGCATATCCATGAAGTCGCGAGCTGTGAGCCCTGTGGCTCCGCCAAAGGGCATCACGATCCGGGACCAAACTCCAATTCCGCTCCTGATGCTCCCTTGTTTAATCATCCGTATCACATGGGGGACTTAGTCAATATCGAGGTCAAAGACGGAGTGGGCAAAGTGCATATGGCCACTAGCCGTATTACCCTCTCGGGCGGTCGTTTGAGCGTGCTTGATGAAAACGGCAGTGCCTTCATCATTCATACAAACCCGGATCTGTACTGTGACCAAGAGGATGAGCTGAACCCAGGATGTGCGGGGGGATCACGCGACGCCTGTGGAATCATCAAGCCCCAATAGAGTTGACGACGAGAGTTACCGGTAAAGAAGAAGGAGAGGATCATGCGGCTTAAATTTCTGGCAATGAGTATCATAGTCTTTTCGATGATAACCAGCATCGAATTCGCTACGGCACAACATGGTGCACAAATGATGCGTCCCCGCGTACCGGATGACAAGCTTGAGGAAGCGCGGGCACTGACGAGCCCCCTTCCACAATCAGAAGAAATCGTTGCGAAGGGAAAGGTCATCTATGAGGGAAAAGGAACCTGTGTGAATTGTCATGGTGAGACCGGACATGGAGACGGACCTGGCGCTGCGAATCTCAATCCTCCCCCAAGAATTTTTCGCTCGCATGGGTTCTGGATGCATCGAACAGAGGGTGAGATTTTTTGGGTGATTAAACATGGATCACCCGGTACAGCAATGATTCCGTTCGGCGGGTTGCTGACAGATGAGGAAATATGGGCGGTGATACAGTATGAACGCAGTTTCGCCGCCGGACATGGACGAGGTGGAGGAATGGGGCGTCATAAGGGAAGAGGGTCAAGAGGGAGGCATGGTGGTCGGGAAAGGCATTATGGAGGACGATAAGGACACATGCTTTGGGTTCTTCTGTGGGAACGCCTGCCCCATCGTAAACTCTACATGCTAATGGAGAACTATTCTTCGACGAGTGGTTCAAGGAAGCTCTTCTGTGAGTGCATTGGATGAGGTATTGCCCCTTATTATTTACCTAATAGGGGGCGGAGATACCGTCCTGTCTGTGAGTGAGGGTGTTTAGCGATCTCTTCCGGCCTCCCTTCTGCCACGATCTGGCCCCCGCGTTCTCCGCCACCCGGCCCAAGGTCGATGATCCAGTCGGAACATTTCATGATATCGAGGTGATGTTCGACCAGGACGACGGTATTTCCTGCGTCAACCAGACGATTGAGAACCAACAGGAGCTTTTTGATGTCCTCTTGATGAAGGCCAGTCGTCGGCTCATCGAGAATGTAGAGCACGCCTCGAGCGTCAGAAGACCGGGTCTTCCCCTTTAATTGTCCGGTCAGTTCTGCGGCGATTTTGAGACGTTGGGATTCTCCTCCGGATAGACTCGTGGCGGGCTGTCCGAGACGCAAGTACCCGAGCCCTAATGTGGCCAAGAGTTCCAGTGGCGGGACCAATGCAGGCGCCAATTCCCCGAATTCGGCCAGGGCCTCTTCAATCGTCAGGTTCAGGACATCATGAATCGAGTAGCCACGTACGCGAATCGCTAAGACTTCAGGCTTGAATCGCCGGCCTTCACATTCTTCGCAGGTTACGTACAGATCATCGAAAAAATACATTTCAAGCTTTTCCTGGCCCTGTCCTTCGCAGCGTGAACATCGTCCGGCTCCGGTGTTGAAGGAAAAGTGAGCAGGGGTGAGCCCTTGGGCACGGGCTTCACGGTCTTGAGCGAACAGGGTGCGGAGAAGCTGAAAGGCTTTGATGTAGGTGATGGGGTTGGAGCGAGGGGTCTTTCCGATCGGGTCTTGATTGATGAGGCGCACGGTGTGGAGATGCTCGAGGCCCGAAATGGTCTCGTACGGTCCCACAGGAGGAGTTCCGACTTTGAAGGCCCGTGCCGCGGCTGCATAGAGAATATGTTCGACCAACGTACTTTTCCCTGATCCTGACACTCCTGTGACGCAGGTCAGCAGCCCTAAGGGGAATTGGACGGTCAATTTTTGTAGATTGTGTGCCTCAGCGCCCGTGATGGTGATGGCTTGTCCGCTCTTGGCGCGGCGTACTTGAGGAACCGGAATCGAGTCTTCTCCCCGGAGATAGCGAGCCGTGATGGCACGAGAATCTTTAAGGAACGCATCAACGGAGGCTGCGCACACGACCTGTCCGCCCTGCTGTCCGGATCCGGGTCCCATTTCCACGAGGTAATCCGCTTGCTGCATAACTTGCGAATCATGTTCGACCGTGATGACGGTGTTGCCGAGTCTGGCCAACTCTCGTAATAACGAGGCCAAAGCGGCAGTATCTTTGGGATGCAGGCCGATCGTGGGTTCGTCCAAGACATACAGCGTGCCCACGAGTTTGGCTCCAAGCTGTGTGGCCAAAGAGATGCGCTGAGCTTCCCCACCGGATAAGGTGCGCATTTCACGGTTGAGTGTGAGATAGTCCAAGCCAACTTGTAAAAGGAAGGAGAGCTTAGCGTCTAAGGTCTGAAGAAGGTCCTGGGCGATCTCGCGTTCAAAAGCCGTTGGTGAAAATGTCTGTAACCAATCGTAGACTCGTTGTATCGGCCATTGCGACACATCATGAATGTGCTGTCCTTGTATTCGGACCATCAACGCCTGAGGCCTAAGACGACTGCCTTGGCAGGTTGGACAGAGGGAAGGACTCCGGTAGCGGCTCAGGAAGACCCGAACATGCATCTTGTATCGTTTGCCTTCGAGATACTCGAAAAATTGGTGAATGCCTTCCATCTTTTTGTCACCTTCCCAGACGATCCGTTTGGCTTCCGGTGACAATTGTGCGTAGGGGGTGGAAGTCGATAGTTTCCGTTTTTTAAATCCTTTCAAGAGTTCGTCCTGCCACCAACGGTTGGACGGTTTCGTCCACGGTTCGATGGCTCCGTCCTGAAGAGATGTTGTCTGGTCAGGGATGATTAAGGCTTCGTCGTAGCCCAAGATGTTGCCGAATCCTTTGCATTCAGGACAGGCACCCAGGACATGATTGAATGAAAAGTGGACCGGCCTGACAGCGTCGAAGGTTCGATGGCACTGTGGGCATCGTAATGACGTGCAATACTCCAATAGGTCTTTCCCGACGATTTGCACAGAGGCCAAGCCCTGCCCTTCCCGAAAGGCCGTCTCGAGGCTCTCGACGAGTTGAGACCGATTGTCATCCCGGAGAACCAGCCGATCGACGATGACCTGTATCGTCGCTTGCGAGAAATTTTTGGGTACATGATCTTTGTCAAGATTGTAGGTTTGCCCATTGTCGAGAAGACGAAGATACCCGCGCTTCAGTAATGATGAGATAAATTCCTGAAGATGCGTGGGCTTGGGGGCCGGAACGGGAAAAAGAATGAGTGCCCGGTCGTGAGAGAATGTTTCGAGCAGCGCGTCGGCCACGGTTCCCGGCTGGTGAGCTTTTGCTTCTTTGTGGCAGTCAGGGCAGATATGGTGACCGATTTTGGCGAACAAAAGGCGTAGATAATCGGAAATTTCACTCGCAGTTCCGACGGTCGAGCGCGACGTGCGAACAGGATTTTTCTGTTCAAGGGCAATGGCGGGACGAATATTCTGCAGTTGGTCCACGTCAGGCCGCGTGACGCGTTCCAGAAACATTCGGGTATAGGAGGAGAGCGATTCAATGTACCGCCACTGGCCTTCGGCAAAGATCGTATCAAAGGCCAGAGAGGACTTTCCCGATCCGGATACGCCGGTGATGACCGTCAGCGCATTGTGCGGAATCTGGAGCGAAACATTTTTGAGGTTATTTTGTCGCGCGCCTTCGATGACAAGATCGCGGTTGTGTTTGGTCTTTTTCATGACGATTGCCCAAAGTGAGCAACTCTAACAGCTTGGAGGCGGCCTCGCCACTTATGTTGAGGCAGTGACAAGCGTAAGATGGTGGACGGAGAAAAATATCAAGCGGGTAGCGAAACGCGTAGTAAGCCAGAAGCAGACGGGTACGGGGAAGATGGAGAGGGGCTAACTTAATCGCCCCAGTGCATCACCAGCCCAAACGGCTCCGAGGCCGACGATGAGATGGAGGCCAATACTGAGAACGGCCCGGTGAAATTCAGCGTCCCGTAAGAGTGAGAGGGTTTCGTACCCAAACGTGGAATACGTCGTGAATCCTCCAAGGACGCCAATGAAAAGAAACAATCGGAATTCATTCCCGAAGAGTTGTCGTGTGTCAGCCACGCCATTGAGCAGGCCGATCACGAAACATCCGATGACATTCACGACGAGCGTGCCGAATGGAAACCCGACGATGGGACTGAAGCGTTGAACGAATCCCGAAAGAAGAAAACGACCGATGGACCCAACCATTCCACCGAGCCCCACTAAAAGTATTTGAGTCATAACACGGAGGAAAGGTACGAGACGATAAAGGTTCTTTTGCGCACAGTCTCCAACAACGCTTTAAGGTTCCTGTCGCGGCAATGCCAACTTTTAGATAGATATTAGCAGAAAATCAAGGAATTCTCCTATTTTTGTATTGTCTTCAACGAGGCCCACCGTTTCAATATGAGTGAGCTGGGAGGGGATAAACGGGATGAAGGCAAATGGAGTAACCCACTGTCATGTTTACCGGAAGATATCAGATGTCATATCGAGGCTTAAAAATTCGGTAGCGTTTCGATGAGTGTCCGAAAAGTAGACAAGCCAGCTATAGAAACGGCCCCACTCACTTCACGCCATTTTGCTCCTGCATACTCAAGATGAGCTCGCGCATTTCGGGTGGAGTATCGTTAAGCAATTCCTCATCTGTCAGGTACGTTTTTTCATCAGCAAATTCTTGTCCCGTCATATCTTCAAGATCTTGATCGGAATCATTTCTCTCCAGTTTGTTGGAAATAATCTGGACGTTAGTGTCAACAGGATGCGCCTCCGCTTCGCTCGTTCGACGTGAAACAATCATCACGGTCCGTACCGCACCTGAGGCGGGGTCCTTGCTCAGACCATAGTTCCATCCATTCAAGAGGCGATCGAGGCCTTGTTCAAGAGGCATATCAGTAAAGGCTTCAGAGATCACGGCATTGCGATAATCCAACGCATTCATAATAGCAATGTCGATACCTGCTTCCCATCCGATCTGCTCCATGACTCTCGCAAGTGAAGCATCCTCCAGGTTTACACTAAGATCATGACCACTTACTCTAACTTCAGCATGACAATCGAACGTAAAAAGCAGCCACATCCCAACGGCTACCCAAATAGAGACTGTTTTATTCATACGTCTGCTCCCTCACGGGTTACGCTAATGTAGCGTGAAGAAGAATTGTTTGACGATCGTTATTGTGCTATGCCTCCTTCCACCACGCTTGCTGTGGGGTGGAAGGAGGCAATCCCGATCACTTAGTTTGTTTCATACACGGAATAGGACACTACCGAGAACGATGGTACACCGGCAATTCTTTGGGGCAGACTACACAACACGTTGTAGATCCCCCCGCCTCCGGTATAACTAATGCTTGGGATAAACACATCACTGTTTCCACCAAAAAACTCGTCGCTATTCCCTGATTTGCTCGTGACATAACTTCCGTTCAACCCCCGAACATACGCAGTGCAAGAAATCGTGGCTGAGTTACTTTGATCTTTCACATCGACGATCACATACGTCAGTTTTCCACCTGATAACGTGTACGGAACCGGACAATATACTGTCGCAGACTGCGAGGCACTATCGTTGTACACGCCCTGTGAACTATACCGCACGTTATTAGACGCTGTGGGATTGTAGGGTTGACACATTGTTCCCGGGTACGTCGTGGTCTTTGTTTCGGCCTGAGCAGAGCCAGTACCGACCACTCCGACGAACATCATCACTCCCATCAATGAATACAGCATTGTTCT
Source organism: Nitrospirales bacterium (assembly GCA_031315865.1). Classification (NCBI taxonomy): domain Bacteria; kingdom Pseudomonadati; phylum Nitrospirota; class Nitrospiria; order Nitrospirales; species Nitrospirales bacterium. Next base: position 2,025,786 of record JALDRJ010000002.1, read on the forward strand.
CATTGGGTTGCTACATACTTTCATACCTTAATTCCTTTCTTTTACCATCAACCCATATGAGGTTGAGGCATTAGATTGTTGTTTGACTGTTTTGCTCTTTTGCGGAACCGTGTATCACACGTTGCATGTGATAAGCACAGAATGTGCCGAACCATGAACGTCGCCAATCGGGGAAGCTCATGAAATGAAATCTCTCTTTTTATTAGAGGAAGTTGGGAGCAGAACGAAGGAGGTGATGGAGCCAGATAGGCGTATGAGCATGAAGTCAATAATGAATCTGATTCGATACATTGCGTATCGATAAAGATACTATCAGTGCAATTGCCGCGACGGCTGTGAATTATATTGCCGCCAAGTCCATCGTCAGTGGTCGATAATATGCTTATTAACGTTTAATGAAGAGAAGAAAAGGAGTGTATCGGCATGTGGCCGTTATTACACAGGTCATGGGGCCGGATGTGTCTCGGAATGGGAGTCTTTTTCGCCCTGATGATTGGGACAGGGATTTAAGAGGCAAAGCCCGCTGTTACCACTCTGCCTGGGCTCGTAGAATCAGCAACTCCCAACCATATCAATTCTCAAATTCTCAGGATCTCTCTTTAATCATATCGGGAGACATGAATTCTTCTCTGCACAGGAATGACGGAGCACTGCTCTTGTCACACAACTTGATGAGTTCGATGATTTTTAATTAGGCGATATGCGGAGACACAATAATCAACCTTTGGCGATGGTCTTGCGTCGAGATTTGCTCTTGGATTTTGGTGACTTAGTCTTTGATGGTTTGGCTTGAATCCATCGGTTCATGGGGTCATCCGCCCCCAAATTCCAAAATGCGATGCCCCCAAGCAGGCCAGCCGTGTTCGGAACGAGCGTGACCTTTTCAGGCAGGGTGAGTGTCACTTTTTTGCTGTTTCCACCGCCGATATAGAGGTGGTCAAAATTCAGGACAAGGTCCAGGGTTTCTATGGCCTTCTCGAGCCGCTTGTTCCATTTTTTTTTGCCAATTTTTTTGAGTGTTTCTTCGCCCAGTTGCTCTTCATAGGTTTCGCCGTCCCGAAACGGGTGATGCCCCAACTCTAAATTTGGGACTAATTTGCCATCGACAAACAGGGCCGATCCGAATCCGGTTCCTAACGTAATGACCAACTCGATATCTTTCCCACGAATGGCGCCAAAGCCCTGGACATCGGCGTCATTGGCGGCTCTCACAGGCCTTTGTAATTTGGTCGTGAGCGCACTGACCAGATTAAACCCTTTCCACAGGGCATTGCCGAGGTTGGGGGCCGTGTAGACGATGCCATGACGAATCACGCCGGGGAAGCCCACGGAAACCCGGTCGAATTCACCTTGTCCCTTCGCCAGTTCGACGATAGTCTTGGTTACCGCTGACGGACTTGCCGGTTTGGGCGTGGGAATGCGTCCCCGCTCGGTCAGGGGGCTTCCTTTTTCATCCAGAACGATGGCTTTGATGCCTGTGCCTCCGACATCAACCGCGAGGGTTTTCATCGTTCTTCTATCGTGTTTTCGTGTCTGACGGGTAGTGGCCATGATCATTCTCCTGTTGAGTGCCTTGCCGACCGTTGTAAATAATACCGCCAGCCTTTGCATACTCCTCTAATATCTGAGCAGCTTGCTTGCGGCCAATATCCTGCGTGACCGAGATTCCTCGTCCTTGAAGCGTATCGATCCAGTTCACCGGTTTGTCACCTTCATCAAATCCGATAGCCCGCGCATCTTCGTCCCGCGCCCCGCACACGACTGCGCGTATGCCGGACCAGGGTATCGCACCGAGACACATGGCACAAGGTGCGGTACTCGTGACGAGTTCGTATTGCCAACGATCATCCGCGCCGAGGTCATGATGCCCCACTGTCTGCTGCGCGAGGGTTATGGCCACGATCTCAGCGTGGGCAATCGAGGCTCGTGTGGACGTGACGAGGTTCACGCCAGCGGATATGAGAGTATGGGTTGAGCGCTCAAACACTCCTGCCGCAAACGGTCCTCCTGTCTGGTATTTCACGTTGAGTTGGGCAAGGTCAAGAATCATGTTCATCCGATCAGCCATGGTTTCATGAATCCCAGGGGATTCGCGAAGGTACGCAGGCAGCCAAGGGGGCAGTTGAAGAACATAAGAAGGAAAAGTTTCAAGCGGTTTGTGATTCATAGGCAGAGAGACAAGTTCTGGTGAGACGTCCTACCGGCAGATCGGAGGTTTCGAGGAACAGCGTACAATACTGTAAGAACGTTGAAAAGAGCCTGGGCCGATAACGATGAGGTCACGATGAGGATAGGTGGTTACATGGAAAAAGAATCGGGCTACTCATATCCATGTATGAGCAGCCCGATTGTGGCGTTTATGACGCCGTCTATGAGGTACCTCCATATGTCTTCTACCCATTTGTGGTTAGACACGGAGTCGTTCATTTTTTGTGATGGCCGGTTGATCGGTCTATATGAAGTGCCTTTCCATCGTGAACAACGGTATTGCCTTCACTGACCTATCCCTTATGAAAAGCGTGAAGTGGAATTCTTCCTCGTGCGATCCGGCACGATCTTTTTCAGAGGATAGGGACTTCAACTCGGCAAAAATGAAAACCCCGGTGCGGTAGGGAGGTGATCATGACCACAAACGGGGCTAAATGGCCAGGTGGAGTAGCGTCATCCATGGGAGACCTCCTTTTTTATGGCGGTTGAAAGGCCTCAAGGGATCATCGCTTTCATGCTCTGTCCTTATGACCTTTCTTCAGCGAAACATTGCTAATGCTACGCCTATCTTTAATAGATGTCAACAAGATAAATTATCAAATCTTCGAATCGTTTTCGGCTCCATGTGATCATGCTTCATGATGAGTCCGTTCCGATGGAATCCGATGGAGTAAGGAATGTTCAGTTTTCTTGAAAAAGTCGTGTTGATTACAGGCGCTTCAGAGGGGATCGGGCGCGCATTGGCGCTAGCCCTGGCGCCTTTACGGCCTAAGCTGGTGCTGATCGCCAGGAATGAAGAACGTCTTCAAGAGGTGGCGTCCGAATGTGAACAGTGTGGGGCCGCGACATGTGTCGTACCGGCTGATATCACGGAGGAGCAGGCATGCCGCCAAGTCATCGATCGTGCCGTTGGAGCCTATGGAGGCGTGGATGTGCTCGTGAATAATGCCGGTATGGCAATGCGGTCGACGTTCGAGGAAACGTCAGATCTTTCGATCTTTGAGTATCTCATGAAACTGAATTATTTAAGTGGCGTCTATTGTACAAAGTATGCGTTGCCATACCTGAAAGAAGCCAAAGGCCAAATTGTGGCTATTTCCAGCGTCGCCGGTCTCACCGGAGTCCCGACGCGAACGGGGTATGCGGCCAGTAAACATGCGATGATCGGGTTTTTTGAATCATTACGGATCGAATTAGCAGAGACGGGCGTGACGGTCACGATTGTCGCCCCGGATTATGTGCAATCTCAGATTCATGAACGGTCATTTGATGCTCACGGTCATCACATTGGAATCAATCCGGCAAATCGTCATACCTATCTCACCGCTGAAGCCTGTGCCGCCATGATCGTCAAAGCCATGGAGAAACGGCAGCGTTTATTGGTGACATCCTGGAGAGGTCGTTTGGGAAGAATCGTTCGAACGATTCTTCCAACCGTCATCGATGGGATCGCGAAGAAAGCTGTGGAGGAAGAAATGGACAGAAAAAACTAGAATAATGTTGAAAGAAAGGCTGCTTGGCTGAAATTTCTGTTGTTCTTTGAGAAATCAGCCAAGCAAAAACTTTTATTTAACCTAATGATATTGTGTATTTCTAGCCTTGGTCGCCTAGTTTTGTGTGAGCGACACTTTCAAATTTAACTGCTGTTCCCCGTACAGTCGTACACGTAAATGAGTATACATTGAAATAAGGAATGAAGCCATACAGGCTGCTTTCTGTGCTGACGTTGATCAAGGCGTCCCCACCCGTTTTCTCCAATGCTTTGTCGACGGCGGATGATGTATCCGATTCTCCAAACGGAATAATGGCTAGGATGAAGTGACGACAAGATTGCCCTTCGGCCGGCCCAAGTTCTTTAAATGTAGTATTTGTTGTCAGCAGTGAGCTCGGGTCAGCTGTGCTCTTGGTGACAATTCCTAGATTGCCAGTAGTACTACAGCCGGAAAGTGCAAACATACAGAGAATCAGTAGGTAAATAACTTGTCTCATCACGTTCTCCTTTTTTGTTGAATTAGCTATTTGTTCTACGAACTTCCAACATGAATAATGAAGTTCTCATCGCTTAATCATGGATGAGATGACTGTTGTACCAGAGGTGAAATTAGTGCGTTAGCAGACTTCTCATGATCGATCTGAGTCTGCGCAGATAAAAAAAACGAAGTCAAGACTTTGAGAGAGTTGATGGTTTTGGCGCAGATACTTGAAGTTATTCGTCGTCCTTGAAAAAACTTTTCCCAGAGTGTGTGAATGAGGAGAGTGTAGGCAACACTATCACCTTCTCGAATAGTCAGGGCTATTCTTTAGCGCCTGTGTGTTTTTGGGATTTCAATCGTCTTTGTTAATCAACTGGCGGTTTGATTCCAAGGGAGGATTCCAGGCCAGTCTGACAGTCCATGCACTCTTGGAAACTATTAGAAAAACGACTTTCGCAGGAAAGACAAGGTAACGTAGAAAATGAGAAATTCTGCCCAAAGCTTATGCAAGTGAGAGATTCGTAGCTAAGGCCTTTCTGAGGTCGAGGGGGTCGGCTGGGCTTCTTGCTGAATCACGTAAAAGTCTTTTTGCGTGATGAACTGCCCATTGGCATGTAGTCGAAATTCATAACGACCGGGTCCTGGAAGCACGACTGTGGAGATGTTCAGGCCGAAATCATGAGTCTCAAGACGGTTTTTAATTTGAATCGGTGAAATCGCGCCCTTCCCCACCGTTTGGTTTTTATCCAAGTAGACCAGCTCGATTTCAAATTGATACGCGCCTTCTGCATCGGTCAGGCAGAAATACACGCCCATTTGCGGATGTTGGCAAGGGAACGTTTTGGCCCACAGATGGGAAAATGCGCCAATGATGCTCTTCTTTCCAGTTAGGCTGTCGATAATGATCGTGTCGCACACGAGAAAAGCTTGGACGCTGGGTTTGACGATTTCCGACATAGGTGCCTCGGGTGTCAGGTTGGAGATGGTTACGTCACGAAGAAAGTCGTACCATACAATGGAGAACCTCTGTTTGTCAGTCACACCTTTGCTTTAAACGTCGAAGCCGTTCATCGCGAGGGACGAATCATGTAAGGGCTGCTTTGATCAAACTGTATAAGACGATGACTTCGACTGCGTGCGCCGTGATGACGCTGTACAGATTCCTGGACTGGACCCACATCCATCCCCAGACCAGCCCGTCCCATACGGCAATCCAGTGGAGGTGTTGAAAGGTGGCGACCATAAAGGGATCAAAGGCAAAAACGAGTGCGGAAAGAAGAATGGCGAGTAGAGGAGTGAAGGGTTTCCTTTTGCCATGGATTGTCCGAGAATGCCGTTGAAGGCTTGCCAGGCTAGTTATGAGTCGTCCGAGCAGAAAACCACGAAAATTCAATTCAACAGCGATGGCGATGATGACAATGGTCCAGGGGACCATCATCCATACGGGAGCTTGCGCATGTGGAGTATTCGTCAGGAACGTAATGTCTTTTCCCAAGAAGGGAACGAGATAGAGGATGATCCCCGTATTGGCGAGACCTAAGGTGAGCCCCACGAGACTTCCCATCCCAATTCCCTCCACAAGTTGATTCCTGCGCAGACCGATTCGTGTTGACACATGATCGTTTACGCAGGCCCAAATCGCGAATCCCAGATAGGCCAATAATTGTGGCATGAACTGTACGAGCGTTCGTTGCTGCTGAGCGTCGGGGAGAAGGTAGAAGGCGACGGTGCCAAAAAGTGGCAGCAGCACAAGACTTGTCCCCTTTTCTGCTTGGAGCTCTTCAGTCTGATCGTGATGATCATGGGGCCAGGCGAATGGAGATGAAGAATGCCGCATAGCCACACGCGTCACACGGTTGAACTATTGGTAGCGAAGGGCTTCAGCCGGGTCTAGCTTCGAGGCTTTGATGGCGGGATAGAGTCCGAAAAACACGCCGACGATCATCGCGAATGAAAAGGCGATTACGATGGCCGACGGCCGAATCACGGCCCCCCAATCACCACCGCCCGGCATCGCTTGAGCCACGAAATCCCCGAATCCATACGCGGCGATGATGCCCATAAGGACACCGATCAGTCCGCCAACCAAGCTGATCGTGATCGATTCAATGAGGAATTGAAGCAGAATATCTTGACGGCGGGCTCCGATGGCTTTGCGCAAGCCAATCTCTCGAGTGCGTTCGGTCACCGTGACGAGCATGATATTCATGATGCCGATGCCGCCCACGACCAGGGCCACGACGGCGATACCGCCGAGCACGATACGAAAGGTCCAGATGGTACGATCCACTGCATCGAGAAAATCGCCTTGGTTACGAACTTGTACGTCGTCCACGCCATCGTGGCGTTGAATTAAAAACGCATGGAGTTGTTCCATGGTTTGATCCATGCGATCTCGATCCGGTACGTGAACGATCATCGAACGCAAGGCATCCGTTCCTTGAAACCGGCGCAGGGCTGTGGTGACCGGGATAAAAATCATTTCGTCATAATTCGAGCCGTAGATGATTCCCTTGGGCTGCATGACGCCGATGACCATGAATCGCTGATCTCCGATATTGACTTCTTTCCCAATTGCGGACTCACTGCCGAACAGGCGTTCGGCGACTTCTTTTCCTAAGGTGACCACACGCTTCCATTCGGCGATGTCTGCTTGCTGTAAAAAGCGTCCTTGCTCCGCTTGAAAATTCCTTGCCATGGAAAACTCGGGAGAAGTTCCAGTGACTTCTCCGCTAAAATGGCGATCTCCTGCCTTGAGCTGCTGTTCGAGAAAGACGCGAGGGACGACGTGCAGATGCGGAAATTTGGCTTGAATCGCGATCGCATCGTCATAGTGTAATCCTGTCGAGCGTCCTTTGAATAATCGCTGTTCTTCTACGGTGAGGGATTTTTGCCAGACGAATAATAAATTCGTCCCGAGCCGTTCGATAGAGCTGACGAGCCAGAGTTGCCCGCCTTCTACGATGGCAATCATGGCTATAACGGAGGCTACGCCGATAATGACTCCGAGCATGGTGAGGGCTGAACGCAGTGCGTTGGCCGACAAATTCTTGAAGGCATCTAAGATGATTGAGCCGAGAATCATCGTCTTCTGTCGATCACGCCATGACCTGGTTTGCCGCTCTGAGACGTTCGTCGGATGATACTTTGCCGTCCGTTAAACTGATGCGACGTTCGGCCTGTGCGGCAATGTCTCGATCGTGGGTAATCATGATAATGGTTTGACCCTGTTGATGCAGGTCATGAAACATGGAGAGAATATCCTGCCCTGATTGGCTATCAAGATTGCCCGTTGGTTCATCGGCGAGGACGATGGCAGGCCGGTTAGCCAATGCCCTGGCGATAGCGACGCGCTGCTGTTGCCCGCCGGAGAGTTGATTCGTGAAATGGTGGGTGCGGTTCTCAAGGCCGACGCGGGTCAGCAGATCCAGAGCGCGCTGGCGTTGAGCTTCTCGTGAATGACCGGCATACAGCAGCGGGAGTTGGACATTTTCCAACGCGGTCTTTCGCGGAAGAAGATGGAAGGTCTGGAAGATAAACCCGATCTTTTGATTTCTGATTATCGTGAGCGCATGATCCGAGAGAGAGGTGATCCGCTCTCCGTCGAGCCGGTAGTCGCCGGAGGAGGGACGGTTCAGGCAGCCGAGAATGTCGAGCAACGTCGTTTTGCCACTCCCCGATTGGCCGACAATGCAGACGAATTCTCCGCGTTCGATGGAAAAATTTACATCGGTTAAGGCGGGAACCGCGATTTCTCCGGCCTGATACACTTTGCTGATATGCTCTAACTCGATCAGCGGTGGAGCCATGGGTTATCGTCTTGAGCGTTCGGTGCGTTTGAATGTTGGGATGACGACTTCATCGCCTTCCTCGAGTCCTTCTGCGATCACGGCTTGCGACGCTGTGCGAAATGCGACTCGAACTTTCCGTTCGGTGATCTGGCCGTTTTCCATGATGTCCACGATATCATCGCCATGTTCGGCCTTGAGAGATTCAAGAGGGACGGTCAGAACGTTATTCAGCGATTCGGTGATGATGTCGATGTTGGCCGTCAGCATCGGGCGCAATTCAGGGCTTGGCCGATCGATGGTGATGGTCACTTCATAGGTGACGATGTTTTCTTCCTTCACGCCTTGAGTGGAAATATGCGTGACCGTACCTTCAAACTGTTCTTGTAGTAACGCATCTAGGCGAATGTTTACGCGTTGACCGACTTTGACCCGCGCGATGCCGACTTCATTGATCTTGGCCACCACGACCATGTGATGTAAATCCGCGACACGCATGAGGACGGTTCCTCCCCCGACCGTGGCTGTTCCCGAGGTGATGATCTCGCCGGGCTGGACGAGCACTTCGAGGATCGTCCCGGATATCGGGGATTTGAGCTGAAATTCTTCGGGCCGGTTCGGTGAGAGCCGTTTGGTGAGATAACGTTGATACAGGGTTTGATTGCCGCCAAGGGCAAGCAGTAATTGACGTTCGGCTAATTCCAGCCGGACAAGAGCGCGGCGATGTTCCTGTCCCGCGAACTCCAGCTCTTTTTTTGCGATGAATCCCTTCTTGAATAGGGCCTGCGTTCGGACCAGTTCCAGCCTGGCCTTCTCGACGCTGATTCGTTCTTCTTGAATGGATGCACGAAGTTGGGCGGCTTGCCGTGCTTCTCGTGGTTCTTGCCTGATGACGGCGAGCAACTGGCCGGCCGCCACCTGTCGCCCGGCCGTCACGGAAAGCCGGGAAATTTCCCCGGAAAATTGCGACTTGATTTCGACTGTTTGTGACGGCTGAATGGTGCCGGTTTCGGAGACATGGGTCTGGATCGAACCTCGTGTGACGGAGACAAGCTTGACCGCTTCATCCTGTGTGTTTGGCTTACCGGAAAGTGGATCAAGAAACCAGACTACCCCGCCAATGACGAGGATTGACGAGGCTAGACTCATGATCGTCCAACGCTTCATGGAGGAAATGATAGAGCGGTTTTGTGACTCTTACGTCCGATGAATTAACGGCAATGGAATAGTGATACCCTATCATAACAGGCGGAAAAGACTTGAGGGAATGGATCGTGTGCTGAATGAAGAATGTTGTGTGGGGCATGAGGCCTACGTCGAGCTCTGTACAGAATGATACGGTAACGATTCTGCGTTCTATTGGAGGACGATGTGGTAGTCTTCCAACGCTGTTGCCGTCATACGTCGAAGGTTTGACAGCGATTGATTGTAATCGATGATCGCACGTTGTTCATTCCCGCGCGCAATGGCCAAGTCTCGTTGAAACTCAAGGACGACTCGCGTGGTGCTGAGGCCTAGTTGCAGTCGTTCCTGCTCGGCATGAAGCTGTTTTTCAGCGAGTTCACGAGCGGTTCGGGTGGTTTGGATTCGCTTGAAATCGGTGCGTACGCGGCGGACGGCTTCCTTGGTGTCAATGATGACCTGGTGGCGGATGCGTTGCAACGTGGCTTTGGCTTGATTTGTTTCCAAGACTCGCCGATTGTACTGACTTTGGGCCGACCGATTTCCTAGAGGATAACTCAGGATAAGACCGCCTCCAAAGTTATAAAAATCCCGGCTGGTGGTCCGATCCAGGGTATCTCCCGGGTTTTTCCCTAGACCGCTCAACCCGACATTTCCCTCGAAGGCAAGGCTTGGGAGCAGCTGATTCTTGGCTAAGTTTGTGTTGAGTGTTCCCGTTTCGATATTCTTTTGAGCTTGAAGTATTTCCGGGCGTTTTTGAAGCGCCAGCTCAAGCTCGTGGCGTAACGTTTGGGTGCGGGCTTTCTGCGTCGGTCTATCGGTGGCAATGACGGTGATCTCTTCCTGTAAGGTTTCTTCGGAAGGGCTGAAGAGACGATAGAGTTGATCTTCCTGGTCGTGTACGGCCTTTTGCGCGATTAAGACTTCTTCGACTCGACTCGCGACTCCTGCTTGCGCTTGCAACACTTCCACCTCGGCCATGACTCCAGCCGAGACCTTTGCCCGGTTTGCCGCGAACAACTCTTTGGCAGCCTTCAGCGTGGATTTGGCGACCTTCAGGTTTTGTCGCGAAAAAACCAATTCCCAATACGCGTGCTCCACGTCTTTGATCACGTTGAGGACTTGATCGACGAAAACATACTGTTCGGTCGTGGCGGCGTTCCGCGCGATATGAATTTGGGTGGTATTCACGTCGACGCCAAAATTACGAAGCAACGGTTGGCTCAAGTTTAAGGAGAGCGTATTGGTATAAGAGGGATTGAAGAGAAAGCTTGTTTGACCCGCAACGGAGTTTCTATTCGTGTCGAAGTGTAGGTCAAGGTTCCCGCCAGAGTATAATTTTTGAGTTAACCCGAGCCTCACATTCATATTGTTTTGATCGATTTTGTCCGGCTCCGACCCCAGTGTTGTGCCGCCGAGTCCGAAGATGGGTCGATTGAGTGGTGTCACGCTTCGATCATAGTTGGTTGACAGTTCGACGGTCGGATCGAATTGCGCGAGTTCCAAGACAATGTCGGTGAGGCGGGCATCTCGTGTTTGTCGACTGATCGTGATATCAAGATTCTCTTCGAGCGCGCGGAGGACGGCCTCTTGAAGCGTCAAGGTTTCAAGTGGCTCGGGGTCTATAAGGTTTGTGAGTTGGGAAGAGGTCGTCGATGTCTGTGCAAACGTAAAAGCGGCAGAAGAAAAAACCATGAACAGACTGAGAAGGCTGTTGCAGAAAAGTTGTCGCATGCTGATCCTCGCTGATCTATAGATCGTGGTGGCGCGACAGGCTCGTCCATGCATGAGTGTCGTCACGCTCAACATACCGAAAGCATGGAATCTTTGTATTGATTAGGTTTGGTTCAGGCTATCAAAGTCATTGAAGGCTCTGCAAACATCGAATGAACCATTTCATCCTTCACGTTGAGACGGCGCGTGAAATAACTAGTAAAAATACTACTCTTCATCCCAGCAAGCTATTGTCCTGATGCAGGCAGCGGACTGTCGAGAATAAGTACTTGTGGACAAGACCGGTAAATTCGTAAAATCGGGAAAGATCACCCATCGCAATGAGCGATGTATTCCATCATCCATTCGTTATTCTATAGAGGGAGTTGTATGAGCGTGTTGGATAAGATGCATACAAGGTGTTTGGCAACTGACGGATGTTTTCTGTCCGTATCAATAAAGCGGCGGATCCTTGGATTCCATACTATTGGATTGGCCACCGTTTTTATTTTTCTCTCTGTCGTGACCGGTGTGTGGGCGAATGCGAATGATGAGCCGCAAGAGCTTCCCAAACCCCAAATACGTACGACCCCTCCGCTGTATAAAGAATGGCGCTTTGATAAAGATGCGTTGGGTGCCCATCCTGTGGGATTCCAGAGTGGGGCGGTCAATGGACAGGCTGATGGACAATGGGTCGTTACCGAGGAGGCGACGGCTCCGACCAAATCTCAGGCAGTGCTTCAGCAGGCCGATTGTTCAGACGACTCGTGTTATTCCATTTTACTTGGCGATGAGACCGATGTGGCTTATGTTGATGTGTCAGTCCGGCTCAAGCTTCCCACGAGCGATACGATGGGAAAGGCGGGTATTGTCCTTGGCGCGAAAGATGAGAAAAATTTTTATGCGGCTGTGGTGACCCCGGACACGAAAACCATCGAAGCGTTCATCGTTCGCGATGGAAAAGCCACGTCATTCGGCAAGGCGCAAATCAAGCATGCGAAACAAGATTGGCATCATCTGCGAGTACAGCGAAGTCCGATGATGAGTCACGACCTCTTCAACGTGTATTTTGATCAGCATATGTTGTTGTCGCTCTCAGACTCGACATTCAAGGAAGGAAAGGTTGGATTGATTACCTGGGGAAAAGGCGACTATAGCTTCGATAATCTTCGAGCTATTGAATACGTGACGAATCTTCCCCTCTCCCGGCCACCGGCCTATTAGTCTTTTCCTGAAAGCTCTATGCTCGAGTCAGGCACAGGATAGAGGATGAACCACATGGCATCATCCTTTATCCCAACCTTGTGTTGAGGGAATGATCAGGGTGATACACTTTCCCTGGCCTGAAGCGCGTAGATGTATCCAGTTTTCCCACCGCCCGAGCGTTTTCTCAGTGCCTCGTTCAACGGACAGGGTTGCACAGACATGGCGAAATGTTCCTGGAAGTGAACCTCGATCGTATTCAAACCAAGTCGATTGGGATCGCAAAAAAAGGCCTTTCCGTCAGATTTGAGGGTGGAGCGGAGGACGTTCGATATTCCTGGCAAGTTTTTGGTGTCATAAAATACTTCGCTACCCATGACGATGTCGTACTTCCGAGGCATGGAGATTGAAGAAGACCAATCTAACGTGTGTGTATCAAACTGTCGAATCTGATTTATCCTGCATGTTTCTTTCACGCCTTCTAAAACGACCGGGACCATGTCGGAAAACGTGGTGAAGGCCCCCAACTGAGCAGCCACGACTCCCGCAAGGCCAACTCCGCAGCCGATTTCCAGGACGTGTTTTCCCGTCAAGTTTCCTGGAAAGTGCTCGTGAATGAGATATTCAGCCAGGGCGAGCTCGGATGGCCAGAGGCGGTCCCAATAGGCCCAGCCCAGAGATTCATCGTCACGTTGCTCCAATGGTGTTTCGTCGCCGATGTCTCGTTTGGTCTTAACGACGACCTGGATATCTCCAAGGCGAGGCAATGAAAAGGTTCTGATGCGACTCAATGAACAGGCCTAATTATCCGGAAGCTTACTTAATTCGGCGTGGACAAAAGATAAAATCTTCTCGCAATCCTCGATCATGCCATCGGTGACATTCATGCCGAGGGCGATCTCTTCTTCATCCAACGTGTCGACCAGGCCCTGGTTTTGTAGGAAATTCACGTCCCAGAATAGCAGGCCGATGTTTTCCTTTTTCCCATCTATTGTGACAACGGCATTGATATTGTCGCCATGTTCTGTCGGCGTATTCACAAATGTGGGTTTGACTCCGGCGCTAGAGGCTCGTTGAAGAAATTCCATGAACGTCTTGATACGGTTTAAGCTCGTAATATCTTTTTCCATGTATTGGCCTCTCAAGGTACTAACATAATGCCTATTGTGCTTGTGAAGCGAGACGTTTCAGTTTCGATATTCCACCATCCAGCCAAGTCACTCATACCCGCAAGCTGTACGTGCAAGTGTATTGGAAACGACTTAATGAACACCAGCCATAGAATGCTCTTCATTGTATGAACAGATTTTCGCTTGAGCTCATGAGCTCGATTGAGAACTTTTTATAACAGAACTCCTCAACAGGGACTGCTGTCTTAGAAGGCAAGTCTTGTGGACTTCGAGAAGTTAACATATAATACTAATGTATACATTACAGGGCCATTTCAATGATTCGAACACAAATTTATTTAACTGAACGTGAGAAGGATCAGTTAGAAGCCATAGCCAGTACTCGAGGGGTGAGGCAGAGTGAGCTCATTCGAGAGGCTGTTGATGAGTTGATCGAGAAGTATGCGCCTTCCCAGCGATTGGAGCGTATCAGGAAAGTACGCGGTCTATGGAAAAAAAGAAAAGATCTTCCATCGTTGCATGACCTTCGCAAGGGGTGGAACCGTAGGACTCCAAATTGACGCAGCGTATTCTTGTCGATACTGATGTCCTCATCGACTATTTTCGGGGTATAGACGTTGCGTGTGATTGTATTGAAGCGCATCTCGACCTCGTCTCCCTATCCGTCATTTCTGTTGCTGAAATCCGTGCTGGCATTCGAGGTAAAGGTGAGGGGGACGCACTCGAACAGTTCCTCTCAGTTATTCCAATATTTGATGTGACTCGAGTCATTGCTGAGAAGGCAGGGGACTGGGTGAATCAATTTGGTAAGTCTCATGCCGTCGAAATCCCTGATGCGTTAATTGCGGCGACCGCCACTGTACACGACCTTCAACTGAAAACGCTTAACATCAAGCACTACCCCATGTTTAAAGGCCTCGTTCCAGCTTATAAAAAGAGGTAGGTCTTTCCAGTTGCTGGCAGTTCTGTCAAAGAGTGTAGGAAGGGGCTAGGCGGCGGTCTGTGTTTTGAATGGTTTACGATCATTTGCTTCCAGTTATTTTGGCTATTTCGCTGGCGCATTTTCTCATTTCTTCATCCTTGGTCAAAATGTCTGGGCAGATGCGGAGAAGATTGTCGCGCGCGTCGATGACGATGCTGTGCGCTTTGAGTTGTTCGGCGATTCTCCTGGCCTCAGGATGAGTGACTGTCAAAAACGCGCCACGTCTTTCTGGCATTCCAAGCACATGTATTCCTCGTTCCAATAGTAACTCGGTGAGTCTGGCCTGTTGTCCGAGTGAATATTCGCGAAGCCGATCGACTCCGATGCCTTGCGTAAATGCCAGCCCAGCTTTGGCCTGATAATAGGGTAGGATTGGTGGCGTCGATTCCAGAAACGCATTGCCTCCTGATGCGAGGGCAGGGGAGTCGGGTCTCAGAAAGTCAAAGGGCGTTGGTTGTGCGAACCACCCTGTGTCCAATGTGGATAGCGTACCATCCAGATGTTTCGGGTGGATAGACAGCCAACAGGCTCCCGGCCCGCCTCGTAAATATTTATAGCACCCTCCAATCGCAAAATCCGCTCCTAACGCTTGGATGTTGATCGGTATGACTCCTACCGCGTGATAGAGGTCCAAGAGTACCCGGGAGCCTTGGGCCTGTGCTTCTTGAATGATCGCAGGCAAGTTCGTGAGATACTGGCCGGTGGAAAATAGCACCATCGAGACGATCAATAAGCTGCCCGGATGTTTTTTGACCACCCCGAGTATGTCGTCTTCATGGAAGATGCCTCGTTGATCGGAAGGAATCCAGTGTATGGCGATGCGATTTCGTTTAGCGTAAGTCTTGAGTATATGGTCAACGGAATTAAACTCTGCCGTGGTCGTTACGACGGAAGTTTTTTCGTCGTAGCAATTCAGTACTGCCCGCAATCCCTGCCCGGCGCTGGTTTTGGGAATGATACAGTCTTCCGACGGCGCGTGAATCAAATTGGCGATCTGCCTGCGAAACGTCTGGATTTCGGCTAGCCAGACATCCCAGGCCCCTTCCATGTCCGCATACCAGTATTCTATGGCCTGTTGTACGTCGGCGAGTGTTTGATCCGGGGGACGACCCAGCGAGTGATTGGCGAGATAGATTTCCGGTCGTCTCAGGACTTTTGAGAATAACGGATGAAGGTGAGCACGTAGGGATTGTTCATCTAACGGTCCAGGCCCAAGAGCCGTAAGCGCATCGTGAAGCCTTTTATTTTCCGATTTCTGTCCGGACATCGAGTAACTCAGGGAAAAAAGAAAAGTCGAGCGCTTGCTTGAGAAACTTGACGCCGGATGAACCGCCGGTGCCTCGTTTGTATCCGATCACGCGTTCGACGGTCTTGAGATGACGAAATCGCCACAGTTGAAAGTTTTCCTCCACATCCACTAATTTTTCGCACATCTCATAGGCATCCCATTGGGCGTTGGGATTGTCGTAGATCTGCTTGAATACGGGGACGAGTGCAGGAGTCCGGACGTGCGGAAGCGACCAGTCTCGCTCTAAGCAGGATCGAGGAATATCGTATCCCTGGCGACCGAGTGAGCATAAGAACTCATCGTAGAGGCTTGGGGCATGAAGCGTCTTTAATAAAAGCTGGTACAGTTTGTCATCGTGGCGGAAGACTTCGATGACATCAGCGTCCTTGTTTCCGAGGATAAATTCAATCGACCGGTATTGAATCGATTGAAACCCTGAGGCGTTTCCCAGAGAATTTCGGAACGCGGCATATTCATTAGGCGTGAGGGTTTCGAGTACCGCCCATTGCTCAAAAAGTTGCCGTTGGATTTGTTTGACGCGTGCGAGGATTTTAAAGCATGGGTTGAAACGATTGTGTTGGATATGGATCAATGCCGCTTGCAATTCGTGCAGAATCAATTTCATCCAGAGCTCGGATGTTTGATGTTGGATGATAAAGAGCATTTCGTCGTGATGCGGTGGGTCGCTGAGCGTCTGTTGCGCGGTCAGTAATTGATCGAGGTGCAGGTAGCCAGCGTAGGTAAGACGATCCCGGAAATCGAGCTGGATTTCTTTTTCAAGTTGACGTTTGTTGGAAGAATGTTCGGACATTGGGAAGATCCATGGATGGTATTGTGGAACTACCTCCACATGGTGAAGATACAATATCCCAATTTTTTCATGAATAGTCTATGGGCGGTCTAGGCTGGCCGAAGATATCTCCGTATGCGCCTTACCCTGCAAAAGATCCAACAGATGTTCTGGCTTCAGTGCTTCCATGACCAAATACCGGTTCACGGGCGTGACGAAGCCTTGTTGAACTTGATTGTCCATGAACGACAGGAGATCATCATAAAATCCTTCGATATTCAAGAGACCACATGGCTTTGAGTGAATGTTCAATTGCGCCCAGGTGACCATTTCACAAATTTCCTCAAGCGTGCCGAATCCTCCTGGCAGAGCGATAAACCCGTCAGAGAGTTGTTCCATGAGGGCCTTTCGTTCATGCATGGTTTGAACGATACGAAGGTCAGCCAATTCTCTGAAAGCGAGTTCCTTTTCGGCCAAAGCTTTAGGAATGATCCCAATGACTTCTCCTCCACCCTTCAGGACCGTTTCGGCCATGATGCCCATGAGTCCGATATTGCCTCCCCCATAAACGAGGCCGATCCCTCGTTTCAAGAACTGTTCCCCCAATTCTCGAGTGACTCGTTCATAGATGGGGAGGCTGCCTTTCGTTGACCCGCAAAATACACAAAGACGTTTCATGATTGAGTAATGAGTCCTGTCATGAGAATGATAAGTCTTCTGGAGAGCAGCCGGTCAGAGCGTGAGCCGTTCTACCTTACGCAGGTTGCAGTTTAACCCCACGTGGAGATGGGCGTCATTGTCTGAGAAGAATTCGCACGAATCCCGGTCGTTACGGTTCGCTTGGCAGATTAATCAGCGAGTAAGGATTGACGCGGGAACCATTCAAACGAACGCCCCAATGTAAATGCGGTCCAGTCGCGCGGCCGGTCGCTCCCACTTTTCCGATGATATCCCCCTTTTTGACGAGCTGTCCTTCTTTGACTGAAATGGCTGAGAGATGGAAATACATCGAATAAAGGCCAACTCCATGATCGAGGATGACTCCTTTCCCTGTAAAAAAGTGGTCGTGGGTCAATCGAACGGTGCCGGTATTCATCGCATGAACCGGTGTCCCGCGAGGAGCGGCAATGTCTTCTCCGCTATGCGGGTTTTTGGATTGTCCGTTAATCACGCGCTGACTGCCAAATCGGCCAGAAACACGTCCTTTCACAGGGGCCATGAATGGACCGTCCCAATAAGGATGTGGACTGACTGATTCAAAAGCCGCCATCATTTCTTGTCGTTCTGCTTTCACCCGTTTCAGTGTTTTCGAGTCGATGTCGACTTTCTGCTTCGGCAACTTCAAATGTTGTACGGAATACTCTTCTTTGAGAACGAGCACCGAATAACTTCGATGCTCTGTTCCGGCCGAAGATGTAATCGTGATATCCAGCTCATGAAGGTTTGGCGAATCTTGCATGTCAATGCCGAGTAAGCCTGCATATGTCTCGGGAGACAAGGGGAAAAAGGGTATGTCACGTTTGAGGAATGTTCCCGTGACCTTCGCCGGGTCGAGGTTGCCGACAGGGACAGTCACCCAGATGACTTCGCCCTGTTTGGCACTAAGCTGCCCATCGGTGCCTGGCGGTTGTTGTTGAGCGCCAGGAATCAGTTGGAGGGGGAAAATACTGGCAACGATGACGGTTATGACGAGGAGGATTTTGCCTGCACGTGTCGACTGTGAACGGGACTGGCCGACGAAATAGATGCTCATGCTTTGAATCGAGTATGAGGAATTTGTGCGAGGAGTTCCTCGACTCGTCGATTCGATGCACAAAAGGGGTCCATGCACAGAATTGTTTCTTCCCAGTAACCGTTGAGTTTTAGGTAAGTCCAGTCCACCGTGTACGAGCGGTTTTTGGCTCTGGCGAATCGAATGAAATCTCCCCGTATCTTTGCACGAGTGGTCTGAGGCGGGATGCTTTTCGCCCGTTCTATCGCTTCTTCTGAGACGACTTTTCGGATATTGTCCCGGCCAACTAACAGATAATACAGGCCACGTTGTTGGTTGACATCATGGTACTGCAGGTCCATCATGGCCAGGCGGGGGTCGTCCCACCTACAGCCTTTTTTCTCGATAAACGATTCCATCAACCATTTTTTTGTCACCCAATCGAGTTCTCGAACGAGGAGCATTGGCGACTCTTCAAGCCGGTTCAAGATTCGTTCCCATTCATTCAGGACATCGTGCAGCACTTTATCGTGTGGTTGAGTCTCAAGATATTCACTTGCGCGTTCCCAGTACATTCTCTGAATTTCCAGAGCGGTCAATTCTCGACCATCTTCGAGTTTCACGCGTCGTTTGAGGGTCGGGTCTTTTGAGATGTCACGAATGGCTTTCACGGGCTCATCTAATTCGATGTTGGGAATCATAAACTTGTTTTCAATCATCGAGAGAACGAGGTCGGTCGTTCCGACTTTCAAGTACGTCGCGAACTCCGACATATTCGAGTCCCCGAGGATGATATGGAGCCGGCGGTATTTTTCTGCATCAGCATGGGGCTCATCACGCGTATTAATGATGCTTCGGGAAGAAGTGGTCGACGAGGACGTCTTTTCATGGATATGTTGGGAACGCTGGGAGATAAAGTATTGAGGCCTTCCCGATACTTTGAGGATTTTCCCCGCGCCAGAAAAGATTTGTCGGGTGACGAAGAATGGGATTAATTGTTCGGCGACTTTCCAAAAGTCCACATCGCGTCGCATGAGAAAATTTTCGTGACAGCCATAGGTATTGCCGAGCGAGTCGGTATTGTTCTTGAAAATGAAAATGTTGCCGGAAAGACCTTCTTCCCGGAGGCGTTCTTCGGCGATAGGTAGGCAGGCTTCAAGGACGCGTTCGCCAGCCTTGTCATGCATGACGAGATCAAACAGGTCGTCACATTCAGGGGTCGAATATTCTGGATGACAACCAGTGTCTTGGTAAAATCGAGCTCCGTTCGCTAGAAAAGCATTGGATGGCCAACTATTGGGAATCAACCCTTCAAAGATGTATCCGAGAATTTTTTCGATAGGCAAGTAGACGCGACCGTTCGGGGAAAAGGTGAGTCCGTATTCGCATTCAAGGCCAAATATGCGTTTCATCGTGAAATAACAGTCCTTGAGAGGGCACGTACATTTCAGCATACACCCCATTGGTCCAATCTTCAATCATTATCGACCTAACGACTGAGGATGAGGCGTGGCCGTTCTTCAAGCATTCCTGAGAGGCGTGTTGAATAATGACGAGAACGAAGCTGGCGGGCTTTTTTCAACAGACTTCTGAGTAACCGTTTGGGAGGCGCACGTATTCGGATAGGATCTGCCAGGAAAGAATGAACTGGAAGTCTGTAGGGAGAAGAGCTAAGAAAGTAGGGATTTGACTTCTACGGAAGAAATGCGTCTAAATTTTCGACCAGTCCGTGTTCGATCCAGAACGGCGACTTCCAGGCCTTCATCGGCAATCGCTTGTTCGGTCATTTGTTCAAACGCTTTTTTACAAAGGGCGAGAGCGTCCGATAACGAGGGCGGTTCTGTCGGGCTTTCGTTTCGGAGGTATGACAGTAAGGCTTCAGCCCGTCCTCCGATGGCCGTCATGCGTTGTTCATCCACGATGCTTCCATCAAAAGCAATACGGTACAGCTCATCTTGGCCCGCTTCTTCTCCGACTTGCGCGAGCAGCAATTCCACTTCGAAGGGCTTCAATTCCTGGCTGAAAATGGTGCCAAGCGTTTGGGAATACCCGTTGGCTAGTGAACGAGCCGTGACATCTTCCCGGCTATACATCAACCCCTTTAAGTCAGCATGCTGAATGCCGGCTTTTCGAAGATTCTCGAATTCACTATATTTTCCGGCTCCGGAAAAGGCGATATTGTCGTACACTTCAGAAATTTTGAACAAGGATGCGCTGGGGTTGTCAGCGATCAACACCAGGCCTTGCTCAAACTCCATGGCGATGATCGAGCGGCCTTTGGCGATGCCCTTTTTGGCATACTCAGCCTTGTCTTGCATCATTTGTTCTGGAGAGACGTAGTACGGGAGCGCCATGAATTAGCTTTCCTGTCTCCGAGTTTGTACGAGCTCTTCCCACAGCGTGGCGAGCGTGCTCTCTTCGATGTCCTGTACGCCTTGCCCGCTCACGACTTTCATAGATGGGTAGATGCGTCGGATTGGGTCCGGCCCTCCGGTTCCTACATCCTCTTCTGCCGCGTTGGCTAACGCTCGAAGCGCGATTCGCACGGCAGCCTGTTCCGTGAGATCTTTCTGATACCGTTCCTTCAGGAGGAGCCGGGCATCCTTTCCACCGGACCCGATGGAATGAAATTCAGTTTCTTCGTATCGTCCACCGGTAATGTCGTACTTGAAAATTCGCCCCTGCGCTCGTTTCGCGTCATATCCGACAAACAGAGGAATGACGACGAGCCCCTGCATGACCAACGGTAGGTTCGCTTTGACCATTTGTCCTAAACGGTTAGCCTTTCCTTCGCAGGAGAGCTGCACACCGTCGAGTTTTTCATAATGCTCGAGTTCAATACTGAACAGCTTAGCCATTTCTAGGCAGGGTCCAGCGGCGCCGGCGATGGCCATCGCGGAAAAGTCATCGGTCTTATACACTTTCTCCATACGGTTTTCAGCTATCTGAAATCCTTCCGTGGCCCGTCGATCGCCGGCGATCAAAACGCCATCAGCATATTTGAAGGCCAGGACGGTCGTGCCATGCGCCACGGGTTGTGGAAAGGGAGATGACTGATAGTCATGGGGACCCCGTTGTTGCAGGATGGGCTGCCCCCCCCATCTGGCCATGGGCGTTAACTCGGGCCGATGGGTTGAAAGAAACTGAAAAAAGCTTGAACAATGATCAGGTGAACCGGGCGGGAGGTCAAATCCAGAAGATTGCATGAGTGTCCTTAGAAAAGATTCCGGTTTATTTAGAAAGTTTTTCGAGCAGTTGATCGATCGTCTGGACACCGTCAAGAAGCTCGTTGGTGAGGGACTGGGTCCCTCGGTAGGGGTCCGTGAGCGGAATTCTTTTTATCTGATCATGCCCTTGGTCTAAGAGGACCGAAGTCCAGCTCATTCCGTACACGTTCTCTGGAAATCGCTTGAGGCAGGTTCCTCGAAAGTAGGCCCTCGTGTTACAAGGCGGAGAAACCGTCGCCTGTTCGATATCATGATCTTGAAGCAGCCGCACGATGCGGTTTGCGCGTTCAAGGGTGTAGTACAAACCTCTCTCCGGGCGCATGTCGTGGTATTGCAGGTCGAGAAGTCTGGCGCGTGGATCGTTCCATCCACATCCTTTTCGATCGATGTATGTCTGAATCATCCGGTGTTTGGCGACCCAATCCAACTCTTTATGAAGTTGAGTCGGATCTTCTTCAAGCTTCTTGAGGATTGTGTCCCAAAGGACCAAGACTTCCTTTGTGGCGGGTGAAAGATCCCGCGTATTGTAGAAATCATGAGCGGCTTGAAGGTAGCTTTGTTGTATTTCGATCGACGTGGTGGTCCGCTTGTTGGCAAGCCGTAGACTGGCGTTGAGGTTCAGATCTCGCGAAACGGTCTTGATATCTTGTACCGGGTTCTCAAGGCTCAGCTTCGGGAATTCCCATCCCGCGTCCAGCATTTCCATGATGATGGCCGTTGTGCCAATTTTGAGGTATGTCGGAATTTCAGCCATGTTGGCATCACCGACAATCACATGTAACCGCCGATATTTGTCGAGTTCGGTATGTGGTTCGTCCCGAGTATTGATGATGGGACGTTTCACCATCGTGTTGAGGTCCATCAGGCATTCAAAAAAATCAGAACGTTGCGCGATTTGATAGTCGATGGGGTTCGTGTGGTTTTCTGCGCCGACTTTTCCCGAACCCGCATAGATTTGACGGGTTACGAAGAATGGAATGAGTGTTTGCGCGATCTTGTCAAAGGGAACTGATCGTGACAGCAGGTAGTTCTCGTGGTAGCCGTAGCTATTGCCTTTCCCATCGGAATTATTTTTATAGACGAAGACTTTTTCCCCGTCGAGCGAGGTGTTGAGCGACTCTAAACAGGCCTGAATGATGCGTTCGCCTGCTCGTTCATAGGCTAGCAGCTCAAGTGGTTGACTGCATTCCGGGGTGGAATATTCCGGGTGGGCCCCGTCGACATAAAGCCGTCCCCCATTCAAGAGGAGTTTGTTTAACTGACGATTATAGTGGGGATTGGGACGTTCAGGCTCTCCTTCGACGACGAAGCCTCGTGAATCAAGAAAAGGATTTTCATATTCGTAGTCCCAGATACCCCGTGGTGCTGCGAGAGATGGGAAGTGGCCAATGAGCCGAATGGAATCCGTGACCGGGTCAGCATGACCGGAGCCCTTGGCAAGAATGCCAAATTCTGTTTCCGTACCTAGAATGCGGTACAAGGACCCTCCATGTCAGCCTCAAGCGATGGGCAAAGTGAACGTGACATGTCAGAAGTAGTGTCCGACGCTGACCGTTTCTATTTCTCGGGATTCCGACGGTTCTTCCGTTAACGTACGCACGTGAATGATCTTTTCTCCCTTTTTCCCCGCGATTCTCGCCCAATCGTCAGGGTTCGTGGTGTTGGGGAGATCTTCCTGTTCTTTGAACTCTTCTCGAATAGCTTGCCGTAAATCATCTGACGCAATGCCTTTTTCCCCAGTGGTGATGGCTCGTTTGATCGCCATCTTTTTGGCACGAGCGACCACACCTTCGATGAGCGCGCCGCTGGCAAAATCCTTAAAGTAAAACGTTTCTTTTTCCCCGTTGGCGTAGGTCACTTCCAAGAACCGATTTTCTTCCGAACGGGCATACAGCGACTCTGTCGCGATCTCGATGAGATGGGCGACGAGCTGCTTGGGGTCACCTTGCTGTTGATCGAGTTCAGCTTTGGAAAAAGGAAGGTCCGGCGTCAGGTATTTTCCGAGGATTTCTTTCGCCCCCTGTTTGTCCGGACGGGGGATTTTCACTTTGACATCCAGGCGTCCGGGCCGTAAGACGGCAGGGTCTATCAAGTCTTGTCGATTGCTCGCTCCGATCACGATCACATCACGTAAGCTTTCGACTCCATCGATTTCAGCGAGAAATTGCGGGACGATGGTGGATTCTATGTCAGATGAGATGCCGGTGCCACGCGTGCGGAACAATGCATCCATTTCGTCGAAGAACACGATGACCGGATAGCCGTTCGAAGCTTTTTCTTTTGCTTTCGCGAAGACCTCTCGTATTTGCCGTTCGGACTCACCCACGTATTTGTTCAGCAACTCCGGCCCTTTGATATGGAGAAAGTAACTGCGAACTTCCCGTCCAGTTAAATGTTTTAATTTTTGCGCTATGGAATTCGCGACAGCCTTGGCAATAAGCGTCTTGCCGCATCCAGGCGGACCATAGAGTAAAATGCCTTTCGGAGCGGAGAGCCGATGTTCGGCGTACAGGTCCGGGTATAAAAACGGTAGTTCTACTGCATCTTTGACTTGTGTCAGTTCGTTCTCAAGCCCTCCGATTTGCTCATAATTGGCATCAGGTACTTCTTCTAACACAACTTCTTCCATCTCGGATTTCGGGAGTTTTTCCGTGATGTAACCCGATCGCGTTTCGAACAGGAGCAGGTCGCCGACACTCAAAGTTTCGGATTGCAGCGGTTGAGCAACTTCTACGACGCGTTCTTCATCGTGTCGTAATTTGACTAATGCTCGATGGTCATCAAGACGGAGCTTTAACTGCGCGACCTCACCTTGGGGATTAAAATCTCGTATTTCGATGATATTCATGGCCTCATTCAGGATCACCTCTTGCCCTTTGCGAAACTCCTGTTTAGGCAATGACGGATGAACGCTGACACGCATTTTTCTTCCCGAAACCGTGACATTCGCCGTGTCATCTTGGTTCAGGTCACAGAAAATGGCAAAGGTCGAGGGAGGTGCAGTCAGCTTTTCAACTTCTTTTCGGAGAGCTTCAATCTGAACTTTGGCTTCTTGCAGGCTGGAAACGAGACGGTCGTTCTGTTGTTGCGACCGGCGGAGTTGATGGCGCGAGTCATAAAGTTGATGGATTTCAGACTCCATCACCTGCAACTCACTTCGAAGTTTTTCTAATTCACTGTCCTGATCATCCTGTTTTCTCATTCCCATCGTCGTTCCACCTGTTGTTGGTTGTGGACGTTTCCGGCAGGACTTATGGGAGAAAGCTCTGATCTATTACGATAGTCGTCATCCCTACCAAAATACGCAGTATTCTCAAGGTTTCTCAAGCCATAGGTATTGTCAGAAGTACCGTCATCTTATCACTCGATTTTCAAAAGGGTCAACACAGACAAGGGTGAGGACGTGGAGAGAACGTGGCCGAAGGTCTTGACTTATGAGGCGTCTAGTGCATTTATGAAATTCTTGGTTGCGGCGGAAACCTGTACTGCTTCCAGGATGGCGGATATCACCGCGACACCATACGCTCCGGCATCCTTGACTTCCTGAACTCGTTCCAGCGTGATGCCCCCGATGGCGTAAATGGGGAGAGTTGATCGTTGGCAAACAGTTTTGAGCGTCTTGATCCCCAGAGGTGGGCCGTACGGTCTTTTTGAAGGCGTATCATAAATGGGACCAAGAACGAGAAAATCGGCTCCTTCGCCTTCTGCCACGCAGACATCTTCTTGAGAATGCGTGGATTTCCCAATGAGTGTGGAGATGCCAAGGAATTTCCGTACTTGTGGAATAGGCAGGCTATGGGCCGGTAAATGCACGCCATCAGCTCCGATACATCTTGCGATATCGGCTCTGTCATTCACGAGTAGAAGGGCATCGTGACGATGAGCTTCAGACGCAAGCTCGCTGGCTAGACTCAGTAGTTGACGAGTATCAAGGTCTTTTTCGCGAAACTGTATGAACTTTGTTCCGGCTCTCAGTGTCTCGTTGATGATGGAAGGAAGGGGGCGCCGTCGAGTTTGACGGCGATTCGTGACGACATATAAACGAGGAAGCGTTTTTTTTGTCATTCAGGAGAGGTTGGAACAGCAGCAGCGTATTTCTTGAACATGTCCAGTCCTTTTACAGCATTCCCTCTATCGGACTGCTAGCGGTCGCATACAGTTTTCGAGGTATCCTTCCGGCTCTGTAGGCGAGCCGTCCTGCGTCAATCCCCAGTTTCATCGCCTCAGCCATCATGATCGGATCTTTGGCCCCGGCGATGGCCGTATTCATCAGAACCGCATCTGCTCCGTACTCCATGGCGAGAGCGGCATCAGACGCCGTGCCTACGCCTGCATCGACGACAATGGGAACTTTGATCGTTTCAAGGATGATCTTCAGGTTATAAGGATTCCGAATGCCAAGTCCGGACCCGATCGGGGCTGCTAACGGCATGACGGCCGGACAGCCGACATCAACCAATTTTTGAGCCACAATGGGGTCATCGTTGGTATAGGGTAAGACGATAAATCCTTCCTTCACGAGAATCTTGGCCGCTTCGACTAACCCAGCCGTGTCAGGAAAGAGTGTCCGTTCGTCACCGATGACCTCAAGTTTGATCAGGTCAGACACCCCGGCTGCACGTGCCAGCCGTGCATAGCGAAGCGCATCGTCAACGGTGTAGCACCCCGCCGTGTTGGGAAGAATGGTGTATTCTTTCGGATTGAGGTAGTCGAGCAGGTTCTCTGATTGACGATCCGTAATATTCACCCGTCGAACGGCAACCGTCACGACATCGGCGCCAGCCGCATCGATGGCTTTTTTCGTTTCTTCGAAGTCTTTATATTTCCCCGTTCCTACCCAAAGACGTGATTTGAACTCGCGTCCGGCAATAGTTAAACGATCGTCAATCATGGTCAGCTCTCTCGTTCTCAATTAAAAAGGTTGTTGCAGGTCTATCAAATGGCGTGTGTGTCGCCGATCAGCGTCAGGTCCCTCCGCCAATAAAGCTTAAGATCTCCACAGTATCCCCCTGGTGCAAAACTGAGGTGGGAAAATCCTGTCGATCGAGTATTTTCAAGTTCAACTCGATGGCGACCTGTTCCGGGCAGATGTCTAGTTGATGAAGAAGATCTGATACCGTGAGACCTTCCTGGAGAGTTTGGTTGTTCCCGTTTACTTGAATATCCATGAGAACGTGATCACTGTACACTCATGGGACGAGAATTGTCTCTGTGCCTTCACGCCTGATTTCATCCTAAGGCAGTATTGAAATGCTTGTCAATAAAAGGGGGACGGTTGTTTGTGACATCCAATCATGTCGTAAGGACGCATGGCGACAAGAACGCGATCATGAATGAAATTGGTGGTAGCTCTAGCGGATGGTTCTGCGTACAATGTGAAATCCTCAAATTTTCCCCTTGTTAAGATCCTATCAACCGGTGGGAATTTATGACGAATCATAATCAAGATTTAGCAGGGCTGTTTCATGCGATGGCCGGTCTCCTCTCGAGGCGTGCGGCAAATCCGTATCGCGTACGTGCTTACCGAAAAGCGGCAGAGGCATTGCTGGCTTTGGAAGATGATATTAACATGATCGCTCAGCGTGGAGAATTACAATCGATTTCCGGGGTAGGAAAAGACCTTGCGTCCAAGATTCAAGAGTACGTGTCGACTGGACACATACAGGCCTATGAGGAGTTGAAAACTCCCCTGCCAGATGCAGTCAAGGCTTGGATGAACTTGCCCGGATTTTCAGAACATCTCGTCCATGATTTATATTTTCGTTTAGGGATACACACGTTGGAAGACTTGGAACGATTGGTTCGCTCTCATATGTTACGGACGATCCCAGGAATGATGGAGCGGACGGAAGAGGTTTTGGCAGCCATTCACCGTCGGCTTCCTGAAAAATAAGATCGCGTAGGTCGGTTTGGATTGACTGCCTGATTGGCCTTTGTTAGCGTTTAGAAGGTGACTCGTTGGCTCGCTCATCCCTGGAACGGCATGCTTCAGCGGTCACGAACGAAACAGATGATCGTGTCCTTGGGGCATGGTGAATATGAATCTTTAAAGAAAAAGGTCGAGAGTGGATATGCCCATTGCTGCGTTTATACTGATCGACGTGACAGGAAACCACACCAAAAGTGCGTACAAAACGATCATGAGAATTCAAGGCGTGAAATCGTTGGCAGCCGTGACGGGGCCTCACGATCTCGTCGCGCAAATTGAAGCCGCTACGATCGAGGAACTCAATGATATCGTTCTTTCACGTATACGTAGTATTGACGGAGTCTTGAAAACGAGCACTGCAATCGTACTGAATCTTTGATGCTTTATTAGAGTCTTAGGCTGCCGGCCGTAATTGTTTAAAGACCTTCCAGGTTTTCAAGAGTTCCAATGCTTTTTGAAGCTGTACGTCGTCAGGCGGTACTCCCGTGTCCTCGTCTTTCTTCTTATCATCGCCGCCTTCACTGGCTTGAGTGTTTTCCAGTTCTGATAGTTGAGGAAGCGAAACGGCTTCTTCATCAGTTTCCTTTTTTGTTTTCGCATGTGCGGTGGTTTTGGGATCCACCACGATATCAGGTTTGACGCCAATTTTATGAATCGACTCGCCTTTCGGGGTGTAATATTTCGCCGTCGTTAAGCGAAGCCCCGACCCATCCGAGAGCGGAAGAATCGTTTGCACGGACCCTTTCCCAAAGCTTGTCATGCCCAGGATGACGGCTTTACCCCAGTCTTGCATGGCTGCGGCCACGATTTCTGATGCACTCGCCGAACCTTGGTTAATTAAGACGATCATGGGGTATTGATATTTCTCTCCATTGTCGCGTGCCCGATACTCATCTTCCCGTCCATTGCGTCCTTTAATCGATACAATTAATTTTCCGGACTTCAAGAATTGTTCGGCGACTCCAACGGCTGCTGTGAGCAGGCCGCCTGGGTTATTTCGTAAATCTAAGATCAATCCTTGAATGTTCTGTTCTTTTAGCTTTTCTAATTCGTTCGCTAAGTCCTCCGGTGTTTGTTCCTGAAATTGCGTAATCCGAATATACCCGGTATTTCCGCCAATGACCTTACTGCGGACACTCTGAATTTTGATAGTATCACGCGTAATGTCGAATACTAGGGGTTGTTTTTCGCCCTCTCGAAAAACCGTCAAATTGACGGATGTCCCTTTCGGTCCCCGCATTTTTTGGACGGCCTCCATCAGTGTCAGATCCTTCGTTGGCGTATCGCCAACTTTGACGATAATGTCTCCGGCTTTGATCCCGGCCGCGAAGGCGGGTGTGTCTTCGATCGGGGCAATCACGGTTAACCGATTGTCCTTGATGCCAATCTGAATGCCCAGTCCTCCAAATTCCCCCTTCGTTTCCACCTGCATTTCCTTGTACATGTCTAATGTCATATAAGAGGAATGTGGATCTAGTCCCGCCAGCATGCCACGTACGGCCCCATGAACCAGGTCCTCCATTTTGGTCTCTTCGACATAGTGTTTTTTGACTTGAGAGAGGACTTCCGCGAAGATTTGCAATTCTTCATAATTCTCGCTCGCATATCCAGTCCGATCCCATCCTTTTCCGATCAAGACTCCCACGAGCAGAATAATGACCACCGTCAGACCAGAGACCCAGACAGTTGAGTGGCGTTCTTGTTTCATACAAAAGTTCCTTTGACTACTCCATGGTTATGGACGTTTAACGAGCCAGCGAAGCGGATCCACCGGTTTGGTGCCTTTTCGTAACTCAAAGTAGAGGGTGTTGTTGTCGGTGAGACCGGTTTCTCCAGTTTTTCCGATGACTTGCCCTTGGGAAACCTTCTGGCCTTCTTTCACGAGTAATGTTGACGCATGAGCATAGAGAGAGAAAAACCCATTGGTATGGTCGACGATCACGACTAATCCGTATCCTTTTAACCAATCGGCATAGACGACAGTACCTTGAGAAACGGTTTTGATCGCTGTGGCATGGTTGGTTCGGATCTCGATGCCTTTTTTATTGACATATGTATCAAAGGTTGGGTGCTTTTGGCGACCAAAAAACGAAACGACCGTTCCTTGTGTTGGCCAGAGTAATGAGCCTTCGTTATGGGCTTTACTCTTTTTTGTTTTCGCCTGTGCTTGTGATAGCTTAAAGCGTTGATCGAGTTCTTTCAACAATGCATCGACTTGTTTGGCGGAACGCTGTAACCCTTCGACGGTACGTTCATAGAGTTTTTGTTCTTTCGATAAACTCGTGAGGACTACATGCTTGTCCTTCTTGACCCCCTTCATATCATTGATCGTTTGTTGCGTCTGTTGTTTGAAACTCAGCAGTTCTTCACGAGCTTTCGCTCGTTGTGTCTTGAGGTTTTCCAATTCCTCCAACTGTCGTCGGTAGTCGGTCAGGAGTTGGTATTCTTGCTTGGATATCGTGGAAAGATAGGCTAACCGTCGCTCAAAATTGGCGAAGGTGTCGGCTTCGAACAAGGCTTTGAGATATCCCCCCCTTCCTTCCATGTACAGCAGCCGTAGTCGATTGGAAATACCTTTCCGATGTTGGGAGACTTCTGATTCAATGTTCGATAATTGTTTCTGGACTTGAGAGAGCTCCCGATCTTTTCCTTTGAGATCCTTGTCGATACGCCGGTACTCTTGTTGTTTTTTGACTAATGCCTTATCCAGTTTTTCAATTTTCTTCAAGACTGATTCAGATTGTTTTTCAGCTTTCTTGGCCTTCTGCTTGGTTTTGTTGATTTCTTCATTGAGTTTTTTAAGGCGAAGGCGTTCCTGTTCCAATTCTTGGGAAATAGCCGTCTTCGGTTGAGAGGCTGCCCAGATCGGGAGTGGACATGCCATGCTCGTGCTGAGAAGAATGATCGACCAGAATCGAGGAGTCTGTCTCATGTTCGAATTTTTGCCCATCCGTAAACCGACAACGCACTCCCAATACAGCCCAGGATCAATCCCGCTAACACTAACATACACGATAATTGGATAGGGAAGAAGCTAATGGCCGTCTCTAATCCTCCTACCCAGCCTAAATCGCTGATTTTATCTTTGACGATTTCAAATCCCCCGCGAAGAAGGCCTAATGAGAGCAGTCCACCCAACGTGCCGAGTACCGCGCCTTCAATCAGGTACGGAATAGAAATGAACGCTCCGGTGGCGCCTATCAAGCGTAAAATTTCTATTTCTTCACGCCGTGCCCAAAAGGCTAAGCGGACGGTGTTCGAAATGATCGTCAATGAAGCTATTGAAAGAATCAGTCCCACTCCCAGCGCCCCAATCTCAAGGTAACTGGTGAAGAGCGTTAATCGTTCCACCCAATCCCGGCTGTACCGGACATGCTCCACGCCTGACAGCACCTTGACTCTTGAAGCAACCGCCGAGACGAGGTCTGAGACATGCGGGCTGGGTGTGAGGTGCGCGACGAATGAGGCCGGTAAGGGATTATCTCCAATACCCTCAAGTAGGTAAGATTCACTGGGGAATTGCTCATGAAAGTCTTTAAGGGCTTGGTCTTTGGAGATAAACGCCAGGGTTTCGATGTTCGATTCCTGCTTGAGCATGGTTTCGAGGGTTGATCGTTCCTTGGACGAAATCTCATCCTTGAGGTAGATAATGATTTGAACCTGGTCTTGAAGAGTCCCGGCGATGGTCCGCACATTGTGGTACAACAACACAAACACACCGAAGCTGGCGATCGTAAACGCGGTCGTCATAATCCCGATAACCGTGCTCGTTCGGTTGGCACGGAGGCCCCGGATGGCCTCGCGGAGGAGATAGAGCACGCGTTTCATACCATCACTCCTCGGTCAGTGATAAGCCGACCACAGTCGAGCTTGATCATGCGGCCATTCATTTGATCGACGACCTGACGGTTGTGGGTCGCGAGCATGACCGTCGTTCCTCGCGCGTTGATCGCTTTAAACAGCTCTGCGATTTCATACGTGAGTTGAGGATCCAAATTACCTGTCGGCTCATCGGCGAGTAAAATGATGGGGCTATTCACGATTGCCCGGGCAATGCAGACCCGTTGTTGCTCCCCAGCGGACAAGACCGAGGTCTGTGCTGCTCGTTTATGGTCCATACCGACCGCCTGGAGCGATTCAGCGACTTTCCGGCGTGCGTCAAACGACGAGAGGCCGCGAATAATCAATGGCAGTTCCACATTTTCATACACCGTTTTATGGGGAAGCAGCTTAAAGTCTTGAAGGACAAATCCCATTGTGCGACGGAGATATGGAATGTCTCCTGGCCGCAGCCGCGCAATATTTCGGTTTTGCACGAGAATTTGTCCATCATCCGGATGTTCAGCGCCAAAAATAAGCTTCAACAAGGTGGTCTTACCGGCGCCACTGGGTCCGGTGATCAGGACACATTCACCTTTATCAACCCGCAGGGAGAGATCGGAGAGGGCAATGCATCCTTCATAATATTTGGTGACGTGAAAAAGTTGAATCATCCGGCGTCTGTAAGGTCATAATGTGAAGAACAGACGAAGATCGGAAGGTGGAAGTTCTTCATGGAAAGTATGAGCGGTTTAAGGGAAGGCTTCATCTATTATTTGATCGCAGCAGGTGTCCCAGTGAGAGGATACCTGCGACCGTCTTTTCCTCATTATAACAGCTCACCATCTGATGTCTTCCCCAGGAATCTCAAAGGCATCTTCAATGTGTATCAATTCAAGAGGCTGTCCAAGATCTCCATGGCATAACACGACATCAAAACGACAAGCACGTTGACTGATCTGGCGTTGAGCCAGGTACTGGGCTGCCAATTTAATGAGCCGCAGTTTTTTTGAAGACGTGAGGGTATAGGGCGCGCCGCCATGACTTTTTGATCTTCGTGCCTTCACTTCCACAAAGACCAGCGTCTGGCGATCCTGGACGATGAGGTCAAGCTCTCCTCCGGCAAGCCGCATATTGCGGTGAAGGATACGATATCCTTTTTTTCGAAGATATGCAGTCGCAAGGGATTCTGCGGCTTTTCCAAAGATGTGACTCTTTGGTTTCATGCGGGTTCTGAGACGAGAGACCGACAGGCTTGGACCGGACGAAAGCTCTGTCGGTGCCCTTGGCACGGCCCATGTTCGGCAAGAAGCCGAAGGTGTTGCGGTGTGGGATAGCCCTTATGAATGTGGAACTGATACTGTGGGAATCGCTGATGATAGTCATGCATCACACGGTCTCTCGTGACTTTGGCCAGAACAGACGCGGCGGCGATCGATAACGAAAGCCCATCGCCTTTGATGATTGATCGTTGAGGAATCGAGGTGTAGGGGACATGAATGGCGTCAGTCAAGAGGTAGTCTGGGGTAATAGACAGTGCCGTCAAAGCTCGGAACAACGCCAATCGTGTGGCCTCAAGGATATTCAGACGGTCAATTTCTTGCTCAGAAGCGATTCCGATAGACCAAGAGATCGCTCGATGCGT
Source organism: Nitrospirales bacterium (assembly GCA_031315865.1). Classification (NCBI taxonomy): domain Bacteria; kingdom Pseudomonadati; phylum Nitrospirota; class Nitrospiria; order Nitrospirales; species Nitrospirales bacterium. Next base: position 2,058,374 of record JALDRJ010000002.1, read on the forward strand.
CAACTGTCCGTAGAGAGACTCTCGATCGGATTCATGCAGGACTTTTGAATCGTTCAAGCCTTCGAGCCGAAATCGCCTGGGCAATAGAACTGCGGAGGCTACGACAGGACCGGCCAGTGGGCCACGTCCTGCTTCGTCGAGGCCGGCAATGGATCGATGGCCGCACGAATGCGCAGCGTCTTCAAAAAAATGATCGGGCTGCATGAGCCCCCGCGAAGGACATGTGTTGAGAACTGGTTACATATTGGTCAGGCATCTTGCGAATCAGTCTCGGAGGGCGTCTCCTCCTTGAGAACAGACTCAGCCGTTGCCGTGGTCTTACTTATCTTCGCGTATTCACGCTCAGCAACTTTTGCGGCTTTTCCTTTTTTCGTTCGAAGGTAGTAGAGTTTTGCGCGTCGTACTTTACCCTTTCGCACCACTTCAATGCCTGCGATGCTGGGTGAGTGAATGGGGAATATTCGTTCAACCCCTACGCCAAAGGAGATTTTCCTCACAGTAAACCGTTCACTGGCGCTTTTGCCTTTCCTTGCGATGACGACGCCTTCAAACGCTTGGATCCGTTCTTTTTCCTCTTCAGTCTTTTTCCCGGAGGTCTTTGTTTCGATCACTTTGACTTTGACTCGCACGGTATCCCCGATTTCAAAAAAGGGCACAGTGCTTTGGGCTAATGATTGCTCTAACCGCTCTAACCGATTCATGTCTTCGCTCCTTCTTGACTCTGACTTCTTACGGACATATCAGACTCTTTGATTAAGATGTGTAAGTGTCGGTGATGCTTGGCTTTTCGGCGACTATCTCATCGAGTAATCGCTGATCCTCCTCGATGAACGATTGTTGGTTGAGTAAGTCAGGACGTTTCACAAGAGTATTTCGCAACGCTTCCTTGCGGCGCCAACGTCTCACGGCTTCATGGTTTCCGGATGAGAGCACTTCTGGAATGGCCAAGCCGCGAATTTCATGGGGTCTGGTGTAATGCGGGTAATCTAACAAAGATTCAGTAAAAGAGTCATGTATGGCAGAATCAGGGTCTCCCAGCACACCCGGGATGAGGCGAACGGAAGCATCGATCATCACCATGGCCGCCAATTCACCACCGGTTAAGACATAATCACCGATCGAAATCTCCTCGGCCGATAATTTCGTCCGCACCCGTTCATCAATACCTTCGTAGTGTCCACAGATAAAGACAACCCGCTGAGATTCACGACTGAACCGTTCTGCGTGACGCTGGGTGAACGGAATACCTTGCGGTGACGGAAGAATGACGCGAAGGTGTTGGGATGTGCATTGAATCGCATCGATCACCCGAAAAATGGGTTCCGCTTTCATGACCATGCCCTCCCCACCACCGTAGGGGGTATCATCTGCGTTGTAATGCGGTCCATCCGCATAATCGCGAATATTATGGATGGTCAGTGTAAGCAGTCCCTTATCCTGGGCACGCTTGACGATGCTTTCGGATGTCACGGCGCGGATGCTATCAGGAAATAGGGTCAGGACGTCACACTGCATAAGAGATATCCCATTGTTCCATCGGGGCGACGAGAATTCTACGTTGCTCTAAATTGACCCGTTTGACGATGTGTTTGGTGGCGGGTATCAGGAATTCCCGCCCATCTGATTGTTGCACGACCAACACCGAATGTTGAGGAAGATCTAAGATTTCTTTCACTTGCCCTAACATTCGTTGACATTCATCCAGGACGGCTAAATCAATCAGTTCATAATGATAATATTCGTTGGCCTTGGAAGATCGAGCGTGATCGTGAGACACCTGAATGAGTGCCCCTCGAAATTTGGCCGCTTCTTCTGGCGAGGTGATGGCTTTGAATTTGATGAGATAGGTCTTTCCAGACGGTCGGGCTTGGGTCACCGACGTCGTGATTACTTCCCCACCGAGTGTGAGCAGCATGACAATTGGAAGATCTGCAAAGCGGTTAGGGATGTCTGAGAGTGATTCCACCCGGACCTCGCCGTTCACGCCGAATGGCCTGAGAACACGTCCAATCGTGACCGAGTCGGTCTTGGCAGAAATAGGCATGGATCAAACTACTGGCCTAGATGTGGAAGAAACCTTGGCAAACCATTTACCGTGAATTGTGTGACGGGCCCAGAATCACTATGAGGTCTGAGTCGCGTTTTTCTTAGATTCAGCTAGGGCTTTCATGACTCCCGTTTTACGTAAAAGCGCGCGAACCGGGTCAGATGGCTGTGCGCCTTTTTTTAACCAGTCCAGAACCCGATCCTCTTTGAATGTCGCCTTCTCAGATTCCTTCAAAGGATTATAGGTTCCCACCACTTCCAAAAACCGACCATCTCGTCGCATGCGGGAATCAGCCGCAACAACCCGATAAATAGGGTGTTTATGCCGTCCGACGCGCGTTAACCGTAAATGAACTGCCACTGGGTACACTCCTTGTTAAATGAACAATAGCTACTCTATCACATGAACGATTCTCGTAAATTCTCTAATTCGTGCGCCAAGCCTTGACGATTTCCTCGACGGGCTTTTCTCAGTTCTGCAGGATTCTTACGAGCTTCTTGCGTTTCTTGCCTTTTCCGAATTTCCCCATACCCATCCGTCCGCCCGCGAGGGTTTTCATCATTCTGCGAGCTTCCAAGAATTGTTTGATGAGACGATTGACTTCCTGAACCGTAGTGCCACTGCCCCGGGAAATTCGTTTTTTCCGGTTACCGTTGATGATGGTATGGTCGCGACGCTCTTTGGGGGTCATGGAGTCGATAATCGCGACGACGCGTTTAATTTCCTTTTCAGGCAGTCCTCCCTGGGTTTGTTCCGCCACCATGGACTTAATCTTTTGACCACCCGGCAACATGTCGAGAATCTGATCAAACGACCCCATTTTATTGACCTGCTGGATCTGGTCGCGAAAGTCTTCCAGTGTGAGCGTGTTGCTCGTGACCTTGCGTTGAAGCGTTTCCGCCTGCTCTTTGGAAAAATTTTCCTGAGCTTTTTCGATCAAGGTGAGGACATCGCCCATGCCCAATATTCTGGATGCCATCCGGTCGGGATAAAATGGCTCCAACGCATCAAGTTTTTCACCGACTCCCAGGAACTTGATCGGTTTCCCCGTCGCGGATCGGATGGAGAGGACCGCGCCACCACGTGCATCACCCTCGACTTTTGTCAGGATGACGCCATTCAAGCCAATCACTTGGTCAAATCGTTCGGCGACGGCGACGGCTTCCTGTCCGGTCATGGAATCAGCGACCAGGAGTGTCTCCTGAGGAGCGACCGCCTGTTTGATATCCACGAGCTCCTGCATCAGTTCATCATCGATATGCAGTCGGCCGCCAGTATCTAAAATGACGACTTCGTACCCATGTTCTTTGGCTCGAGCGACACCATCCCGACAAGTCTGGACGGCGTTGGCATCAGGCCGGCCTTCCTGATCTCCACGATGGACCTGGATTTCAAGGTCTTGCCCTAATGAAGCCAATTGTTCTCCGGCTGCGGGACGGCGGGGATCGGCAGCGACAAGAAGCACTCGTTTGCCTTGCGTCTTAAAATGGTTCGCCAGCTTCCCGGTTGAGGTGGTCTTCCCTGAGCCCTGGAGTCCGACCATCATAATAATGGTTGGCGGGGTGGATGAAAGATGCAGTTCTGCTTGGTCTTTGCCCAGTAGGTCCCGTAGCTCTTCCCATACGATCTTGACCACCTGTTGAGCAGGGTCGAGACCCTTGAAGACTTCCTGACCTACGGCTTTCTCTCTAATGTTCTCGATGAACTGTTTAACGATTTTGAAGTTGACATCGGCTTCCAGGAGGGCGAGGCGAACCTCTTTCAGCGCATCGGTGATATTCTGTTCAGAGAGAACAGCTTGGCCACGCAACTGTTTGAAAACGCTATCGATTTTTTCAGTTAAGGAACCAAACATAACATTACGATCCTATCCACTCATTTTTTTCAACACAAACGAGATAGTCTAGTAAAGACAATAGGGGGAGTCAAGTAAACCATTTCAAGATATAATGCCTAGGTATTTCATCGTGGCCTGTTCAGAACTTCCTCGCGACTTGTCTCTTACATTCTTCATCCAAAATTGACCGCTGAATGGGATATGAACATGTCCCGATTTGTGTAAAGCCAAAACGGACGTGTCATTGTTACAATCATGCCAACATCTTTACTTGGTAGGTAGGTCAAGCGTAGCGCACAATCTCAAGTCACCACGAAGGTTCGTGATGAAGGAAATGTGATGAAGGCGAAGGTTCTTGTCGTAGACGACGATGAAGATGCGAATATCTTACTGCAACAGCGGTTAGAACTGTTGGGGTACGATTCAATTTCCGTCTTTGATGGCGCACGGGCTCTTGAAAAGATTCAAGAGGAATCACCGGAGGTTGTGTTACTGGACCTGGAATTGCCTACCTACTCTGGGATCGATGTTCTTCGACGGCTCCGCGATCGTGTCAAGCTGCCGGGCGCCTCGCCTTTGGGCTCCTCGGCTGGCTACCAGCTGGTTCCCCCTTTCATCATCGTGATGACGGCACATGGATCGATCGACAATGCGGTAGAAGCCATGAAATGCGGGGCCTATGATTTTTTGACGAAACCATTTGACTTTGATCACCTGGAGTTAGTGATGCAACGGGTCCTCGAACGAGAAGCGTTGAGCAAAGAGGTGAAATACCTTCGTCAGGAAATCAATCACCGCTATGCCAATATCGTGGGGAAGAGTCAGAAAATGACCGCTGTGTTGAGAATGGCGGAACAAGTCGCACGGTCACGAGAAACGGTCTTGTTGTTAGGGGAGACGGGTACTGGTAAAGATATCCTGGCTCGCACGATCCACCGTTGGAGCGTACAGAGCCATGGCCCATTTATGGCGGTGAATTGTTCCGCGTTTCCGGAGACCCTGTTGGAGAATGAGTTGTTTGGTCACGAAAAAGGGGCGTTTACCGGGGCGAATGAAATGAAAGCAGGGAAGATTGAGGCGGCCGATGGCGGCACCGTCTTTCTGGACGAAATTGGAGACATGCCGATCCATCTTCAAGGTCGTCTCTTGCGATTGCTACAAGACCACGAGTTTCATCGGGTTGGCGGGACGAAGTCCATCAAGGTCAATGTCCGGTTTATTGCCGCAACCAACAAAGATTTGCAACAAGGGATCGCCCATGGAACATTTCGTGAAGATCTGTTTTTCCGCCTGAATATACTTCCGATTACGCTCCCGCCACTGCGAGAGCGGATGGAGGACATCCCGGACCTCGCTCAATATTTTGTGGTACGACATTGCCGGCACACGAGACAACCGAGCAAAACGCTCACGTCCTGCGCCCTTGAGGCCATGATGCATTACCATTGGCCCGGCAATATTCGGGAACTGGAAAGTGTGCTCGCACGGGCCGTGATCTTGAGTGCTGATGAAAACATTACCGAAGAAAACTTGCGGTTGGAGAATAAGGCTCATCAAGTGAAAGAACTCCGGACCGTTCAGGATGGGAACATTCCTCCGCTGAAAGAGTCCCTTGATCGGCACAGTCGGTTTTTACTCATTCAAGCGCTGACCAAAACGGGTTGGAATCAAAGTAAGGCTGCTGAAATCTTACACATCCATCGATCGTACCTCGTCCGACTCATCAAGCGACTTGGAATTTCATCCGCTGGTCCGTCGTAACCTCCTTGGCTTCCTCGCAATTCACCGATCGAATTCGCAGTTCGTTTAAAGATCGAAAGTGGAGTAATGCTCGATTGTTTCCTGCCGGCAGAATAAAAGTTGCTGTCTCAATTTAGGTCATGCTTTCAATGTTTAACGTGTGATGATTTAGGACAACCGCTCCCTTGCCCTTCCTTTTCACTCAACTCGTTTTGTGAAAATCCTTATTAGAATCCACTAGTTCTCCTCCACTTCCGACTTGGTGTTTTACGCCATAGGCGACGGCATTCATGTTGCTATTTCCTAGTGACAAGGGAATTCACGAAAGCCAATTTCAATCACAATAGCGAACCAACTTCCACCCGATTCAAGGCAACTTACACAGCGTAAAACACGACTTCACACATTCGGAGGTTAATGGGAATGGCCATAGCATAAGAGGTGACGATGTGAGGCCTGGTTTCTTGGAACCATTTGTATGCATTGATGAACCATACTTTTCGTGATGACGACAGACGGTCTGAACTTCATGCTCATCTCAAAATTATCCAAGAGGCACAGGATGGATGTCGGTCTTTGGAGTAATTTGGTTTAGGAAAGGAACTCGATCACATGGACATGTGTACGTTTGGAGAACATCTCACGATTGACGGATATGGCGGTGAGTTCATGTTTTTAAATGACCGGGATCTCGTGGAGCATTGCCTTCGCGAACTACCTCTCTTGCTCTACATGCACCCCTTGATGCCTCCTGCCGTACAGTGGGCTCAGCCCGATGATCTCAACGATCCAGGCGGATGGAGTGGGTATGTGTTGATCGCGGACAGTCATATCAGTCTTCATACGTTCCCTCATCGCCGGTTTTTGAACGCGAGCATCTATACCTGTCGGAATGGAACGAACATGGATCGGGTCATTCATTACTTCACAGAAAAATTCTGCCTGACGGATACGGAAACCCGATTCACCAAGCGTGGAGCCAAGTCTCCGGTTCGCAATGGTGTATGAACATGAAGAGCATAGATGTGAGCGGGAGTGTTGAAGGGAAGATACGGGTGAACCATTTAAGCGTTCATCTAGACATACATCTCAAAAGGAACATCACTCACAATTGAAGTCATGATTCTGATGCGTGTTTTTCTGTCCCATGCATCATGAAGCGACATTGTGGACAGAGGAAGGAGATCTATCATGGGTATTTCAATTCAACAACAATCTCAGACAAAAATTTTGAGGCCTTCTTTTCTAGATGAATCAGCGCGAAGGTGGAGAATGATAGGCCTTTTGGGTCTTTCGCTGTGTGCCACGCTGGCTTTATCTGGCCAAGCGAGCGCTGGAGTGGGATGCGATCTGAATGTGCGCGTGAATAATCACACGAAGAATTCGATCACCGTGTATGGGGCTGCTCACAGCGGGGCGAGTAAAACCGGCTTGAATATTTGGGCTCCCCTTCAAGGAATGGTTGATACCGTTTTAGACCCGAAAGATTCGGGATCGGCATCACATACCAAACAGGCTGTTGAATTGCAGCTGCCTTGTTGGACTGGAAAGGTTGACTTTCGAATTCGATATCTCGACGGGTCTCATGCCAAATGGATGCGTCGCGATGCCGTCAAGATCAAAAATGGCCAAACCGTCCAGATTAACATCAAGAATTAAACAGCTTGATGGAATTCACCATGGAGAGAGTTTCACTCATGCGAAATATGCAAGGAGGATACGTCATGAATACGTGCAATCGATTTCGGACGCGAGAACGTCGTCGTTGGTTCACATGGAATGCAGGGAAGGCCTTGCAGCTTTCCGGTCTCTGTGCATCCGTAATGATTGGGAGCATGGTAGCGGGAGGACACGCCTTGGCGGGTTGTGGTCTGACTCTTCAATTCGACAATGATTTGAGCAAATCCATCACGGTACTGAACATTGAGTCCAAGACGTCGACGGGTAAGTGGAAGTCAGTGTATGGCGAGGACTTCACGGTGAAGTCTGGCAAGAAGGTCTCGAAGGCGATCGAGACGAATGCGTCTTGCATGATGCCGCATCATTTACGGGTGAAATACGAACAGGGGAAGAGCACGCTGTATAAAACCAAAGGGCCCTTAGGGACGGCGGTCGACAAGAAGTACACGTTTGAGTTTGATGACTAACCATCACCAGGCGTTGATGCCATGGTGAGTGTGGGGTGGAAGCCCTCATGAACGTGTCATCCGATACTTTCCCTTGTCCAATTCGGATGACACAACATTACCGGACAGGGGATACAGGGAGGTAACCATGAGTATACTTCATCACAGACCATCAACTATTTTCAGTCGAAACATCAGTGTTCTGGGGCTGGCCGCTTGTCTGCTCAGCGCGTCCGTCGTGCAGGCTGGGACGAAATGCTATGACTTTAGCCAGCCTCCCGTCGGTACGGAATACCACATAGGCGATACGCTTAACCTCAGACACTCAGTCATTAATGTACGACCATTAGTGAACCGGGATGGGCCAGCGAGCAATGACTCGGCGGTCGCGGAGATCCATGCGGGTAATCTTCCTCAGGGAGGGGCTCCTTCATTGCGAATGAGTTCCATCGTGGCGCAAGTGATTCCCAATAAGCTGGTGAAGACGATGACACTGAAGTTTGCTCAAAACCTTGGGAGCGATCCTTCGAAGCGCATCGTCAATATTGGCGTTAACGGGCAGAGCCTCTCATTGAATGGGTCTCTTGACCGGGCCGATGGCAAGGTGTTGGGTAAGGCTGATAAGGGAGGAAAGGTTCGTATATCCGTTCAAGCGACACCTGATGGTGGCGATAGTTATTGGGTTCGCGGGACGGTCACTTTAACCTCAGCTTCACCGCTTCCCTTGCCTCAGAAAGGCATCAAGCAGTTTTCGTTCGGGGCCTCCACCCAATTGTTTATCGATGATGTGTGTATGACGGAGAAATAGATTCCTGTTCGGCGGAGTCCACGTTTCGCTCGGGCGCGAAACGTGGACGGTGTCGTCGGTCGACGACACATTTTCCCGTGCCATGCTCAAACAAGATATGGAAATGCGCTTGTTGCCTTTTTCACTGAGCTTTCTCGTTCGTGTATTTTTCTACGGCACCATTTCCGGATATGATACAGTCCCTTCCTCTCTCGAATGATCTATACGGTTCGAGTCAGTCTCTGAAAAAGGAGCGTTTGTATGATGACTCGTGTATTGCATTACATTGTTGCGGCGCTGCTGTGTATTCCCTCCGCGGGTATTTCTGTTGTTAAAGCCCAGTCTCCGGAATCGTTTCTGGCAGAGGGTTCCTCGAGGTCCAGCCTGATCGCAGCCGTGAGATCCGTGCTTCGGGAACATCCCGAACTGATCCTTGACGCCTTAGAGAAAGATCCGGTGGCGTTGGCTGATCTTGTTGAGCGGGCTTCAATCGCCAAAACTTTTCAGGTCGAACAGGAGAGACGGCTGGATGAGCTCAAACACCCGAAGATTCCCGCCGTTGACCTGAACCGCCCGATCCGTGGAAACCCGGAGGCTTCGATCACGATCGTAGAGTATAGCGACTTCGAATGTCCCTTCTGCCGCTCGGCATCCTCCACCGTGAAACAAGTCCTGGAACAATACGGAGATGAGGTTCGATTCGTGTATAAACACAACGCATTGAACTTTCATCCCATGGCTGAGCCTGCCGCACGATACTTTGAGGCCATTGCCTTGCAAGACACAGATGAGGCTTGGCGTTTTCATGATCTTGTCTTCGATCAACAGGACCTGCTCGCAGATGGGGAGGCGGTCTTGAAAGCCATCCTGGCGACATTACAGGTTAATCAGGAACAGGTAGTCCGAGACCTGAACGGAGACATGGTTGAACAACGTCTGAGCCTTGACCGAGACGAAGTGGCTCGTTTTGGTTTTGATGGAACGCCGGCTTTCCTGATCAATGGCGTGTCATTGATGGGAAGTCAACCGATGGAAGATTTCGAAGACATCATCCGGATGTTTATCGATGACAGCCAAGGCGTAGAACATGTTGAGGTCGAACATGAAAAGTAGGGGTAACGTGGCCCTAGCTTCAGTCTCTCGTGAATATCAGACATGGCCGCTCGCAGTGAAACGATAAACCCAGAAATGGAGTTGAAGATGGAATTGAGAACATGGTTGACGATATCTATGGTCCTATTATGTGTTCTCTCGTGGCATAGCCACGGTTTTGCCGCCGATAAAATCACCAATTGTTCTGCAAACCAAGAAGCGGCGCTGCAAAACGCGAACGAGTACATTTCCGATCATCTGAATAACTTTCTCGCGACGAAAGCAGGATTTTTGCCAACCAAATATAAGGACAAGTTAAAGAAGAATTGGCCGAAGACGACGCTGAAGTGTTCGAACGCCGATGACTATTGCGCTAAAAAGGGGTTTGCCGCCTTTCAAAATGTGGGAAAAGTCTTGAGATATTGCACGAAAGAGTTTGATCTGACGACCGCCAGTCTTTGCCGGGTTGCTGCGCTGACCATGCATGAATTAGGACATTCCGCTGGAATTCCCATCCATGCTCGACATAATCATGCCGATCTGTACGGTTCAGTGGCCTCGGGCGATGCCGATTTGGTGTATCGGCTAGGCAATGAATTTCGATCGTACTGCGACAATAATCCTGGCACGAGCCCGTCCGTCACTCAAGCAAGTGGTGGTCCGATCGGAGCGACGTGTCAGAAGAATGAAGACTGCCGTTCGAAGAAATGTCAGGGAACGGGGAGCGTCCGAGAATGCGTATGCGCGAAAGATGGAGACTGCGGAAGCGCGGCCCGCTGTAAAAAACGATTGGGGAAAAATTACTGCCTTGCCAAAGGTACGGGCCCCGGGGATTTTTGTAAAAAGAACAGTGATTGTCACATCGGCGTCTGTCAGAAGAAAAGCTGTGTGTGTAAAACGGATGATCATTGCAGGAGCTTTTATGTTGGGATTACCGATATTCGATGTGTCAATCGCGTCGGCAAGAATTTTTGCCAAGAGACAAACCAAGACCTGGGTGAGTCGTGCCAGAAGGATTCTGATTGTCGCGGTTCGTTGAAATGTAAAAAGAAGCAGTGCAGCAGTTGACCGATTCTATTCTTCTAGGAGGGCACTTCCGCTGTTAGTAAGATATTTTACTGTTCCCACTAGCGGCGGTATAGCCATTTCAGTACTACCGAAACGATACAGCAACCTCCTGTACGCTTTGGTTCTTCAAGACGTGAGAGAAACATCAACGTGTGTCAGGGTATCCAGGTGGGTATCACCTTCCGCTTGTGATGACGTCGTACCGCGCGGGAGTTGTCGCATGTATCGACTGGAACGTATGTGAATTCGTTATAATAATCGTGATGCGATTTTCCGGTGAGAGTTCGCAGGACGCAAGCGAGTACGTGTCTCCGGGAGTTGAGTTAGGAGCGGTCGTCCTGACGGGGCTTTTGCATGTTGTGTTTCAAGGCCCTGAGAGCAAGGGGGCATTTATCGCATTGGCCAGCGTGAGCTGGGTGAGTTATATCGGGTGGCGAGTGAGGCAGGCCCCAGGACTCTGGAGACACTGGGGATTCCGATCCGATAATCTGAAGGCGTCATTTTTCATTCCCAGTATTGCCTTTGTTTTATCAATGGGAGGCATGGCGGTCTGGGGCTGGTTCTCCGGCCATGACTTGTGGAATGAGCACCTCATTCCATTATGCCTGTTGTATCCGATCTGGGGCGTGCTGCAGCAATTTTTGGTTCAGGCCTTGGGGGTTTTGAATATTCAGAAGCTTTTCCCCAATGTCGGAGTGCGCTCAGTGGTGCTGCTTGGAGCCTGTCTGTTCTCCCTCGTTCATTACCCACAGGGATGGTTGATGCTGGCGACTTGGGTCTTGGGCCTGGTCTTCATTCCTTGTTATCTCCGGCACCGAAATCTTTGGCCTTTGGGTTTGTACCATGGGTGGCTCGGTACCTTCTTCTATCTCTGGGTTTTAGGTCAAGATCCGTGGGATTTGGCTTTTGGGGCCTATAGCCGTTTCAAATAATTTCCGTCTGGTTCAACGTCGTACCGCGCGGGGTGTGTCGTCTGTATCGATTGGCACGTATGTGGATTCGCTATAGTGATCTCTTGCTGGACTTGATTAAAGCAAGTGCCTTGTGTGCCGATGAAGTCGACTCGTGACTGTGCAGGTAGGAGCTGGTTGAGGGAGAAAATCCTCGGTCGCTAGTTTATGAGTCGCTGTTGTCGCAGAACGTCGGATTTAGCCGGAAGTTTTAGCTTGTGATTCTGTCTGGTTGGGAGTTTCCCGATGATTGGGATCCCTAAGGGCTTCATAGGCAGTTTTGATCTGTTCGGTACCATAGGTCCGTTCCAGGCGCCGCACGGTAAAGTGACCGCGTGCGATGTCTTGAAAATGGTTGATGAAGAGTAGGTTAATCGTCGCTCCTCCCGCCGCTCCGATGATCGGAATGGCTTGAGCAGCCGCCTTTTCGGAAACTTGGATACTGTAGCGGGTGGCGATTTGCGTGACGAGACGAACCAGGCCGGGAGCTCCGGTTTCCGCCATGCCACGTTCGGTGATGTATTTGGCAGCTTCCGTGACCGCCGCCCCGAGTGCGGTTCGAACGGCAAAGTAGCCTGTCTCGGAGCCGTCATCGTTTTGAGTCGGTCCTCCAAGTGCGAAGACCTCGAGGCAAGACAGCTTGGTCTCGACATCAAGAATGTTTTCCCCTTCGCTCCGTGCAATATCCGCGATAGACCGAAGCATGATGGTGGTCGAGATGGGCAGTTCGACCGCCAGGCCTCCCAGTCCGAATGCCCCGCCTAACGCGCCGCTGATCGACGTGAAAACTTTGTGGGCTGTGTTCGATGCCTCTCCCGCATGCTGATAGTTCAGGGTGGCGACAGCGACGTCTAGTGCACGGGACAGGGCCCCTTTAGTAGAGGTCATCAACTTTTCGGACCAATTGTCCGGAAGAACGGCGAGGGCTTTTTCGACGGGTGTACCGATTAGATTCGTTACTTTGGCTGCAAAACTTGGACTTTCCAAGAGCAGATATGCTCGTTCAAGCGCTTCTTGGTCTTCAACGCTAAGCGTCGTCATGGGTTCCTTTCTTTATCCGGCTGCATGCATGGTGAAATGTTTACTCGTATCTCCTCGATTAGAGCCCGCCTTACAACCATGTTGCGAGTGCGATTCATTTTTTCAGTGAGAAGAAGATGATGATGATGAGTATTGACGATCACAACCGGGTTATTCCTTTAACTTCACGCGGAATCGTCCTTCCTGAATACTGATGTTTTCGACTCCCTTGGAGAATTGATCCCAAAATCCCCCTTCTGCACCAAAGTGTTCGACTAAATTCACGTTCTTGATCTCACCCCACCAGGATTGCGGAAGGGGAACTCCCCCCAGACTCAAGCCTTTGATGGCCACGACTGGTTTATTGTTCACATACTTAAGGACGACTCCTAAGTTGAGGTGTAATGTTTTGCCGCCGAGCAGCGGGACCTCCTGATCCATAGGCACGAGCAATTTGACGCTGACGAGATCGTCGTCTAAATCAACGGCCACATATTTGGCGGTCTCAGGGTCTTTGGCGATAAGGGCATTCAATTCTTTTTCCGACAAAGAAATTTCTCGGTTTTCGTCATGTTCCGTGTAGGCTTCAGGCTCTAACCGTGCAGGAATTGGAGTGGTCGTTTCGGGTTCGTTTTTTGAGAGAGAAGGCCTGTTTGGTCCCGTCAACTTTGACATTTTGGCCTCGAGAATGTGCTGCTCGGGTGTCGTTAATTCTGTGGGAGTGAAGGGCGCGGCATAGATGTTTTTGTTCATCCACCAGGCCGTCATTCCGATCGTCACCAGGATGACGAGTCCTATAATGCCTGTGACTTGAAGAATGCTGACTCGGGGGGGTGATGATGAATGTTGTCGCGTGACATGGTTCATGACTCACCTCACGAGATGGGTGAAACATATTTGCACTTTTGAGTAATAGAGAAGGCTTATTTGCAATCGGGGTACTTGAGGGGGTGTGCACTCTTTAAGCCATAAGGGCGGTTGAGTATGTTTACTTCTTTTCAGTATACCGTATTTTCATCGAGTTTGCACATGACCGGTCCATGGGCCATACAATTTTAAAAGGATCGGCCTTCGTTTCAGTCTGAAAATCGGGTTGCGGGCGGCGCGAACAGGGTGAAAAAATCCGGAGATGCATGAACGTCCCATTCATGCATGGCCATGGCCGGCCGGTGAACAGTTCAGTCATTAACGTCATGATACCTGGCACATTCAGCCTCCAGGGCCAAAAGTTTTCGCTGGTCTCACTCAAGACAAGAGGGTATAGTAATGGTTCTGCTGGAAACACTGTTGATCGCTATTCTTCAGTAGATCGTCGAACAGTTTAGGCATGTTTGGAATGGGCATCTTCCGCAATATACGACGGCTGATCCTGGTTCTTGTGTCATTGGTGCTGTTGTACGCTGTCTTGGGATTTGTCGTGATTCCGTGGGTGGCCGAATCCAAGCTCCCTGAACTCCTCTCCGAGCAGTTGGGCAGAACTGTGTTGGTCGAAGACATTGCCTTTAATCCCTTCACGCTTTCGTTGGATGTTCAAGGATTTGAGGTTCAAGAGTCGGATCAGAGTCCCTTGTTCGGGTTCCAAAGACTGTTCGTGAATTTCCAGATCTCGTCGCTCTTTCGGCAGGTGTATGCGTTTGAAACCATTCAACTGGTCTTGCCATATGGGCTGATCAGGGTGCGGCCCGATGGCACGTTGAATGTCTCAGACCTTGGTCCGAAGACGTCTTCTGACCAGGCCATGCCATCACAGGAAGAAGAAGCGGAGTCACCATCGAATGGTGAAGATGGAGCGTTACCCGCCGTCGAAATAGACCGTCTGGCGATCGAGCAGGGGATGGTGGAGTTCCATGACGATTCACGACAAACACCCTTTTCGGTCGATATCGTTCCTATAGAAATCTCCCTGAATCATTTCACCACGCGAGCCGATTCCGAGAATCCCTATGCCGTCACGGCTGAGTTTGGAGAGGGTGAGGAGCTGCAGTGGGAAGGAACGCTTGTTTTGGACCCCTTGAGTTCGTCAGGAAAGGTTTCATTAACCGGGCTACAGCTTCAGACTCCGTGGCAATACCTTCAGGATCAGTTGCGCTTTGAGATTCACGATGGGGTCTTGAACATCAGTACGAAATATGAGGTGACGTCACGAGAAGACATTGTCAAGACGACGTTGTCGGAAGGCGACATTCATATCGGCAAATTACGAATGGCGGCCAAAGGCAACACGGAGACCGTGCTCGACATCCCTTCATTGGACGTCAACGAGGTCATGGTTGATCTGACAGATCAACGTGTGACCATCCCGTTTGTCCGTTCGAAAGATGCCAGGCTGGTGACTTGGCTGAATGATACGGGTCAGGTGAATTACCAGGAGCTGTTTTCTCCTATCGATGCGACCGAACGTGATGCTGACTCTGATGTCACCCCGGCGGATTCCGAAGAGCCCAAGAAGAAGTCTTCTGGATCTGACCGGCCCTGGGTCGTTGAAGTGAAAGACTTCGCGCTCCAGAATTACACCGTCGGATTCGAGGACCGCACGGTTGAGCCGCCTGTGAAGCTCGACCTTGCAGGACTTGACCTGCAAGTGAAAAGGCTCTCCACTACGTTTGATAAGCCATTCGACCTGGCTTTGGTGCTCACCTTGAACGAAACCGGAAGGATTGAAGCGAACGGTTCGGTAGATGTCGATCCTGTCGCCGTCGATCTCATGTTAAAGCTCTCAGGATTAGCCGTGGCTCCCTTCTATCCCTACTTCTCTCAACATGTGCAATTTGAACTGGCCGATGGCGCAGTCGATATCGACGGCAAAATGCAGTACAACAGTGCTCCGGAAAAAACTCCTCTTGTTCACTACGAAGGTGGGATTGCGCTGAATGGCCTCATCGCGAAGGATCGTGAGCTCGCAGAAGAGTTTCTCACGCTTCAGTCATTGGCCGTTCATGATCTCAATCTCGATGTCGAGCCGACAGCGGTGTCGATTGGAGAGATTGAGCTGACACGACCGTTCATCAAAGCGACGATCGGCACGGATGGAACCATGAATCTGTCACGCGTGTTTTCGCCTCCCGGCAATCACGAATCTCCTGAGGCCTCGCCAACCGATTCGCCAGAGCCCGATGAATCCAAGCCAGCCTCGGATCCGCTCCCCGTCAAGATTGACCGCGTCCGGCTCGCCAATGCCGAGGCGCAGTTTGCCGATTGGTCGTTGGAGCCGAATGTGCTGACCGGCATTCAAGAATTGGCGGGAACGATTTCTGGACTGTCTTCGGCACAAGTCGCAAAGGCTGATGTCGATCTCAAGGGCAAAGTGGGCCAGTATGCGCCCTTTGAGGTGAAGGGGAAAATTAATCCCCTCAGTCAAGATGCCTACACGGACCTGACCCTCAACTTTCAAAGGGTGGACCTCACGGCGGTGTCTCCTTACGCGGGAAAGTATGCGGGACATCCCATTACGAAAGGCAAGCTCTCTCTCGACCTCAAGTATAAAATTGCCGAGCATGTGTTGGAGGGGGAAAACAAAATCCTGATTGATCAACTCACGATGGGAGGGAAAACGGGAAGTCCTGACGCCACATCCCTGCCCGTTCCATTGGCTTTGGCGCTCCTCAAGGACCGTCATGGAAAGATCGATATCGACCTGCCCGTTCGTGGCAATCTGAACGACCCTGACTTCAGCTATGGTCGGGTCGTCCTTCAGGCTTTGGTGAACATTCTGACGAAAGCCGCTACCTCGCCGTTTAATTTAATCGGAGGACTCATCATGGGAGGCGGGGGAGATGATCTTCAGTCTGTGGAGTTTGCCCTGGGTTCTGATCAATTGGAGCAGGGTGAGCAAGACAAGCTGAACTCCTTAGCACAAGCATTGGAAGAACGGCCAGCCCTTCGTCTTGAAGTGACGGGCACAGCCGATCAGACTCAGGACCGTCAAGCACTCATTGAATCGAAATTTTCTGAACAGATTCAGGCATTGAGGGCAAGTGCCCCTTCTTCCTCAGGGGCGCCTGCTACATCAGGCAACGAGGACAAGGCCCGACCTCGTGATGAGCGTCAATTGATTCGTCTGCTCTTCGTCAAAAAATTCGGAGAAGCGGAAGCCAAAAAATTAGAAGCCCAGCCCGGAGAAGCGATTTCTCCAGGAAGCGACCGTGAGTCGCCCGATCGCGGAGCGGAAACGCAGTCTGAACCTGTCAAACGCGAACCTTGGGAGGAGATGAAACGTCGACTGTTGGATGCCATCGACATTTCCGAACGTGATATTCGGCTGTTGGCCCAACGCCGGGCCCGAATGATTCGTGATCATCTCATTCAGCAAGGGAAAATTCCCGAAGAACGGGTCTTCCTGATCGAAGTCACACTGGATGCCGAGGCCGAACAGGATCATGTCAAGAGTCACCTTTCCTTAACGGCAGGGTAAGCCGTGTGTGGCAATGAAGTGTTCGGGTAGATGCTGTTGCACATTTTCCGCTAGCACCATCGTCTTTCCCCGCGCCATATGACTGTCCTATCCTCATTCGTGAATACGCTCGTCCAAGTCTGGCTGTGTGCGGCCTTCTTGATGTTCTGGCTCTGGATCATCCAGAACTTCTACCGTAATGCCGTGGTGGCGGACATCGGCTTTTGCGTGATGTTTGGCGTGCTGAGTATCGTCTATGCTGTCGGACTTCCGGGAGATCCCGTCCGAAAGGGACTCTTGGGTATGATGGGGGCCGTGTACGGGTTTCGTTTAGCGTCGCATTTGACCCTGGATCGGTTGTATAAAAAGGCTGAAGACGCGCGGTATCAAACTCTCAGAGAAGCGATGGGGGCCTGGGCCCAGTCCGGGTTCTTCCTCTATTTTCAAGGGCAGGCTGTTGCGCTTGCGGTCTTCTCGATCCCGTTGCTGATTCTGATGGTGAACCCCTTTCCGCCGTTCAGTCTGTGGGAAGTTATCGGGATCTTCTGTTGGGTTTTCGCGATTGCGGGAGAGGCTTCAGCGGATTATCAATTACGAAGGTTCCGGATGAATCCGTCGCACGTCGGAAAAACCTGTCGCGTAGGATGGTGGTATTATTGCCGTCATCCAAACTATTTTTTTGAGGGATGCATTTGGAGTTCCTACGTGGTGATGGCGATCGGCATTCCTTGGGGGTGGTTGACCGTGATCGGTCCATTGGGAATGATGATCGCGCTTCTTAAAGTTAGTGGCATTCCGTACGCCGAAGCCCGGGCCATCGTGACGCGGGGAGACGATTATCGTGACTATCAACGGACGACGAATGCCTTGATTCCCTGGTTTCCCAAATCGTCATGAAAGAGAAGTCTGACTCGTGGTGGGGGCCTGGTGGTTGACGAGTGGCGCCGAATCGCCGTGCTGGAGGCTAACGAGGCGTCTAATCAGGAAAAGTCCCGGTAGAGCGATGAGCGTGCAGAATGTATAAAACGCTTCCCACCCGATCCACTCCACCAGAACACCTGTGGTCGATCCGGCAATGACTCGAGGGATGCCCATCAGGCTGGTGAGCAGGGCATATTGGGTCGCGGTGAACCGTTTGTTGGTGATGCTGGCCATAAACGCCACATAGGCGGTTTGTCCGAGCCCGCTGGTGATCGTCTCGAAGGCAATGACGGCCGTGAGGACTGTCAGGTGGTTGCCGATGGCCGCCAGTACGATAAACCCGGCAGTCGACAGCATTTGTAGAAGGCCAAAGATCCACAATGAGCGAACGATGCCGAGCCGGTACACGACTAACCCGCCCAACAACCCTCCTCCGATTAACGCCACCATCCCGAAGACCTTCACAACCATGGCGTATTGGGTTTTCGACACGCCCAAGTCAACCATCAAGGGAGAAAGCATTTCAGAGGCCATACTATCTCCCAATTTATAGAGCAGGATGAAGAGCAAGATCTGGAGTGCTTGGGGTCGTGAGAAGAATTCCACAAACGGCCCCACGATCGCTTCCTGAAGAGAGGCTGGGGGGGAGCCGGCATCCGGCTCGTGGGCGAGCCAGGTGGCGAAGAGCCCGACGAGCATCGCGCATCCCATGATCAGGTAGACGTCCTGCCAGGAAAAGAACGTTACGTCGGCGAGGAACAGGGCTAAGGCGCCGGCAACTAGCATGCCGAGTCGATACCCATAAATGAACACGGACGACCCGATACCGAGCTCTTCATCCCTCAACGCTTCGCGTCGATAGGCGTCGAGAACGATATCTTGGCTGGCGCTGAAAAACGTGATCAGCGTGCACAGGAGGATGACGCTGGGAAGGTCCGTGTGAGGGTTCGTGAAGGCGATGGCGCTAATGGCGAGGAGCAGCATGATTTGAGTGATGAGCATCCATCCTCGGCGTCGGCCGAAGGCGAAAGGGATGCAGCGATCCATGAGAGGAGCCCAGAGAAATTTGAGCGTGTAAGGCAGGCCAACCAGACTGAAAAACCCAATGGTGCTGAGGTCGAGTCCTTCTTCCCGTAACCAAAACTTGAGGGTCGATCCAGTAAGAAGAAGGGGCAGGCCTGACGAAAATCCAGCCAATAACATGACCAGCATCTTTGCACTCAGCAGCAGCCTGACGAACTCACCAAGCCAATGATTTGACGGAGTTTTTTCGTTCATACTCAAGAGCGTATCATAGGCCGTGGGTAGAGTCTTCTCAGGACGATCGTACGTGAAGAAAAAAGAGCGGATGATACAGTGCGTTTGGGAAATAAGGGATGGTTCTTCGCTCTCAAGAAGCGGGAGATCCTTCGTGGGGAAAATTGCTACATTGCTTGACATTCTATTGAAAAGGTGTCAGCCTAGTTCAACTATGCGTGACGTATGGAACAGATTGATATTCGTCGAGTGTTGAGCCGAAATTGCCCGTTCTGAGGGATAGTGGGTTGTGGAGGGGCTGCATTTTTCCAATCATTCTTTTTTCATAAATTCCTTCCTCAACCGCTGTATAACGATTTTTCCAAGGAGGTATCTGTTCGCTTCGTTCTTGCTCCATTCATTGGCTGATTCATTCGCACTTGTAACGTATTTTTTCACGATTGTCTTCCGGTTCTTGGTGTCGGTAGCGTTTCATAAGCCAGTGAAATGGTTGGTCCATGAAGAGACAGTCTTCAACCCCATCGCTCACGAGGGCGGAATTACCCGTCCCCACCTTATCTTCTCTCGAGCAACCTCCTGACCTTTCCGCACGTCGACAGGCATTCCCCTCGATTGCCTCACAAAAAGTCCTCTTGGAACACCTGGCTTCGGCCACATCGCTGTCCCGCGCGTTGACCATTTTTTGCCAGAAGATCGAAGAGCAGTTCCCCGAAATGACCGTTTCATTCTTTTTGCAGAAAGGGACCGTTTTGCGTCATGTCGCCGCTTCACGATTGCCTGAACCGTTTCTGCGTGAGATCGATGGTGCCGTGATCGGTCCGGAGGGCGGGGTATGCGGGGCTTCCGCGTTTGAACGGCGAACGATTCTCGTATCCGATATTGAACACGATGGGCGTTGGACGCGACACAAAGACCTGGCGTTACGGTTCGGGTTTCGTGCCTGTTGGTCCATTCCTATCTTTTCCAGCAAAGCCGAAGTGTTGGGGACGTTGACGATGTATTTCAAAGAGATGAGGACACCGCAAGAAATACCTCATGATCTGATAGAAGTGTACGCCCAGCTGGCTGGCATGAGCATTGAACGTTTTCGTCTGGAAGAGTCCTTGGCCCACCATCCCCCTCGCTTACAACGACTGGTGGAATCCACCAATGTGATTCCCTGGGAGATTGAGTGCTCGACATGGAGGCTGACGTACATTGGCCCGCAGGTTTGGCGCCTTCTCGACCGTCCTGCAAGCTATTGGGAAGAAGATCAGGCATGGGAACGGTGTATTCATCCGGCAGATCGAGACAGGGTGATGGCGGAATGTCGAACGGTCATGGAGCAGCGGCGGGAATTCGAACTGGAATATCGCTTGCTGCGGGCTGATGACGCGACGTTCTGGGTCCGTCATTTAATCAGCGTGGTGCATGATGAGGATGGCCAGCCACAGTCTCTTCAAGGGTTTTTGCTCGATATCACTCAACAGAAGGAAGCCCAGATCGCCATGCAGGGCAGTGAAGAACGGTTTCAAGCTATTCTGGACCATTCGCCGGCCTTGGTGTTCGTGAAAGATCCGGATGGACGGTATTTGTTTGTCAACCGGCAATGGGAAACCCAATTTGCGCTGTCCAGATCTGACGTGCTCGGAAAGACTATGCATGAAGTATTTCCATTCGATACAGCCGATGCTCTTCTCGCGAATGATCGCCTGGTCTACCAGAAACGAACTCCGGTGGAATTTGAGGAAGAGATACGACTCCAAGATGGAACAGCACATACCTATTTGTCCGTTAAGTTTCCCATTCCGAGTTTCCATCAACAAACGATGGCGATCTGTGGGATCGCTACGGATATTACCGACCGAAAACGAACGGAACATCTCCTCCAAACTCAGAATACCATCTTGCAGCTCCTGGCTGGTGGCGAATCGTTGAAGCGTGTTCTTGACGCGCTCTGTCTTCTAATAGAGCAGCAGCGGCCGGGGACCTATTGCACGGTTCTTCTTCTCGAAGACGATGGTCAGACGTTTCGTTTAGCCGCGGCACCGACTGTGCCTCAAGAATTTGCCCGGGGGCTTGATGGATTAACGGTCGGCGAATTCAACGGATCCTGCGGGGCTGCGGTGTTTCATGGACAACAGGTCATCGTTTCCGATGTGAGTCAGGACCCACGCTTTGAAAAATTCGGAGATTTTCCCATGAGACATGGGATTCGTGCCTGCTGGTCTACGCCATTTTGGGGAAAAGATGAAAAAGTCTTGGGTTCATTCTGTATTTCACACCCTTCTCCGTGCATGCCAACGACATACGATCAACAGCTGATGAGCACGGCGGCTCACCTGGCGAGTATAGCCTGTGAACGCCATGCCACGGAGCAGGCGTTAAAACATAGCGAAGCCAAACTGCGTCAGGCGCAGAAAATGGAAGCCATTGGAACCTTGGCCGGAGGAATCGCGCATGACTTTAATAATATTCTCACGGCCATCCTGGGCTTCAATGAATTATCCCGTTCGTTTCTTCCAAGCACCAGCCCTGTTCATCGATATCTTGAGGAGGTTCATGAGGCTGGGATTCGGGCTAAAGGCTTAACGAAGCAAATCCTGGCTTTTAGTCGTCAATCTGATCAAGAGTTGAAGCCGGTACATCTCCCTCAAGTCATTGAAGATGGCGTTCGGTTCTTGCGAGCGACATTACCGACGACGATTGAAATCAAGACCACATTGAAACAGACGGTCAACCCGATCATCGCCGACCCCGTTCAAATCCATCAGGTGTTGATGAATCTCTGCACCAACTCCGCGCAGGCGATGGAGCCAAAAGGAGGTGAGCTTGAGGTCTGTCTCGATCGTTGCGTGTTGACGGAGGAAGAAAGTTGTCATATGAATGATGGCGTAACCTCCCTACGCCGCTCGTACATCAAATTGACGATTCGGGATACCGGACCAGGCATTGCTCCTGAAATCCTCGACCGGGTCTTTGATCCGTTTTTCACGACCAAAGAGTCTGGTGATGGAGTCGGCCTTGGTCTCTCTGTCGTGCACGGGATCGTCTCGAATCACCAGGGAGAAATTAAGGTAGAAAGTACGCCTGGCTGCGGAACGACGTTTACGATACTCTTACCTGAATTAGATGTTGCCTCATTTCAGGACCGACACCATGATCGACCGCTTAAGATTGGAACAGGTGAACGTATATTATTCGTGGAAGATGAGGAAGCGATTGCTCATCTTGGGAAAGAAATACTCAAGCAGCTGGGGTACACGGTGGTCGTAGAAACGCAAAGCGAGAGGGCGCTGGAAGTGTTTCGCGAGGAGCCGGAGGCATTTGACCTTGTGATTACCGATCAGACGATGCCCAATATGACGGGAGAAGTGTTATCACAAGAATTACTTCGCTTGCGCCCCGACATCCCGATTATTCTCTGTACAGGCTATAGTCCGGGTATGACTCCAGAAAAGTCTCGAAAATTGGGGATTCGGGCTTTTCTATGGAAACCATTGTTGTTACACGACTTGAGCCATACCATTCATGAGGTACTGTCGTCTCGATAAGTTAGTCTCATGCCGAGAGTAATGGACACAGGGCCTGGCTATAGGTGGCTTAATTTTTGCTTGTATGACCGTCATACGATAGCGTTCCGGCTTGAAAATGTCTGACTCATGGCTGATAGAGTATATCTTCAGTGAAATGCTCTCTCATTAGTACGCTGACCTCAAGGGGGGAGACGTCGTATTGGATCGGATACAGGTTGTATCCTTATAGATAAGCATGATGATGGTGTGTCGGTCAGTCATCTGAGAGTGACTGGATGTGATGACTTGAGGAGAATGACAAGAAAAACATGACAACATCCATTTTACCAGACTATTTTTTTATCACAGCGATTCCGACTCCAACCTGGGGGCAAGTGCTGCATCGTTGCCGTTTCTCGAGCTTTCGCGACGAGCAGTTATCTTTGTACCAGTTCGAGGCCAGTACCGGGTTGACCCTTGAAGTCCGGCCATTTTATGAAGGATGGGATTTTCAGTCCCCGAAGCCGTCCGGTACGTTCTTCTCGGAACGATACCATCAACATACCTTCATGGATATTATTGACGCCGTTCGCGAAGGGACATTGGATGGCAAGGTGCTGACGTATCCGGAATTATTGTCCGGAGAGGATAGCATGGTCGTGTATTTCTGGCCTGACGAAGCCGCTATCGGGCAGGGTGAAGGAATCCATGGCGTCCAGTTGCTCCGCAACGCGTTCGATCTGTTCGAAAAGTTGCTGTCGGATTCAGTGGAGAAAAAATAACGCATCGATGAACATGATAAAAGGGACGTTCTATTTGTATGATCGTCAAGCATGAAATCGTTCAAAGAATTGAGACCCTCGAACATTCATATCTGACCTACGATCCACTATCCGGTTTTTCCCGCAGCAGTTGATCTGAGTAAATCTCCAGAAACTTCTTCCGAACAGACAACCTCGCAGGCTTGTTTCCCCAGGATTAGTTCAATGATGGGTCGACGGGCATGTCCATGTAGATTTTATAACTTTCGTCTAACGATTGAATGATTTCACCCCAGAGCACGGTGGGATCTTTCTCGAATACCCATGAGGGATCGGCGGGCAGTGTAAGCCATGATCCAGTTTGCATCTCATTTTCCAGTTGACCAGGAGCCCAACCGGAATACCCCATGAATGCTCGGAAGGCTTCATCCTGGGAAGGCTGTTCTAAAATTCGCTCGAGTGTCTGAATATTCCCTCCAAGATACACGCCATCGACCACATGGTGAGTGTCCGAAGGTTCATTGGGAACCCGGTAGAGGATCAATAGACTGTTCTTTTGAACGGGGCCACCGGTAAAAACGCGATGCCGCTGGCCCTCAATGATTGGAATTTGGGGTAAGACCTCGGTGATGTTGATTTCGGTGGGACGGTTAATGACGACACCCAATGCCCCTTCTTGGCCGTGCTCGCACAACAAGATAACGGTTTGCCGAAAGTTCGGGTCACGTAAAGACGGTGTGGCGATCAGAAAAATCCCTTTGCCTAGTCGCGTGTTCATGCATTCATCCTAACCTGCCTGATTTACATGTTCAAGTATCAGATAATCGAGCGGGGCTTATTGGATTGTTTGTCTGAGTAGAATCAAGCGGATCGGGCTTGGAGTGTAACGGAGAGAAACACCGCATGGTGTATGAGCCGTGCTGATCCTTGATGCCGTCGAAAACTTTCCTGGTAAGTCACGAGGTCGCCACAAGAGTGGAAGCGGGTTTGCGGTTAGGTGCGGTAGTCTTTAAACTCTGCATTCGCGTCCGGTAGTTTAAAAAAGGCGCGCATTTGATTTTTGAGTGTTGCGCGCGCATTTTCGTCTCCGAGGTTGAGGCGATATTCATTGATCACCATGGTTTTGACCCCGCCTGGGCGGTTCCACTCGTCCCAGCACTCTTGGCACACGTTGTTCTTGATCTCGTCTTCCAACTTGCCCAAGAACAGATTATCGGTGATCATTTCCGCGGACTTTTCGCATTTTAAGCAGGAAATTTCAGACATATGACCTTACGCTCCTTTGCCGAAGTAAAAAATGATAGAAACGAGATTCCCGTAGTGGACATGCAATCCTATCACACCTTTTTGTCTCAGGAAAAGTAAGAGGTTGCAGTGAATTATAAACTGGAAGGAACGATAAACATGATTGTGGCTGGTATAGATATTGGGACCTTAACCTGTCGGTTGTTGATTGCTGAAGTTCAGGCAGATGGGAGTTTTCGGGAGCTCGAAGCCGACCGTCGTTTGTTGCGGTTAGGGGAAGGTCTTGATGAAACGGGGTCGCTTGGCCTTCCGGCGATGACAAGGGTCGTCGAGGCGTTGTCGCAGTGGCGGGGAAGAATTTCGATGCGTCGAGCCGAGGCTACGGTCGTTGTGGCGACCAGTGCGGTTCGAGACGCCAAGAATCAACGGGAATTCCTGGATAGAGTCAAGCGGGAAACAGGTTTTGAGGTCGAAGTGCTCAGCGGAACGGAAGAGGCGCGCCGCACGTTATCGGGAATGAAACATGGCCTTCTGCCTCAGGTTGACTCTCTGCTTGGTCTTGATATCGGTGGAGGGAGCACGGAGTTTATTCGAGCGTTCAACGATGAACGATTGCAGGTCGCCTCGTTGAATATTGGCGTGGTCCGGCTATCCGAGCGATGCCTGCATGCAGATCCACCGGAACCCCAAGAGCTTGCCTCTGCCGAGCGCATAATTCGTCAGGAGCTGGAATCAATCCGATCGATCGCCGTCGATGCCACGAAGGCTACGCTTGTCGGTACCGCTGGAACCATCACGACCTTAGCCGCTATGGCGCAACGGTTATCGCATTATGAATCGGCTCGTATTCATAACTATTGGCTGTCTTTGGAGACTGTTTGCCAACTCCAGAAAGAACTCTGCGCACGAAAAGCCGAAGAACGAGCTCAACTACCGGGGTTGGAGCCGGGGCGAGAAGGCGTCATCGTGGCAGGAACCGTGATCCTTCGAACGGTGATGGGGACGTTCGGATTCGAGCGTTGTTTAGTCAGCGATTACGGGTTGCGCGAAGGGATCATCGTGGAATGCGCGGAGCGGTTGAGGCGGTAAGCCTATCGAACGCGTTTGCTGTTGGAGTGTCCGCGCGAATCGTATCCGTGGACTGGTGAAATCCATACAGGCCGGATGGCCGATTATCGCTGACTGTACCACCGGAATCCTTTGGATTCCTGGTAGTTTGGCCTGTGGAATTTCGCGCCCGGCTTTTCGAGCATCAATACCTTGAAGTCCCAAAGTCCGAACCAGGCCGGGTCCAACACGCTATGATAGTGCAGGCCCGTTAATTTAGGGAGGGTTTCCCCAAGACTGTCCTTCAATTCGGCGTGCGTGTAGGCGCGGACGGAGAAGGGTTTGTCGAGGCTCGCGCAAATACGACGAATTGCGTAGGCCGCTCCGGTACACAGAACTTGCGTGTTCCCGGAAATATTCAGAAGCTGCGGCAGCGCACAGTATTGTTCACGGAAGCCAAGGCCCCGAGCGGCATGCCGCATGTGTGAATATTGAACTTCATACTCGGTATGTCCCGGTAGCTTCACGGGTTCGGGATAGCCGGTCTCGATCCCAAACTCGATCATGATGGCATGGCCCCCCGGCTTCAGGACCCGCCAGGCTTCCATGAGGAATGAGAGCGCGCCGAAATTGAAAATAATCTCGTCCGGGAACGGGGTATCCAAAGGCAGATGCAATCGGCGAATCAGGTCCAACGCCGCTTGATGTTGCGGGGTCGTGCCTTCATGAGTTTCCAATTCTTTCGCGGTGAGTTGAACCGGAGTCATGTCGGCGAGGTTTTCATTGTCGATGATGAGGTCAACACTGCCGTCCCTGAATGGAAGCTGTTCGGCGTTGGCCTGTATGGCCGAGGCTTGCCATCCGGCAGATTGCGCTAAACGGGTCTGTGATCCCAAAAAAGGTTTCGTGAGGTCTAAGAATGTATAAGACATGCCGGCACGTTCTTCCGCACTCAGCTCTCCGGCCAGCTCTTTTGAAACGTACCCCAAGCCGGCGCCGACTTCAACGATGCACGTGGGGCGTGGAGAAAACCATCCCATCTGTCGAAGGGTCGTTCCCAGCAACCGGCCATAGGTCAGGCCATGTAACGCTTCGCAAGGCTCACGGAACAGATGTGACACGGTCGTCTCGATGATTTCGAAATGACCATGTTGAGTCTGGATTCCTTGCATATGAAACTTCGAGAGATGATCTTCCGTTTCCTCCGAGACATTCCCATGCCATTTCTCTCGAACCTTTTGTAATAACAGGTCCCATTTGGCTTCGGTGTTGTGTCCGCTGGGGGCTTCTGTTCCGTAAAAACACAGAGAGTATCGCGGCAGAGCCCAACGTTCCAAAAACCACTGGCCTGTCTCCTGGTTGGGACCACAGACCCATTTCCCAAAACGACTCAGCAGGGTGGCCAGGGTCGATCGGCCATCCATGGCCCCCAGCAGTGAAGCGCCCATGCGGTTGAGTTTGATCAACGGCAGGTCCTCATCCAGGGGGCTCACCCACCATTCTTCAGGCCCATGCTGGTAGATGATGAGATCCGGCATGCGCCAGGCGCGCTGCGTAAGGATTTCGCCCTCAAGCGTGAGTGCGTCGTCGGTCTGTGTCGTCGGGTTTGAACTGAGAGAATCTGGCACGTCACGAGTCCTTCATATGTTCAGATTGAAAAACCGCGCGGCGCATGCCTGTCCAGAAAGCGTCCCACCCATCGGCGGCGGTTCGAGCTCCGGAAACCACGAGTGCTAGCTTTTCCGGCGTTTGGGCTGTCTTCTGCACGGCTGTGATGAGCCAATCGCTGTGCGCGATTTCTTCTTCGAGGTGCATGGAAAAAAACGTTAAATCCTGCTCCGTGAATCGCGGATACTTTTTCAGTCCCGGCAGGAAAAACCGGAACTCGGACACCGCGGTCGTTTCGACGGCCAGTTCCGCGCCAAGCGCTTGTAAATACCCCGCTTCGAGGAACAGGTGCCGCAAGATGTCCAGATAATGGCGATTTTCCGGGATGGGCCGCGTCAGACGGAGTTCGTCTATGTCGATGCCCGCAGCCGCGGCGAACCGTTCAAGATGACAAATATGAGCCTGGGTCACGGTGCCGCTGCCGAGTTCGGAGTACAGGGTTTTTGTCAGCTCCACGCGCATTTCCAGTTCTTCGACCGGAGTCTGAAAGAGCAGGCCTTCGAGGAGCTTCACAAAGTGACGGCAAAAATAGTGGTACTGCGTGGTGAAGACGTAGAGTTGTTGCGGTGTTAGCCATCGCTCCCGGAATTCAATAAAGAAGCGATGAGTATTGACTGGATGGTCGTGGAGCTCAGCCAGCAGCGATTCCAGGGAACAATCGTGGACCGATTCAGCCATGTTTTCGGTTCCTCGCTTTCCAAAACAACGATGCGCTTGCGCGAGCCTGAAGACTACATGAAGTCCGGAAAGGCCCGCAACTTTTTCCTGACGGGAGGAGGCCATGCTGACATGACCGGGATGACGAACGATCGTCTCAATGGTGCTTCCTGGTAGTTGTGAGACAGTACCGCCATTTTGTCATGATTGGTCGGAAAACGGTCAGGATTCTTCAAAAACTGCCGAAAAGGTAACTGAAATTCTGGTGCCTGTCATCCCTCGCCGGCGAATTGACCGCGTGACGTCGCGAGTGACAGACCCGTCTGGCCTTGAAAGGATCATCATGCCGCAGATTGCCATATTGCATGGAAAACCGTCCAGGTTGAAAGGGCCGATGTTTCCGATCCGCCGGATCGCCAAACTCGTGAAGCATCCGAAAGCTGCGCCATCGGCAGCACCTGCGCCCACTGCCTGGCAGGAGGAGAATCCCGCGGCGTTTATCGGTCCCGGTGGCGAATGCAAGGGGGTCATCGTCGGAGACGGCAAGATGCGTATCGATGGCAGACTCGAAGGTGAAATTCATGCCAATGGAGAGGTGATTGTCGGGGAAGAAGGCGCTGTCGAGGCGGACATTCAAGCCGATTCGGTGATCACGCAAGGACACATTACCGGCAATGTGAATGCGAAGAAAAATATCCACCTCAAGTCCACCGCTGTTCTGAAAGGCTCGGTCAAGACGCCGTATCTGTCCATGGAAGAAGGGGCCGTGCTCGAGACCGATTGGAATATCTGGATCAATGGCGGGCGGATTCCGGGGAATGTCTGGAATGAGATGTTTCAATGGGGAGCCATCAAGCATCCACACTGGTGGCCGACGGAAGTCCCGAGCCTTCCCGTCACAAACATGTAAATGAAGCGTCTGATGAATGGACAATAACGGCACACAATGAGTTCTGACCGGGGCAGATTCAAGAAAGTGTCACGAACCACCGACAACAGTTGGAGAACGATCAAGAGAAGAGAGAACGAGATCGTCGACCAGACTAATCACCAACAGAATCCCGATAGCCGGGATAAGGGAAGGAGAGAGTCACATGGCCATTGAATTAGATGAACGAGAAACCGTCAACGGTCAATCCGCTACAACCACGAATGGCGGAGGGGGAGGCTATCGAAATGGATCGACGCCTGCCGGGGTCAAAGGCGATGTCGTGGCCTTCATCGGCCCGGGTGTCGAATTCAAGGGGGTGATCAGCTACCAGGGAAGCGTGCAAATCGATGGAAAACTCGATGGAGAGCTGCATACCGAAGGCACCCTGTTAGTCGGAGAGCAGGCCGTGATCACGGCTAAAATCAGCGCAGGTTCCGTGATCAGCCGTGGAGAAATCAAGGGGGATATCGTGGCGAAAGACAAAGTGCAGTTGCTGTCTACGGCCGTGATGGAAGGGTCCCTCAATACGCCGCAATTGTCGATGGAAAATGGCGTGGTGTTGAACGGAACGGTCGAAATGAAATCCAATGGCGCCAAAAAAATGTATTGATTCTGGAGAGTTGAGGCGTTTTGATCGAATCAATCTGAAGAGAACGCAGGCTTTTGAACGTGAATTTTAGCCTGCGTGAGCGAGAAGGCATGAACTGTGGCGTTTTGTCGCAAGGATGGCCGCTCGACATGTCACAAGTCTTCCGAACGGTGACGGTTCGGAAGGCAACCCCGCCGTACGAATCACAGGAAATACGATAAAGCAGCTTGCCAGTCGGCGAGATCTCTCATGCGGCATGCCGGTCTCGCCACAATCCTCTCGACGCAACCAGACCGAATTTCCTTTCCTGAAATCTTTGACTGCCTGGAAAAGTCTCCAGTATAGTTCTACCCGCTCCGCAACCAAGGACCCCCAATCAGAGAGTAGATTTTCCTCGATGCCCTTATACCTTGTCATTTGGATTCATCTCGTCGCGGCCATCACATTCATTGGCGGTCTGCTGTATGTGCAGCTTGTGCTGAGACCCGTGCTCTCCGCTCAAAGTAAAAATACCGGTGAAGCCCAGGATATTCTGAAGAAGACCGATCAGCGATTCCGGACGATTTCATGGGTAAGTCTCATCGCGCTTATCATTACCGGAGCCTTTAATATGTTGAGCGAAGGAGGATCGGCCAGGATCGAAACGGCCTGGGGCGTGGTGTTGATGTTGAAACTCTTTCTCTTCGCCATCGCGTTCGGGTTGGTCCTGATCCATGACCTGGTCCTCGACCCCTATGCACCATCCCACCGGTCGTCCCGTCCCGATGCTTCCCATCCCGGTCACATGACCAAAGCCCTTCTGGTCCAACGCCTCATCCTCACCCTGGCGCTCGTGATTCTCTTGATCGCGACCTATCTCACAACGATGTGAAGAACTGGCTCAAGGCGCCTAGAGAACTCGTGTATACTGAATAAAGTGTCGATAAGTAGAACTGTACGTCATATTTATCGAATTTGTAATTATGGTTCTAGCCTCAAAAGTAGAACAACCTCGTTGGCGAGTTTTGCTCTTATATTTTTCCTTAGCGGCTTGGCTTGGTGGATGTACGACCACTATTGAGTCTGTCCACTTCGATTCCGATATTCAAAAACCGTATGCTTCTGGGTATGGGAACATGGATGTAATAAAGGGTGATGCAGTTCCAAAGGTGCACTTTGTGAGCCCTGATGTTGTGAAGAAAGTTGAAGATCGCAGCATAGGACGAAAAATCGGTAATAACATTGTCGTTGGAATGGTCGAGGGCGCCAAGAGCGGTCTGAAAGTAGGTGTTGGTATCTGTGCAACAATATTGCGGAGTGGCGGCGCGAATACCCCAGAAGCACTTCTGCTTACTGTGCTTCTTTGTGGAGGAGCAATGTCTGGTGCGCCTGTCTTAGGAGGAATGATCGGAGGATTGTCAGCACCGTTCGTTGAGGACATGCCTGAAGAGTCGCAGTATCAATTGTTTGTCAATGAAAATATCTTCCAGTTGATGAGAGCGAATATCTTAGCCATTGCCCCTGAGAATTCTAGCAAGAACTTATGTAAACACGGCCCCAAAAGAAATGAGCGGTGGTCATTTGAAAAGGAAGAGGCTCCCATTGAAAACCATCTGAAAGTAAATGTTGTCGAAATCGGGTTTATTCAAGAAGCTTCAATGCAGAGGGAAAGCTATAATCTTCTTTTGAAACTTGAGCCAGTCTTGACGGATCTTAATAACCAAGTCCTTGCCAAGCAAGAGATCGAGATACGTCATACAGCACATACATATGAGGAATGGGCTGAGTACGACGGTCAATTATTGAAAACGGCATTGGCTCAAAGCTATCGGGTCGCAAGCCAGTTAATCGTTGGCGCGCTTATTTTAGAATGTGAGGGAGAAGGGGAAAGGGCGGCCATCCCGCAGAGCTGATTACCGAAACTATGAGTTACTGAAAAAGTCTTGGGTAACAACCGTGAGTAATTCAAAATCATTTGTTGTTCGAACAGGCAGTATCTTGCCGTGAGGACCTTTTGTTTGTCTTAAATACGCCAACACGTGCGGCTTGACCCGTAACGAGATAGGAATACTCGTTGGGGCCTTTTGCGGTCCACGCTGGCCGCGTAGTCGTTTCATCTCTTTGGCCAGTTTCGGATTCACCTCCTGAATGGGCCGAAACGATCTGAAATCCTCCTTGGTTATCTCGCGGACCTCGCCGTTTTTAGTCGTGAGCTTTTAAATAGACTGTCAAGCTTTTGGGGTATACAAATGGTAGCAGGCACATCCGTGCGACCATCCACGGAAGAACGCAGAATTTCCCGGATACAAACGAACCAAAAACATTCGAGTAGTGTAGCTTTTGTCAGTCCCGCGAAATTAGAAAGTACAGTTTGGTATCAGGAGATCGAAGTCGACGACGCGCTAGCTTTTCAGGACACGCACGTAAAGCGGCTCGGTCTAAGAAAGGAACGGTACAGCATAGCCTGAATTTTGGATGGCTCATCCGTAGAGAGAGTTTGGAAGGAGGCTTTGCAGACAGCAGAATCTGGAACATGACAGGGTAGTAGATTGGGGGAGGGTAGATTCTACAATGAAAAGACTAAAAGATTCAGGGTTCATCTCCTGTCAGGGGCGGCCGAGCCGGCACTTTTCGCAAGATCTTACGTAAGGTGCCTTTTTTGGCTTTGGCGGCCCGATTTTGTAAATAGTCCTCGGTCATGATCGCCGAAATCTTTTCTGCGACAGCAGTAGAAATAAACTGGTTGATGGACACTCCTTCTTTTTGGGCAACTTCCTTAATATGTCGATGGATCGATTCAGGCAGTCGTAAATTCAGCGCGCTCATGTCAGTTCCTCCAAGAAGAGCCTTGGTGTCACGGCCCGGATACCAAATTGTGTACTCTCGTGAAAATCCTTGACATTGTGGGTCACAATCAGCGGCGCTTTTGCTGCCACGGCTAACTCAAGGATGTGATCGTCCTTCGGGTCCTTTAAACAGGGGCGCCACAAATAGGAGATTCGATGGTGGGTGCTCACCTGACATAAATAATTCAAAAGTTGTTCAATATCGTCACCGGTTAATCGCAACATTGTCGTATGTCGTTTTAAGACCTCTTCGTACTCAAACAAGAGGGTTGTCGAAAGGTTCAGTTTAACGACTCCTTGCTCAACCAATTGAAGGATGCGATAGGACCCTCCACGTGAGGAATATAATCCAGCATGCAAGACGTTGGTATCCAGGACAACTTCAATTTCTTCCATGAAGTATAAATGATACCGTATATAGTATCATTATTCAAGGTGATCTCTTTTCGCCGTGTAGCAGGAGCAAACTAGCCTGAGCGAGGGCATACCCTATGCAGTGGCCATCGTATGTATACAGCATCACCAAATAATGGCAGAACTCTGTCCTATCCACGAGATTTATTCTTCCGTGGACTTGGTGATTAACAGCTACGCTTAGTGCTCTATTTTTAAAACGGCACGTCGCCGGCGCGCAGTTTGGCCAAGGCGTCTTTCACGAACTTGGCATCTGGGCTGTTGGGCTCCAGGTTTTTAAACGCCAGGGCCCAGGCTTCTTCGGTTTCTCTCGGTCGTTTGAGGTACCACAACGTCAATCCCCGGTACCAGTTCACGCCCGGTTCATTCGGCCGGTCAATCAGCACCTTGTCAAAATAGTCCAGCGCTTTCTGAAACACTTCCGGGTCATCGAATTTTCGTGTTTCGATCAGAATGACGCCTAAATTGTAGGAGGCTTCGTTGTTCCGGGGCTGGAGCTCTAAGACTTTGGTCCATGCTTTCCGGGCTTCCTCATGCCGATTGAGGACCTGATACGAGCGTCCTGCCATGATTTGCCCTTCAAGGTCGTCCGGGTTCTTTTGCAATCGTTTTTCGAGGCGGGCGACCATTTCCAATGGATTGGGCCCGCCGGCTCCTGCCGTTTGCGCTTGCGCAGCGGCATTGAGTTTTTCAAGAGCTTGCACTTGCACCCATAGATAGGTTCCCAGCGATGAAAGGAGCACGATGAGCCCACAGATGGTGGCAGGAATCCAGACTCGTTTTCGTGCTGGCGTGGACTGGGAGTCTGTGGCTCGAATGCCGGAGTCTTCCTGGAGCCGGTCAATCCGGTCGAGTACTTGCAACAAGCGATGTTCGTCCGTCGCTTTGAGTCGGGTATGATCTTCCGGTTCCAGACGTTTTTGAGCCAACTCCACGTCCAGTTCCTGCAATGAGCGGATGAGCACCTCGCGTTCGACGAATAAATCGGCGAGCTCTTGCTGTTGCTCATCATGATGAAACGGTGAAAACGGGTGAGGGTCTTTTCTCCAGAACGGGGACGTGATCGCCACGATGACGAGAATGAGGATGATCGTGACAGGAATGAGCAACATGATGATTCGTGAGGTAAACGGTCAGGATTGGAGTTCGCGTTCGATTCGTTTCCGAGCTTCGACATCGAGCGGAGGCGGCTGGTCCTGTGGCTTCGGGGACGGTGGTTTGACCCAGTGTCTGACTTCTTTGTACAGAAAAAACCCTCCGACCACGAGAAGGATAAACGGCGCAACCCAAATCAACCAGTTCATGCCATGTTTCGGCGGCTGCATCAGTATATAGTCGCCGTACCGGCTGAGAAAATAGGCGTGAATTTCTTCCGGCGTCTGTCCTTGCGTGAGCCTTTCGCGGATGACGCCGCGCATTTGCACGGCCAGGGGCGCGCCCGATTCCCAGATGTTTTCCGTTTGGCAGACCGTACATCGCAGAGTCTTCGCAATCTCCCGCACTTGGATGTCAAGCTCGCTCTCGTCTACCACCTTGGCCAGCGCCGGTGATGGCGGAGACAGCCAGAGGAGAAGCAGGAGGCAAAGAGCGAAGGTGCGATGAATCATGTCGATGCCGGCGTCTTGTTCAAGAGCGGAGTGATGACGTTTTCCGTGAGGTTCGTGTAGACCTGTCCAACGATGGGACCCACCCACTTGTGTCGAATGATGCCCTGCTGATCGATGACGAAGGTTTCAGGAACGCCGTAGACTCCGTAATCGATGGCCACGGTGCCGTTGATGTCCCGCACATGCTGAAATGTGGTGCCATATTGTTTCAGGTACTGCCGGGCATTGGGGAGTTCATCCTGGTAATTGACCCCAAGCATGACAAAATCCGGATGATCCTTGAATTGTTGATGGAGACGCAGGATATCCTCATGTTCCACTTTGCATTCGTAGCACCACGAAGCCCAGAAATTCAGGAGGACGACCTTTCCTTTATAGTGATCCAGGGAAATGGGTTTTCCTGACTCCACGTCCGGGCCCGTGAAGGTCGGCGCGGTCGTGCCGATGAGCACGGTGGGAATACTTCGCGGGTCTCCCCACAGGCCTTGATAAAACAGGGCGAAGAGCCCCAGCAGGCCGATGACGATAGCTATTTGTAATCCACGACTCATTCTTCTCGTCTTCGTGGCCGGAAAATATTCAGCAAGACTCCCAATCCCATAATCCCACCGCCCCCCCACACCCACAGGATGAGCGGATTAATCACACCTCGGGCCACGGCGACGCCATCGGGTGACACGTCGGGCATCGTCAGGAAGATGTGCCCCATGTTGATCGCATAGATGGCCGATTCGGTCGTCGGGCTCTGGGACGCCGTGTAGACGCGTTTTTGCGGGCGAAGTTTCGTGATTTCTTCATTTTCGCGCGTGACTTGAAAGACGCCTTCCTGCGCGGTCCAGTT
Organism: Nitrospirales bacterium; assembly: GCA_031315865.1. Taxonomy (NCBI): domain Bacteria; kingdom Pseudomonadati; phylum Nitrospirota; class Nitrospiria; order Nitrospirales; species Nitrospirales bacterium. The sequence goes on from JALDRJ010000002.1 coordinate 2,093,688, forward strand.
CGTTCCTTTCACCTCGTGAATGTTCAAAAGCTTCATGTCGTAGTCAGCGATGGAGAAGGTGTCGCCCACTCGCATCGACACGACTTTTTCGGTCTGGTAGATCGTCGACGCGATGATGCCGACTACGAGCACCAGCACGCCGATGTGCGTGATGAGGCTGGAATACCGGCGTTGATTCGCGGAGAAGGCCTTGAAAAATCCCTGCAACAGATTGACATGTTCCCGGTTGGCGTAAAGTTTTGAAATTTTCCCGAAATCCAGAAAGATCGCCGAAGCGGAAAAGCCCACCACAAAGCCACCACTCAAAGCATAGAGACTATGAATGCCTGTAAGCCAGAGGAGGATGGTTGTTACGACGCCGACTATCGTCGGAACCAGGAAATTCTTCTTAAGCATGCTGGTCGAAGCTTTTCGCCAGGGAATGTAGGGGCCAACACCCATGAGAAACAACAGTCCGAGCGCGATGGGCATAAAGACCGCATTGTAATACGGCGGCCCCACGGTCACTTTTCCGCCTTGAAGGGTTTCGACCATGAGGGGATACAGCGTGCCCAAAAAGACCGTTGCGGCGGCCACGAGGAAAAACAGGTTGTTGAAAAGGAAGACCGATTCCCTCGAGATGAATGAGTCCATTTCGATCTGGCTTTTGAGTTTTTTCGATTGAAAGATGAGCGCTCCAAAGGCTATCCCGATGACGGTCGTGATGAATAACAGGATGTACAGGCCGCGTTCAGGGTCGGTGGCGAAGGTATGGACGGAGGTCAAGACGCCGCTTCGCACCAGGAACGTGCCGATGAGCGACAGGGAAAACGTGATGATGATTAAGAGCAGGTTCCAGACTTTGAACATCTTCCGTTTTTCCTGAACCAGGACGGAATGCAGGTAAGCCGTGCCCACCAACCAAGGCATGAATGACGCGTTTTCGACCGGGTCCCATCCCCAATAACCTCCCCATCCCAATTCGTAGTAGGCCCAGTACCCTCCTAACAGGATGCCGGTAGTGAGGCACAGCCAGGCAAAAATCGTCCAGCGCTGGGTGACTTTTATCCATTCCTCTCCGAGCCGGCCGGAAAACAAGGCGGCCATCGCGAAGGCGAAGGGAATCGAAAAGCCCACGTAGCCCATGTAGAGCATCGGGGGGTGCATCACCATCGCCGGGTCTTGAAGCAGAGGATTGAGGTCCTTCCCGTCTGCGGGCGTGGGAACCAACCGGGCAAAGGGGCTGGATAAGAACACGATCAGAGACAAAAAGCCCAGCATCACTCCCGATTCCACGGCGATCAGGTAGGGCATGATCGTGGGTTGAGTGCGCCAATGCAGCCAAACCGCTAACGTGCTGAAGGCCGACAATATGAAGGCCCACAGCAGTAAGGACCCTTCATGCCCTCCCCAGACGGCGGCCACGGTGTAAAAGAAGGGGAGTTTGGAATTGGAATTATTGGCGACGTACAGGACTGAGAAGTCCCTCGTGAGGAATGAGTAGACCAGAGAGGCCATGCCGACGAATAACAAGAGAAAGATGGCGGTGACCGCTATGCGACCGACCCGGACCCAGTCTGGGTTTCTCGACCGCAGGGCCGCAAGGGCGGACCCGATGCCCAATAAGGAAAGCACCCAGGCAACGACGACAGAAAAATGGCCGATTTCGATGATCATGGATACTCAGATTGTATCAAAAGTGGAATCCGGCTAGGCCACCAACGCTTCGATGGCTTGGGGAAACCGTTGAGTCAATGGGGAAAAGAGGTCCAAGAAGGTGTGACGCAGGCTATTGGTTTTCCATTGCTGGCTCTTCATGTCCCTAATGTTTCGCTCTCTGTTGATCACCATCTCTAAGGAGAGAGGGTCTTCATGAAATCTTTCTTTGGTAATTCCACGCCAGCCCGTTTCATCTCGATTGGCATGTAATCTTCAGAATGTTTCGCCATGATCATATTGGAATGAAAGACGTGATCCGCCCGCCAATGCCCCTCGGCCACGGCCCCCTGGCCTTCCTTGAACAGGTCCGGCGGAATCCCCTGAAAGACTACAGGAATCGTCGCTTCGCCATCGGTCAATTCAAACGTAAGGCCTACAGGGTCGGATTGCGTCTTAATGCTTTCCTTGACGACCATCCCGGCGACTCGAATTTTTTGTTGAGCCTGCTCAGCCGTAAACGCGCGTACTTCTGAGGGTGTGACGAAATAGACTAAATTCTCGCCAAAGTTCCCCAACGCCAAATAACCCAGCGCTCCCGCGACGAGGAGAACGCTGATGATCAGACTGGTTTTTCTGCCTGTGCTCCACATAGGTCACTCACTCGGCTTCATAGAGTTTGGAATCTTTAATTTCCTGGTATAAATATGTGACTTTTCGGCTCATGAAAAACACGTAGGCCACAAGGCCGATCAAGGCGACGATATAGGCACTTGCGACAAAGCCATAATTGGTCACGAGAGCCGTCTCTCGCGCGAAAAAAATCTGGTCTTCCGGGTTCCATTGTCCGATGAGTATGAGCGTTTTTAACTCGCGCAGGTTGTCCGGAGGCGGTCCCTGGTACTGCACGTGTAAGGTCTGCGAATCTCCGGACAGCTCGAATTCCGCCTGACCGGATTCGGGATCGCCGCGCAAGCTCCCGCTTTTGACCATGCCTTGGACGCGGATGGGTTCTTGTGACACATGTCCGGTACGCACCATTTCCGGGCTGACGCTGGCCAGATGAGTCTGATAATTGCCGGTTGCAAGTATGGCCAATACGATCATGATCCCAATGATGCCTGCCCATCGTAGATAAAACGCGGTCATGAGGTGGATTGAGACAAGTGAATTTGGCTCAGCAGCCGTCCTTTTTTCGCTTCGAGCAAGTTGGTTAAGTATAACATTTGCGTTCGAATCATGAGCATGTAGATAAATAACAGGTTGAAACCCAGGCTCATGATCGACAGGGGCAGCAGAATATCTCCGGTCATGCTCACGCCTCGCATGGAGATGGACAGTGGTTGATGGAGCGTCCGCCACCATTCGGCGGAAAAATAGATAATCGGCAGGTCGATGCCTCCGACGATCGCGAGCACCGCGGCGTAGCGTCCAACTTTATCCGGGTCTTCGACGAACGTGCGGAGCATCAGGTACCCGGAGACAATCAAGAGAAGCACCGCGAATGACACCAATTTCGGGTCCCATGTCCACCATGTATTCCAGGTGGGTTTTGCCCAGATGGCTCCCGTAATGAGGGCCAATGTCGTAAAGGCGACGGTAATGCCCGCGGCGGCCTGACACATATTGTCCACGAGTGGGTCTCGCTTCCATAAATACCATAAGCTTCCGATGAACAGAGTCATATAGGCCAATAGGGCCGTATGCGCCAGAGGAACATGGACATACATGATGCGAACGACCTCTCCCTGGTAATAATCCGGCGGAGAGTCGAGCAGTCCCAGGTACAACCCGTAAAAGATGCACATGGCCGAAATCGCACCAAACCACCCCTTGAACCGTTGAATACGTCTAATAAAGCGATTCATCATAGTTTAGTCAGGATAAAAAGCCATTAATTGCATGGTTCGGATGGTTAGGCTGCCAGGTGACAGTGGGGATTCTTCTGATGACTATGAGTCCAAGATCAACTCAAATAGCCAAAAGGACGCCACGGTGAAGATGATATCAAAAACCGTCAGAAGCTCAATCCATTGTGAATAGATGGCGAATGGCTGTGCATTGAGAGCGCCTCGAGTAGCCTCCACTGCTGCAATCATCACTGGGACGGCCAGTGGAAGGAGCAAGACTGGGAGCATGACCTCTCTGGCACGAACCTGAACCGTAAGCGCTGAAAACAGCGTCCCCACAGCGGAAAGTCCCACGGTGGCTAAAAAAAATATTAACAGAAGAATCCCGATTTCTTCAACAATATCAAGATTGAAGAAGAGAACGAAGAGTGGAAACAACATGACTTCCACAACGAGCATGAACAGTAGATTCCCTAGCATCTTTCCTAAATAGATGGCTCCCTTGGGAGCGGGACTCATCTGCAGGTATTCGATCGCGTCGTTCTGTAATTCCGCCGTAAAGGATTTTCCGAGTCCGATAATGCCGGTAAAGGCGAATGAGACCCAAATGATGCCGGCGATCAGCTGCTGGGCCGCATCCTGGTCCATCGAAAAACTGAAACTGAAGACCAAGATGACGATAAGAGCGAAAAACAACATCGACGAGAGCGTTTCCCGGCTTCGCAGTTCGCTGATGAGGTCTTTCCATACGACCCACTGAATGATACTGAAAAAGGTCATGAGTGGTGTGCGGCGTGCTTCACGACAATGTGAGGGACCCTTGCCGCAGCAGTCCGCTACGGGTCGAGACTTTGTGCGCTTTTTCCTGATCGTGAGTGGTCATGACGACGAGACCGTTACGTGTCATCACTTCGAGAATAATGGTGTTCGTCGTCTGTACGCCAGCTTCATCAAGGGCGTTATAGGGTTCATCCAGGAATAGCACTTGAGGTTGCGCGAGGATGACCTTGGCTAATGCGAGACGACGCTTCATGCCGGCGGAAAAATTCCGTGTTTTCATGCCCGCGAACGCTCCGAGGCTGACGCGATCCAATGCTCGTTTCATGTCTTGACTTGAAGGCTGTTGATTGCGCATGGCCAGCGCAAACCGGAGATTTTCGAGCGCGTCCAGGTCATCGTACAGGTGTGAGCCATGGGCCAGGAACATGATGGTTTGCCGGACAGCATCTTTCTCTTGAATCCCATCCTTCCCAAAGATCGAAAATTCACCGCTTGTGGGCCGCACGAGGGTGGCGAGGATACGTAATAGCGTGGTCTTACCCGCCCCGTTTGACCCGAACAGCGCAAAGCATTGTCCGCTTGAAATCTCAAAGGAGAGATTCTCAAAAATTCGATAATTGCCGAACGATTTCGTGAGGTTGACTGCCTGTATGGCCATAGATGAAGCGTTTTGTCACTCGTGTGCCCGCTAGTCTACGCAACGGACTGACGGTCTGTCTATCTGTGTGAACATCGCTGATGAAGGCCGCTTGGTGTCGTTGATGAGTATGGTACACTATGATAGGTCAAATATTGACGCTCCTGGTGGCGAGAATTATATTGAAGCCTCGATGACGGCCGAATTTACCGGGTCCAAGGTCCTTACGTATCGATCCAAGAAGACTGCCGGGATGTAAAAGAGCTGTTTCAAAACTGGATTGGGAGATTGGATGAAGAATACGATCATGAATGTGCCGCTTTGCTTCGTCATGAAGAGGAATCCGCGAATATCAGCATTGGCGATTGCCCTAATATTCGCCGCCACGTTGGGGTGCGATTCAGGTTATTCTGGCCTTTCCGACGTCTCGTCTACGGATTATCGGCTTGCTGTAAAGCGGGGATGGCCGAAAATCGGGGACGCCTCTCCTCCCTTTACACTCATCGATTTGGAAGGTCGACAGGTGAGCCTGTCGGATCATCGCGGAAAGGTCGTGCTGCTGAATTTTTGGGCCACATGGTGCGGTCCCTGTCGGGTCGAGATGCCGGCTATGGAAGCCCTCTATCGTGACATGCGGAGTCAGGGGTTGGAGATTTTGGCTGTCTCCGTCGATGCGCAGGGTTCTCAGGTGACCAAGCCTTTTCAAGAAGCCATGGGGTTGACCTTTCCTATCCTGCATGATCCCGACTATGAAGTTGGTGGAGCCTATGGAGCGCGAACGCTTCCGATCAGTTATGTGATTGACCGCGACGGCATTATTCGTCACCGGGTGTTCGGTGCCAGAGACTGGAATGGCTCTCAAGCCAAAGAACTGATCCGGGAACTGCTTGCTCCTCCGGCTCAATCTCCCATGGTGAACGATGGATTCCTTTAATCAAGTCTCCCTCCTGGCCGCCTTTAGCGCGGGATTTCTCTCGTTTGTTTCCCCCTGTGTCCTGCCATTAGTCCCATCCTATATTTCCTACATCACGGGGTTGTCAGTCGAGGAATTAGCCAATGCGCAAGAACGGGAGCGGTTTCGAAAAGCGATTATGTTGAATTCGCTCCTGTTTATCGCCGGGTTCTCCAGCGTGTTTATCGCATTTGGTGCCTCGGCCAGTTTTATCGGGCAATTGTTGTACGAATACCAAGACCTGATCCGAAAAGTCGGGGGCGTGCTGATCGCCGTTTTTGGGCTCTACTTGATGGGAGTGCTCAAACTACGGTTTTTAATGACGGAACGTAAACTACTGCATTTTGAGAAACGTCCGTTAGGGTACATCGGCTCTTTTTTGGTGGGGACAGCGTTTGCCGCCGGGTGGACACCCTGCGTAGGGCCGGTATTGGGTGGTATTCTGGCCTATGCCAGCACGACCGAGTCGATGCGAGACGGTATAGTGCTCCTCACGTCGTACTCGGTGGGATTAGGGCTCCCGTTCTTTCTGGCTGCTTTTGGAGTGGATAGGTTTTTAACTCACTTTAAAAAAATCCGTCATTACCTGGGTGGGATCTCCATCGTCAGCGGCATGCTGATGGTCGCGATCGGCGTCATGTTGTACACCAATGGCGTGACGATGTTGACGAGCTTCCTTGAACGTCACGGGATTGGTTGGTACCTCGGACAATAGGTATTGTTTTCAGCCTCTTTCTTCCTACTCGGATACTCCACGCATCAGGCCAAGAACCCTCTCTTCGCTTCTACTTTAACACCATTGTCCCGGTCTACAGGTCTTGTTCGTGGATGGGGCCAAAGAGGGTTGCGGGGAAGATTCACACCATGCCCCGATCGAGCATGAGGCTGCCCCTCCTGTCGGAGTTTGAGATGTCGATAATTCAGTGGTGGAAGGGGATGGAGGCAGGAAGTGCGTTTGAAGTCGTGATAGGTCCGGTTGTAACTTAACAAGCTTTATATCTTCTTTAGGCGTGGTATCCATGTCCGGCACTTCGAGCTCGGGGTGCTGCTGTTTTAGCTGCGTGAGCATTTGCATACCACGTTCATACGTCGAATGAGATTGATGGTTTTGTACGAGATCGACAAGCCAGTCTTTGGCCCATTCTGCATCGCCGAGTTGCTCATACGTCTGGGCAAGGTGTAACTTGGCTATTATGGCGGCATCCAGTAGAGGGTATTGATCCACGATATGCGTGAAGCGATGGGCGGCAGCCAGGAACGCTTCACGGTTGTAATAAAATTCGCCAACGAATAAGTCATGTTGAGCCAGGTGTTCCTGGCATGTTCTAATATCCGCACGCGCTTCTTCTTCATAACGGCTGTTCGGGAAGTCTGTGATGAGTTTGCGAAAGGCCGTGATCGATTCTTCAAGCGGAGCCGGGTCCCGATCAATCGTTTGGAATTGCTTAAAGTGACTCATCGCGATTTTATACTGGGCGTACGAGGCTAAAACGTGGTTTCGGTGAAGATCCAGGAAATGTTTGTATTCCACGATGGCTTCCGAATATGATTCTTTTTCATAGTAGGCTTCTGCGCGTTTCATGATCACGTTAGGGTCGTAATTCATTTCAATCGAATCACCGACAAAAATTTGTTCATCCGTTCCGCTCAGGACGGTCTGAGGATCGGCCGGAGGGGCATTCTGTGTGGATGAGCAACCTGTCCCAAGAACGCTGGAGGATAGGCCAATTGCTATAAGAACGGTGGTCAAATTTCGAAAATTCATATGAGTCGATTCCTGTGGGTAATTGCTATGGACGCTGCCTTTGAGCATAACACAAAAAACGTGCCAGGCTAGCAAAGCATATGAAAGCAAATCAAATTTATGTCGTTTGCTGGCCGTTCATGTGGTGTTTTCCCTTCAGAGAGTTGTTTTATAACCTCAAATCTTCACAATTATGAGTAATGCCTCCCAGGCACATTCATCACCCTGTGTAACCAGGATTGCAGGTACCGGGTCATATTTACCCACTCGGATCGTTTCCAATGCCCAAGTGGCTCGTCTGCTCGGGGTGGAAGAAGGCTATATTTATCGTGTATCGGGTATTCGTGAGCGTCACTGGAGTGAGCCATCGGAGACTTGCTCCTTATTGGCAGAGCAGGCCGCTCGTCAGGCGCTCGATCAAGCCAAGCTTAAGCCTTCGGACATTGATACGATTCTATTGTCCACGACCTCTCCGGAAATGGGAGGATTTCCCTCCACCGCCTGTCTGCTGCAACGTCGGCTAGGGATCAACGGCGCCAGCGCTTTTGATATAAGCGCTTCATGCTCAGGGTTTTTATATGGACTGTCTCAGGCGGATACCTTGATTCGTTCAGGGTACAGTCGGCGATGCCTGGTGGTGGCAGCCGAAGTCAAATCCTGTTACCTCAACCCGGACAATACGGGCACGGCCCTGTTATTCGGTGATGGAGCCGGTGCGGCAGTGGTGACCCAAGGACACGATCCTCATGTAGGGATCCAAAATATTCGACTCTTTTCTGACGGCCAATATACGGACTTGGTCAGCATTCCGGCTGGAGGATCTCGTGAACCAATGTCACCGTCGACGGTCCAGGCAAAGCGCCATACGCTTCGATTGAAAGGCGCAACCCTGTTTCGAGTCGCCGTGAAACAGTTGGCGCACTCTCTCACTGAGCTTCTCGCGTCTCATCAGGTATCGGTCGAAGATTTGGATCATGTCATGTTTCATCAAGCCAATGGTCGAATTCTGGCGAAACTCGCTGCGCGCTTGCACATACCTGTCCGCTCGGTGTTTTCGGTCATTGAGCGCACCGGTAATACCTCTTCGGCTTCTCTGCCTCTCACACTTGATATGGCCAACAGGCAAGGACGTCTGAAGCCAGGGGATCTCATTTTGCTGGGAACCTTTGGCGGTGGGATTACATGGGGAGGCGCGCTTTTGCGATGGGGCTGAATCAAAAGAGTCAGTAAGCTGTCCTAAGGAGAGAGAGGGGGATGTCTCCAACAGACGCTCTATTTCTATATTGACGAACGCAGCCATTTCACCTATCGTGGCCATGACGGACGGATGGTAGGATTTCTGAGAGTGAGTGAAGTAAGTAATGACTATTGGGTACAACATGAATAGACGGAGGCAGCTGTGAAAATTTATTTGGCGGACCCGCGTGGGTTTTGTGCTGGCGTTGATCGGGCAATTGAGATCGTCGACTTATCTCTGAAAACCTACGGAGCCCCGATTTACGTACGTCATGAAATTGTCCACAGTCGTCATGTCGTCAACTCTCTTCGTGAAAAAGGGGCGGTCTTCGTCGAAGAGTTGGACGAAGTGCCAGATGGCGCGATCGTTATTTTTAGTGCCCATGGCGTCGCCAAAAGTGTCTGGGAAGAAGCCAATCGCCGAAATCTGAAGGTCATCGATGCGACGTGTCCCTTGGTGATCAAGGTGCATAACGAGGTCAATCGCGACTATACCAATGAATATGAATTGATACTGATCGGGCATTCGGGTCATCCGGAAGTAGTCGGGACGCTCGGCCAAGTTCCAGATAAGTTTCACCTGGTTTCGTCGGTAGAAGATGTTGAACGTCTGATCGTAGAAAACCCCAATCACTTGTCTTACGTCACGCAGACCACATTGAGTGTGGATGAATGTCGCGATATTGTCGAAGCGCTCAATCGACGATTTCCGGGAATCAAGGGGCCTCATCAAGAAGACATTTGTTATGCCACGCAAAACCGGCAAAATGCGGTCAAGGAGCTCGCGAAGCATGTCGATGTGATACTGGTCATCGGTTCTCCGAATAGTTCCAATTCCAATAGGCTTAAAGAACTTGGAGAACGGTGCGGTAAGGCGTCGTATCTCATCGATTCTTACCAGGACATTAAGCCAGAATGGCTGGATGGGGCGAAGGCCATCGGGATTGCGGCCGGAGCTTCGGCTCCTGAAGTGCTCGTCACCGAAGTCGTTGAGAATCTCAGGACTCTCGGAGCGGATGAACTTGAAGAATTAACGGTCGTTGAAGAAAATGTAGAATTTCTCCTCCCCCGTGAGCTACTGGCTTCTCAGGCGAAAGCCTAGGCGTTAGCCTCTCCTCTCAACTCTACAGTTTTTATTCCCTCGCGCATGGACCTGAGTCTTCTGCCTCACCAAAATTCTGGTATTGTCATGAGGGAGACTGTGAAGATCTTTCTCCTTATTAAGCATTCCAAAGGCCACAGAGTAGGATCAAGGATTTTCGAAGTTTGTTCGAGGATTTACGGAAAACTCAAATCCTTGGTGTGCCGTTTCTTACTGATAAAACGGGTAAGAAACGGCGTTGAGGGATTACTTTTACGATGCGGCGCTCATCGATGAAGACAAGGTATTAAAGGTGTTGGCTACGGTTTGACCGAGGACGGTAACGGCGCCGATGATGACGGCGGCAATCAAGGCGGCTAATAGTCCATACTCCAAAGCGGTGGCACCTCTTTCGTCATGAAAAAAATGCATGATGTGCGTCAACATGGTCTCGTCTCTCCTGATGCCGGACATAGTAATGAGATGTCAAAAACGATCGTCTGTCCCAATAGGTCGATCGCTGACAGTGTGGAGGGATTCCACCTCTTGCTCAAGGCGCAAGGCCAGGCCATGATAAACCCGTGATTCAACTCGTTATTTCGGAGCCTCTGACTAAATACTTGATGAAATACAGAGGAATTGAGCGCGGCGTAATCCCTATCTTATCCACAGCATCCACAATATATGGGATTGATCTTATGGATGATCCACTTCATTTGGTATGCTTTCTTTGATTTAACGAAATTATTGTGTTAGATGTTTATGGTTACTCAAACTCCAGTTTGGATTCACGCAATTACGGAGGAAACATATGCATCTCCAGACCGTCATCGTTGATGGCTTTAAGTCATTTGCCGAGGCCAAAATCGACTTTCCCCAAGGCGTGACTGCTATCGTCGGGCCGAATGGGACGGGGAAAAGTAATATCGTGGATGCATTGTTGTGGTCGTTAGGCGAGCAAAGCCCAAAATCTCTGCGCACGGAACGGATGGAAGATGTCATTTTTAATGGAACGGAAGTGCGAAAACCGATGAATATGGTGGAAGTCTCGACGGTATTCGGGGGCGTCACCGAACAGGAGCTGGAGGCCTTGTCTGCCTTAGGAGATGCGTTAGGCCAATCGACCGAAATCATGATCACTCGACGACTCTATCGGGATGGGGAAAGCGAGTATTCCATCAATAAAATTCCTTGTCGTTTGAAAGACATCCGGAGCCTATTGTGGGCATCGAGAGCCGGAAGCAAAGGGCATACGGTGATCGAACAGGGGAATATCGATCAGCTTTTGAGCGCGTCACCGCTCGAGCGACGTGAATTTATCGAAGAAACCGCCGGCATTATTCGTTATAAAAAACAGAAGGCCGAGGCCCTACGAAAACTCGACTCGACGGAACAGAATTTGTTTCGCGTCCGAGACATTCTCACGGAAGTTCAACGTCAACTTCGTTCGTTAGAACGTCAGGCCAGACAGGCTCAGCACTATCAGGATCTCCAGCAGGAAGCCAAGGCTTTAGAGATTCAGCTGTTGAAATGGGAATGTCGGCAACTCCGGACTCAGCAAGACCTGATCGAACGGGAACTTCAGGAGTCCGAGGATCGCGAACTGGCCCACGTGACTGAAGAACAGCGTGTCATGGCCGAGCAAGAAAACGTCACCCTTTCCCTCTCAAAGACCGGTGAGTCGGTGTCAGAAAGCCGCGAGCAGCTCCGCGAGGTCGAGCAGGCCATGGCGCATGCCTTGACGACGATGGAGGTGTTACGGAATCAGCTCGAACATTATGAGGAACAGCACGAGCACGCGTTGAAAGAGCGGAGTCGGGTCAGGGAAGCGTCCGATCAATCACACGGTTTGACCGAAGCCAAGAAGGCACGATTGTCACAGATTCAATCTGAGATCGAAACCCTGGAAGCATCGGTCGTCGATGGAAAGGAGCGGTATGAGACTTTGATCGAACAGCGGTCTGTTTCGGCGCAGGGTCGCGACCGTCTTCGGCAGCTACTCGTTGATCTGGCGGTTCAAAAGACCAACATTCAGAATCGCACCAAGAGCATGGAAGAACAGCAAGGAGGTCTTCTGCGGCGCCTTGAACGCTTGTTAGCTGAATTGACGGAGACCGAAACCCAACAGACTCGACTGTCCGCCGAAAATCAAGAATTTCGTCAACAGCGAGAAGTATTGTCGGATGCCTATGAGCAGCTCCAGACCAAACAAAAGGAAATGGAACTGGACCTTCAAACGCTCGTCGGGGAGCAGGAAGAACTTGATTCGCGTCTTCAGACGAGACGAACCGTGATCGCTGGGCTTGAATCAGAGATTCGGGCGTTACGGGCGGTTGTTCAGGAAGAATTAGGGTACGGGCCAACCGGTGAAATCGACGAATCCTCCATCCGTGGGGTCTGCCATGAAGTTGTCGAAGCGTTTGCTGAACGCATGGTAGTCCAAGAGCACGTTGAAAAAGCCATAGAAGTGGCGTTGGGTGACCGTCTCAAGGCCTGGGTGGTCGGGAGTCCGGATGATGCGTTGCAGGCGATTCGGACGTTGAAAGGGCAGTCGCTGGGACGAGGCAGTTTCGTGTCTTTGACCAGCGGGACCGTCGCATCAACCCACCCGCCGATGTGGCGGCAGGCTTTGCATGAAGAAACGGCCATCAAAGGTGCGGCCATAGAGTTCGTGCAAGTGCCAGATGCGTTACAGTCCGTCACCTCGATTTTTCTGGAGAATGTCTATATCGTCGAAACCCTTGAAGCGGGCCTCCATATCATGGAAACGCATGAGTGGTTCCATGGGCGTGGTCCCATACTCGTGACCCCGGACGGTGAAATGATTCAATCATCAGGGGTCATGACCGGTGGAATGTTAGGGGAGTTTGATGGAGTTTTGCGGAGGCGTGGTGAAATTAGCCGGCTGGAGGCTCAATCCGAGGAATTAGAAGGAGCTCTACGGGAGGATGAACGTCGGAGAAATGTCATCGTCACGGAACGGGATGCGATTCAATCTCAATTGCACGAATTGCGACAATCCATCCGTGAGACGGAAGTGCGGCTTCTGTCTGTGCGGCAAGAAGAAAGCGTTCGAACCAACGCGTTGCCGGAACTCACGCGACGCGTGGAATTGATTCGTGCCGAACGTAGCTCTGAAGAAGGAGAAGTCGGGAGGTTGCGAAGAGAGTCTGCTCTCCTGCAGGAGCAATTACGAGAAGTCGAAGGGACACTTGGACAGCGGGAACAAGAACTTCAAGAGGCCTCGCAGGGTTTGATCGATCTAGAGGCAGAAGTGGATGAACTTCAAAAGTACATGACGGAAACCCGCATGAGTTTGAGCACGCTGTTGGCGCAACGTTCCCACGAACAGAGTGACTTAGCGCGCCTGCGGGATGAAGAACAAGCTAGGGCTGTCAGATTGCAGGAATTAGATCAACATCTTGAGCAACTTTTCCTTCAAACGAGACAGAGCCGAGATGAACGTCTTCGTCAGGAAGAAATGTTTGAAAAAGCTGACGAGAAAAAGACCGGCATCGAAGCGTCATTAACTACGCTTCAGGAGCATTATGACCATGTCGTCGAGCAGTCGCGCATGTTCGACCGACATATTTCGGACATTCGTAAGCAGTTGTCGGAAACGCTCAAGGTTCGAAGTGGGATAGAAGTGCGAATGGCCGAAGTTCGTACCAAATTAACCACGGTGCAAGAGACGCTAACGGCCACCTATGAATTATCTCTCGATGCGCTGGACGAGGAAGAAGGCGGAGAACGGCAGCCTGAACCTGGTGCTCAGCCAGCATCTAGCGAACAGGATGAAGAGGGTATTCTCGATGATCCTTCAGAGCAGTGGAAAGAGCAATTACAGCTCGTCAGAGGAAAATTAGCGCGAATGGGGCCGATAAACCTTGCCGCGATCGATGAACATCAGGAATTGCAAGAACGGTGTCAATTTCTCACGGCTCAAGAAGCGGACTTGACCGCATCTATCCAGTCACTCCAAGAGATTATTCAACGGTTGAACCAGACCACGAGTAAATTATTCACGGAAACGTTTCAAAGTATCCAGATCAAGTTTAACGAGGTGTTTTCCGCATTGTTCGCAGGGGGACGAGCCGAGCTTATTCTCGTGGAGCCTGAAGTCGAGGAAGGGGAGACAGCCCGAACAGATGCTGGCGTGGATATTGTCGCGCAGCCTCCCGGCAAACGTCTGAAAAATTTGTCGATGTTGTCTGGCGGGGAAAAAACCATGACCGTGTTGGCTTTGTTGTTTGCGAGTTTCCTGATTAAGCCCTCTCCCTTCTGTATCCTCGATGAGGTTGATGCTCCGTTGGATGAAGCCAATGTGGGTCGTTTTGGGCAGTTCTTAACGCAAATGGCTGAGCGATCTCAATTTATCATCATCACTCATAATAAACGTACCATGGAAATCGCCGATTCCCTTTTTGGCGTAACCATGGAGCAGCCCGGTGTGTCAAAGTTGGTTTCAGTCCGGCTGAATGAACTGCAGAAAGTATCCTGAGCGTTTCTTTTCTTTAATCCGCCACCTCCGTAAGTCGGTGTCTGCTGATCGTGATCCTCTTGTTCAGCTGATTGTTCGTACGAAACTCACAGGACTGCCATACGAAGTCGGATGCCGAGTGTGGGTGCTTGGCCAAAGAAGTGCTGAAACTATGAGTATGGATGTGTTTCCTGTATGGAGGCTTCTTCATTGGATAGCGTAAAGAATTTTATCGAGCAGGTTGTCGTCGTCTGGAATGCCGGGGTGTTGGGGACGAGTGTCGGAGAAATCCTCACGGCAATTGGAATCTTCTATGTATTTTTAATGTTACGTCATCTCTGTTCCAGGCTTGTGATGAAGATTGCTTGGAAGTTGACACAACGAACAGAGACGGCGATTGATGACCAGCTTCTGGAGGCGGTGAAGAAGCCCTTGGAGTTTATGTTTGTGGTGATTGGGCTGTATGTGGCCAGTCAGACGGTTCACGTTTCTGAAGCTGTGGAGGTGGTTTTTTCCAGGATCATTCGCTCGCTGATTGCTTTCACGATTTTTTGGGGGCTCTATCGTGCGATTTACCCGCTGTCACTCATTCTTGATCAGGCTATTGGCTTTTTTGACGACTCGAGCATGCATGAGACCATGCAAGAGTTTTTTGTCAAATTCTCCAAATTCATTATTGTGTGTTTAGGGGTGGCTGCCATTATTCAAGAATGGGGATTCAACGTGGTTGCCTTACTCGGAAGTCTCGGGCTCGTCGGCATGGCGGTAGCGCTGGGGGCACAAGACTTTATTAAAAATATGTTTGCGGGCCTCACCATCTTTCTGGATCGAATGTTTGAGAAGGGTAATTGGATTCAGACGCCCGACATTGATGGCACTGTGGAACACATTGGGTTTCGTGCGACAAAAGTTCGCCGTTTTGATAAGGCTTTGGTGACGATTCCCAACAGCAAGCTCGCGAACGAAGCGCTGATTAATTTCTCTCGAATGACGCAACGGCGTATTTATTGGAAGATCGGGGTGGAATATCGCACGACTCGCGAGCAATTGCAGGATATCATTCATGATATCTCCGAGTACGTGCATTCGAACCCTCTTTTTGAAACTGACCCCGAGAAAACCAAAACGTTCGTGTTTCTCGACTCATTCGGTGCGTCAAGCATCGACATTATGCTCTATTGTTTTACGAAAACAACGAAATGGGGAGAATGGTTGGCAGTGAAGGAAGAGCTGGCGTACAAGATTAAAGCAATCGTGGAGGGACACGGAACGGGGTTCGCATTTCCTTCTACTTCTGTATATGTGGAGACGCTCCCGTTTGGGACTCCTGAAGCCTTTCCTGTCCCGGAGGGTGAGGGGAAACCGGAGAAGTCAACAAGGACATGAGGCGACCACCGGCTCGTTTGATGTAGATCAAGCCCCTCCATAGATATTGAGATGTATGGAAGGGCTTGAATAAGAAAGGCTCAGATTGAATTGAGTAAATTAATTTCTTACCCCGCTCCAAACCTTTTCAGGGTCGATTTCTTTGTCCGGGTTTAACTGGCGGGCTTTTTCTAGGAGCGCTTCCGTTGTTTCAGGAATGTCCGGGTCGGAAATACAGCAATCATCGACAGGGCACACGGCAGCGCATTGGGGTTCATCAAAATGTCCGACGCATTCCGTGCAGCGTTCGTAGGTGATGACATAAACCGTATCGCCATCTCCCTGACCTTCCCCTACCTGGTTGCCCGCTTCCTCAGCCGCGCTTCGTGTTTCGAATATGGCTTCATTTGGGCATTCAGGGAGGCACGCCCCACAATTAATACATTCTTCAGTGATAAGCAATGACATAGTTCCTCCTTCGAAACCGAATAAAAGGGCTACAACCCTCAATAGGAAATTTAGGGTTCTTCTCTTGGATCAATCGAACCTAAGAAAATACCACATGTTACGTACAAGTGGAGTTTATTCTAACCCTGTGATTTTACACTCGTCAACGGCACAGAAGACCTAACTTGCTAAGCCCTTTGGTCCGTAAAATGGTCTCAGATGAATGAGAGGGGCAAGCAAATATGAAGGGTCTGTCTAACTGTCGGAGGTTAGGGGTTCAGAGCGTCCCAGGACCACTCGAAACGTGAAATAGAATAGTCCTGTGAGCCATACACGACCAGCGAGGCGGAATAATCCGGTTCGATGAAGAGGTTATCCATTGACCAGTAGAGGCTTTCCTGGTCGGCTCCTTGTACATGAATGAGTGTGGTGCATTCCGAGGGCGGTAAGGAAACGGTAATCGATGACAAAGGAATGCTCATTCCCTTACCTGTGGCTTTGAGGTAGGCTTCTTTTCTCGTCCAACATGCAAAAAAGCACCGCTCGAATTCAGGGGGCGAGAGCGTTGAAAACACCATCTGTTCGGCTGGAGAGCAAATGCGTCGGATCAGCGCATGCAGTTCAAGAGGGCGACGATGGTACTCAATGTCAATGCCGACTTCTCTCTCTACTGCGACAGCGTACAGTGCATGATGGTGTGAATGGCTGACATTGAACTGATAACAGGGAGTGGTAGGATTGGTGAGAAAAGGTTTACCATGGGGCCCCTGTGCAAACTTCAGGGTTTCCGGAAGGGCACTCACGTATCGGCTTAAGATGAGGCGAAGGACGCCTCTCGCGGATATAAAATCCTGTTGATGTTGCGTTGATTTAAAACGTCTGCCTCTCTTGATTTCGTCAGGGGAGAGTAACGTTTGGAAGTGCGTGAGTTGAGAGTCTGATGGATATAAATGTGCGTGCCATACATGAACCTGATTGGCAAGCAACGTTATGGGTGCTTCTGTACGGTCTCTATTCTTTGCCATAGAACGGCCATTATGTCGGAATGAGTGGATGTGTGTGAGAAGATTGTCGTTCTCGCAGCCAACAGGCCAGTGGGCTAGTAGTCCAATAGGAATGAAAAGAACAAAGGTGAAAAGGTTTAGGTTATTGTACTGATGGGGGAAAGTTAGAATCAATCGATAGGGAAGTATCGGGTGCGCTTATTAAATGTTTCCTAAACAGCGATGTCGAGATTGTAGCTTGTAATCAATCAGTCAGAGGCTCAATCAACATTGACGGTCATGCTAGCCTCTTGTTTTTCTTCTTAGGATTTTAAGCATGTCAGTTAAAACACCCGCAGTCGCGTATGCGTCTCTCACGACGGCCGCAGTCGTCTGGGGTGGATCTGTCGTGGCGCAAAAAGTGGCGCTCGGACCATTTTCTCCTGTCGAGGTTTCGGTGCTACGAGGGTTCGGGGCGTTGCTCATCTTATTTCCACTCTGGTTATGGCGTGAGCGTTGTATCACGTTTACTGGCCGGGATATTGGCGTGTTTGCTATCCTCGGCCTCACGGTCTTAGCCAATCATCTTCTGGTCCTGTTTGGGTTAAATTTTATAGGAGCAGGAGCGGCCGGCATCATTATCGGCGCCGGTCCGGCCATAACGGCGTTTTTGTCATCGGTCATTCTCCGTGACCTTCCCTTCCGGCAAGTTTGGGTTGGCTGTACGGTGTCTTTTGTGGGAGTCTTGCTTGTATCGGGGACGAATGGTTCGGCAGAGTGGGGAGGAAGTCCTTTATTGGGCGGGAGCTTGATTCTCCTCTCGCTCGTCAGTTGGGCGCTCTATACCATCGGTAGCCGGCGAGTCATGGAACGGTTTTCATCGTTAACTGTCAACTGGACGACGCTGTTGATTTCCCTTCTTCTCCAGATTCCTCTCTTGACCATCAACCAAAAAGTGTTTTCGAGTGGTGTGGAGGTTGTGCCGCTTTCAGGGTGGCTGGCGCTTTTCTACGTGATCGTGTTCGCGACGGCTCTTGGCCAACAAGCTTGGTTATACGGGGTGGAAGGCGTCGGCCCCGCACGGGCCGGTATATTCGTGAATGTGATCCCGGTTTCTGCCCTGATCTTGTCATTTTTCATTCTGAATGAGTCCATAGGTTGGATTGATGTGCTCGGTATCAGTTTTATCCTGACGGGAGTATGGCTGGTCAATCGACAGTCAGCCGTGTAAGCTGTGCCGATCGCGTGGAGAATCATCGTTTAGAAGGAGTTGTTTCATGCTCGAGCAACGTATAGAAGAAGTGACCCATGCCAATGATGTGTTTTATCGGTCTTTTGAGAATCTGGATATTTCTGCCATGGATGGAATTTGGGCACATCAAGAATACGTGACCTGCATTCATCCTGGGTGGAGCATTCGAGTTGGATGGCCAGCAGTTCGGGATTCATGGGTCGTCATTTTTAATAATACCTTCTCGATGAAGTTTGATTTAACAGAGTTACAGGTACAGGTTGCTGCGGATGTGGCTTGGGTGATCTGCACGGAAAATATCACCAGCCGTGTAGGGGAGTCTGATCAGAATAGCGTCGTGGTGGCTACGAATCTCTATGAGCGGATCGACGAAGAGTGGAAGATCATTCATCATCATGGGTCGCCGTTGATGGAATGATCATGCGCCTGGTCACTCTCGTCCAACATATTTATGTTGACGGAACCCTGTTGGCAATGATGTTCTTCACGGAAGTCATTGCCAGCGACAGCAAATGCCAGGATTTAAGGACCGAGAAATCGAACCGGTTTATCGCCGGTCAGGTGTTCAGGCGTAATCACATACGTTCCGAGCAGCGATTTTTCCCATACGATATTGGCTGAATCCAGATCTCCCGCCGTTAAGAGGTATGTAAATCCACCTACTATTGCGCCGAGGCCAGCGTACGCGATTTTTACGGCACCGTAAGGGAGGGTACTCAAGAAGCTCGCGATTCCTAGTCCAATGTCGGCTGCTTTGTCGGATTTTTCTTCTTCTGCAAAAACTGGTTGAGCGCTGAGACCTAACATCAGCATGGACATGACTGTCCAATAAAGGAGTCTTTGGAATACGGTTCTTGCTTGTCGAGATTGGACAGTCAATGAAGAAATAATTTTCATGAGTATAACTCCTTTCTATCAAATATCCCCTCTCAATCATTTTCAGGGGAAAATACGGTATGATGGCTTACACTTGAACGGTAACCGTCTTGGACCATTCATCAACGGTGGGGTCTCGTTCATCCATGGTCATGGCCCCGTATTTTTTAAACATGCCCAGCCCGCCTTTTTTCCGTCGCCAGTTCAGGAAATCCAGGAAATGCTCCTTACAGAGTGAGCGTGTTCCCGCAGGGGCGTAATAGGGTTGGGTACATCCTTGAATCAAACATGGTTCTGTACTCATGTGAAGACTCCATCCAAGATTGCAGATATAAGAATAGGGCGAGTATGCCGAACTCTTACGATGGAATGCAATGGGTGGTGTCAATCCAGCGTTCAACGACATGACGGTGCATTTTTCAGGCGGCGGACGATCTTGATGGTTCCCTTGCATTCCTCACAGACCCATAGGTATCGTAAGGCCCTGAAACAACCATCTGTTTAGCTGTGCTATTACGTGAAAGGAGAGTGCCTTGTGTTGACCGCTAAAGAAGTTTTTGAGAAGACGAAAGAAGCTGCGCTGGGTACGACGGATCAAGACGAACGGCCTTTACAGATTGATTATCCTGCGCTGGAGACGAAAATCCAGGATGCCTTAGGGGGGCGCAAAATCGAATTGCTTCATATCAATCAGTTTTTGCCGGAAGGGTATGAAGATCAGGGGCGATTTAATGTCTTGGTCATGAGTTCGGGTAAAGTCTTATTCGATATCGTCATTGGCGACTCCTACTTTCGTTATGATGTCTTTTCCTGTGGTGATCTAGACAAAATTCAGCTTATCGACGGAACATGGGATAATACGGAAAACAAAACTCAGGATGCATTCTTGAGCTTACGGTTGATGCACGGCGATGAGGCCCACATTCTACTTGCTCTGAGCGATGAGCAACGACCAGGTGTGTTCGCGATGGCGGCGGCGGTGTCCAAGGAACGGCATCCGGAAAAATAAATGTTTTCCAGAAAACGTGAACGGACTTACTTGTAGGGGAATGGGAGCGAGTGAACGGTTGCCGGAAATCGATGGTCTCCAACTTCCACTGTGAGAGCAGTGCCGGGTTTCATGAAGTCTCGTAAGGGAAAGCCGAAGGCTAGTGGTTTCTTCAACACAGGGGAGTAGGCGACGCTCGAAAGCCATCCAACTGCCCGATCGCCACTAAAGAGTTTGGCTCCTGGTTCTGGGAGCTGATTGTCTGGAAGGTCGAGCGTAAGGCCAACCAGCCGACGTTTGACCGACCCATAGGTATCCATACGTGCCACTACTTCCTGGCCTGGGTAGCACCCCTTGGTCAGGCTAAAGGCTTTTCCTTCCAGGTTAGCTTCCGGAGGAACGATACGGTCGTTGATATCGGGTCCGACTTTGGGGAGGCCAGCCTCGAGGCGTAATGATTCTAATGCCTTGCGGCCTACTGCCCGCAAGGAAAATCGTTGGCCTACCGACCAGATTCGATCCCAGACGTTAAGCAGTTCAGAATGAGGCACAAGGATTTCAATGTCTTGCTCTCCAGTCTCCTCCGCCTTGAGCAGCAGGACCGGTGTTCCATCCATATTGCCGGTATGAATCGTGAATGGCTTGGCGTCAGCCATATCGACGGAAAACGCTTCCCTGATCAGGGCAGGGGCTGATGGTCCGGATACCAGAAGAATCCCCCATGATTCGAGGCAGTTTTCCATCTTCGCTTTCGTTCCAAACAACAGAAATTTTTTCAGGTGTTGATACGTGGTCTCACCCACTTCGCCGAGATCTTCGAGCAGAATCGAATCTTCTAGGAACAGAACGCGAAAATAGGCCAACATTTTCCCTTTGTGATCCATGAATGCGGAAGGGAGCCCCTGGCCGGCATTCAACGGGCGAATATCGTTACTGATGAGATTCTGAAGCCAGGAGACGCGGTCCTCGCCCGTGATACGGTTGAGTCCCCGGTCAGAGAGGTCAGCCACGCCGACGCCTTGTCGAACGGCCATGTGTTCCTCAATGGCCTGTCCGTAATATTCAGGCATCTCCCAATCTCCCAATGATTGGAAGTGTGCCCCTTGGGCTTGATGTCGAGAATGGAGGGGAGATTGCTTCATCAGGATGATGTCGAGTTGACGGTTAGCTCTTCGAGCAGGGCCAGAGTTCTGGCGGAAAACTCGTTTCGTGAAACGATTTTGTTAATGCCCATTTCTTTGGCGCGCTTCCATGTTTCCACTTCCTCATGATTGGCGAACGCCAGGACAGGAATATGGCTGTAAGCCTCCGTTTCTTTGAGCAGGCGGAGAGCAGAGGGAGCGTCCAGCCGTTCATCGTTCATGTTGAGGATGACGGCATGGGGTTGTAGGGACTGAAGCTTGGTTGACCAGTCATCCTGGTTTTTCACCCGTTGAAGGGCGTATCCCTGCGGTAAAAAGGCATCACGGATTTTGGTGTAGAAGAAAATATCACTGACTCCGACCAGAAGGGTTTTTGCATCGCTCATCGTGTGAATCTTTCTCTAGTTCATTAGCGTGATCAATCGCATCATGGCCCGTTTGGCTGCGGTATATTCGGGGTCCAGCGTCGTGGCTTGTTTGTACGCCTCGATCGCTTTGTCCCAGTCACCTTTTTTCTCATACACGCGGCCGATGTTCATATGAGGAAAAGCGGGGTTCTCATAGCGTTTCGCATTCATGGCTTTTTCAAACCAGGGAATGGCTTCGTCTAATTGATTGAGTTCGATCAAATACGCCCCGATATCATTGTATGGGTTGCCAAAGTCAGGATCGCAATTAATCGCCCGGTGACATTCCTCTATCGCTTCATTTAATTGTCCCATAAAACTGTACGTCCAACCGAGGAACGTGTAGGCTTCGGCTGTCGGAGAGGCGTCGATGGATTGTTTGTAGAGTTTTACTGCTTCGTCGAGTTGCCCCTTACGCTGCAGTTCATAGGCTTGCTGAAAAAGATTCCACGCTAAAATCTTCTCCTCTTCCGTACCGCTGCCCTGTTGCAGGAAGTCCTGCAAGTCCATCCCTGGTCTCCTGTTGTGAGGGATTCGTAAATTCTTGAATGCTATCGAAGATCGGTCCTTACAGTCTAAGGTGCCATTCGGAGCTTTTCAACGGGTCTGTTGAAAAAAGCTGTCAGCGGTGTTCTCGGTATTTTGCCGTGCTCACGTAATGCCAGTACGTTCCGCGCGTCAAAATGCCTGTGGTCTTGCTGACCAGACTTTTTTGAACCGCCCCGAAGCTTCTGGGTTGCAACGTCTTTCTGGCGATATATTGCCTTTGCTACCTTCATTATTCAACATTTTCAACCATTAAAATTTTGAACTGGGCGGTCCATCCAAGTTGAGCGGAATCCTTATTCACCTTTCAGTTTTTTTCGAACAAGTTCTGCGGCCTTCCTTCCTGATAAAATCATCGAGCCGAAGGCCGGCCCCATCCGTGGCGTGCCGTCCACCGCCGCGACCGCCAATCCGGTGACGAAACAGTTCGGGTAGACTTCTCGAGTGTTTTCCACGACGAGGACTTCGGATTTGGCGATCCACATGGCGCCATTGCCCGGGACGTTTTTGTAGAGATTACGACGATGAAGCAGATCGACCACGACCGCGTCATGCCCTGTGGCGTCGATGACGATTTGGCTTTCCAAGGCAATCGGGTCTACGTGGATAATGTCATGGCCAGCCATTTCAGCAGTGGTATTATTGACGACGACCCCACCAAGTTGGCCTTCTTCGCGGACGATCAAGTCGAGCACGCGGGTTAAGTTCATGATTTTCGCGCCGGCTTCATAGGCTGCCGCAATCAAGCGAGCGGTGGCATGTGGCGGATCGACGATCGTCATTCCATCGCATTCCTGAACGGGTTTGCACGGGATGCCGAGTTCCTCCAGGATCGCGTCCGCCGGGCGACAAATCGTGGCTTTATTCATCAGATAGCCACCGGACCAAAATCCTCCACCCAACGCCAGGCTTTGCTCGAGAAGCAAGGTCCGGATGCCATGTGATGCGAGGTCTCTTGCGCATAAGAGGCCGGAGGGGCCGGCGCCCACGATAATCACGTCACTCTCGATTAGTTGATCAAACTCTCTATAAAACTCCCGTGCGATGTGACGAGTGACGTCTCGTTCACGTAAGGGAGCTATCTGTTGTCTGCTCATCGTCTGCTCCATGTTGGCTTATTTCAAACATCGTTTCTTTTTTGAAGAGACCCCTTAAAGGGAGGTGCATTACAGATACAGCTCGCCTCCCGACTTGCGGAATTCCTTTGACTTTTCCCGAAGACCGATCTGAATGGCCTCCTCTTCGTCAACTTGCAATTGTCCTGCATATTCACGAACGTCTTGCGTTATCTTCATCGAGCAGAAATTCGGACCGCACATTGAACAGAAATGCGCGCCTTTGGCCGCCTGATCCGGTAGGGTGGCATCGTGGTATTGCCGAGCGGTTTCCGGGTCGAGTGATAGATTAAATTGGTCTTCCCAACGAAATTCAAACCGCGCTTTGGAGAGGGCATTGTCACGGGCCTGTGCGCCCGGGTGTCCTTTGGCGAGATCCGCCGCATGGGCCGAAATCTTATACGCAATCACGCCATCTTTGACATCTTCTTTATTTGGCAGGCCGAGGTGCTCTTTGGGCGTGACGTAGCACAGCATCGCGCAGCCATACCATCCAATCATGGCCGCGCCGATTCCAGAGGTGATGTGATCATACCCCGGAGCGATATCCGTGGTGAGCGGTCCTAATGTATAAAATGGCGCTTCTTTACATGTTTCGAGTTGCTTGTCCATGTTTTCTTTGATCATGTGCATGGGGACGTGTCCAGGGCCTTCGATCATCACTTGGACTTCGTGCTGCCAGGCGATGTCAGTTAACTCGCCGAGGGTCTCGAGCTCTCGGAATTGCGCGGCGTCATTGGCGTCGGCGATGGAGCCGGGCCGCAGACCGTCGCCGAGGCTGAACGAGACATCGTAGGCTTTCATGATTTCACAGATTTCTTCGAAGTGCGTGTATGCGAAATTTTCCTGGTGATGGGCGAGGCACCACTTCGCGTGAATGGAACCACCCCTTGATACGATCCCGGTCATCCGAGAGGCAGTCAGAGGGACATAGGCCAGACGAACGCCTGCATGAATCGTGAAGTAGTCAACCCCTTGCTCTGCCTGTTCGATTAATGTGTCTCGATAGATGTCCCACGTCAATTCTTCCGGCTTGCCGCCTACTTTTTCTAATGCTTGGTAGATCGGGACCGTTCCGATAGGGACAGGAGAGTTCCGAATGATCCATTCCCGTGTCTCATGGATATTCTTGCCGGTTGAAAGATCCATTACTGTGTCGGATCCCCATCGGATCGACCAGATGAGCTTTTCCACTTCTTCTTCTATAGAAGAGGAGACCGATGAGTTGCCGATATTCGCGTTAATTTTGACGAGAAAATTTCGGCCGATGATCATGGGCTCGACTTCGGGATGATTAATGTTGGAAGGGATAATGGCTCGACCGCGCGCGACTTCATCTCGGACGAATTCTGGCGTGATTCGTGATGGGATCGTAGCACCCCACGCTTGCCCGGGATGTTGAACGACCCCTCGAGGTTGATGCCCATTGGCGAGGGAACGTTCTTCTTCTTCCTGCCGGGCTTGATTCTCCCGAATCGCGATAAACTCCATTTCAGGAGTCACGATCCCTTGACGCGCGTAATGCATTTGGGTGACGTTCATGCCGGCTTTCGCCCGCAGCGGTTTCCGACTCAAGGCAAAACGGATCGCATTTAAGCTTGGATCTTGAGAGCGGGTACGTCCGTAGATGGAGGTGACTTCCGGTAATTCTTCGACGTCGTTCCTCGCGAGGACCCATTCACGCCGTAGTGGAGCAAGTCCTTTGCGAACATTAATCGTAACATCCGGATCGGTGTACGGACCTGACGGATCGTACACGGTCACCGAAGGATTTGGAGATGGTTCCGCACCGTTTGGGCCTTTGGTCGGCGTCAGAGCGATTTCCCGCATCGGGACGCGAATGCTGGGATCTGATCCAGTGACATAAATTTTTCGTGATGCTGGAAAGGGTTTCGTCGTTAATGCCGCAGACGGGGTCGTGCTTGCTTCAACGGCTGGACTTGCTTCTCCGTTCGTGGGATTGGTCAGATCGCGTTGCGGGATGCTCATATGACGATCCTTTCTCAGGATGACGGTGATAAGGTAATCGAGATATTGTGGCCAATAGTAAAAAAGGCCGCTTCCTTCTAAAGGAAACGGCCTAACATGCATTGTCTTATTATGCCGCTTCCCTACGCTGGTATTACCCAGGTCAGGTATAAGGGTCGTCCAACGTAGTTGGACATCTCAGCGAAACGCTCCCCTAGCCTTGTAGGCCCAATGCTAACGCTGGGGTAAACCCTTGTCAATGAGGCGAATGGTCGATAATAAAGTCGTCGGACACATTTGGGGTAAAAATTGACCTACCATCTTCATGAAGAAAGAGCGCCAGGCACGAGATAAGTAATGGGCAAATATTAAAGAAACCAGTTCTTTTTCATGTCACCGTACATATCATCCTCACTCGCCTTCATCTATTGCTATTGCCACGAGTCCAATTCCTATCACCATCAGCGTGGCTCCAAAGAACCGCTGCCGGATGTTGGGTTCTCGTAAGATCCAAAAGCCCCAAAGAACTGCAAACAGAACGCTTGTGCGTTTGATGGCGATAACGGCAGGAACGCTTGCCGTGCTTAAGGCCATGTTGTGAGCGATCAACGTCGTGGCGCTAAAGAATCCAATGAGCAGAAGTAGGGGGAAATTAACATGTGGGCCTTTTTTAACCAGAGGTGCACGAATGAACAGGTGAGTGACAAACAAGCCCAGCACCATAAATATATTGATCGAAAGGCTCCAAAAGAGGGGCGATGAGTTCAGTACACCAATCTTGTCGAAATTTGACGTAAGACCATAGATAGCTGCGACTGAGAGCATTCTTCGAGGCCCTGGCTCTTTCACTATCGCGAAAAACGGGGCGAGTAAGCTGGCGTTTGATCCCTGAACGGAAAGAATGTACGAACCTCCGACTATCAGCAGAATTCCTAGCAGTCCTAGCGACCCGGGAGATTCACCGACAAGCCATGGTGAAGAGAAAAGCAGAAAGATGGGCGTAAAGGTTATGAACGGAATCGTGAACGATAAATCTGAGGCCTTCAGTGCCCGCATGAATTGAACAAAGGCCAGCACGTTTAGGGCTCCTCCCCATAGAAGGGCTTCCCAATATCGTGGGCCGATGAGCGGAATTCCACTCGTGAAAAGAAAAAAACCGAGAAGAATCGGGAAGGAAAAGGCACTGGCGGCCAATGCGGCGACGTGGGGCTGGACAGATTCCAATCCTTTTTTACTAAAAAGATCCTTCAAGGATTCGGAAAAAGCCGCAAGCAGAGCGAAGAGAAACCAACTCATGGGGTCAAGTCTTTTGTTGTTAAAATTTAGGGCTTGTGGTATGCTATTCTCCTATGGCTCGTCCTCTTCGCATTCAATATCCCGGCGCGGTCTATCATGTGATGAATCGGGGGCTGTCTCGCCAGTTGGTGTTTCGCGATGCTCACGATTATCGGGCACTTCTCGCGGTACTCGCCGAAACGCATGATCTCTGGGGAGTGGAAGTCCTGGCCTACTGTCTAATGCCCAATCATTACCATCTGTGTCTGAGGACACCGGAAGGCAATTTGTCTCGGGTGATGCGTCATGTCAATAGTGTGTATACACAAAGGTTTAATCGATCTCATCGGCGTGATGGCCCTATATTTCGTGGTCGGTATAAATCCATCCTTATCGATGTCGAGACCTATCTGGCTGCAGTGATTCGCTATGTCCATTTAAACCCGGTGAAGGCGAAAATGGTCAAAGCACCCGAGCAGTACGTGTGGAGCAGCCACGGCCAGTATGTGAGACCCCAATCGGCCTTTCCGTGGTTAGCCGTCGATGAAGTGATACAAGAATATGGTTCTTCTCATATGTTCCATGAATTTGTGTTATCGGGCAATGAAGGCGAAGTTGAAGCCTTCTATGGTGCCGGCCGTCAATCTCCAATACTGGGGACTGACCGATTCCAGGCAAAAGTGGTTAAAAATGTTCGGGCCTTTTCACGAGAGCATCCTCGCTATGAACGTAAGTTGGCTCGCCCGTCAGTCAAACAGGTAGAAAAGGTTGTAGCGAAAGAGTTCGGCGTGCCGGTCTCAGTGTTGTGTCATGGTCGTCGAGGCGTACCCAATGATGCTCGCAAGGCTGCCATGTATCTCGTGAAGCGATTGTGTGATTTGACTCTTCAGGACACCGCGAGAGAATTCGGTGTCAGCAGTTATGGTGTTGTGGGTTGGGCCTGTACGCAAGTGAAGAGCAAAATACAACAAGACTCTCGTTTTCGGAGGCGAGTCGCTCAAGTGGAGAAGTCTTTCGCAGTATAGGTCATTTGGTACTGGGAGAATGAAAAAAGAACTTTTGTAACGTTTGAGTCATCTGCTAGAGTACTACATTAATCGTTTTTCTCGCGTTAGTCACTTCCTGTATTTCAACTTTTCCTTATCATTCACGAAGTACGCGATAGACGAGGTTGCCCATGAAAATTATAGAAGAAGCTAGCATACCCATTACTGATTACCAGGACCGTTCAGCCGAGGAATTGTACGCCCGTATTACAGAAGCCAAAAAGTCGCTTGGCGGTCAAGTGCTCGTGCTTGGGCATAACTACCAACGTGATGAAGTCATCGTTCATGCCGATTTACGAGGAGATTCGTTGTTGCTGTCAAAGCTGGCCGCCGAGCGATCCGAGTTTCCGAATGTGGTGTTTTGTGGCGTGCATTTTATGGCGGAAACGGCGGATATTCTGAGCCGATCCAACCAGACCGTGATATTGCCGGATTTAGCCGCCGGATGTTCGATGGCCGATATGGCGGCGATTGAACAGGTGGATGAATGCTGGGAGGCGCTTTCCCTGTTCATGCCAGTTGAGGAGGTGGTGACCCCGGTCGTGTATGTCAATTCGGCGGCTGACCTAAAGGCCTTCTGCGGGGAACATGGCGGGATTACCTGTACGTCTTCTAACGCAAAATCTGTCATGGAGTGGGCTTGGTCGCGACGTGAGAAAATTCTTTTTTTCCCCGATGAACATCTCGGGCGAAATGTCGCCAACAAGATGGGCTTTCCCAAAGAGGAGATGATTGTCTGGGACCCGTTCCAAGTCAATGGAGGCAATAGCCCCGAAGCCATTCGCAAGGCCAAGTTGATCCTCTGGAAGGGCCACTGCAGCGTCCATCAAATGTTTCAGCCGGAACATGTTGACTATTTTCGCAAGCAATATCCTGGCATCCAGGTTATCGTGCACCCTGAATGTCATGAAAACGTGGTGAATAAAGCGGACCTTGTAGGGTCCACCGAGTACATTATTCAAACGGTAACGAAAGCTCCTGCCGGAACGACTTGGGTGGTTGGTACGGAGTTAAACCTCGTGAATCGTCTCAAAGCCGAACTCACCGATAAGCAGGTTTTTTTCCTTTCCCCGATGGTCTGCCGTTGCGCCACGATGTTTCGGATTGATGCGGCCCACCTCTGTTGGTCGATGGAAAACTTAGCCCAAGGGCAAGTCGTGAATCAGATTTCCGTACCCACGGATGAAAAGGTTTTGGCCAAAGTCGCCCTGGATCGCATGATGGCCCTGAGCTAAGACGGCTACTCGCTTTCTCATATTTCCCTGTCACTGTCGAACTTGCCTTGTTCAGGAGAGAGAATGAGCGTACGTTCGGCCTCGGTTCGCAGGGTGTTTGACGGGCTTTCAGCCCACCGCTAGAATGCCAGAAAAGCTTTTTTTGGCCTTGATTGAGAGGGATATGGATTACAAGTCAACACTCAACTTGCCTCAAACCGACTTTCCGATGAAAGCCAACCTCCCGCAGCGGGAGCCCAGGCTTTTAGCCTGGTGGGCAGAACAGCGGCTGTACCACAAGATTCAGGAGGCGAGATCTGGTCATCCCCTCTATCTTCTGCATGATGGTCCTCCGTACGCCAACGGCAAAATTCACATTGGCCATGCGCTCAACAAGATTCTCAAGGACATCATTATTAAATCCAAAACCATGGCGGGGTATCGTGTTCCCTATGTTCCGGGTTGGGACTGTCACGGGTTGCCGATCGAGCACCAAGTCGCTAAACAGTTGGGAGAAAAGAAAAAGCATCTCTCGGCGGTAGAGTTGAGGCAGATGTGTCGTGACTATGCCGGGAAGTTTTATCGCATTCAACGGGAAGAGTTTGAACGCCTTGGCGTGTTCGGTGATTGGGAGCGTCCCTATCTGACGATGGACAAAGCGTATGAAGCGGATATTGTCCAAGAGTTTGGGAAATTCGTTGAAAAGGGTGGAGTCTATAAAGGTCTGAAGCCCGTTTTATGGTGTACCACCGATCAGACGGCTTTGGCTGAGGCGGAAGTCGAATATGAAGATCATTCATCACCATCAATTTTTGTCAAGTTTCCATTTGAGCGATCGCCAAAGGAGCTTGCCTCAGGTTCGGTATTTGGCCTTCCTCTATTAGCGGAAGCGTCACAGGTTTCGATCGTAATCTGGACCACGACTCCCTGGACCCTGCCGGCCAATCAAGCCATCGCGATCCATCCCGACCTGGCCTATGCCTTTGTGCGCGTCGGTGATGAAGTGTTGGTGGTGGCGGAAGAACTCGTCGAACAGGTCGCCAAGACCTGCCAATGGTCAGACTATCACGTGCTAGGAGTCAAAAAGGGGAACGAGCAATTCGAAGGGTTGTTGTGTTCGCGGCCGCTGACGACAGGGTCTTCTCCTGTCCTCCTTGGCGACTTTGTGACCTTAGAGCAAGGGACGGGGTGTGTGCATATCGCACCTGGGCATGGGATGGAAGACTACCTTCTGGCCCTCAAGTATAACCAGGCGCCACATAATTCCGTCCTGCATGAACGGTTACAGATCCTCGTTCCAGTCGATCATGCCGGTCGCTTCAAGCAGGATGTTGAAGATTTTTCAGGCCAGCCGGTGCTGAAGGCTAATCCGGATATCGTGGACAAGCTGGAAAAATTGGGTGTACTTGTCGGACAGGGTACCGTCGAGCATTCGTACCCTCATTGTTGGCGCTGTAAGAATCCGGTGATATTTCGCGCGACAGAGCAATGGTTTGTGTCGATGGAAGAGGGTGAATTACGATCGCGCGCGTTGAAAGAAATCGATCATGTGCGATGGTTCCCGGAGAGGGGAAGGGACCGCATTTATGGGATGGTCTTGAATCGACCGGATTGGTGTTTGTCGCGTCAGCGAATTTGGGGGACCCCGATCCCAGGGTTCACCTGCACGGCCTGTGGTAAGACGTTGGCCGACACCGAAGTGATCGCGCATATCGTCGGTCTGGTTCGTCAACATGGGGCGGATGTCTGGTTTGAAAAGCCGGTCGATGAGTTGTTGCCGAATGGCACTGCATGTCCATCTTGCGGAGGGACGAAATTTACCAAAGAGCAAGATATTCTAGATGTGTGGTTTGAATCGGGCGTGAGTCATGCTGCAGTCCTGAAAGCTCGTGATGCGAACTGGTGGCCCGCCGACCTCTATCTCGAAGGATCAGATCAACATCGGGGTTGGTTTCACAGCGCGCTGTTGGCTTCCGTGACGACGGATGGACGCGCGCCTTACAAGGCTGTCCTGACGCACGGTTTTGTCGTGGATGGTCACGGGAAGAAAATGTCCAAGTCTGCCGGAAATGTCGTGGCTCCCCAAGATGTCATTAGCCAGTCTGGCGCCGATATTTTACGGTTATGGGTGGCGTCACAGGATTATCAAGAGGACTTACGCATTTCTCAGGACATCCTCAGGCAAATGGTGGATGCGTACCGGAAAATCCGGAATACGTCGCGATTTTTATTGAGCAATCTCTATGACTTTGACCCGCTTCAGCATCGCATTCCGTACTCTGATCTTTCAGGAATCGATCGGTGGGCGCTACTGCGGTTGGCACGGATGAGCGCGGCCATTCAGAAAGCCTATGATGACTTCGATTTCCGGCAGGCCATTCACGAGCTGGATTATTTTTGTTCGGTGGATATGAGCGCCACATATTTGGATGTGTTGAAGGATCGTCTCTATACGTTTCCCAAGAATTCGACTTTGCGGAGAGGAGCCCAAACCGTAATCTTGGAGATCGTGATTGCCTTATCGAAATGCATGGCCCCGATACTGAGTTTTACGTCTGAAGAAATCTGGCAGGCGTTGCCCAAAAATGCCATTCAGGGAGTTGACTCGTTCAGTGTCCATGTTTCTTCGTTTCCCGAACCTGATTCGTCTTGGATGAATGCTGATCTGGAGCGAGAGTGGGATTCTCTTTTGGCCATTCGTACCATTGTGCAGGGTGCATTGGAGAAACTACGGCGCGAGAAGGTGATCGGTGCGCCACTAGAGGCTCAGGTGAGCATTCGCGCGACGGCCAAGCATTATGATCTGTTAAAACGGCACGAATCGGAACTGCCTGCGCTGTTTATCGTGTCTCATGTGCGTGTGAATCAGGAACAGGCGTTTGTCGCCGACGATGGGTTCGTGTCGGATCGAGAGCTTGAGATCATGGTGGATGTGACCAAGGCCCAAGGGAACAAATGTGAACGGTGCTGGAATTATCGATCGGCAGTCGGGGCGGATGCGGAACATCCCAACCTGTGTGATCGCTGTCTCGAAGCCATTAAGGTCTGTGCATGAGCAAACGTTTTCTCGTTCTGGCTGTCGTCAGTTTGACGATCATCGTGCTTGATCAAGTCACGAAGTCGTACATTGCCTCGAAGATGTACCTGCATCAATCCATTCCTGTCATCCCAGAATATTTTAGCCTGACGTACATTCGAAACCCTGGCGCGGCCTTTGGCATCTTGGCTTCCAGTAGTAGCGGGTTTCGCATGGTCTTTTTCCTCATCACGTCGCTCTTTGCCCTGGGGCTCCTCATGACGATTTTTGTCCGCTTGCAACCGAACGATTGGTGGGGACAACTGACCATTGCGAGCATTTTCGGGGGCGCCATCGGGAACCTGATCGATCGTCTGCAATTCGGCGAAGTCATCGATTTCCTTGATTTTTACGTGAACGGTTACCATTGGCCTGCCTTTAACGTGGCCGATATGGCTATCAGTATTGGTGTCTGCTCGCTGTTTCTCCTCTTCGCCTTCGAAAAACGCAAACCGACTTTATCTCCCCAAGAAGATCCATCGTAACGTATCTTTGGTATTGCTCTTCACTCTGAATACGCGCTGTACAGGCGTTCTGGCAAGGTAGTGTTTTGTCCTTCGTCAGCTTGGGACGGAAAATAGCTGATGATACGACGAGGATTGAGATAGTCTCGTATGTTGTGAGGGACATCCTTGGGTTGAAGACTTCTGGCAATGGCCAGATTCTCTTCTTGGGAAAGATCGATGATGCAGGCTTCTTCTCGTGGAATGTCTTGCGAATAGAGCATGACCCAAGGGGCCATGCGGGTTTGTGGGTTGATGCTGCTGACGACGCCCAATGAGCTATCTGACAATTCTACCAATGACCCTGGAGGATAGACACTTAACATTTGGACGAGCGCGACGACCGCATCGTCCCAAAGTGGGCCTCTGCGTTTACCATAGAGGTAACAGAGGGCTTCATACGGAGTCAGACTTTTACAGATGTCTGGATGATTACAGAGTTCATCATATTCATCGACGACCATGACAATTTTGGTGAAAAAGTCGATATCCTCTCCTCGCAACCCAGCTGGATATCCCGATCCATCAAGGCGTTCATGGTGGTGAGCTATGATATGAGTACAACCAGAAGCCGTTCCAAAGAATTTTTCAGCTATTGTATTTCCTTCTTCTGGATGTTCTCTAAGGGTTTTTGAGTCAAGTGTCGTGCGATAAGATTTCACATCCCGAGTTTTCCGTTCATATTCCAGCAACCCGATGTCGTGAAAGAGGGCGCCAATTCCGATAGTCTGTGTGTCTTCGGCATCATCTGTAAACGATTGCGCGAGCATCATCGAGAGTGTGCACACGTTTAACGAATGCATGAAAAAGTCTTCAACTTCTTCAGGTGAACTCATCAAATTCATGAGTGCCATGGAGCTGTTCGGATCACTCACAATTTTATTCAATGACTCGATCATGCCAGAGGCTCTTACGATCGCCTTGGAGTGTCCAGTGCGCAATTCCTGAAACATGAGTTTGCTCTGTTGTAAAACGGCTTGGTAGGCCTGATCTGTTTTCCTGAGAATTTTTCGGCGTACGAGAAATGCCTCTCGTCTGCTTTCAGGCGTCTCATAGACGGTAACGTGTGCCGGAGGTGGTTGCTGGCCCAAGGCCATGCTTTCGCGGTCATTCGATATCCGTACCTCTGATGCCGAATTGACCCTGGGATACGGCGTAGCTTCCTCACTCACTGATTCATGTTCTGTTTGAGGATCTGAACGGTCAGGGTCATAAAGGAGCCGTACTTTCGTGAGTCCTTGCAAGGTTTCCAAATCTTTTTGAAGCTTGATCTTGAAGGCATTTTTAGAAAAGGGATGACTAAACCAGGAGCCTTGGATTTTGATGTATAGCCCTAAGCGAAGATCTTGGGGTGATTCGATAGGAATAAAGGCCATAATAGTGTGAGACGAGGTGAGGCTAGTCTCTTATCTAGGATTCGGCAGAATGAATGAGGATCTAAACCGGCATTTGAAAGAAAAATGAGTCAGGATTGCTGGGCGAATGTTCTGGCGCGGGCAATCATCTTGCAGTAAGAGCATGTTTCCGCGCTGGTCGGTTGCCCACAGATCGTGCAGGGATGAAGGGTGGATTGATCGGTTTCGGTCATTGACGCGTGCGAGGCTTGGGTTTTGGCCTGTTTTCGTAGAAATTGCCAGTAAAAGGTCTGTTTAGTCCCGGGTGATTCCATCTCGAGTCGATTGAGGACATCCTTATAGATGAGCATCTTAGCCCCTTTTGACATTGGGCATTCTTCTACGATGTAGTCAATGCCATTCACCACGGCATAGGCGGCAATTTCCCGTTCAGTCAGACGATACAGGGGCTTCACCTTTTTGGCGAATCCTTCCATGGAAGCTGGTAGGTTCGGGGTTTGCTTTTGGAGATAGTCTTCTTGCCAATGCAGAACATTTCCCAATAACCTTGCCGCCTCGTCGTCCAGATTATGTCCGGTGGCCATCACGTCATAGCCACCTTGAAGAGCTGCACGATTGAACTGGTATCGCTTGACGGTTCCGCAGGCTGAACATGTGGGCCGGCGAATCATGTTGGCAAGGTCGGGAATATTTGCCCCTTCCTCCTCTTCTACATCGTGAATGGTCAGTTTGGCGCCGCGGGGTGAGGCAATCTTTTCGGCAAACCGTTCGACTTTCTGACGCGATGTCTGCGAATACTCACCTATCCCTTGGTCCACATAGAGCGCGTCAGCCCGATAGCCTAGCTGTAACAGGATCTCCCAGAGTACAAGGCTGTCTTTTCCTCCGGAAACGGCTACCATGATGCGGTTTTCTGGAGTGAACATGTCTTGGGTTTTAATCGCGCGGGCGACTTGATGACGGACAAAATCCGTCAAATGTGTCCGGCAAAAGGCCGTATTATGCCGTGGTAGTTTCAAGGCGGCTTGGTCGGGACATTTTTTGCATTTCATGCCTAAACTGCCGCCCCTCCGGATATCACTGGACGAATTTCGACGATGTCGTGGTCTAGTAGGAGTTCATCTTCGGTGACGAGGTCTTGTCCGCGAATGACGAGATAGGCTTCGGGGATCAGCTGCAGCTCTTTTAGCAATTCCCGAACATGTTTGGGCCCTGAAATTTCAATGTCTCGTGCAGGATGGCTCAGATGAATCTTCATAATCAGCCCCCATCATACGAAGAGATAGTCAATATTGGCAATCTGAGAGAAACAATGGAGCGTTCGAATGATGGGAGGGCGATCTAAGAGGGAAAGGCCTAGTCCAGAGCACAGATTTACGATAGGGTATAACAAATATGAAAAAAGTGATAAGATTCTGAGGAATGTAAAGAAACCGTAAGGAATATGTTGCAACGACTGAACATTTTGGACAGATCTCGGTGGAGACCGAGGAGGAAACAATCATGAAGGATGATCGCGAGTCTCTTGATCTTCTAAGCATCAATACCATTCGAACTCTATCAATGGATGCCGTGCAAGCTGCGAATTCCGGACATCCCGGAACGCCAATGGCGATGGCGCCAGTCGTGTATAGCCTATGGAATCAAATATTACGATTTGATCCCGAGGACCCTATCTGGCCGAATCGCGATCGGTTTGTGCTGTCCATTGGTCATGCTTCGATGTTGCTGTATTCCATCCTGCATTTGACGGGAGTGAAAGCGGTCAATGCGGAATACGAAACCCTGGGCAAACCCTCGGTGTCCCTGGATGACATCAAGCATTTTCGTCAACTCGAAAGCAAGTGCCCGGGGCATCCCGAATACCGGTGGACCTCTGGTGTTGAGACCACGACCGGCCCATTGGGCCAAGGCGTGGCCACGAGTGTCGGCATGGCGATGGCTGAACGATGGATGGCCGGGTATTTCAACAGACCGGGCTATGAGATGATCAATTATCACACCTATGCTCTCTGTGGTGATGGTTGCATGATGGAAGGGGTCTCCAGCGAAGCGGCCTCTTTGGCCGGCCACCTCAAGCTTTCCAACCTCTGCTGGATTTACGACAACAATAAAATTACGATCGAAGGCCACACGGATTGGGCCTTCAGTGACGATGTGGCCACTCGGTTTATGGCCTATGGATGGAACGTGACGCGAGTCGGCGATGCGAACGACTTGGAGATGCTGAGGAAAGCCTTTGAAACCTTCCAAAAGGAAACGGAACGTCCCACACTAATCATCGTCGACAGTCACATTGCCTTTGGCGCTCCGCACAAACAGGATACGCAGGCGGCTCATGGCGAACCATTGGGAGAGGAAGAAATTCGTCTTACCAAACGAAATTATGGTTGGCCGGAAGATGCAAAATTTCTCGTTCCTTCGGAAGTCGTCCAGCATTTTCAAGAAGGCATCGGAGTGCGCGGGAAAAAATTACGAAACGATTGGATGGCCCTATTCGAAGACTACAAGCAGCACTTTCAAGAACTGGCCGATCATCTGTATCGGATGCAACATCGTCAACTGCCGTCAGGGTGGGATCGTGGGCTTCCAGTTTTCCCGGCTGATGGCAAAGGCCTGGCGGGTCGGGATGCATCTGGTAAGGTGCTGAATATTTTGGCCGAAAACGTACCCTGGTTACTCGGCGGGTCGGCTGACTTGGCTCCGAGTACGAAAACGCGATTGACCTTTGAGGGGGCTGGCGACTTTACGGCGACGAATCGAACCGGCCGCAACGTGCATTTCGGTGTGCGAGAGCATGCGATGGGTGCGATATTAAATGGCCTCTCACTCTCGAAAGTTCGACCCTATGGGTCTGGCTTTTTCATCTTTAGCGACTATGCGCGTCCGGCCATTCGCCTGAGTGCCTTAATGGAAATTCCGGTCATTCATATCTTTACGCATGACTCCATCGGGGTGGGAGAGGATGGTCCGACGCATCAACCCATCGAGCATTTGCCATCTCTGCGAGCCATTCCCGGATTGGTGACGTTACGTCCGGCCGATGCAAACGAAGTCGTTGAAGCCTGGAAAGTCATCATGGGGTTGCGGCATGAACCGGCGGCGTTAATCCTGACTCGACAGGCTCTTCCCACACTCGATCGTACGAAATACGCTTCTGCAGAGGGTGTCGCGAAAGGGGCGTATATTTTAGCGGACGCGGATGATGGAGAACCTGACGTCTTGTTGCTCGCGACCGGGAGTGAAGTGTCGATGTGTATCGAAGCCTATGAACAATTGAAGGT
This sequence comes from Nitrospirales bacterium, assembly GCA_031315865.1. Taxonomy (NCBI): domain Bacteria; kingdom Pseudomonadati; phylum Nitrospirota; class Nitrospiria; order Nitrospirales; species Nitrospirales bacterium. The sequence goes on from JALDRJ010000002.1 coordinate 2,130,925, forward strand.
CGAGGGGGTGAAATGCCGCGTCGTCAGTATGCCCTCTTGGGAGATATTCGAACAACAACCTCTAGGGTATCGAGATGCGGTGCTTCCGCCTCACGTCACTGCTCGTGTCTCTGTTGAGCTGGCCTCGACTTTTGGATGGGGCCAATACATCGGAACGAAGGGACAGAGCATCGGTATGAAGACGTTCGGTGCGTCAGCCCCATTAAAAGAATTGGCCAAAAAATTCGGATTTTCATCGGAACATGTCGTGGTGGCGGCTAAAGCGCAACTTGAGCAGGCCAAAAATCTTTCATTCGTCCATCCTGCATGACCGGGATTCTTCGACGTTCCGGAATGGGGGCACAGAGAGTCTGGTCATGGGAATGTATGTGGACATTCGGTTTTTCTGAGAGAGAAGTTCGTCGGCATGAAATGACAACCGTGAACCAATTAGGCAAGGAGACATCAAGATGAATCCCTTGGTCCAACTGGAAGAGTGCGGACAAAGTCCCTGGTACGATTACATCCGTCGCGGCTTGATGACCTCTGGCGAATTGGGGAAGCTCATCGAACAAGATGGGCTCATGGGTATGACCTCCAATCCCGCGATCTTTGAAAAGGCCATCGCGGGGAGTTCGGATTATGATGAGTCTCTCACGCAGGCCGCTGTCGAGGTGATTGGCGTCAAAGAAATTTATGAACGTTTAGCTATCCAAGACATTCAGGATGCCGCCGACATAATGCACGTCGTCTATGAACGCACGAAGGGGCGTGACGGCTATGTGAGTTTAGAAGTCTCACCAACGTTGGCTTATGACACTCAGGGTAGCATTGACGAGGCTGTTCGCTTGCATCAAGCCGTGGCCCGAAAGAATGTCATGATCAAAGTGCCAGCCACGGCTGAAGGCTTGCCGGCCATCGAAGAATTGATCGCTCGAGGGATCAACATCAATGTCACACTGTTGTTTAGCGTCGATATGTATGTGCAAGTGGCCTGGCGGTATATTCACGGCCTCGAACGATTAGCGAAGAACGGAGGCGATGTGAGTCAAATGGCGTCGGTGGCAAGCTTTTTTGTGAGCCGAATCGACAGTCTGATCGATAAGCAACTGGAGGCGAAACTTCACGTCGCCAAGGATGCTGATGAGAAGGCAGTCTTAGAGGGTCTGATGGGAACCGTCGCCATCGCCAACGCCAAACTGGCTTATGAACAATTTGAGGAGATTTTTAACAGCCCAGAATTTCAGGCCTTGAAGGCCAAAGGGGCCAGGCCTCAGCGGGTGTTATGGGCAAGCACCGGGACGAAGAATCCCAAGTATCCCGATACGCTCTATGTGGATAACCTGATCGGGTCGGATACTGTGAATACGATGCCAGAAGCTACGTTTACGGCGTTCCGGGATCATGGTGTCGTCAAGTCGACGATCGGGGAAGGTTTGGCCGAAGCCAAGGCCACGATGAAACAGTTGGCCGAAGCCGGGATTTCGATGGAGGAAGTCACGAATACGCTCTTGCGCGATGGGGCCAGATTGTTCGTCGAGGCATTCGAGCAATTAATGGGGGTCATCAGCCGTAAACGTGCTGACGTGCTCGGCGAGAAAATTGACCGAGTGAGCTATGCTCTCGGCACATGGGAAGGGGCCGTGAATGAACAGCTGGCTGAGTTGCAAAAAAATGATGTCGTGCGTCGAGTATGGGCCAAGGATCCCACTGTCTGGCATCGTGATGCCGGTCATCAGAAGATTATCCGTCAGGCGCTGGGATGGCTGACGATTTCCCAAGAGCAGTTACCTCATGTGAGCCAACTGCAAGCAGTGGCCAAAGACGTCAAGGAGGCCGGGTTCAAACATGTCCTGCTTCTGGGCATGGGAGGAAGTAGCCTATGCCCAGAAGTCCTTCGCATGACATTTGGCACCATACCCGGATATCCAGAATTGCATGTTTTGGATAGCACTGTGCCATCGCAGGTTCGGGCATTCGAGAATCAGGTCGATTTAGCCGCGACGGTTTGTATCGTGGCGAGTAAGTCCGGATCGACGACCGAACCCTTGGTGTTTCAGAAGTATTTTTATGAACGGATGAAACAGGTCGTGGGTGACAAAGCAGGAGACCACTTCATCGCGATTACCGACCCTGGGTCTTTGCTTGAAGGTGTGGCCAAACAGTTGAAGTTTCGACACATTCTTCCCGGGGTTCCGGAAATCGGAGGGCGGTATTCGGCGCTATCCAATTTTGGAATCGTTCCGGCGGCTCTGATGGGGCTGGATATCGATCGCCTTCTTCAGCAGGCAGAACGCATGCGTTACGCGTGTGACGCCTCGGTTCCAGCCGCTGACAATCCCGGTGTGAAACTAGGCGCGGTGCTGGGAACGTTGGCCAAAGCAGGGCGAGATAAGCTGACCTTCGTGACCTCTCCGGCTATTTGGGATCTTGGCGCATGGCTGGAACAGCTCGTGGCCGAGAGTACGGGAAAAGAAGGAACAGGGATTATTCCCGTTGCTGGAGAGCCCTTGGGCGGGTCTGAGTCTTATGGACAGGACCGGATCTTTGCCTATGTCCGCTATTCCAAGGAGCCATGTCCTGAACAGGACGCGAAAATTTCTGAGCTTGAAAAGGCTGGACATCCTGTCATTCGTGTCGATCATGCAGATCTAATGAATGTCGGACAAGAATTTTTCTTGTGGGAAATGGCCACCGCGGTAGCAGGGTCCATCCTGAAAATCAACGCATTTGATCAACCCAATGTTCAAGAGAGCAAAGACTATACGAAGGCCTACCTTGATGAATTCAAGAAAACCGGAAAGCTTTCGGAGAATGATCCCATGTTGATCGATGAGGGCATTCAGGTATATGCCGACAAGGCAAACCATGCCGCGTTGAATGGCGCTTCTTCCTTAGAAGCGGTCCTTGCGAAGCATCTCGCTCGAGTCAAATCCGGCGATTATGTCGCGATCAACGCCTATGTGGAACACACAGAGGAAGCCCAAGGGGTCTTTCAGCGTCTGCGCACAAAGATTCGTGACACGAAACATGTGGCGACCACATTGGGATATGGGCCACGATTCCTTCATTCGACCGGCCAGTTGCACAAGGGCGGGCCCAATTCCGGAGTATTTATTCAAGTGACGTGTGAGGATGCGGAGGATTTGGCCATACCTGGCGAACCGTATACGTTCGGCGTGCTCAAAGCCGCCCAAGCGTTAGGAGATTTAAAAAGCCTCACGGCTAAAGGGCGTCGAGTGATCCGTGTCCATGTCAGATCGGATGTCCTGAAAGACTTGGCGAGATTGGAGCAGGCTGTCGAAGCGGGATTGTGCGTGGGGAAACAATAAGTCTATCGGGTCATCCAGTCAAACAGGATGGTACCTTAATCATGACAGGCTAATTCGCGTAGCGTTCTGTAAGGTAATTTTCAGTCAACAAGTTTTAGCGCATCGAGGTAGATAAAAACCCCACCTTGATTCTTGACTCGCTTGACCATTCTTCATGCCGAGACGCTAGCTATTCCCTAGATGTGAACGATCGAAGGTGAGTGCAACCCGATGTATACCCCCTCCCTCCCAAATCTGAGCCTTGTATAGTACCGTTATATGGTAGAAGGGACTGCTGTGTTTGTTGGTGAAGTTTTTGTGATCAGGTCTATGGCTAAAGTGTGTTGACCATTGATCGATAAACGATGATCCTCATGGTTTCTCGGCTCGATGATGGGTTCAAAAATAGCGTTGACATCGAATGCATTTGGAGCATTTGCACGATTCTCACCAGGAGAAAAAATCTTTTTACCGATGTGATAACCAAGTGTGCGATAATTTTCGAAGCGGGCTTCATCGAACAATTGGTTCAACGTTGAATCATGAGGGAATTTCGGGTTTTTCTTTTGATATTGAATAATGTCAATGGGTAAATCGGAAAACATCATGGGTTTGAAATAGATAAGCGTGCCATACTCTTTTTCCCCCTCTTCTTTTAATGGATAGACGATTTTTCCAATCGCGCAGTAGGCTTCGCTATATCCGTTGTTTCCGGGCTTTAAGCTTTCAGGGTTAAACTCTTCAATTTCGACTCCAAAATCAATACGAATTTTTCGTAGCGTGCCTTCGAGGTCTTCAAATAGTGAATCTTTATCATGTCCTGCGTCCGACACGATGATATAGCGGCATCGTCGTTGTATGAGAGCATACAAGCCGAGATTCTCAAAATGCCCGCCATCGGAAAGGTTGACATAAGGTGTGTGTCGACTGGTGAGTGCGAATAATTCAAGGAAGAATGTTTTTAATAAGTCGCCGACCCCAGGAAGTTCTTGGGGGTTTGGTTCCCAAGAACCGAGTCGTATATTCAGTAAGGCCATCAAGATCCCAAGGGGACGGCTCGTGTACATTCCCATTTGTGGGCCTGCGGCCGCACCGGAAATCGCCATGGCCGTCGCGACGTCCATCTCTCCTGATGCATATTCTTTTGTGTCCCGCCAGCCGGTAGCTTTAGATCCGCAATAGTATCCAGAAAACTCAAAGAGATGAGACTTGCGTCCACGTAATCTGTTTTCTTTGTCGCAATCGCCGGTTAAGTTGATTGCGGCGTTGATCAAGTGATAGGGAGCCGAAAATGTTTGGTTGTCAGTTAGTTTCTTGTCAGAAAGATGAGGATAGAGCTCTCTGAGCAGCAGATCATGGTCCGGAACAAACTCATTAGACGTGCCTTGAGCACTTGACAGGTAGGCTTGTGCGAGTCGGTCTCGGTAGAAGAAATGGAGTGAAGCTCGATTTGGATCGAGAAAAAGAAATGCAACGATCATCGTTACAAACGAAAGTACAGCGGCCGGTATTTTATGATGGAGATAAAAGTTTAACAGGGTTAATCCCAATAGTACTAAGAATATTACAACTCCAGCTTTTCCTAAGAATAGAGAAAGTTGGTTGATCCATTTTTTCTCCCAATTTCGGTTGGCACTGAGTGTTAGCAGTAGAGAAAGGAGTAGTGATAATGCTGCTATATGATAAATGAATTCCTCCATGTTCCTTCCCAGTAAATAGACCCAAATGTTTGGAGAGAGAGCGACAAGTGTCGGTAGGATATTGATGAGAAAAACAATGAATGTTGCCATGAGCGTATATGCTTGAAGACGGGCAAGTCTTTCACGACGTTTGGCTTGTCCAGCTTTGCATCTGAGCGGGTCGGTACTGCCTTTAGATGATCCATTTCCATTCGAGCCTCCATTGGTTTTTGTGAATCCTAAATAGACCAGGATCTCGATGAAAAAGAATGCAAGTAATCCAGCGTCAACCGCGACGAGAATTCGGTGTAATCCGCTGGGGGCCCATGCACCGAAAAACCAACAACGAAGTCCCTTGTCCTCAATGAGAAAAGACCACAAATTCATATCAGTTTGACAGTTCGAGGGCTTCCAATTTTTCATGAGCTCTTCTTGCCAGAAGGCGTTGTTTTGCCATCCACCCGTCGAAAAATCCCAGGAGATAACGATGGAAGCCAGGTCGAGAATTCCAGCCGCGAGGATCAGGACTGACGCTGGGACAGGAAGGAGAACAAGCAGTCCGCTGAGATATGTTCCGACAAGGTGCCAAGTGTGAAGTGAAAACAGACCGCTTTGTGGCGCGAGGAACTTACTATGATTGCGAAGATGCCGAACTTCCGGCCGTTCTTCTCCAGTTTGTCCTTCTTGAGCTGGATAAGCAAAAGGAAATCTCGTTCCCTCTAACTGGCTCTCTTCTTCGCATAAATGCTTTGTGAGGCAGCTACCGATATAGCTCCCTCCAGACACCGTCGACAGGTAATCGATGTATTTAAGCAGTTTAACTCGTGCGAGCGATTGGAGGAGTCCTAAGTTAAAGGTTGCTGAACGGATCCCTCCTCCGGAGAGAGCCAATCCAACGAGATTGGCATCGACTGTGGGTTCATTGAATTCCGATGTTCGTTCTGGGCGAGGCCAGCGGTGTTTGAGGTATCGTTCCCACTCTGTTTTCCATAGTTTGTCGCTGTTGGTTCCTTCAATATAAGTGTCGTGTTCTTTTGTTTCAGACTTTCCGAGCGATTGGAGTTTCTTGAGATACCTTTTGGGAAGCTCGAACATAGTTTTGGTTGTTCGTTTCATGGGCGGTTCACGGTGAAGGAGTAGGCTTACATGTGCAATCGTATATCGTGCCTGGCATATGTTAACTACGGCTTAGCGCTTCATCATAGGAACGACTTGCCAGCCCGGTCGGTGCCGGACTATCAATCGGTTCAATCGTGATCGACGCATGACCGTGATTGTTCTTGTAAAACATTTGCCATGGTTCAGGTCCGGGCAGAATAGAATCGTTAATAAACAAAAAGAGTTCTCCGTCCCGTCGGGCTTTGAGTTCAGTGATTAATGTGGATGTCTGAATAGTAGTATTTTGGGATGAGTGAGAGGGGGACGCTGTCGGATGAAGTGGGTATTCGTCGCTCCCTTGACTGCCGATCCGCGCGATGGGCTTAACCCACGGTTCACCAAGGTGACGGCGTAAGAGGAGTCCTCCATACATTGGAGGCGTCATCTTCTCCCATGTAAATCCATTCATATCTGTTGGAATGCCATTATCATTCCATGGCGCTTGCTCGTTCATGGAGAAGGTGAGCCGATAGTGTTGACCGGCTTTGAGCCGAATTCCGCTGGCCCAGCATAAGGCATTCGTCGAGAAGACGCCTGCGTTGATAGCTTCTGAAGCCATCCGCGATTCTTGTGTCTTTTGGCAAATCAACCCACCCGAGTTCATCATCGAAAATATGATGTGACTGGTCCCTTGGACGATGAGGATCACAGAGACCAGTCCGGCGGCAAACGGCAGCACCCGTTGTTTCATGAGCTTGAAGAAGGCCTGGTACAGCCAGTGCGTTCGAAATCGATAGATGGCGTTGTCGCGGAAAGTCGCTGTGGTTGTTGAAGATTCCGTGGGGTGCGTGAATGGCTTCCACAGGGTTCGCATGCGGTCCGTGATGGAAACCTGTATGTGGCATCCGATGGAAATAAGGCCGATGAGAAGAAGCACGAGGGTTCCTAATGTGCCGGGATGGCTCTTGAACGCTTCAAGCCAAGGCTGTAGTAGATTGGGGAGAAATGCGCCAATGATGGTGATGATTGGCGAGAGTGCGCACAGGGTTCCTGTGCAGGCTTCTGTTGCCGGCCTGTAGAGCGGAAAGGCAAGTAGTCCTCCGGAAACGAAGACCGAGGCAAAATAGGCGATGCGTTTGCACCACACGAGATTCCACACGGATTCCTGCCATTGCGCTCGGGATTGAGCTGTTGAGGCGTGTTCGATCAAGGTTGACGACGGTTCATCTTTCACGGGTTGATCGATGATTCGTCCATCGGCGGTCACGACGGCATAGTGTGCTGGAAGTCCGATAGGGGCATAGGCATCGATTCCTGCGCGAATGCGTTGGATGACACTTTCGTGAATTTTGGGATACGCAATCTTGATGGGATCGTCACGGTCGTCATCGTTGTGTATCAGGCATTCCAACTTCCTTGGAAGGTACCGATAGGCTCCACCCAACCCCTGTCTGGCATCGTAAATTTTTCCCAGGGGATTGGTTTGTTCTCGAATGCGTTTCGCATCATGTTCTTTAAACCGAAGTCCTTTTCGTTCAGCTTCTTGCATCATCCATGCTAGAGAGACATAGGATAACCCGTCATCGGGATATCCACCTCCGACATTGGTATGCGCCCCGGCGAACCAGACTTGTGCCACTCGTGTATCTTCGATGTAATGGGCAGGGTTTTGCGCGTTTTCTCGCGCGTGTAGTTCGCTTAACAGTTGAGGGTGAAAGGAGTTGCGCTCATCGTCGAGTGCGAGGGCATGACAAACTCGATCCACATTTTTATCAAGAATGTGTTTCGGCCGTATCGGAAACACGGCATCCCACGCACGTGTTAATTCGTCGATGGGCAATCCGTACGCAGCTACGGTGTCCCACAAGCCGAGGAAGGTGATTGGAGGCCCGATTTGTGCGTCCGTTGTCGGGTATGATTCACGAAATGTATCTGCGATTTTCTGCATTCCCATCTGTCTGGCTAGTGCCTTCAGATTATGTTTGTAGTGCCCACGCTGGCACAGGCGTCTGTGCTTGTTAAAGGCATTGGTGGCGAGTTTCCGGAGTTTTCGAGTGTTTTGAGCAGTTATGAGCCCTTGACATCTGACGAGCTCAGACAGCACACGGATAGTAAACGCCCCTCGGCTAAAGCCAAAACAATAAATCTGGTCACCGGGCTTGTAGTTCCAGGAGAGAAATGTGTAGAGATCGATCACATTGCGTTTCAGCCCCCATCCGAATGCTCCGCCAAGCAAGGCCAGCGGTTTAAACGCTGAGGTGCCGACGCCATCATCATAATAAGCAATCTGCGTCGGCCGATCTGGACAGGAATCATCAGGGCCTGAAAGATCCAAGGCTTGATAGAGCCTCCAGACATTCGTTTTAAAGAGCTTGGCTGAGCTGTTCCCAGTTCCATCTGAAAATACGACAATGTGTTTGCTCATCCGATCCTCGTTGTATGACAGTGCGATTAAAGTCCTGTGTATTGATGAATTTTGAAACTGCAAGAAAGATTCCCCAGGAATCTACGAGAGCGGAGAAAAAGTTTTTCTGAGAATGTTGGAAATTTTCAAGAATGACGTGTGGCTGAGAGGCCAGGTGCGATTCATTCGGGATGATCCGTTATTGAAAAAGATACAGGACGTATCCTTTTGGTAAGCGATTATGCGTAGCGATGGGGTATTGGCCCATCGAAAATGCTCGTAATTTTACAGGCGGCGTTGCTTGGTGATGTCGAGCGCGGCCACGCGGTAGGCTTCTGCCAGCGTGGGAAAGTTGAAGATATTTTCTACGAAACTATCAATGTTCACATGATGCAATAAGCCCATCTGACCGATATGAATCAACTCGGTCGCGCCTTCTCCCACGATGTGTACCCCGAGGAGTTTTTCTCCCTTGGGGTCGGCGACCATTTTTAACATTCCCATCGTCATTCCGGATATTTGCCCGCGGGCGATTTCTTTGAATCGGGATCGTCCGACGAGCGATCCACCGAATTTTTTGACCGCTTCGTCTTCGCTGAGCCCCACACTCGACATTTCTGGGATCGTGTAGATGCCCATGGGAATGTTTTCAGGATTGACGCCAGGAGAGATTCCCAGGGCATGGCACGTGGCGCGTCGTCCCTGTTCCATCGAACACGAGGCAAGGGAGGGAGGGCCAATCACGTCTCCGACTGCGTAGATATGCGACACATCGGTTTGACAGTCGGCATTCACGGGAATGAGACCTCGATTGGTGGGAGTCAATCCAGCGGCTTCAATATTGAGGTATGTGATATTGGCGATGCGTCCGAGGGCGACGAGCAGTTTTTCGCTTTCGACCGTATCTCCGTTCTCGAAAGTCGTGATGACTTTGGAATACCCGTCCCAATGAGCTTCCTTGATTTTCTGGTCTCCTCGATACGTTCCACCAGTAGCTTGAAATGCTTCACAAAATTCGTCGGTGAGTTCTTTGTCGAGAAATCGAAGTGGGCGGTCTGATGCGTCGATCATCGTGACCTGGACTCCCAAGAGCGCAAAGATTGAGGCATATTCACTCGCGATCACGCCTCCGCCCAAGACAGTCAGAGACTTTGGAAGATAGACCAGCGAAAGAATGGAATCGCTGTCGAGAATGTTCTCATGATCGACTGGAACATTGTCTGGAACCCGGGGGCTTGATCCAGTTCCGATCACGATAACATCAGCGGTAAGCGTATGGGATTTTCCGTTAATCCCTTTCACTTGCACTTCGTGGTCGGAGAGAAACTTTGCGCGGCCGTGAATACAGTCAATATGGTTCCTTCCGATTTGTTCCTTCATATATGTCCCATGGGCTTTCACGACTTGCTCTAATCGTTTCATGAGACTCGCGATTTTGATGTCATCCCGCATCTTGAATTCGAATACTTCTGTCGTGCGTTGAAAACGCACCATTTGTAGCGCGCTCTCCCGAAGAGTCTTGCTCGGGATTGTCCCTTGGTACACACACGATCCGCCGACTTCCCGGTTCTGCTCGATCAGTGCTGTGCGTTTACCGGCTTTGGCTCCCTGAATGGCGGCTTTTTGCCCAGCGGGTCCGCTGCCGATGACCAGGATATCGTAGTGGGTATCCGTGTTCATAAAATCATGCATTCCACGCTAGAATCGATCGAATCGTGTAGCTCGAGTAAGGCGTCCATGTCTTCTGGATAAAAATTTAAATCCTGGACGACGGGCAACGTGCGGAGCGCGTCTTCGTCAATGCTCATCGGGTCAAGATGGAAAGAGGCCATTGTGCTCGCGAGACATGTAATGATCGCGCCTTTGGTCGGAGATGTTGATTGCGTATAGGCCTGCTCTTGGTGCAAACGAATGGTTTCACGCACGGGTTCCGGCAGCTTCCAGCTTTCGGCCAACTGCGAGCCAATCGGCACGTATGATTCATCCATTAATTGTTCGATCATCGGCCATGTGGGGTGAAGGTTCCTGGGCTTTGAAATGCCAAGAACGATGTGCAGGACAACAGGCTTGCCGATTCCATGAAGGAGTCCGCATAGAAAGGCATTTTCGACATTGTGGCGAATTTTTCTGGCAATTTCTTTCCCGTATAGTCCCGTCATGAGGGCATGACGCCACAGTCCCTTGATTTCTTTTTCGAACCCCTTCACATTGAACACTCCGGATTGGACTGAGACAGAGAAAGCAATCCCAGAGAGCATATTCAACCCGAGCCAAGCGATAGCCTGCTGCAACGAGGCGATTGGAGAACGAGGAAGATAAGCCGGCGAATTGGCGATGCGGAGAATCTGCCCTGCCAGGGCTTGGTCCTGTTGAATGAGAGATGATAATTTGGAGGGGTCAGCATTTGGATCATCGGCGACCAGCAGGACTTGATTCGCGACCTGAGGCAATAGTGGAAGGTCCAGGGTACCTCCTTCCAGCTGATCACAGATTTCCTGGCGAAGTTCTGCGAGTATTTCCTGATCAGTCGTGACAGATGCAGGGGGCGTCATGATCGTCTTGTCGGACGTTCCTCACTGCCTCTTAAGCGTCACAATAAAAGGGGATATTCTATTTTATCGTGACGTGAAGATTGGCATTCGTCTTCCCGCAATAGGAAGATCATCTATGAGGCGGGAGGAAGCCGTGGGCTAGAAAACGGAATATGCCGTGATCTAGGAAGAGGCAATGTCCTCTATGCGAAGTCTGAACGCTGGCGTCGAACCGGTTTGGCTTTCTACTCTAGACCTTTCGCCATTTTCTGCCATCGGTTTCAATGAGCCGGTCGGCTTCGACCGGTCCCCAGGTTCCGGCCGGGTATTCAGGAAGCCATTTGGTGCCATGGGTTTCCCAGCCCTTTAAGATATCGGTCACCCAGGTCCAGGACGCTTCCACGGCATCACGGCGCATAAACAGGGACGCATCACCGGTCATCACATCGAGCAAAAGCCGTTCATAGGCCTCAGGCGAAGGTTCGTCAAAGGCATCGCCATACTTAAAGTTCATGTCTACGGGGTGGGTCTTGGCCTTGCTCCCGGGTTGTTTCGAGATAATTCTGAGTGCCATGCCTTCTTCCGGCTGAATGCGCAAGGTGAGTAAATTCGGGGCTTGCGCCGATTTGGGGTTCGCATTAAAGAGAATTTGCGGAATGTCTTTGAATTGCACCGCAATTTCCGATGCCCGTTTGGGCATCGCTTTTCCGGTACGGATGTAAAATGGAACGCCCGCCCATCGCCAATTTTCAACGAGCACTTTTAATGCCACATAGGTTTCAGTCGTGGAATCTGGCTGGACTCCTTCTTCGCGTCGGTATCCTGGAACCTCTTTGCCGTGTATCGTTCCATGAGAATATTGTGCGCGAACAGTCATCGTCTCCACATCTTCCCCTCGAATAGGACGTAACCCACGCAAGACATCCATCCTGACATTGCGAACGACATCGGGGTCGAGGGAATACGGAGGTTCCATCGCGATGAGACACAGAAGCTGCAGGATATGATTTTGAATCATGTCCCGTAACGCCCCGGCCTCTTCATAGTACGAGGCCCGTGTCCCCAAGGTTTCAGCTTCGCTTACCGTTATTTGTACGTGATCGATATAGCGATGGTTCCATATGGGTTCAAAGATCGCGTTCGCGAAACGCAGGACCATGATGTTTTGGACGGTTTCTTTCCCAAGGTAGTGATCGATGCGATAAATCTGTGATTCGTCAAAGACTCGGCCCGTGATGGTATTAATTTCCTTGGCCGACGCCAAATCACGCCCGATGGGTTTTTCGATGATGACCCGTGAGTAGGGCGAGGGCTTGTGACTGTCATAAATCAGTCCGGCCTTGTGGAGACCTTCACATGCTGGTTGAAACGTGGTTGGCGGAACCGCGAGATAAAAAATTCGATTGCCAGGCAAATTGAGTTGTTGCTCGATTCCTTCTAATCGAGTTTTCATGTTGGTAAAGGTCGCGAGGTCGTCAATCTCTCCGTTCATGTAGAAGAGGCGATTCTGAAAATCTTTCCATTTTTCCTGGTTCAAGGTTTGCCGTGAAAATTTCTCGATACCGTTGCGAGCGATTTCACCGAACTCCTCATCACTGAGGCGTTTCCGTCCGAGTCCCAGGACCGCGTAGTTTGCAGGGAGGAGCCCATCGAGTAAAAGATTATAAATAGCGGGTAAAAGCTTCCGGCGAGTTAAATCCCCTGACGCTCCAAAAATGACGAGCGTGCATGGCTCCGCCGGGGATGACGTCACGGTTTCAGACCGTGTAGGAGGTGGTTCAGTTACGGTGGTGGTTGCCATGTTGCACCTTATTATTAAGGTTAAAAAGTTGCCGGTGTGAACAACAACCGGGCTTGTATGAGACCAGAGAATATAATCATTGTAAGATTTCAGCCTCGACCGTTTGGTCGGGGATGCAAATTTCTAGGATACTAGCGTCTGACGCTGTGTCCGCCAAAGGCGTTTCGCAGTGCAGCCAGCATTTTTTCAGAAAACGATTCTTCTTGTCGCGAACGAAATCGTGTGAAAAGAGCCGTTGATAAGGTTGGGACGGGTACGTTTTTTTCAATGGCATCCATTAACATCCATCGGCCTTCTCCTGAATCCTGGACATAACCTTTGAGTTTTTCGAGCTTCGGGTCTTCCCTGAGCGCACTAGCGCCCAGCTCTAAGAGCCAGGATCGAATCACACTACCCTGCATCCAAAGATCGGCGATTTGTGCAAGGTCCAAGCTGTAGGAGCTTTTCGACATCAATTCAAACCCCTCGGCATAGCCTTGCATGATGCTGTACTCGATGCCGTTGTGGACCATCTTGACGTAATGCCCTGCACCATGTCCACCGACGTGTGCCCATCCGTTGGGGGGGGCGAGCGTGGTAAAAATAGATTCCAGCCGTTTGATCGCGACTTCCTCGCCGCCCACCATCAGGCAGTACCCAATCTTGAGCCCCCAGATGCCTCCGCTCGTGCCGGCATCGACGTAATGAAGCCCCAGGGATTTCAAGTCATTCGCGCGACGCAGGTCGTCATGAAATTTGGTATTTCCACCGTCAATAATGGTGTCATCGCGTTCCAGGAGCTTTGAAATGTGTGTAATGGTTTCTTCAGTAGGATCTCCGGAGGGAACCATGACCCAGACTGCACGGGGTTTCGAGAGGTGAGTAACCAGATCTTCTAACGAGGAGGCCCCGACACATCCGACTTTCTCAGCGTCTTTTACGAGGTTGGCGGCACGGTCATAGACCACGACCCGATGATCGTCACGACGGAGACGTGTCACCATGTTCATGCCCATCTTGCCCAATCCGATGAATCCGATTTCCATGTTGTCCCCTCCTTGGTAAAAAGGCCACCTTTGGCCTCGGTAAAGGTTGGTAATGGAACGTATTATCCGTTATTTTGTTTTTGAGCAGACGACCGGCTTCGTCGAACAACGGTGTGAGTGCCTTTTCGAGAATTCAAGGCTAGGTCAAGGTTCGAAGCGGCCGTAATCAGGCCAAAATGCGTGAAGGCTTGCGGGAAGTTCCCGAGCTGTTCTCCGGTATGTGAGACTTCTTCAGCGTAAAGACGGAGATGGTTCGTGTAACTTAACATCTTCTCAAAGATCAGCCGGGCTTCGGTCAATCGACCGGCTCTTGTCAAAGCTTCGACAAGCCAGAAGGTACAGAGGCTAAACGTGCCTTCTTCGCCTTCAAGTCCGTCTGGTGCGGCTTTGCCGACTTCATACCGGTAGACCAAGCTTCCGAGTGCGAGTTCTTCCAATGTTCGGTCAATCGTCGAAAGCATGCGTGGATCGGTAGGCGAGACAAAAAAGACGAGAGGCATGATGAGGTTCGAGGCATCCAGAGCTTCACTCCCGTAGGACTGGACGAATGCGCCGACTTTGGGATTCCAGCCTTTTTGCATGACATCGGTGTAGATACGATCCCGTTCGGCCATCCACCGTGCTCGGTTTCCAGGATAACCTCGATTGTCAGCGAGGCGGATACCGCGATCGAGCGCCACCCAGCACATGACCTTTGAGTATACGAAGTGCTTGCGTCCTCCACGGACTTCCCATATCCCCTCATCGGGTTGTTCCCAATTCGCGCACACATAGTCTAATAACCGGCAGAGATTGACCCAGAGATCATAGGAAATTGGTGAACCATGCTTGTTATAGAGGTACACAGCATCCATGATCGTGCCGTAAATGTCCAGTTGAAGCTGATGCGCGGCGGCATTTCCAACTCGCACGGGTCGCGAACCACGATGGCCGTCCAAGTGATTCAGTTCTTCCTCGGCTAAGTTACGTCGGCCATCAATGCCGTACACAAGTTGAAGGGAGCCATCTGGGTTAAGCTCATGGCAACGAGCATTGAGCCAATCCATAAACCGAGCGGCCTCCACCGTGAAGCCAAGGCGCAAAAGGCCGTAGAGTGAAAACGCTGCATCGCGTATCCAGGTGTACCGATAATCCCAGTTTCGTGGACCTCCAATGTGTTCCGGAAGGCTGGTAGTTGGAGCAGCAACAATAGCGCCAGTTGGAGCATAGGTCAACAGCTTCAAGGTCAGGGCAGAGCGGTGAACCATTTCTCGCCAACGGCCGTCATACTGGCATTGTGCCAGCCAGCGTTGCCAAAAGGCCGAGGTGTTTTGAAAGGCTTCATCACCATATTCTTGTGTGGCTTGAAGGTCGGTTTTGCCATTGGCAACCGTAAACTCTAAAAGAAACGTCAGGCTTTCCCCTTGATTGACGATGAACTCTTGAAATGCCACGCCTTCTCTAACTTTTAATGGAATAGGGCTTACAAGCCCTACGGTGCTTGCTTCAGTGCAAAAGATAGCCCCCCGTTCGACGAGTTTTGCCGTATGGGGGTCGCGTCCATAGTTGAAAGCTGGAGCGCATTCAAGACGGAATCGGACTTGCCCACGTACGACCGAGACCATTCGGATAATCTGGTGCCGTCGTGGTCGTATTCCTGGTTCATCAGATTCAACGGGCATGAAATCCGTGAGTTCCCCCACGCCATCATCTTGGAGAAAACGTGTCAGGAGAATATTGGTTTCGGGAAGGTACATTTGCCGGGTATTGCCGTCGTGGACTGGGGCAATCTTGAAGTGACCGCCGGCTTTGTGATCTAGAATCGCTCCGAATACACTCGGGGAGTCAAAATGAGGGAGGCAACACCAGTCAATCGACCCATCGAGACCGACTAATGCGATCGTATGAAGGTCACCGATGATGCCGTAATCGCCGATGCTTTTATATGCCATGATTTGTTAGCGGTTACTATACCAGTGAATAAAAGAAAATACTATATATTGTAGAATAATTTATTTTCCCTACCACATTCAGCTGTGCAGATAGAAATATTTACTTTATTCATGGTTTTGGGGATGCGTGTTCTTTGACCGTTCTGCTCGGATTTAATAAAAGGCCGTCGACTAGGCTGCCTAAAGCTAGTGGATATAACTCTAAAACAATGCAAGTCTTAGACCTGAGTCAGGCTAATCAGCAAGCCAAAGGAATTCTGGATATTGGCTTCGAGGCTAGACTCGAATGTCGATCGTATGTGGTGAATTTTTCTGAGGTGACTGCTCGTTTCCTGATGGTTCATGTGATGCGTGCTTTTTATCATGCCTTCGTCGACGATAATAGTTTCCTTTTTGTCCGACATCCCCATCGTCAACAGTCGACGTCGTTCTCGGTGCCGGTATGCTAACATTTCTCATTGCTCCAATGTCCATAAACCACCTCTTCCGTGAAGTAGTGAAAGATTGAAAGATTCTGATGAACGTTCTCCTCTATTCTTATCGGCAATAACATGCACAAACTTAAGGGAATATGCCATGATGGATAAGCCGATCCTGATGACCGAGATGTGTATTCCATGTAGAACCTTCATTCTGGACTCACGTCAGAAGTCGATGACACAAGCGGATGGCCCTCGTATAATCACTTTTTATGAAGCTGTCCCCACCGACCATGTCTTCTCCTTTGAATACTGACCATATCAGAGAGACCCTCAAAACTCGGCTACCGTTTTGTGCCGACCTGAAGAGCTATGAAAGCCTTCCTGGTGATGCATCAAATCGTCGTTATTACCGTCTCGTCTTAACCCAGGCCCCCATGCCCTCGTTGATTGTCATGCAGCTTGCCGACCCCGAAGGCTTTAAGGCTTCTGAAGAGGCCGTGAGCGGCGGGAAGCAGAAGATCACTGAGTTGCCATTTTTGAACGTTCTGAGATTTTTACAATCCTGTTCGATTACGGTTCCGACTGTGCATTATTTCGATGAAGCGGCTGGGTTGCTTTATCTGGAAGATTTTGGAGACGTCACCTTGTCAGAGGCTGTTATCGGAGCCGATCAGGCTGAACGGGAGCAGCGATATGCTCAGGCCATCGATACGTTGGTGAAGATGCATGTGGGAGCGATGTCCCGTGATTCCTCGACCTGTTTCGCATTCGGACGAGCATTCGATGAACCCCTATTGATGTGGGAGTTCGAGCATTTTCTGGAATATGGGGTCGAGGTTCGTCGAGGAAAGCCCATGAGTGTGGACGACCGGTTTACCGTCCAAAAGGCATTTCAACGCATAGCTAAATTGATGACAGACCAGCCTCCGGTCTTTACACATCGCGATTATCACTCGCGTAATTTAATGGTGAGTGGTGAACGATTGGGGGTCATAGATTTTCAGGATGCGTTGCTTGGGCCGGCGACCTATGATTTAGCTTCCTTATTACGGGACTCTTATGTGGCTCTGGATGAGGCGATGGTCGATCGGTTACTGAGCCGATATCGTGAGGGAATGTGTGCGGGGTTGGATCGTGATACGCAAAAGGCGATGTCTTTCGACGCTCCTGTCGAGTTTCGAAGACTTTTTGATTTTACGAGTATTCAACGGAACCTCAAGGCCGCCGGGCGTTTTGTCTACATTGACCGTGTCAAGCAGAATCCAAAGTTTCTAGCCGACATACCACGGACCTTACGCTACGTTCAGGATAATCTTCGAAAATATCCCGAATTACACGAGCTGTTCGCTCACCTTTCTCCCTACGTTCCGGAGTGGCAATAACAGTATCGAGCTGACCTATGAGAGCGATGATACTTGCGGCCGGATTAGGGACTCGCCTCAGGCCCCTTACTGAGAGAATTCCGAAACCGCTCCTTCCTGTCGGAGGTGTTCCCCTCATTGTGTGGAACCTGCTGCTTCTGAAGCAATATGGGATTACGGAAGCGATGATCAATTTGCATTATCTCGGCAACTTGATTCAACGTGAGCTCGGCGACGGGGAGCAGTGGGGGATGCGGATTTCTTATTCACCAGAGCCGATTCTTTTAGGAACCGGAGGAGGGTTGCGTGCGGCAGAAGCCTTCTTTCAAGACGAAGATTTTTTGGTGATGAATAGTGACACCATTATCGAACTGAATCTGGATGAAGTATGTAAGGAGCATGTCTCGAGTCAGGCGGTGGCCACCCTAGTGTTACGAGATGATCCTGATGTTGAACAATGGGGGGTAGTGGAGTCGACTCACGATCGAGAAATCCTCAGAATTAACGGGCAAGGAAAAATGGACCTGGGGAGCCAGGCTTTGGTACGCAAACAGATGTTCGCAGGAGTCCATCTGCTACATCCTTCGGTTCTTCGGCATTGCGAATTGGGGCGACGTTCTCACATCATTGACGCGTATGTTCAAGAGTTGAAGGCCGGATCCAAGATCATGGGTTATGTGCAATCAGGATACTGGTCGGATGTGGGAACCCCTGAGCGCTACGCTCAGGCACAAGAGGATATTGAAACGGGATGCCTGTCTTTCCGTTCTCGATTGGTGAGTTGACTCGGCATACAACATCAATACTAATGTCTGGGCAAATTCTATGCCTTTGCTTGTCACGGTGAATCTACAGTTTCTAGCGCCTATAGGCTATTGACATCGGAAAGGGTTATCGCCGTATAGATGAGTGAAGCGATGAGACCGAAGCTTATGCAACCCTCGAATCTCCAAACATTGAAAATGCGGCTCTCCCAGCTTTTAGAAGTGCTGGAATCGCAGCGTACTCCTGTACCACCTTCTCTCGAACAACCTTTGTCACTCGCGTTTGAGCGATTGGAAAATGTCCTGCAGGACATCCCAAGAGAAAAGGATGTTGCTCAAAACGGAGTCTCTGGTCTTCACCTTTCTGCCGTCAACTCAGAGCACGCTCTCGCCATCAACCGTTCGAGCCATGAACTCTTGAGCGGGACTTCTGATGGTCACATCGTAACCTCTCCCGATGGCGTGATTCAGATGGCCAATTCCTGTGCCGCTCAATTGTTTGAACATTCCCAACAGCGATTAATAGGCTGTTCCCTGTCATCCTTGATTGTTCAAAAAGATCGTGACGCTCTCCTGAAATGGTTACGGTCTTTACATGGAGACAGGCAAAACTGGCAGGGAGAATTCCATCTTCTTTCCCATTCACGGGATACTCCAGCAATCACGTGTACTCTGACGGCTCTTCGAGATACAGACGGGAATCTTGTGGGCGTTCATTGGTTATTCCGGAAAGCTGCGGCTTATCAACAAGCCGTACCTGTTCAAGATATCGCTAATGAACTGATTCATTTGCTCCTTTCAGGGATGACACTACGGCAGGCGTTGAGCATGTTCTGTCGCCGGCTTGTTGAGACGTTCGGCTATCCGTTGGTTTGGATTGGAACTCAAGAAATACAAGCTGCCGTGAATATCGTCGCACATGACGGAGATCCGGTGCTCACGACACCTCAAAGCTTCGAGCGTTTGAGTTTTCAGGCTTCCCAATCACAGGCGGTGAGTCGAGCGATTGACGAACAGAAAGCGCAAATCTTGACCCGCGAGCATTCTGACGATCGTCATGGCGTGCACTGGTTGTGTTCCGAGGGATTGCATTGCCAGTTGGTGATCCCTCTATTGGAGCATGACCACCTGCTGGGCGTTCTGACGATTTGTTCGCAACATGCAGACGCCTTTGACTTGGATCGACTCTCATGGATGGAGCAATTGGGGATACATTTGAGTCGAGTCATGTTTTTAGCTAAAAATTACGACCATTTGCGCCTGCAGGGTAAGGCGCTCAATCATGCCGAGCATGCCGTTTGTATCGCAAATCCAGAAGGAAAGATTGAATGGGTGAATGATGCGTATTGCCGCATGAGCGGGTACGACGCGGGAGAGTTGATCGGCACGGTTCTCCCCTCTTCACAGTCTAAACCGTTTCGTCACTTGCTCAATCAAGCGTCGCAGCCGGCCTTTCAGTCGCAGTCTTGGAAGGTTGAATCAACCGCCATACGAAAAGACGGTCAAGAATATGCGGTCGAAGAAGTTTTGACTCCGCTGGTGAGCGAGGATGGTCAGCTGACGAATATCGTGGCTATTCTTCAAGATATTACCAGAAGAAAAGAAGCTGAAACGCAGATCATTCACCGTGTCTATCATGATCCTCTAACGGATCTCCCTAATCGTGCGATGTTTCAGGATAGACTCGAACAAGGAATCGCCCAAGCCCGTCGTCATCAACGGCTTCTAGCCGTGTTGTTTATCGATCTGGATGGGTTCAAAGGTATCAATGATGAATTCGGGCATTTGATAGGCGATGAGTTACTCAAAACGGTGGCAGAGCGGTTGACCCATTGTGTTCGCGCCACTGATACGGTTGCGCGTTTGAGCGGAGATGAATTTACGTTGCTGCTTCAAGACCTCGAACATCCATCCGACGCTCAACATGTGGCACAAAAGATTTTGGATTGCATTGGGGCTCCAGTGTCTAACGGAGAGCAGACGCTTCATGTTCGAACGAGTATCGGCATCGCTCTATTTCCTGTTGATGCAGAGGAACCAGCCGACCTTCTACGGCAGGCTGATCGAGCCATGTACAAGGCCAAAGAGCTTGGTGGACAAACCTGGGCGTTTTCTTCTGGTGATGATAGAACGTGGGTTCCTGACCCCTCCTCCTAATCGTGTAATCCCCACGGAATTCAACCGTGGTGGAGTCCCACCTTTGCCACATTAATCTGGGCCACCTTTTTCAAACCGTTCTCTCGCGATGGTTGCTTTCAATAACCGCATCTTCGAAATAAGTCAGCGCTGCGTGTATTGATTTGCCTGCACTTGAGCGTAATTGGAAGTCGAGATCCTTCTTTGGTCATCGACATAGTTGGAGAAATACCACGGATGTAGAGTAAATGCTGCGGCGTACCCAGGACCTATGCTTGCGTGATTGATCGTTGGATGAGACGGACATTTTTTCTCCTTACCAAACGCACCGCTTTGTGAAAGGAAGACCCCTCCCGCTCAATTAAAGCGCATTCATCGGCGCTCATCTTATTGAGAGATAAAAGGATTTGGGCAGTACACTGTCTAACGGATTGAGCCTATTCGAGTCTGTCGTGCCCTTCAATTATTTCGAGCCACTCTTATCGTATTTGAGAGACGGCATAGCAAATTCTATCGCTAAAAGCTCAAGGGCTTATCTGGTCTTGTTTTTGCAGTGTACTCTGTCTGGAAATGTTTGTGTCCCATGAAACACCGTGGTCAATAGGTCTGAAAAGAAAAAAAAGATGTCGCGACGTAGAGAAAGGAGCATGATTTTTATGAATGGCCGGAACTTTCATATTCGATATTTGATTGCATTCGTCACTCTTCTTTCGTTCGTGTTCCTGTTGAGTGGATGTGGTCATCGTTCCGTGCGGGGCTCTTCTCACGCGCAAAAATCTCATGAGGCGAAAGGGCATGATGCCGCGGCCACCCAACGTTCATCACTAGATGAACTGGCACGAGAGCATGCCGCAGCTGATTTGCCTCTTCTTGATGAGCGGGGGAACACTGGAGATCATGATTTTTCCAGTAATGGCCTTTTTTCTGAAGAACCGGTATTTGAAGATTCAGAGGCCATAAAAACTCTGACGCCTCAAGAGCTAGCCAAGCAATACTGGCAGCAACGACAACAAGCTGAGCTCATGAGTAATCGATCAGGAATGAAAGATGTCTATTTTGAATTAGACAGCTGGGAACTAACCGAGCAAGCGAAGCTGACGCTCGCGAGCAATGCTGACTACTTAAGAAAGCATCAGACGAATGTTGTCACGATTGAAGGGCATTGTGATGAACGAGGAACTCGTGCCTATAACTATGTTCTCGGTGAGAAACGGGCATTGCGAGTTCGAAACTACTTGGCCAGCCTCGGGGTATCTTCAGAGCAACTGACGATAATGTCCTACGGAAAGGACAATCCTGTATGTCGAGAAACGTCTGATATCTGTTTAGGGAAAAATCGCCGGGCGCATTTTTTGTTGGCCATTAACGTCGCAGATACGCGATCATGGGATGATGATCTCGAGTTGCTAGATTAAGGCGTATGCACATCTTTTGACGATTGAGAGAATAGAGCACCAGGAATTATGACTCGTTGTCAACGTACTTATGCGGCCATGCTGATTCTTATCTGTTCATTATTGAGCAGTGGGTGCGTCGCACAGAAAGCTGATGTGGTTCGGATCAAGCGAGAGCTTGACGCACGAATCACGAAATTAGACAAGAGCAAAATGGACTTGCAACAAGCGGTCGAAGATGCGAATCAGGCTCTTCAAGAAGCGAACGGAATCATCGCCACTCAGCGCGCTGAAATCAAGGGGCTTCTCGTCGCTCGAGCCGAAGTCATGGATCAGGTGACAACCATTAAAGACGGAGATTTGCTGGAAGTCCGGGGCGCGATTGATCAAAGTGAACATCATTTGCAGACTGTTGCGAAAAAGATGGACTCCCTTGGCCAAGAGTTTATGGTCTCGCGTGAAGGTGCGCAGATTCGAGAACAGCAGCTCCACACACTCATTGAACAGTTGCAACAGCAAATACATCAACAAAATGAAGTCGTGATGGCCCAGGCGAAAAAGCTTTCAGAGTTTCAAGAGTCGTTCGTCGATTTCAGGGGCGTGCTTGACACGGTTCAACAAGCATTGGTCGCCCAAGAAAACAAGATGGCGACGATGAACGGACATGTTGAGAGCTTGTCCCACGATCAACGCGACAACAAAGAGATGGCGCAGGCGAATTGGGAGCAAGTCAAACAGAGTGTGGATAGTGTCGTGAAGGCCTTCGAGCAAGTCAGTCACACATTGGCGAATCGAGTTGATGAACATGAACGAACCTTAGCCCAGATCACTTCAGTCACTGCGAAGGCCAGCAGTGTCGATTCGCACGCGAAGAGCCATTCGTCGTCAGGTGCAGGCAGGCAGGCATCGGCTCTTCAAGGACTCCAGGAATCCGTCGCGTCTATTACGCCTTCACCGCTGGCTTCCAGCCAATCTAGTCAAGCTTCTTCTTCGGAACGCGATCGACTTTTTGAAAGACAGACGATGTCGCAAGATTCTTTTGATCAGTTCGATCGCTCCAAGCTTGGAACGATACAACCATCTCCACTCGCCCAGGATTCAAGGTTACAGGAACAAGCTAAAGCTTCCTATAAACGGAATTATGAAATGTTACTGGCAGGGAATCTGAACGGCGCATTCCAAGGATTTCGGCAATTTCTCAAGGTTTTTCCCCAATCCTCGTTGGCATCTAACGCACAGTATTGGCTCGGAGAATGTTATTATGGACAGCGTCAGTATGCTCAGGCGATTCAAGAATTTGAACGTGTGGTGACGCATTACCCTGACAGCACTAAAGTGCCTGCAGCATTGTTGAAAATCGGCTATTCTCATCTTGGGCTCCATGATCAGAAGGCTGCACGATCGATGTTCCGCCAGCTTGTACGTACCTATCCGAAGAGTCGAGCCGCAACCAAGGCCTATGCCCGTCTGACGGAAGTCAAGCCGTCCAGAGGCGATTCCTGATCCATCCTTCTCAATTCCGCATAAACCTGAGGCTTTGCTCGGGTAATGTCGACCATCTGCAGAGAACCTTACAGAATATGCATCAATCACAGTAAAGACTCCTGAACTCCGTCCTGAGATAAGATTTCGCCGTCCCCGCTCCCTCTCTGTGTCTTGTTCCGTTCAAGAACGCTCCATTTTGACCGAAAGTAACCTGAGAGCCCAGCCTATGGTCCACCAGAGGCCTGGAATTTGTGTGCATGCGTGCATGCGCCACAGGTCTGTGCGAGAAATGAAATAATTTTTGAGAGTGATGAATCTTGTGCGAAGCCACTCTCAACAGAAAGGATGAGTATCATGCGTAAATTTCGATCAGTGTTCATCATGCTTGTCGTGACCACGATGCTGATAGTCGGCATGTCTGGCTCTGCTTTCGCCTATATTGACCCCGGCACGGGCAGCTATCTGTTTCAAATGTTGATGGCGGGATTATTAAGTTCTTTGTTTGCGGTGAAAATGGCCTGGAGAAACATCAAAATCTATATTTCTCGTTTTTTCTCTCAAAACGGTCCTCAAGAGCATGAGAACGATTGATTGTGCCGTTCCAGGTTCTTTTCGCGACCCAAGTGGGCATGTGTTTGTTCATGATCAGGTGCTCTATCGCGCCGTAAATCTGGTCTATCGAGACGAGTATGACCTGTTGAACCAATCTGGACTCTATGATGCGCTCGTCAAAGATGGCTTGCTCATCCCTCATGAAGAAGTTTCTAGCACGGTTGATTCCAGCCCGAACATCTATAAAATTCTGAAGCCAGAAGCCGTACCCTTTATCTCGTATCCCTACGAATGGTGTTTTTCTCAATTGCAGCATGCGGCGCTTCTCACACTCGAAATTCAACGGCGTGCGTTACGTTATGGCATGATGCTCAAAGATGCGAGCGCCTATAACATCCAGTTTCATCAGGGTACCCCAGTGTTCATCGATAGCCTTTCGTTCGAAAGGTACACCGAAGGTCAGCCTTGGGTGGCGTATCGTCAGTTTTGTCAACATTTTTTGGCCCCTCTGGCGTTGATGAGTGCCGTCGATATTCGGCTCAACCAATTGTCCAGGGTGCATATTGATGGCATTCCCCTTGATCTTACAAGTGCCTTACTCCCGTGGAGCTCTCGCTTGCGGTTTGGGGTGTTGTCGCACATTCATCTTCATGCAAAAAGTCAGCGCCAGTTCGCGGCTGAGAGACTGTCCGATCGTTCTCGGCCAGTCAGCAAAAATGCCTTGTTTGGACTCATAGAGAGCTTGCAATCAACGACTGAACGGCTGTCATGCCCTCAACCTGAATCATGCTGGTCTTCTTATTATGAGGATAACTCCTATACCGAAGATGATATGGCAGAGAAAATCGTTCTGGTGGGACGCATCTTAGATGAACTCGCTCCGCGTACGATGTGGGATCTCGGCGCGAACACGGGACGCTTTAGTCAATTGGCTGGAGAAAAGGGGATCAACGTCATCGCGTTTGAGGGGGATCCCGGGAGTTCAGAACAACACTACCGCACATGCGTGAAAAGACAAGACGCACAGGTTCTGCCGTTGGTCTTGGATCTGGCGAATCCCAGTTCTGCCATCGGATGGGCTCACGAGGAGCGCCAATCGTTGATCGATCGCGGCCCGACAGACGTGGTTGTCGCTTTAGCGCTGATCCACCACCTCGCCATCGCCAATAACATACCGTTTGAAAAAATCGCCAAATTTCTTTCGGATATTGGCCATCACTTAATCATCGAATTCGTGCCCAAGCATGACTCACAGGTGCAGCGTTTACTCGCCAGTCGGATAGACATCTTTAGCGACTATACTCAAGAACACTTTGAACAGACGTTTGGGTCGTGTTTTGCCATTGAACGGTCGGTGAAAATTGGCGACTCTGGGCGTGTGTTATATGTGATGAAACGACGGTAACCAGCCGTGAGCTGTTAGATGATTCTGTATCCGGTGATCTTTGCAATCTGGGTGGTCCTGGGAGCCTATGCGCCCCATCTACAGGTTGGTGAAGTTCAGTTTGACGATATTTCACGAGCGTTGGTCTTGGTTCCTGCCTGTACCCTTCTGACCTGGGGAGTATTGGGATATCTTTCCAAAAACTGGAGCCTCAGCGCGTTATTCGTATGGGTCAACCTGATACTCCTCTTTACCTATAAAGCTCAACATGAATTCTTGTTAGAACATGTTCCGGAATGGATGGGATCTGCTGCCAATTTTGTGGTCGGCCTAGCATGGATTGCCGTGTGTGGGGTCGTGTATCGGGTGAAAGATGGCGTAGAACACGCCACAAAGTTTCTCAATATAGCCAGTGGATGTTTGTTGGCTATACCGCTTTTCACAATCTTTGCGCATTCTTCGGAAGTTTCACTTTCCTTGGTCGACCCCGCAGCAGCAGAGCCAGAATCATCGATGAGGACTGAGCAAAATTATGAAGATAATCAAAGTCGTTCTTTGCCGAATATCATCTATATCATTCTGGATGGCTATGGTCGCGATGATGTCCTGAGAGAGTCTTATGGGTTTGACAATTCAGGGTTTTTGTCAGACCTGATGGAAAAGGGATTCTATATCGCGAGAAACAGTCGAGCGAATTATGCGCAAACGACTCTTTCTCTGGCGTCGACTCTCAATTACCAGTATTTGGACCCTGTCGCACAGGAATGGGGAGTCGAGACCCGCAACCGAAAGCCGTTACGTCAGCTCATACAGCACAACCGTCTTGTCAATGTGTTAAAAAAACACGGGTACTCCACAATAGCATTTTCATCTGGAATTTCATTCACAGAATTACGAGAGTCTGATTCCTATCTGGTTCCAGCCAATGCCCTCAATGAATGGGAAAGTTTTTTCTTGTTACAAACTCCGGTTCCTGCCTTCATGAAGACGGCGCTGGATTATTCTCTGTATGACATACATAAGGCCCGATTACAGTACGTGTTCGAGAACCTTCCCAAGGCTCCCGTGACCTCTGGGCCACGGTTTGTCTTTGCGCATATCGTCGCGCCGCATCCGCCATTTGTGTTGGGCCGTCAAGATTCGTATTGGCAACAGGCCAATACATTCTCATTCAGGGATGGCAGCGAGTATCGATATCATTATGATGTGACCAGCGCAGAGTACCGGAAACGCTACATTGAACAGGTCAAGGCGATTAATCAAATGATGAGGATGGCCTTGAGCCAACTGCTTGCCGATGCCGAACGTCCTACGGTCATTGTGTTGCAGTCGGATCATGGGCCTGGAGCCGAACTTGATTGGGAAGATCCGAACAACACGTCTTTCAAGGAACGCTTGTCAATCCTGAATGCCTACCATATCCCTGATGGCGAGGATATCGGACTGTACCCCAGCATCAGTCCTGTGAATACATTTCGTCTCATTTTGAATCATTACTTCGACGAATCATTGCCGTTACTCCAGGATGAAAGTTATTTCTCGACAATGGATCGTCCGTACGAATTTCTCTGGGTAACGGATCAGGTCAGAACCGAATAGCAGGTGAGCCCTGTATGAACCAAGAGCACACCGACCGCCAAATGATAAAAAGACCATACGTCTTTCATCCAATCCTGTTCGCGATCTTTCCGACGGTCTTTCTGTATTGTTACAACTATGGACACGTGACATTTAAGCAACTTTTGATCCCACTTGGATTGAGCATGCTTCTTGTGATTGGGGTGTGGTTTGGGCTGGAAATTTTGTTTCGGGATCGAGTGCAGTCGGGCGTGGCGACATCCTTGTTTTTGTTGCTTTTTTTTGGCTTTGGACATGCAGGTGAGTTGTTGCCGGGAAGTCTTACTCTGCTTGCCAAGTATGTAGCGTTGCTCATTATCTGGTCTATTCTATTTCTATGTTTCCTGTGGTGGATGAAGCGAACAAGTTTTAATCTTCTCCCCTTCTCGAACTGGCTCAATTGGGTAGGGCTCATCCTGCTCGGAATACCGATTGCTCCGAGTGACCTCATTGCTGCTCCAAATTGGATGGCTCCTCAACAACTACTGGTGAGCACGAAACAACTCCCCCAAATAGAAAATATACCGAAGCCTGCATATCTTCCTGATATTTACTACATTATGGTCGATGGTTATACGGGACAAGATGTTTTGCTGGATGTGTTTGGATATGACAATCGCCCGTTCTTGGAGTTTCTAAAAGAAAAAAAGTTTTATGTGGCAGAGCGTGGACAGGCGAATTATTGTCAGACATGGCTATCGCTATCGGCTTCGCTGAATTTGAACTATGTCGATCAGCTAGTGGATGTGCCGAAGCTCTTGGCATCTGATGATCGAATTCCACTGCGTATGCTGATTCAACACAATTGGGTTGTCAGGTTTCTCAAGAACTTTGGATATACGTTTGTATCGTTCGAATCAGGCAAAGCATTTACTGACATGGAAATGGCAGACATCGTACTTCCTCGGCGACCGGTCGTAGATGAGTTTCTTGAGACATTAGTTCAATCCACACCGTTATTGGGGTTATTTTACGTCGCGAAGTCCCTTGAGGGCGGGCGACATCTTCC
Source organism: Nitrospirales bacterium (assembly GCA_031315865.1). Taxonomy (NCBI): domain Bacteria; kingdom Pseudomonadati; phylum Nitrospirota; class Nitrospiria; order Nitrospirales; species Nitrospirales bacterium. Next base: position 2,158,808 of record JALDRJ010000002.1, read on the forward strand.
TTTGCCCTCAACGGCGTATCAGGCCCACCGAGATCGGGTGGCCTATGCTTTAGCGCATGTGTCGACTCTCTCAAATCATCAAGCGCCGTTGTTTGTATTCGCTCATATTTTGGCCCCTCATCCACCATTTGTATTCGGTCCAAATGGAGAGTCGATCGAACCTGACCGTGAATACGGGATTGGCGATGGATCACATTTTTTTGAGCAGGGCGGGACTGTCGAGGAGTATCGGCTAAACTATACGGGGCAAATTCAGTACCTCAATGCCGCACTCATCTCTACGATCCAACAAATCCTCGATCGATCCGATGAGCCTCCTGTGATTATCCTTCAGGCTGACCACGGTTCACGCATGAGGTTAGATTGGAATGATTCGACAAATACCGATGTACGGGAATCATTCTCCATCATGAGCGCTTTGTATCTTCCAGGCGTCGAGTATCAAGCTGCTTATAATACTATCTCTCCAGTCAACACATTTCGTCTCATCTTCAATGCCTATTTTGGGACAGAATTTCCTATCCTTGAAAACAAAAGTTACTATTCGACATGGGAACGGCCTTATCAATTTGTTGATGTCTCCGATCAAGCCTTCTCGATGTACAGTGAATAGGCCTCACGCTTTCGTTCCAGTTGATACCGATTCTTGAGGAAATCTGAGAACTGTGGAAACGTATCAAAACGGGATATGTCGTAGGGAGGAATCCAGGTATCGTGAAAAACGACGATTGCGGCGGGTTGTAGAGCTTTTAATGCTTCGATGAATTCCCGTCGGAGATTTTGAATATATGGCTGATCTGTTCCAGTAAAAAATTGAATGTCATAGATAAATCGCGTGGGTTGTCGCAGGCCGAGCCGATAGAGCGCATGAATGCCACCCGTCGTTGAATCCAGTACTTGCACGGTTTCGGCTTCATTCAACTCAATTGCAGAAAGATCAGCAACAAGTTGAGTGACTGAAGGCTTCTTGGTCAAGAGAATATCATCGTGCCCCCGGGAATTCACGATGGCATTGATGGTCATTGGGAGCGCTAGGAAACACAAAACCGTCGTTATTCCATGTCGGATGAATCGATACCTCTTGAGAGTAAATGAAGAAAAGAGGATCGTAATCATCGTGAAGAAAAAGAAATAGAAGGGCTCAAGATGATACGGCCATCCTTTGCCTTGAATGATATATTGGAGTGCTGCATAACTGGACCCCAAAAGCAGAATCAGGAGTCGAGGATGGTTGAAAATAGGTTTCGCGAACCAAAATAATGGCAAAGAGAGGAGACAGGCGGGCAGGGCTAATTTGAGACCACTCCAGACCGTCAGGAGCAAAGCCGTTGCTGTGGCTCTTTCAAGTCCTCCGTATAGCGGAAGCCAATGGGTCACCATCTCCCAAAAGGCATAAATGCCGCCTGTAATGAGTACCCAGGTCAAGGCCAGGATTGGACCGATGCATGCCCCGGCGAAAAGCCTTATCAGCTTTATAGGAGCCATACTGTTTTCATGCTGAGACAGATAAATGTAGAGGATACAAAACATGCCCAACAAGAAAGACGCTGATGGCTTAATCGTCATCGCCAGTCCAAGAAAAAATCCCGCCCAAAACAGAAAGTGGCGATGCTCTGTCGTTTCTAAAGACAGAGCCATGTAATGGGCGGAGAGCATCAGGAATGGACACATAAGGAAGTCTCGCTGCCCCATTTGGGATGGTCCCGCTGATAGGTGAACCGCCATGTAGAATAAGGCTGCAAAGTAGGCTTGGATGCGACCATACGAATGACAAAAATGGCCGATAGTCCAAGCTGAAAATGTTAACCATAGTAGATCGAACATTCGCCAAGCTATATCGCTTTTCCCGAAGGCTGATAGAACGGCCATGTGGATGACATACGTTCCAGGCATGTTCATGTCAAAGAGGTCTCGGTAAGGAACTGCCCCCGATAATATTCGTGAAGAAATGTAATGCATCAATAATGCGTCGTGGAGCAGTGGCCAATGAATCGACCGAAACATGGCGTAGAGGCAGCCAGCCGCCAAGAGCATGACGGGGATATAGGATAGTCTCTGTTCGTGAAATATCTGGACGAGATTCCACGGCGATTGAGTCGTGACGTTGGTCCGAGAAGTTGGGACTAGCATGATGAATCAGATGAGGCTGTGTGTGAGAGGTATACTCGAGAAAACGATCCTGTGTGTGACGAGCGAAGCTCGATTAAAGGTTAAGCGTTTTGAAAACACGTTCAGGAATACTTTGTATGACCTTCATGACTATTGACCAATAATACGGGACATAGACCACATCTTGAGGATGATGAAGCACGTGATATATTCGTTTTCCAACGACTTGAGGGTCGGCAAATAAGAGGTTCTTTTCTAATTGTTCCGTCATGGGAGTATCGACCATGCCCGGCTTGATCGTCACCACGTGAACATTATGTCGGGTCAACCGATTTCTGAGGCCTTGCAGGAAAAGGCTGACGGCTCCTTTCGCGCTACCATAGACGTAATTACTCTGACGCCCGCGATCGCCCGCGACAGACGTGATGACGGCAATACATCCACTTTTCTGACGTTCGAAGTAATTTCCCAAGATCGTTAAGAGTGAAATAACGCTGAGACAGTTCGTCGTAAATTCTTGTAAGGCCTCTTTCACACTTTCTTCGCTACGTGTTTGGTTCCCGAGGGTTCCATGGGCGATGAGAACCGAGTCGAGTCCTTGGAGGCGATCAATGGCGGTGTCGATCACATGTTGATGACGATCGAGCTGACACACGTCCACTGCCATCCCATAAACATGTTTGGCACCTCGTACGAGCAGGTCCTGTTCGAGAATTTGTAATTTCTCTTGGCTTCTGCCGACTAGAAAAAAGTCGGCCCCATCGTGGGCTAAAAGCTTAGCTGTTTCGTGGGCGATGGCGGATGTTGCGCCAATGATGAGTGTCTTCATGTTACGGTCTTCGTGAGATAAGAGGTTGAGTCGAATGCATGACTGGTTGATCGTTCAGGTTTATTCTTGACGGTATCCGTGGTTCGTCTCCAAAGGTTCGAAGAAAACTTGGGATCTTTATACTGGCAATAGGTACGCCATTGAGGAAAATAGGTTTGAAAGTCTTCAGCAGACATTCTGGCATCTTTTGCCGGATAGACAGCGCCTCCGTATTGTCGAACCACCTCGTCAAGTTTGTTGAACAGAGAAAGTGTTTCTTCCCCTACAAACGGAAAATCCAAAGCGAACGTCGTTCCGGGTCTGGGAAAAGACAAAAGGCCTGGCGAGGGGATATCGCCAAACTTCTTCAAGACGCCGAGAAATGATCCTTGTCGCGCGTGGTTGATCAGCGTGAGGAGTTCTCGAATGCCGTCGCGTTCATGTTGTGTCGGGATGACGCACTGGTATTGGAGGAATCCTCGTGTCCCGTATATGCGATTCCAATGTTCAACGCGATCCAAGGGGTAAAAAAATGTCTCGTAGAACTCACGGCCCTGTTCCGGGTCAGGTGCTTGGTGATGAAAATACAAGGTGTTGAACAGTTTCAATGTGTATCGGTTCAAGAGGCAGGCGGGGGCGTCGAAAGGGATGGTCAGCCGTGGCGTAGAGTCCACGGGACGCGAGGGGACCTGATCGCCTATCGCATGGTTGCCGCGCATAAAAATGCCCCGTCCTAATCGACGAGGTCCTGCCAGACAGTCAAGCCAGGCGACGGTATATTCGAAGCTCCGGTCGGAGTCGACGGTTAGTGCAAAGAATTCATCAAGTGAGGAAAATCTCATTCGCTCGATGTCCATGTAGGCGTTGTGGATGGGTTTGAGTTGGATGTCGGCCCACAGGATGATTCCTGTCAATCCTAACCCTCCGATCGTGGCTTGAAAGAGCCCAGAATGTTCGTGTGGCGAACAGCGTAATCGTTCACCATTCGATCGAAGCAGTTCAAACTGAAGAACATGGCATCCGAATGTTCCCGCCCGATGGTGGTTTTTCCCATGAACATCATTTGCGATCGCGCCACCAATGGAAACGTGTTTCGTGCCCGGTGTGACAGGTGGAAACCATCCACGGGGAACAAAGGTTTCAAGAATGTCAGCGATGGACACTCCACTTTCACATCGTAAGATGCCATGTTGCTCATCAAATGCCAGGAAATGTCGAAGTCGCTTGGTGAGCAACAGGATGCCTTCATCATTTTGACAGCTGTCTCCGTAGCTTCTTCCGTAGGCGTACGGAAGGACTGGGTCTTCCCAGTCGTCAAATGTGACAGCTTCATTCCACCGGTCGAGCGAATGCACTTTCCGGGGATTTGTCTTCGGATATCGGCCCCAGGAGGAAAAGTTCGACATGCTTCTTATAGGGTCAGAGTGCAAAGATGGCCACCAGTCCCATCACAACAGCGATAATATAGCTTTGTGGATCTTTCAAGGCTAAGACCAATGGATCATCATCGAGAGTTCCTCGATGCGCCAGGAGATAGTTGCGACTGATCCAATAGAGTAGAAGTGGACATGCCAGCCACAACGCCTTGGGATTTTGGTAAAGAGCTCGAACATCCTGACTGTTAATGTAGAGCGCGAGAACCAACACGGAGAGATAACCGCTGATGACACTCATGGTCCCAAGCGCATGTTTATCTAGTCCTTGATAGGCACGCCGTTCGAGTGCTTGTTTCTTCCCCACTTTCCGGTAGTGAAGCTCCAGGTGTCTTTTCGTGAATGCTAAGCTCAAAAACAAGAACATCGAGAACGCCAAGAGCCAAGCTGAAATCGGCACATTGATCGCGAATCCCCCAGCTAAGACTCTTAACGAGTACAAGGCTGCGAGGATGAGCACATCGAGGATTGCCACTTGTTTGAACAAGATGGAATAGCCGGTCGTGGTGACCACGTAGAGAACGAGAAGGGAGAGAAAGGCGCTCGGCAGTGTGGCCGTCGCGATTGAGACCGCACAGAGAAAGAGGATGGGGCAGAGCGCAAGACCATAGCGGATGGACAAGACCCCACTGGCAAAGGGGCGAAATTTCTTCTTGGGATGTCTTCGGTCCGCCGGGAGGTCCAAGAGATCGTTGAGGATGTAGATGCTGGAGGCACAAAGGCAAAACGACAGGAAGGCCCACGCGGTTAAACGAACGGATTCCCATCGAACGAAATGATGAGAGGCCAGCAATGGGAGGAAAACCAAGACATTTTTGACCCATTGTCCCACGCGCAACGCGCGTACGATATTCTTGATCGAATGCGACTCTCGACGGAAGACATTCGTGACGGTCGAGGAGTTCGCGGCATTCGTGAGGACGCGAGGAGTAGGGTCCACGAGCAACGCGCGTTTGGCGGAGGACCACACGGGAAGATCGGTTGCACTATCACCGATGTAGTCAAACCCTTGTTCTCCAAACCGAGACACGAGGGCTTGCTGCTTCCGTGGCCCGGAAAGATTGACGATTCCATCGCTGGCCAACACTTCTGAGAAGAGTCCAAGGTGCGCCGCGATTCCTTCCGCTGGCTGGTAATCAGATGCGGTGGCGAGTACAAGCGTACGTCCTCGTGCTTTTTCTTGCCGAAGAAAGGCCAGGACGTCTTGACGATAGGGCAAACTACTGGGGTCCAAAATGACTCGTTCGGCTATTCGACGTTTCAATGCTGCGCGTCCCTGAAGCAGCCAAAATGGAAGTGCCATGAGGAGCCAGGGTTGTAATTTGAGGAGTACAAGCAGCGACTCCCATAAGACATCTGTGGCGATAAGGCTCTGATCCAGATCGACACATAACGCCTGATCGTTCCTCGCATCAGGTACTGATTCGAGCGGAATCGATTGCTCTGTGCTTGGCGCGTGCATTGACATCTTCGGCTGTTAAGACTTCTCGTGAAAACCGGTCTTGAGAACATCCGTTGGACCCAAACGAGGTTGCTCGGTGGACGGCACCGTTTGAGCCTGAATGTTCACGGACGCTTGCTTATCTAACCCGAGTTTGGCGAACGACGCATGGGACTGGGCCTCAGCTTTGGCTGTCTGGAGGGATTGCTCGAATTTGAGTTCTACTCTGGGAGGCAATCCTTCTTGAAAGGCCTCGAGCGCGGCATACATTCGTGGCAGAGCTTCTTGGTTGAGGGCGTAAAAGCTCACGTACGGCTCTGCTGGAGTCAATCGTAATTTGCTCAAATGCAATGTGGCGACTCGCGTCCAGTTTGGAGGAACACTAGGAAACCACGAGTCATAAATGATCGCGGTGCGGACATTGTGAGCACTGGCGAGATCGTTCATCCAATGTTCCTGCTCTCGGTTGGCTCGGGCGTAGAAGGCTTCTAAATTTCCGAGTCCCCACAGGTCCAAAACATAATTCGAGTTTCCGTACGATGTGAGTCCTAAGTCGTTCACGGCGATTGGTTCATGATGGAAATCATGAAGAAATCGCCGCATTTGGTATTGCTGCTCATAAATGTTGTTGGAAGCGATAGGTGTGAGCAAATTGGCGATCAGGTATTGATGGGCGATAAAGACCAAAAGCACTGCGGCTTGCATGCCGATCCAATAGTGACGATGCTCAGCAAAGAAGTGAAAAAAGAAATCGCGGTAGACATAGAGCAAGACCACTAAGAGGAGGGCCATGACATACGCATCATACCGGGAAACTTGGATGAACAAACTGGTATCTCGCAAAGGAGCGGTCACAAGGTGACTGATCGTAATGACGGCTGCCCATACCGCCAGCAGCTTATCGAAGAATGGACGGCCTTGGTGGATGAAGACACCGGCAAGAAATAACAATCCGCACACGAGGATTGCGCCGGCGCGTGACTGGAGATTGAGCGCGGCCCGAAACACGCTAATGCCCCAGTCCCCTCCGTTTGTATGGGTAAAGGCTTTGACAATGACAGAATTGGGTAACCGTTCGAGTCCGAGAGACATGAGAAACCAAGAAAACCCTCCTAACAATGAAAAGGAGATCACGCTACACCAGAATGCCGCCTTATAGTGTCGACGAATGACCAACACGCCAATCGTGGTGAGGGTGACGATGACTCCCTCATAACGAATAAGAGGCTCGAGAACGATGGCCACGAGTAGCCACCAGGGAGGGAACCCTTCCAGGTTTTCCACTATGAGACCCGCTGCGATCAGAACCGTCACGAATATTTGTAGGCAGTGTTCCATCCCGGTAAACGATAATGCGACCAGATTGGTGCTGAGCATAAGAACAATGACTGTGCTGGTGGCGCCCCATTGATTCTTGATGATTCGTGCGGACAGATGTCCCAGAACGATGAGCGTTCCCACGCTGGCGATCATGTTCAAAATCAAAGGGATATACGGGGCGATGGGGAGCGGGGTGAACGGTGCCAGCAGGAACGGCCACAGAATACTCGAAGAGGGAGCCGAGTATTCAGAAAGATTAATCCCGTAATGACCTTTGGCGATATTTTCGGCCAGGCCGAGGTGGATGTACGGATCGTCGAGCGTGTAGAGAAAATGGCCGGAGTTGACGTAGAGAATCATCAGCGTCTCCGAGACGCAAAGTCCGATGAATACCATAATCGGTATGTGGTAAGCGTTGATGGAGTGAGGGGGCTGGGTCGTCAAGGCACGGGTATCCTTCTAGAGACAAATTGGCTCTCTTGTTTATCGGTCAAAGCGGGAAAAAACTTATGGTTTTGCAGGCAATGGACGCCGATGTGACACAACCGAAAAGAATGGAACATTCACGCTCGTCTGGATCGTTGTGGACACAGATCTCTTGGTCCTGCGCGAGCTTGTTGCAGGTGGCAAAAAGGATAAATCGTGCGCCATCCATAAAGAAAACCTTCAGGAAGGGCGATACACACATTGAAAGCCGCGATGAAAGCATGCGGCCACTGATGCTGTAGACAGTGAAATGGGTGTTCACTGTCGCGCTGATAACGGCTTGCCCTGATTGGCGTGCTTGTCGCCACTCATGATGTACGGACTAGAATTTGTCAAAAGATGAATAGTCGCAACAGTCGATTTTCCGAGTTCACGAATAAGGAAGCGTTGTGCCTGCTGCTTGGAGCGCTGCTCTTGATGATCTATGGAGTCATGTCGATTCACCAGGCCTTTCCTCCTCATCCTCATGAAGAAACAGATGGAGAAGATGCTCGAATGTATAGCCGGGTTATTGAGCGGATTCAGGCTGGCGAGCCCTACTATCTCATCGTGGGTGAGGAATTGCGGACTCGAGGCTATGCTTCTCGTCCTTTTTTCAATTGGCGGTTACCGACAATTGCTTGGACAATTGGACATCTGCCGCAAGCTGAATGGGGCAGGTGGCTCTTAATCCTGTTAAGCGGGATTTCACTGTTGCTCTGGTTCCAGGTAATGGAGCGGGAAGTCGGGTTTCGTTTGGCTTTAATGGGATCGGTATTTTTATGTGGGCCCCTGCTGCTCTGTTTTAGTGAGCAGGGATTTTACTATCATGAACTCTGGTCTGGTGTCATGATTTCTCTGTCGCTTGCCGCGCGTGCACGGGGAAACACCACGATGAGTGTCATCATCGGGATACTGGCCGTTTTTATCCGAGAATTGGCCCTACCATTCGTGTTAGTGATGCTCTTTTTAGCATGGAAAGAACGGCGACAAGCGGAGACGCTTGGATGGCTCGCGGGAGTCACAGCCTTTTCTTTTGCACTGACCTATCATGCTTCGATTGTTTCGGGACTCCTGACTCCGATTGATCAAGTGAATAAAAGCTGGGTCCAATTCGGAGGATGGCCGTTTGTTCTCAGCACCGGGAACTGGAATGTATTTTTACTGATCGCGCCGCAATGGGTCGTGGCCATCGTGTTACCCTTAGCATTGCTGGGAATGATGGGACGCCGGGGGGATGATGGACTGAGAAGTTCACTGACGATCCTACTCTATTTTTTGGCTTTTCTCGTGGCCGGGAGAGGGAACAATGCGTACTGGGGGATGATGTATGCGCCATTAGTGTCTCTCGGTCTTTTATATGCCATTCCGTCGCTCGTCGATCTCATGAGGAACGCATGGTCACGCACGGGGGTGGCAGGTGGCTGAAGTCGCTCTAGCCATGTTGGGAGAAGGCTTGGGAAAAACCGGAAAGACCTATTAGGCTGGCGAAACGGCTTGGGTAATCCGGTCTCGTCGATGGTCCATCTTCCAATCGAGTACCAGAAAAATCCAGAACAGGAATATGCTCCAAAAATAGGCCGATCCAATCGTCAGTGTGACGAGGAAAGACGAGTCGGCCAGGGGGATTCGGATGAGCGGCACCAGCAATCCTGGGATGATTCCGCATGCCAACAAAATTTGTAGGGTTCGAATCCTCCGAGCCCATCGCGGTTCATGACGATCCGTGTCTCGTTCCATTTCGACGAGAAGGCCGGTCAGGGGACCAAGAAGAAGGAAGAGATAGTAGGTCCATCCGAGAGGTGAGATAAGAATCGCGCTGATGATTAAGATGGCGAACGCACGATCGATATTTCCTGGCGAGGAGTCGTTGGCGGCAATGTATAGCGCTATCCCTCCACAGAAGGCGCTAAGAATGACCCAGGCAGGATAGACAAGGAATTCACCAGGGTGTGCGATTTGATACATGGGATTCTCGATCAACGTCCGTGAAAGTATTCCCCACAACGAACCGTTCATGCCTGCCCAATGCCAATTGATTTCCGAAATTTTTTCAATCCACGCAACGTGAGGCGCTATTCCAAATACGGCGACTCCGATCCCAAATGCGGCTCCTAGGACGCCCAAAAACCTTCCAATGGCGCCGTACTGGCGTTTAAAGAAAAAATACGGAAGAAAGATCAGAAGAAACAGTTTCAGGCTGCAGGCGATCCCAAGATAGATCCCGGCTTTGTTCCATTCGTGATGTCTAGTGTGAATCCAAGCTATGGTTACGGGGAGAGCCAGCAAGAAGGAGAATTGGCCTGTCACAAGATGTGCGCCGGTTCCCGCAAACGCCAAGAATCCGATGACCAATACGCGTGTTTGATTGACTGAGGGGGAATAATTCAGTTCCTGTTTAATCCAACGTACGATGAGTAGAAACGCAGAGAAGTTTAGGACATGCCAGGCGAGCAAGGCCGCCAGTGGGGGCAAGTAGGCGAGCGGGAGAAGTAGAAGATGAAAATGAGGTGGATTGAGGTTCCAAAACTGTTGTCCGTAGTCATCGGTTAATTGGATAAACGTCGCGAGGCTCGGCCCATACATGTCTTGACCGTCGAGGAATGCGACGGTCGCGTAGTAGAACTTTCCGAAATCATTCATATGAAAGAACTGCGCCATGGTCCAGACATACGCCGTGTCCCAAAAAACAAGGACAGCAAATGCGATCGTGAACCCGATAAACCAGAGGGCCTGAGTCTTCGATGCTTGAGTGCCACCCATCGAAGATGAGTTCATGTCGTGTGTGTGATGTGCGGGGATCATGTTGAGCCGCTGGCTTACGATTGGAGCCTGAGCCCGTCGTACGTGGGAATATGATCCAACAAGAGGAAGTCCTTGCGCAGCGCGGAAACGAGTTCACCCCGTTGCTGGATTGCAGAGTCGTGGATAGGACCGAGCCAATTCGAAGCCGTCTCCAAGTATCCAATTTTATGCGGATTGATCCCCATTAACCGTGAACAGGTGGCATCGACCGCTGGCAGATTTCTTCCCATCACGAGCACTCCGGTGTGAACGGGCGTTCCCATGATCGGTCCGTCACCTTCCATCCCGATAATGCCATCTACGATGGCAAAGTGGGGCTTTAATGTCGCGGTAATATCCAAGATGGATTCGTGAATGCCCATGTGATGCAGGACATTTTTGGGCCACCCGTAGAACATGCCCGGCATCACGCCAAAAAGGTTTTTCATCGATAATGTGACGCCGGCCCAATGATGAGTCTTGAGCTTCGCCAGAGAGACAATCCAGTCGATTTCTTGAAAAATCGCTGGAAATGTCAGATTGGCAAGTCCTGTCTGAGACCCTTGATTGGTGATGGAATACCCGCCTCCTTCGTTGAGATCGACGAACCGAATGTGATCATCGTAGAGCACTTGAGCCAGGCCTGATTCTTCCAGGATTTGCAGCGTGTCGCGCCGATGACCGGGGCCTTCTCCCACTATGACCAGTGCGGCGCCCAGTCCTAAAAAAGCTTCGATCGCCGCCCGGATGAGCAAGGGATGGGTATTGATATGGGCCGATTCCACGTGAGTTTCCACCAGGTTGGGTTTGAGTAAAATCCGTTTCCCGTGAATTTCTGATGGCGTGACCCCTAACTCTTGAAAGCCCGAGGCGAGGATCGACCGGAGATCAATATCATAGGAGTCTGCCTGTCCGATAAACGTCGAAGCTTTCATGCGGGGTTGTTGTCGCCATTGCATGACGCCAAGGCCAGTGGCGGCCATGACGCCGCTGGCCAGCGCGACTTTCAGGAATTGACGTCGAGTGAGTTCTGAGCTTTGTGCTGGTGTGGTGTCCATGGGGTTAGGTATTTCCGAGCGTGGCGTGTTGGGATGAATTGGACATATCAAAAAGGCTTTCAAGTCCCATGGTGGCGATCGCCGCCGCAAGAAGGAGGCAGTAGGCCGATGTCATGTAGGGGCCATAGCGCTCCTGTTGTTGGAGACACCGAGTAATCAAGGCACTCTTTTGGGCGGGATGAATGCTCCAGGCGGACAGCCCCAGAAGCGTCCATCCGAGCGCTAGAGGCGTTTGAAGATCGGGTAGTTGCAGGAGTAGGTAGTCGAGGCTGCGGCTGATACGGGAACGTGGGACCCGGCCCGCGAGGGCGTTCAGCGTCATGCCTGTGGTTTCTGGAAAAGGTCTGAGTTCTTGGCCCCAGACAAAGGTATTGCCGTAATTCCATCCACCATGCGGCAGTTGGCGATCGATCAACATTTCAGCGCCTTCCTGCACTCGTTCGTGTTCTCCATGCCCGGTAATGGTGAGAGCCAGCATGGCATGGGTTGTCGGACTGACCCAAGAATGGGTATGGGAAATCCAGGGCCATCCATGCAGTGAGGGATCGTGCGCGACTACGGAATCATCCTGTTCCGGGTCACGGGTCCAGTGATGGCCATACTGAGTGAGGAGAAATTGAATGGCTCGATCCTGTTGAGGTCGATACTCAGAAGATCCATGCCAGGCTAAGATCGCTAGCGGTGTCGGCCAGACAGCCTCAGGGTGATTGGGTGCGATTGGAACGCGTCCATCTTCTAACTGTCGGGACTTGAGAAACGTGTGATCGGAATGAAAGGGAGCTGTGCGTTGCCCACGGTGCTGATGTTGGAGAATGCACAATGCCCATGCGGTCGCCTCTGCTTGAGGGGCCCCTCCCATCTCATTCGCGAACCCTCCGGTACTCACGTGACGTTCCATGAGATCGTTCAGGTTCGTCATGAGGAAGCTCTCAGTGTCCAAGGCCATATCGTTGAGGAATATCCTGTGGGCAAAGGTTGAGAGAGCCCTCCCAGTCATCGAGATGCTGGACTCACACCTTTCTAGGGAATGTATCGGCCCTATGTTGTGGAGGCTTGAAAGGATTGAGGTTGCTGAGTGTTCCTGAAACTTACCGCTTAATGTGTAATCTCTTGTTCAAGTTTTGACGTCCAATCACCGAAACCACACCATCAGTTTATGAACTCCCGTGGTCTGAGTGACCTCCATCCTTTATGCTATTCCCGCAACAACCCCAGCCGCTCGATGATCGGACAGAGGACGTGTCCGAGGGGAGTCCGATCATGTTCCTGTTGTTCATGGCCTTCGTGATTCAGATTCTTTGGGCTACGCAAGGCCCGGTCGATCTTTATGACGGAGGGGTCGTTGATACCGATAGCTACATGCGGTTGAATCGCGTGCTTCATTTGGTGGAGTCTGGAGATTGGTTTGATTCCACCTACCCGAGGAGCAATGCGCCCTATGGGGAAGTCCAGCATTGGACCAGGGCGATGGACACCATGTTAATCCTCGGCGGCTCTCTTGGAAGCCTCGTTCTCCCATTTCCCACCGCACTGCATTGGTGGAGTGTGATGATCAGTCCGTTGTTCCAGCTCGCGGCTCTGCTCGGGCTGATGTGGCTGGTGCGTCCGGTGTTCAGCCGGGATCGCAGGCTTATTCTGGGAGGGACGTTTATCCTGCAGCCAGGCGTGATTTCCTATTATCTTGCCGGCCGCGTTGATCATCACGGTATTCTGTTGTGTTGTTTGATTCTGTTGCTGGGTTTTGCCTTCCATATGAGCATATCCCGACTGAACTGGAAAACGTGTGTGGCAGTGGGGATCGTGTCGGCTGTGGGGGTGTGGCTCAGCATCGAATTTTTGATCGGCGTGTTGGTGAGTTTCGCGTTTCTTGCATGTTGTTGGGTGGCTTACGGAAATGACTGGGCTCAACGGTTGATGATTGTGTCGGGCAGCTTGTGGGGCATGGCGACAGTTGCGCTCGTGATCGAACGAGGTCTCGGGCAGTGGAGCGCTCCTGAATTCGATCGATTTTCAGTCGTTCATTGGACGGTGTTTGGGCTCTTGGCGATCGTGTGGATGGTCATGTGGTTGTTGAAGGATTACAAAGACATCTGTGCGACGCCGAGACGTCGTTTGATCGCGGGTGTCCTGGGCGGCATTCTTCTCGTCGGGATCACTGGATGGCTGTATCCCAAAATTTTTCATGGCCCCCTCGTCGATGTCGATCCCAGAATCATGACGTTACTCTGGGATCGCGTGACGGAAACGCAGCCGTTGATCTCGACCGATCCGTGGCAGTTTGGCCGTTTGCTGTTCATGTTGGGCATCGCCCTTCCGGGCATCCCATATTTAGGATGGCTCATCTGGAAAGAAGAAGAGGCCCGTGCCCGACTGTTTTGGATCATGGTCGGAATCGCGAGCCTGGTTTATCTTCCTCTGGCTGTTCGAGAAATGCGGTGGATTGCCTACACAGAATTTTTGTTTGCGTTACCGTATGCGCACTTTCTTCACAAGCTTGTCCTTACGGTAGAACCGAAGTTGAGATGTCCATGGCAGGGTGTTATCAAGGCGACGATCGTGATGGTTGGAGCTTTTGGGTTTGTCATCGGTGGTTCGACGTTGATGGCGCAAGAAAGCAGTGCCGTTGGAGGGACGACGGCGGCACATTGTCCGGTGAAAAAGCTGTCAGAGTTCCTCAACGAACAAGACGATTGGGGTGACCAAGAACGAACCATCATGGCGTTCGTTGATTTCGGCCCGGAATTACTCTATCGGACTCGATATCGGGTCATTGCGACTCCCTATCATCGTAACGCCGCCGGCGTGATTGATACGTACGATGTGATGTCTGATGTCACAGAGCAACGCGCCAAAACGATCCTCACGACTCGTCAAGTGAATTTGGTCTTACTGTGCCCTTCTTCGCCGGCTGAGCCTGGATTCTACATGCGCAAAGAAAACGCCAAAGATTCGTTTTACGGCAGATTGCTCAAAGATAAGGAGCCGGACTGGATGGTGCCGGTCGTTTTGCCGCCTGCCTTAGCCGATCACTTCAAGCTCTTTGAAGTGAAGGATTCTTCTCCAGGCCACGTCTAAGTGAACAGTGTTAGGATGGCTTTCGCCAAGCGACCGTCAAGTAATGATTGGCGAAACCAAAGCACAGGGTGGCCTGCAACCGCTGCATAAAGGCTTTGGGATGGGTGAGATAGTAATGGCCGAGGTGAGGACGAAGGTCGGCCAGGCGTTTCTCTTTTCTACGTATGACGTGAAGGGGATTGAAGTGCTGCACTTGTGGCAGCCGGGCGATTTCCGTCAATCCGAACGGGGCCACGAGTCGTAAAAAGCTGTGTTCCGTGAAGTCGTGAAGATGGTGCGGATTGGCGTCGACTGTGGGAGTCGTGGGAACCGAACCAATGAAGACGCCGCCTGGACGGAGGAGCGTCATCAGGTGTTCGATGAGGGCCTGCGGGTCAGGGACATGTTCGATGGTTTCCAATGAAACGATGGAATCAAATTCCTCGACGTCTTTAAATGACATGGCGTTGGCTAGGTGAAAACGGATGCCTTGTTTGGCGTAATGTTCTCTGGCATAGGCGATTGTCGACTCACAACAATCAACGCCGATCACTTCCTGACTATGAGGGTTGTGTTCGCGAAGAATCTGTGATCCATAACCCACTCCACACGCGATATCCAGGATACGGCCGGGATGAAGCTGTGCCGCCGCGAACTGATATCGTTCCATGTGTAGTTGAAGGGTCAATTGACCAGTCACTTCTTCGGGTTCTAGTTGATCAGGTATCAGCCGTTCTAAACTATCCAGTGACATGAAGTATCCTTCGAAGTATAAGTCCGCACGCCGTGATTATTTATGCCGCATAAGCAGCAGACTGAGCAAAAAGCAGGAGAAGATCATCTCAATGCCCAGTGTGAGAGCTGTGGTGCCGGGAATGATCAGACGAAGACTTTCGGGATAGGACAGCGCGCCAAAATTTTGAATGTGCCAGTACCAGGTTCCGAGAGCCAATAACCCGAATCCCATCGATGTAATAAGCACTCCGCAGACGATCCCTACTTCCAATGAGAGCCGTTCTACCGTGTGTTCAAACAGCAGATCCCTGGGAAGTAAGCCTGCCGATATCGCGAAGGTTTTGGAAAACACGCCAAACGTCATGAGGTTGAAGCCCGTTAAGATCGCCATGGACGCGACGAGTAGGGTGTTGGTGTCGAACGTGATGTTTCCAAGCGTCAGAGGGCCTGTAATGAGAAACGTGCCTCCAAACATGCCGAGAAGAAAGAGAATCACCCCCGGCAAGACGAAAAGCCATCGTGGACAATACAACAACATGAAGCGAAGATGGCGCCAACCATCCCGCCATGTACGGAGGTGGGGAGGACGATTTCTGCCATCCTTATGGAGCGTAATCGGTATTTCAGATATCTTGGCGCCCAGGAGTGTGGCTTTGATCACCATCTCCGAGGCAAACTCCATCCCGGTGGCTCGGAGGTCAAGCCTTTGGCAAAATTCTCGTCGAAAGCCTCGCAACCCACAATGAAAATCGGTCACGGGACAATGAAAGAATATTTGCCCGATACGGCTTAATGCTGGATTGCCGATCCATCGATGGAGCCAGGGCATGGCCCCGGGGAGAATAGTTCCTCCAGCCTTTGGCATACGGCATCCCATCACCAAATCGTGGCCTTGACGAAGTTGCTCGATGAAAGGATAAATAGCCGTAAAATCGTAGCTATCATCGGCGTCGCCCATGATGATATATGTCCCGGTTGCCGCCGAAATTCCGGCCATGAGCGCAGCTCCATAGCCGCGTTCGTGAACGTGGACGACTCGCGCACCGCAGGCTTCCGCTTTAGCCTGGGATCCGTCATCACTTCCATTGTCGGCGACGATGACTTCCGCATGCAGATGATGCGTGGCCACTGCGAGATTAATTTTTCTCAGGCAGACCTCAAGCGTTTGAATTTCATTCAGACATGGCAACACGATGGAAATCTCTGGATTGATCGTCTGTTCCGTTTGAGTGAACGGTTCTACAGTTTCAGACAATGACTTCTCTATGAGAGATGGGGTGTTCATGCGAGGGCTGTGCTCAGGGGGCCAGATACCTATAGCGAGTACCGATGATACGCCTCATACAGCTAAAGATCGGTCAATTGAGGCGCACCTTGAGCAATGAACGCAGTGGCAGGTCTAAAGGGGGCGTTGCCAATGACCAGGGCAAATAAGAAGAATTGGTCACAATATGTATCATTTATAGTGAACGTACGTATCAGAAAAATCTTTCAAAATAATCGTCAAGTTTTCCATGCCCTATCCGATAAGCCAAATCACATTTGAAATTTGAACTCTCTCCCGAAAAGGCAAACCTGTCGCAAGGCAGGGACGCAAAGCCGTACGGATCAGTCGTCAGACTGATGGCCGGGCCGCCGAAGGGGAAGCCAGATATCTTGACGGGACTAGAGTTCTTAGACACGGGGAAGGAGTCTGTCTATGCCCTCAAGATTTTGGTCATGTTCTGACCCCACTCGGTTTGAAGAAGTTCTGCTCGGTGCCATGCCGGCGGAGCAGGTCTGGGGAAAGCCTTATGCTTTCGCCCATGATTCGACATCTCGGAAGACCGCTTGGAAAACCCTTTCCATCCCAGTCAAGTCGTCCAACAAAACATTCATACATCAGAGCCTTCATTCTTTTCTTCAAGCACGAACAAGACACCGATTGCGTGCGAAGAATATGAAATCCACAAGACGCCCAGGCCTCTGTCCTTCTCGATTTTGGCGAAGGGAAGATGACAGGCGCACGCTATTCTGGGTTGAACAACACGTGGAGATTACTGAAAAACATCAGCGTATGGTTGAGACGGGCCCCGATACGTATGGACAGGCACAGGGGCTCTGTGGAGAACGTAACGATCACAATCAGGTGACAGAAAATTGGTTCACTGGGAATCAGCTATGTCACACAGAAGGTCAGCGATGGCGAATCAATGGGCACACCATCGAACCTGACATCTATCCAATGTGCCCGAAAGGAGAGCAACTATGATGACTCATGCTATTCGGTTTATTCAAGATGATGAAGGGGCCACAGCGTTGGAATACGGACTGTTGGCAGCCTTGATCGCGGCGGTGATCATCGGTGCCGTGACCACCCTTGGTCAAGTCGTGAGCAATACGTTCAATAGCATTGCGTCTTCGATGAGCGCAGCTTCATAAACCACCATCGGGGGACCGATTCTACGATGTCTTATCGTCCGACTCTCGTTCTGAGAGTCGGACGATGGACGAATCTTCCTCCATGATCGTTTTGTCGTATTACGACAGAACGATGACTGAAGAATAGAGGTATACACCATGAGACATCTCACTGTACCTGCCATACAACAATTCTTCCAAGATGATGAAGGGGCCACAGCGTTGGAATACGGACTGTTGGCAGCCTTAATCGCGGCGGTGATCATCGGCGGTGTGACCGCTCTTGGTCAAGTCGTGAGCAACACCTTTAACAGTATCGCGTCTTCAATGAGTGCGGCCTCGTAACAATTTTTGAGTGATTGGGCTCTCATTTTTTTGACAGCGGACAGCTGCGAGCCCAGAGACAGTGAAGGCACGTCATATTCGTCGAGGTTCTTGAGCCGAAAGGCTTTCGGTGCTCTCGTTGTGCCCTGTGCTTCACACGAGAGAAGGTAACCATGCCAGGCAAGCTGCTGGCTTTATTCCTGAACATGGTTCACGGTGAAGCTTGGGGGCACGCACGGAATGCGGTCTTCTCGCTGCCTTGATCGAGACGGTGTATCGGATTTTTCGGGATACTAGGACTTGTGACAAATAAGTCGTTCGCTGGACCGGCTTTTTCGAGATGCGGGCATCCTGATCGCCCAGGGTATAGAGAGTGGATGAGTGCTCAATGTCAATGTGCCATGTTGGACCTAGTGTAGAGGCGAGGAGTCTAATTCATGGGAAATCGACTGGTTGAGATGGGTTCTCACATTTGGCTGAGTGAAGACGGTGCGACCGCGCTGGAGTATGGGTTACTTGTAGCATTAATCGCGGGGGTGATTATATCCGCCGTAACGACTCTTGGGCAGGTCGTTGGTAACACCTTTAACGACATTTCGTCTTCAATGACGGCCGCGAGTTAGGCTGTGACTACCGCTCGGTAGTGGGGGAGGCGAATCAGAGTTTCTTAATACCTCTCCACAGTTGCATCGTGGAGAGGGGGGCAGAGGGGGAGTGGTGATGAAAAACAAGTGGACAGACAGACCAGTGAGCAAACCATTGGACGCTCAGGCCGGTTTGGCGGCAATGGAATTTACCGTGTTATTGCCGCTTCTTCTATTGTTGTCGATGGGCGTCGTGGATTTCGGACGTTTGATGTATGCACAGGAAATGTTAGCGAACGCGAGCCGTGAGGGGGCCCGACAAGGCATCTTGCTCACGACGCCTCGAATCACACTGTCTGAGATTCAGACCGTCGTGCAGAACACACTGATGCAGCAAGGGTATAATCCGTCAGTCGCATCTGTAGAAGCCAACGGGGCAGGGGGATCAAGCGGGGCAGATCTTGAGGTGAAAGTCAATTATCCATTTGATTTCTGGGTTGTATCGAAGCTGGTGCCAGGCATGATGGACAGCATGACGCTTAGCTCCACCACGGTCATGAAAATGGAATAAATGGGAGAAAGATATTGTCCATAGGGGCATGAGGAAATGTGATGAAGAGAACATTTCATATAGCACAGATAGTCAATCAGCGCGGGACGATGGGGATGTATGCGGTCGTGGTCATCGGGGCATTCTTGAGTATTGCCGCGTTTGCGATCGATATTGGATATGCCATCGTGACCAAACAGGAGCTTCGTAACGTTGCGGACAGCGCGGCCTTGGCGGGAACCCGAGCACTCGGCCAATTGTATGAAGGATTGTCTCTCGGTGATCAACTGAGCTTTGTCCTGACGAGTGATCAGGAGGCCATCATACAGGCCGCTATCGCAGATATTGCATTGAAGAATTCCGCGGGAGGATTGAGCATTGTTGTTCCAAGTACGGATGTGCAGATCGGGAATTGGGACGGGACGACGTTCACCTCGACAGCGGCTCAACCGGCTGCCGTGCGAGTGACTGTCCGCCGTGATGGAGGAGCGAATGGCCCCATTTCGACGACATTCGCAAAGGTTTTTGGTGTGACGAGTCTGGAATTAAGAGCTAACGCCACCGCGGCGTTGCTGCCGATAGCCAGCGTTCCTCCTGGACAAGTCGATGTTCCCGTCGGAATCTCAAAGGAATTTTTCGAGACGCATGGCTGCGGGGATACGATCAAGTTTCACCCCACTGGTACGCTCGATGGTTGCGCGGGCTGGCATACCTTTGAGAATCAACCGGCCAATGCCGCGACTTTAAATGACATCTTAAAGAAATTAAAAACCGGACAGTTCACGAGTCCGGAAGTCATCGCAGGCCAAACGCAATTTGAATATATCGGCGGGGATGCGGCTTCGGCCTTTACCAACATGCAAAAGCTTTACGATTTCAAGAAAGATGCCAGCGGAAATTGGGAGACGTTTTTAGTGGTCTATGATCGAAGTGACTGTAACAATCCGACTGGTTCTCTCACGGTCGTCGGGTTTGCCAAGGCCACGGTCTATGCTGTTTCAGGGGCACCGAACAATGAAATCTTAGCGAGGATTGAATGCGGCGCCATACAGCAAGGTCGTCCAGGTTCGAATGCAGGCAACGGTGGTGCAGGGTTTGGCACGTTGAGTAGTGTGCCGGGATTAGTATCATAGCCTGACTTCCAAGGGCGTTTTCTTTTGCCAAGGGAAAAGAGAGAGTCCTGTGATGGCGTCAAGTTTATATGACTCGTGTTGAACATTGAAAGAGCTGAACGTGAGTATTCGAGCAATCTTCACAAATGAACGTGGTTCGATCGGTCTGTATGGCGCACTCGTGATCGGGATGTTTTTGGCCATTGCCGCGTTTGCGATCGATATTGGATATGCCATCGTCAGCAAGCAGGAACTTCGTAACGTGGCTGATAGCGTGGCTTTGGCCGGAGCGCGGGTCCTCGGTGAGTTATATGAAGGATTACCACTCGACGAACAAAGGAACTTCGTCCTCAATACATCACAGAAGAATCTCGTTCTTGCCGCGATGGATGACCTTGCGCAGAAAAATTCTGCCGGGGGGCTTTTCATTTCAGTCGATCATAGCGATATTCAATTCGGTCAATGGGATGGCGCGGCGTTTTTCATGACGAACCTTCAACCGACAGCCGTCGCGGTGACCGTTCGAAGGGATCGTATCGCCAATGGCCCACTTTCAACCTCCTTCGCAGGCGTTTTTGGCGTTGATAGCATGGCAGTGGCCGCTCAGGCCACTGCGGCGTTGCTGCCGATCGCTACCGCCGTCAGTGGAGAAGTTGATATCCCGGTCGGAATCTCTAAAGAATACTTCGAACTGGGGGGATGTGGGGATACGATCGAGTTTCATCCAACAGGTTCGTTAGTGGGCTGTGCCGGGTGGCATACTTTTGAGCAAAGTCCGGCGAATGCCTCAAAGCTCAAGGATATTCTTATTGAGCTCCGGAACGGAACTTTTGCGGCCCCAGAGGTTATTGCGGAGGAGTCACAATTTATATTTATTGGGGGGAATGTCGCCTCCGCTTTTAGCGAACTGGAAAATCTGTACGATACGAAGAAAGACGCCAGCGGAAATTGGGAGACATTTCTCGTTGTGTATGATCAGAGCGATTGCAATAATCCACACGGCCCCATGACAATCGTGGGGTTTGCCAAGGCAACCATTTACAGTGTCCAGGGTCCGCCAAACATGAGAATTCTCGCGAAGATCGAGTGTGATGGCATTCACAAGGGCCGTCCGGGATCCAATGCGGGGAATGGTGGTCAAGGATACGGAACAAAAAGTAGCGTCCCAGGGTTAGTGTTGTAGGGGTTCCCTAAATTTCTTTCGATGATCGTGCGAAATCCATCAGGTTCGGCGATTACCGTTATCATTGTAAAATAATTTTCTAAGCCAGAACATTTCATGGATGGGGCCACGTGAGGGATCGCTCACGTGGCCCATTTTTGTTGATGTGCCAGGGCGACGGTTTGGCGGCACACGTCGAGACCGTACCCGTCTTCGATCTTGCTGGAATGGTTCAACAGGGAAGGGAGAGGGAGGCAAGATGGTGTCAGGGGAGGGAGGCGGGCTTGTCCAAAACTCTTTTGAGCCTACAGATTTTATGGATTTAACCGAACATACCAAACTATCGAGGAAATAATGCTGATGCAACCCAGACCTGACGCGGCGAATGAGCATAGTGAAGCCTTTCACGTTTCCTCGTATCGTGTGGGTCGTCTCGATTTTCAGGGTGTAAACTCGTATGTCTGATTCTAGCCTAACCTATCTTTTGCTCATCGGCATTCTCTCACTGGCTCTTATTGGAGCCGCGATTACCGATGTTCGTCGGAGTCGAATTCCCAACTTCATCACGTTTCCGTTGGCCGGCTTTGGCTTGTTTATGCATACAGTCTTGGATGGGATGGACGGCTTTCTCTTCAGTATCGAGGGGCTAGGAGTCGGATTTGGATTACTGTTCGTGTTTTACCTATTAGGAGGCATGGGAGCTGGCGATGTGAAGTTACTCGGTGCCGTAGGCGCGGTTATTGGTCCGTATGACGCATTTATCGCATTTTTAATCACGGCTTGCTTGGGCGGTCTCTATGCCATCGGGTTGATGGCATTGACATGGGGGATTCCCAGTACGGCTGAGCGTGTGAGGGTCATCTTAACGACCTGGTTAGTGGCTCGAATGTTCACCGGTCCTCCTCCGTCAGAACAAGGACAGCCCAAACTCCGGTATGGACTCGTGATTGGACTCGGGGCCTTGTGTTCACAGGCATGGAGATGGATGGAGACGACACCGTTTTAAGGGAGCAGTTAGGGCCAAGGAATTTAAGAATATTCTGAGTTATCCGATGAAGCAAGTAAGCGAATCGAGACAAAAACCGTCAAGACGCTTCATTTTCTCTTATTGATATAGATAGCGAGGTAGACGACATGTTTCAAAACCGCCCTGTCCTGTTCATGGGGCTCGCAGTCGGCATCGCTTTGGTCACGACGATTCTGATCTACAATTGGCTTCAGCAGCAAAAACAGTCTCCACAAGTGGTTGAGGAAAGAACTGTAACGATCGAGGGGACTCCGATCGCGGTTGCCAGCGCAGATCTTGCGTGGGGAACGCCTATCAAGAAAGAAATGATCCGTGAAATCCCCTTTCCGCAAGAAAATCTTCCATCTGGCCATTTTAAAAAGCCCGAGGATTTAATCGGACGAATCGTGTTGACTTCCATGAAACGGCATGAGCCCATCCTGGAGTCTAAATTGGCCCCCATCGATATTAAATCTGGAGGCGTGCTCGGTGTCCTCGATCCTGAAAAACGTGCTATGGCGGTGAAAGTCGATCAGGTCGTGGCGCTTCCAGGATTCCTGAAGCCGGGTGATCGCGTCGATATTATGCTCACGATGGCCGGGGAGAAGGGGCAGAAAAAGATCACGAAAACGGTACTGGAAAACATGAAGGTTCTGGCGATCGGTACGCAGATGGAGCGTGGGCCAGCAGATGGCAAACCGCAGCCCGTGAAGATTGTGACGTTTGAGGTGACCCTCGAAGAAGCCGAAATGCTCGCGATGGCCTCCAATGGGGGGCAGCTACGATTTGCCTTACGAAGTCCGCTGAACCCGGATTTAAAGAAAACTCGCGGTGCCACGATCCGGGATCTGCAAGCGTCGTTTAAATTGTATCCACCCCCGAAAAAGAAAGCGAAACAACGCCACACTCGCGTCGAGGTCATTAAGGGCAATGCCAAGAGTGTCGTGAAATTTTAATCTCCGAAAGGCGCGAAAAACGAGTCGTTCCTATGACGAGTCAGGAACAAAACGAGTGCAATATGCGAATGACGTTTGAGGGAGGGCCAAGCATGGCAAAACAGGGGGCGCTCTGTGGGGAACAGTGGAAACGAATCATATTGGGAGTCGTTTGGATTGCGATGCTCGGGATCACCCAGGTTCAGGCCGAGGGGCTGACGCATAAAGCGATTGAAACGAATGTTCCGCAATCACTGCAGGTGGGGCTCGGCGCTTCGATCGTGATCGATAGCCCGATTCCTTTTGTCCGGGCATCCGTCGCGAATCCCGCGGTTGCCGACACCTTGGTGATTTCACCGAAGCAGGTGTATCTCACGGCCAAGTCTATCGGAGCGACAACGTTAACGCTCTGGAAAAAAAATGGAACGGTCAGCAGCGTCTTGGAAGTTTTGGTGACACCGGATCTTGCCAAGCTCAAAGCCCAGTTACATCAAGTCTTTCCCGGAGAAAAATATGTCGAAGTGACTGCCGGACATGACAATATCGCGTTGTCAGGCACCGTGTCCACGACCGAACAGTTGACAAAAATTATCGAAATGGCTGAACCCTACGCTCCCGGAAAAGTGATCAATCTCATGACGGTCGGGGGCGTGCAACAGGTCATGCTTGAAGTGCATATGGTTGAAATGAACCGTGGACTGACGCGTCGTATGGGCATCAACTATTCACGGCTTGGTGAAAGTTTCTTTTTTGGAGAACTCAATGATCTGAGTGAGATTAGCGTCGCGGACGGTGTGTTTAGCTTCTTGCGATCCGCTGCCGTGAATGCCACGTTCGGAATTCCATTTGGCAACGATCTGTACATGATTTTTTTGGATTTTTTGAAACAGCATAATTTGTCGAGAGTGCTCGCCGAACCCACGCTCGTGGCCATTAGTGGGCAAGAAGCCAACTTTTTAGCCGGGGGAGAGTTCCCGATTCCTGTCCCGCAAGCGTTGGGCGTGACGACGATCACCTACAAAGAATTTGGTGTGAGACTGAGTTTCAATCCTACGGTTTTGAATGACGATAAAATCGCTCTGAAAATCATGCCGGAAGTCTCAGAGTTGGATTTTGGCAATGGCATCTCGTCCGCAGGGTTTACCATTCCCGCGATAACGACGAGACGGGTGCAGACGGTCTTAGAGCTCGATGATGGTCAGAGCTTCGTCATCGCGGGATTACTGCAAAACAATATTCGCGAAACCGTCGCCAAATACCCCATTCTCGGAGATATCCCGGTGTTAGGGACGCTCTTTCGTAGTACGTCATTTCAAAAAAGCGAAACGGAATTGATCGTGATCGTCACGCCACGGCTGGTCAAACCGGTCAATCTTGCCAAGTTGTCTTTGCCAGGGGATGACTATCTCGAGCCCAATGATTTTGAGCTGATGTTGCTGGGCTATCTCGAAGGCGTTCCGCAAAAACCCAAGGTCAATGGACTCTCGCTCGAGAAACCTCGAGGATACGGAAAGCTGGCCTGGCAAGGCAGTGGATTAGAAGGGACCTTCGGACATTTAGCCCCATAGCGGCCATGGAGAGAGGAAACGATATGTGTAACTCCCTGACAAAAACGATCGGGTTTGGCTTCAGTATCCTCTTGAGTTTTCTCATTGTCTCAGGGTGTCAGCTCTGGCCTTTCATGTCAGAAGAGGATGGACGAAAACCCCGCGATTTGGGGAAAGCCGATCAGGTGTGGGATCCTTACGCTCCCCCTCCGACGACCCTGAGTGAAGGCTATGGAGAATCCTTTCGGACTGCCAGAGACCTTCAAATCCTGCATCCGGAAGCTTCGGAAAAACTCGATCCGGTCGAAGGCCTTGATGGCCCCGCGTCCAATCAAGCCATTCAGCGATATCGAAAACATTTCCAGAAACCTCCGTATGAAATGAAGACAAAGGGCAGTGGTGGAGGTAAAAAATGAGTGGATCAAGTTGGACTCCTACACGTGTTGGTGGGGCGAACTCGTCCACATCAGGGGACGGGAAACTGGTGGAACTCGCGGTGGCCACATCTGATATCAAAAAAACCCTGGAAGAACACATACAAGCTGATGAACGGTTTCGACTCAAGCAGTCAGGCGACACGCAAGTTCCGCGGTTATTAATCCTGGAAGTCGACGATGATCCTGAAAAAACATTCTCTCTCATGAAGACGGTGTTGGATTCTGCCAAGGGTACGGAAATCTTTCTTACCTCATCCAAGGTGGACTCGACTCTGCTCCTGGAAGCCATGAGGGCAGGGATGAAAGAGTTTCTGCCGCAGCCTATCCAGCCCGATGAGATCAAAGCCGCGTTAGAACGTTTTCAAACACGAAATAGTGAAACGGTCTTTGAAGGCAAAAAACAAACAGGGAAAGTGATCGCCTTGTTCGGCGGAAAAGGCGGAACTGGCACAACCAGTGTGGCGGTCAATCTCGCGGCTTCTCTCCATAGCGACAAGAGAAAGCCGCCGGTGGTGTTGGTCGATGTCAATCAGCATGGCGGCGATATCCCTCTGTACCTGGATCTGCCCACGACTCATAGCTTTCGAGACATTGCCGCTGACCTGACCCGGGTGGATCTCGCCTTTCTCGCGAGCGTGTTGACGAAGCATGAGTCGGGAGTACATGTCCTGCCTTCAGGGTACGATGATCTGAGCGCGGGACGGCTGAATCCTGACTGCATTGAACCGACGATCAAGCTGTTGCAATCCATGTTTGAATTTGTGGTGATTGATTGTGGACATGTTTTGGATTTGACCACGAAAAAAGCCCTGGAATTATCGTCGAGTATTATCGTGGTCTCCAGTCTGATGGTGCCGGTGGTCCACCGGACGAAGCGGATTCTTGAGCTCTTGCGGGGTTCCGGTGTCCCGCAGGACAAGATCGACCTGGTGATCACTCGATATCTTCCGCATGAAAAAGACGTCTTGAATGAAACGAATGACATTTTGAAACAAAAAGCGAGCTGGTTAATCCCCAATGATTATGCGTCGTCCAGTAGTGCGATCAATAGTGGCAAGCCTGTCGTGATGATCGCGCCACGTTCGGCATTGACGAAAATGTATCAAAAGTTTGCTGCTTCCTTCTTGGGCGATGCACCAATGCAGGAGTCAAGTTCCTTCTGGAGCAACTGGATGAAATCTTCGAAGAAAAAACGAGCTCAGCCGAGTGCGGCTCCAGCCTAATGCTTTCTCTATCATTTTTGAAAGACAGGATTCACGATGTTTGCGACCGATTGGGACCAAGTAGGGACAGGGAAGACGAACCTTGAGGAATTAAAAGGGCGACTGCACCGGCAGGTCATCGAAGCGCTGGATCTCTCGGTCGTGGCCAAGCTCGATGAGAACTTGCTCAAGACCGAGTTGAGCAACCTCGTCGAAAAATTTCTTGAGCAAGAGCCGGTTCCCCTCAACGCTCGTGAACGTGAGCAGCTCATCACCGAAATTCAATGGGAAGTCATGGGGCTAGGCCCCCTGGAACCATTACTTCAGGATCCCACGGTGAATGATATCCTGGTGAATCGAGCTGACCAAATTTATGTCGAACGTGCCGGGAAGTTACAACCGACGGATGTGAAGTTTCGTGATGAAACGCATCTTCGGAAGATCATCGAAAAAATTGTTTCAGCCATCGGGCGACGCGTAGATGAATCATCGCCGATGGTCGATGCCCGTTTGGCTGATGGATCACGTGTGAACGCCATCATTCCACCGTTGGCTTTAGATGGCTCCTCCATCTCGATCAGAAAGTTTTCTAAAGATAAATTGCAGATTGAGGACTTGGTCGCCAAACGGTCCTTAACGCCAGAGATCGCAGAGCTATTGCGTGGCATTGTCCAAGCCCGGCTCAATGTCTTAATCGCTGGAGGAACGGGCTGCGGAAAAACCACCATCCTCAATATCTTGTCGGGCTTTATCCCCTCGGATGAACGGATTATCACGATTGAAGACTCAGCGGAGCTTCAACTTCGACAAGACCATGTCGTCCGTTTGGAAACTCGTCCGCCGAACGTGGAAGGACGCGGAGAGGTGTCTCAACGTGAGTTAGTCAAAAATACTCTGCGAATGAGACCCGATCGTATCGTCCTCGGTGAGGTGCGTTCTGGAGAATGTTTGGACATGTTACAGGCCATGAACACGGGTCACGATGGATCATTGACGACGATCCACGCCAATACTCCTCGCGATGCGTTGACTCGTGTGGAAACCCTGGTTGCCATGGCAGGGCTTAATCTGGCGACGAAAGCCCTGCGGCACTATATTAGTTCCGCGCTTGACGTCGTGGTGCAGATGACGCGTATGTCGGATGGAACCAGGAAAATGACGAGTTTGCAAGAGATTACCGGGATGGAGGGAGAAATCGTTACGCTGCAAGAGATTTTCTCTTTCCAGCAAACGGCATTAGATGAAAATCGTATGGTAAAGGGACGATTCGCGGCGACGGGTGTGCGTCCAAAATTTGTCGAGCGGTTTAAGGCCTTGGGCATCGAAGTGGACCCGGAGGTCTTCGATCCGAGCAAAATCTATGAAGTGTAATCGCATGAGAGCGTTCCCGCGCCTATTCGAGGGCTGAGACTGACATGACGATTCTCATTAGCATAGGGATCTTCGTCAGCATCATTCTTCTGATTGAAGGGGGATTTCACACCTATTATACCTATTTAAGTCCCAAGAACAAAAAGATCAAACGGCGGTTACGGGCCTCTGGAAAGCCGAAAGCGGATTCGGATTCATCGCAGCAAGCGAACATTGTTCGAAAGCGGGCGACCGGAAATTTCGAGTGGCTCAATCAGTTGCTGGCCAAGGTCACAAGCCTTTCGGCGATTGAACTGCTACTCATTCAAGCCAATAGTCACATGCCCCTCAGCGTGTTCGTCCTGGCATCGTTGGTTTCGGCATCCTTCGCCGGGTTAGCTGCGATCATCTACAATTTAGGGATGTTAGGGATGTTGGGATGCGGGGCCGTGGGAATTTTTCTGCCCTATGGCTATATGCGTTGGAAGCGGAGCAGTCGGTTTTTGATGTTTCAGCAGCAATTACCTGATGCCTTGGATTTGATGGCTCGAGCGCTTCGGGCTGGTCATGCCTTTTCGGTAGGGATGAAGATGGTCGGGGATGAATTTCCTGATCCTATTGGACCTGAAATGGGGCGAGCTGTGGAAGAGATCTCGTATGGCATTGAAATTCCGGAAGCACTGAAAAGTCTTTCGAAGCGGATCGAGTGTGTGGACTTAAAGTTTTTCGTGACGGCATTGATCGTGCAGCGGGAGACCGGAGGAAACTTAGCTGAAATCATCGAAGCAATTAGCCGACTGATTCGATTGCGCTTTGAATTGTTGGGCCGCGTTCAAGCCTTGTCGGCGGAGGGGAAATGGTCGGCGATCGTGTTGATGGCGTTGCCCATTGTCTTGTTATTCGGGTTATCGTGGATCAACCCGGCTTATATGGATCCGTTGTACAGCGACCCCACTGGTCAAATGATGCTTGGCGTGGCACTGGTCTGGATGACGATTGGCGGAGTCGTGATCAAACGGATGATCAATATCAAAACCTAACAGGCGTGATATGGAATTAGCACTACTCATTAGCGGTCTGGTCTTCGTCGGGATGCTCATCCTCATGGTGGGGGGGTATGCCTTATTTCAGTCTCGGAAACGGGCGAAAGAGTGGGGTGAACGCGTTAAGGGCAAAGTCAAAACTCAAGAAGACATGAAGCAAGAGGCCGGGGTGGGTTACCTGAAATCCCAGTTGCTGCAACTCTTAGAAAAGCTTGGTCAGGCGAATAAGCCAAAAGACCAAGCGGAGACCTCCAGGCTGCGCAAATCACTCGTGACGGCCGGATATCGCAGTCCTCGCGCTCCCATTGTTTTCTTGGGCACCAAGATTTTTCTCATGATCTTCGGCGTCGGGATGTTTTTTCTTTTTGGAGCCGAAATGACCAAGGACAAACCCATGTCCTATTTCATCGGGGGCTTGGTCGGGTCGGCGATGGTTGGGTTCTATGCTCCCCAGTTTTGGCTCAGTCAGGCGATGGATAAACGGAAGGAGCGGATTATCGATGGATTCCCGGATGCTTTGGATCTTATGGTGGTCTGTGTAGAAGCCGGGCTCGGCCTTGATCAGGCGATAGCCAGAGTCGGTGAAGAAATTAGTATCGGTCACAAGGATCTTGGCGATGAATTTAAAATCCTAAGCTTAGAATTGCGTGCTGGCTTGACTCGCGAACAAGCCTTGAGAAATCTGAATGATCGTACAGATGTCGAAGAAATTCGGAGTTTGGTGGCGTTACTCATACAGACTGATCGGTTTGGCACGAGCATTGGACAGGCGCTTCGTGTTCACTCAGACTCCATGCGGATGAATCGACGACTCAAGGCCGAAGAAATGGCGGCCAAATTACCCGTGAAGCTGATGGGTCCCTTGATTCTCTGTATTTTTCCGGCTCTTCTGATCGTCATTATGGGACCTGGAGTGATTCTCCTCATGAAAAAAGTCTTTCCGGCCATGGGTGGTGGCGGATGATGACGTGTCCGTGTAGACAACATATGGTAGATGTCGATGAACGAGAAAGGTGGAAGGTGAATGTATGAGACGGCAGCATGCAACGAGGCAAGCTTATTATCGTGAGACATGTTCGTCGGTGTTGGTGGCGGTCGGATGTTTGATGCTGGTGTCGGGATGTGCCTCAGACTCTCTTTTCGAGCTACAGGATGAACATTATCGACCGATGCTTGAACGTCAAAAAGCCGGGCTGCCGTTCGATGAAAGCGTGAGTAAGGAAAACGTGAAGCAATTTACTCCTGACGAATACGAGAAGATTGGCGATACTCAATTCGATCAGGGAAAGGTGGTCCTAGCGGCGGTTCAATACGAGGCGGCCTTGAAGTTAGAGCCAGAGCGGATATCAGCTCGGTATAAGGCCGGCCAGGTCTATCTTCAACACGGAAAGGCGGAGAAAGCGTATGACCGTTTTCATGAAATTCTCGATTATGACTTTGAGCATGCTTTGGCCTATGAGGGCATGGGGCGAGCCTTGTTACGGATGAGTCGCGATGAAGAGGCTGAGCTCGAATTTCAACAAGCGTTGGTCTTTAATCCGCAATTGTGGAGTACGCATAATTTTCTTGGCATCGTGGCCGATCGCCGGTCGGAGCACGGCAAAGCGATGAAACATTATCGGAAAGCCCTGATGCTCAATCCCAATGATCCACATCTATTGAATAATTTAGGCATGGCCAATTTTCTTAACAAGGACTATGAAGAAGCCGTCAAAGTTTTTCAACATGCCATTAACGTCGGTTCGCCAAACCCGAAGATTTGGAATAATCTCGGGCTGACCTATGCCAAGCTTGGTCAATACACGGATGCCTATAATGCGTTTCAGCGAGGCCTTGACGCACCACGAGCCTACAACAATCTCGGGCTGCTGTTTTTGGAAGCGCATCAAACCGCTCGGGCGGTTCGATGTTTTGAACAAGCGGTTGACGCGCAAACCACCTACTATGAAAAGGCGCAGCAAAACTTGACTTTGGCGAAGCAAGAGCTTGCAAAACTGACCCCATTCCGTCGTCGGGCCATTGAGTTTCAACAAATGCGATGTCTGTAAAGTCAAGAGAGTTTATCAGTACTTTGGAACAAGGCTGGTCGTCGAAAGGTGCGAATTTTGAACTTTACGGGGAGGGTTGGTAAAGGCTTAATCATTCCCAAGTGATCTCATTAATGTGAGTTGCCGCAGTTGCATGATGGGCGGCCTCGCCCATCGCCTACTGCTCTCGGAGCATGATATCCCGCAGCCGTTTCATATAACCTCTGTTTTCTCTCTCTACTTTTTATTCCTATAGCCGTTTCAGAAAAAATCGGCTTCTTGAAGCACCGTATCGCACGGAGTTCGCGTTATTTCCCTGCCAGGAACGTATTGGGGTTCGCTATAGTTCTTCGTTGAACGCGCTCCTGCGTTTGTGATTCAGGCCTTTTGGGCCTGAAGAGTCATACCGTGCTTCTCAGTCGTTATGATTGGTCATGCAAGGCAGTTCGTCTCTGTCGAAGGATTTAACGCTATAGGTTGCTGTCTGCTCTTTCACATTCTTCCCTGTTCGTAGAGACTGCGGTCTGTGGTTGTCCATCTTGCGGGCTAGTCCTTTCGAGGGATTGACACGTTTTCCCTTGCACAATGCTGCACAATTCCTTCGTACAGAGATCTTTGCGCACTGTTCCTGCGCGTTCTTGACCGTTCGCGTGGTGGTCCTGTCATACGTGTCGACGGTAGACCCGATACCTGATTAATCCGTCAACGGGCACCAAGAAGTCTCAACGTGTTCGAATGTCTTCTCGTCGCGAGGAACGAGCAGAGGTGATTGGGGAAGAAATTGATGGCATTGGGCTTGCTCTATATCAGGACATGAACGCGGGGGATCACACAACACTTCACCAAGGGGGACACACTATGAACAGCATCTACACATTCATCAATGACGAGACTGGAGCCACGGCATTAGAGTATGGAATGTTAGCCGCTTTAATTGGCGCCGTGATTTTGGGAGGAGTGACGACATTGGGTCAGGTGATAGCCAATACGTTTAATACGATTTCGTCATCGATGACCGCTGGAAGTTAAGCGACATTCGCGATCGACCTATGGAGAAACATGAGAGAATTGTGTCGAGGTCGACAGTGAGAAGAAGTATTTCGGTGCCGCTATTTCAACTTTTGACGGAGCTAAGGCCAATATGATTCATTGTCGTCTCTCGTACAGGAATTTTGTGAAAATGCGTGTGATCAATTTGACAGATTAGCTGAACGGATTAGTTGAGAAGTATGGAGCCTTAAAGAATGGGTAGCATGAATAAGAAAATAACGATATTGTGGAAAACTGTTTTTCTCGAGTAGAGCTATGATCAGCATACAAATGTGGCGTTTTGAAAGAATCGAATACATTTAGCTATGAATCATCATTAACCAGGAAATTGACCATTCCGCTCCCCCGCGGAGTATGGGGTTCGGTGACGAGCCCCTGTGTTCCTCCCCCCCAGCCGTCTCAATCGAGTCGATTGAGACGGCTGTATTTTTCCCCCTATCTTTCAATCCCCTACCAAGATATTTTACAAAATCGAAAGCGTCCAGAGGCCTGTAAGCAATGGTCTTGAGTATATCAATGGTACGCTTACTCAAGCCGTTTGTCTGGTATCGATGGACTGTCGACGAATTTAACGATGAATCTTGTTATTGGCTCTAGACCCTTCAATCCTCTTTTGAGAAATTTTTGGCCGTTGCTCACCTGATTGCCTGCTAGTCCTTTCGAGGGATTGACAGACATTGGCTGCAAGAATGCTCGCTGATGTCTGTAACTGGTGACACTTTCCTGTCATTACTCTCCAGTAATCGATGTTGCTGTGATGTAGCTGTCATGGGTATCGACGGAAGCCCTCACAGAGGCTCTCTGGGCCATGTGCATGCAATGTGCGCGAGGTGTCGTAAAGTCGCAGGATTCTCCTCTAGGTGTCACTAATGAGCAACGTGGAGAGGAGCATAGGGGGATGGCATTGGGCTTGCTCTATATCAGGACATGAACGCGGGGGATCACACAATACTTCACCAAGGGGGACACACTATGAACAGCATCTACGCATTTATCAACGACGAAACAGGGGCCACGGCATTAGAGTATGGACTGTTAGCCGCCTTAATTGGCGCCGTGATTTTGGGAGCGGTGACCACATTGGGTCAGGTGATAGCCAATACGTTTAATAGCATCGCTTCTTCTATGACGGCCGCTAGTTAAGGGGGAGGGATTCACTGGATCATCGTTGTTGAAAGTTATTAAACCTATTCTTGAAAAAACGGGGGACTATGAAACGCAATCAGCTCAATAATAGACCATCGGATCAAGGGTTGGGAAATCGTCAGGGCTGTTCGTGGGGAGGGCGTCTAAACCAAGAGGAAGGCGCAGTGTTCATGGAATTTGCGCTGTTGCTTCCCATCTTGACTACGTTGATTTTTGGAGCGATCGATTTTGGGAATCTTATTCAGAAGCAAACGGCTCTCGATACGATCAGCCGGGACGCGGCGCGTTATGGCATCCTTAGGATAACCCCATTACCGACCGAAACGAGTATTAAACAAGCTGTTGAACAATCCTTAACCAAAGAGGGGCTTAATCCGACAGATGCTACCATTACTGTCAACGGCGCTGGTGGAAGTTCAGGAGACAAACTGGAAGTTCGGGTGCAATATCCGCATGAGTTTATGGTTATTTCCAAATTGCTCCCCATGCTCCCTAATACGATGGATCTGAATTCCATTACCGTCCTGAGATTGGAGTAAATTGTAATGGACTCTGTAATACGTTGTTTCTCGAACGAGCGTGGCGCCGTAGGACTCACCTCTGCGATAGTCATGGTTCTGTTGTTCATTGTCACGGCTTTCGCTATTGATCTGAGTTATGGCTGGATGGCCAAAAATCAGCTGCAAAAGGTCGCGGATGGAGCCGCTCTAGCCGGAGCGAGGGAGTTGGGCCTCATTTACGAGGGCCTGGACCTTGAGGAACAACAGCAGTTTGTATTGACGCCCGCATATCGCACGCAAATCCTCGATGCAATGGATGTCGTTGCGAACAATAATATGGTAGCTGGTGTCTCCATGATGATCGATGCCAATGATATTGCAATCGGGCAATGGCAGGATGCCTCGAATGCGCTCATCCCGGCTGCCGCTCGGCCAAATGCGGTCTCGGTGCTTACACGGAGAGATCGTACGGCCAATGGCTCAATCGGAACATTTTTTGCCCGTGCCATGGGAATCAATTCACTTGAGGTTTCTAGCAGGGCGACCGCGGCATTGTTACCGCTCACCGTGGTTCCAGAGGGAGTGCTTAGCCTTCCTGTGGGAATTTCCAAGGCATGGTTTGAGGGCGGTGGTAGTTGTCCGAATACGATTAAATTTCATCCTACAGGCACCCTGGACGGCTGTGCGGGGTGGCACTCTTTTCAAGAAACTCCTGCCAACGCAGCTCGATTGACGACGATGCTCGACGGATTGACCAATGGCACCTATACAAGCCCCGAAGTTGTGGCAGGAAGCACAAACTTGCAATTTATCGGTGGGGCTGTTGCATCAGCTTTCCCCAGCATGAAAGCGTTGTATGAGGCCAATAGAGATCCGCTCACCGGGGATTGGGTGACGACGATCGTTGTGTACGACAGAGCAGACTGTTCCAACCCGAGCGGTCCCATTAAGGTTGTTGGTATCGTGACGGCGGTGGTTACTGCCGTACATGAGGCTCCGGACAAAGAAATCATCGCGCGCGTAGAATGTGATGCCATTGATAAAGGCCGGAATGATCGAAGTAGTGGTGGTGGTAGCAGTGACTACGGCACGATTGGAAGTTATCCTTCTCTTGTGTCCTGAAGATAGAAGCGGTGATGAACAAATTGAATATCCTGATCTGACTGTAGAGATTTCTGTAATCTGATGTCGAACGGTAATGTGTGTAGGCAGCGTATCTGATCTATATTGCGAAGACCCCCGTCAAGCTTAGTCACGGCCCCTCTCCCATCGCTTTATCAGTCTTCTTTTATCCTTTGCATGAGTCATAACTTCATACTCCGCATTGTGGTACGTTTCGGTGGCTGCCTCTTAAAGTCTCCATAGCGTGAAAGACAGGGGGAGCACAGTGGAGATGATTATAGTGAGTCCAAATAAGTGCCAATCCATTAATACGACAAACCCCGCGTGCTACGACGTTGAACCATACGGAAGTTATGTGAAACGGCTATGACATTAATTGACTTTTGTGGACATTTCCTAGGGAGCAATGTAGGCTATTTCAACATGAATCCCGAGGAAGGATGAGAATGATTCAGCGAGCTATTGGTTATTGCCAACGAGACCTATGGGAAGTCAATCTCGATAGACTCGACCCGCTAAAGCGATACTGGGTCAGTTGTCTGCGTTTGATGTTTGTCGCAGCGTGGGAGTTTAAAGAGAGCGTCCTGAGCATGCGCGCGACGAGTTTGGTCTATACGACCTTGTTGTCGATCGTTCCATTTTTAGCCGTCATGTTCTCTGTCTTGAAAGCCTTCGGGGTTCATCAAGAGATCGAGCCCCTGTTGGCCCATGCGCTAGAACCATTGGGCGAGAAGGGAGCTGACATTACCCATAACATTATTGGTTTTGTGGATAATTTGAAGGTTGGAGTCTTGGGCGCTGTTGGTGTTGCCGGGTTATTTTATACGACTTATTCCCTCATCGCGAAGATCGAAGAAGCATTAAATTCGGTGTGGAGAGTGCAGCAGGGACGTCCATTGGCGCGACAATTTACTGATTACCTGAGTGTGGTGCTTGTGGGGCCGGTTTTTGTGTTTACGGCTTTTGGCTTGACCGCCTCAGCTCAAAGTCATTGGTTGGTACAACAGGTTGTCTCGATTCAGCCATTTGGATACTTGATGTTGTGGGCGACAAAATTGTTACCGTTCGTGTTTATCTGCTTTGTGTTTACCTTTCTGTATAAATTCGTTCCCTATACCTCGGTAAAACTTAGTTCTGCGTTCGTTGGGGGTGTGACCGCGGGTATCCTCTGGCAATTAGCCGGACTGATATTCGCCAAAACCGTAGCAAGCTCTGGAAATTATAGCGCCATTTATTCGAGTTTTGCGGTCTTAATCCTCTTTTTGATTTGGTTGTATGTCGGGTGGTTGATCGTGTTGGCTGGAGCCCAGGTCGCCTATTATCATCAGCATCCATCGGCGTATCTGATGCAGTTACGGTGGAGACAAAATACGCACACCTTCCGCGAGCATGTGACGCTGGCCATTCTCCTTCAAATGACCAGACGCTACTTTGGGGGTTCCCCACCCGCAGAAGAATGGAGAATAGCGCGAAAGTTAAATGTTCCGCTCTCCGTCGTAGAAGAAATCATCAACGTTCTCGTCGAAGGTGGAGTTGTGGTAAAGACCTCTGAACCTGTCGGTGTTTCGCTCGGGCGTCCTCCGGAACAGGTGACGGTCGTGGAAATTCTCGACATCGTGAGGGCCCAAGATCAGGCGGGTCCTCTCTTTACTCATGGAGAGATGAAAGAAGTGGACAAGGTCTTAAGAAAGCGGGACGAAGCCGTCGAAGAAGCACTCGAGGGTGTCACGCTCAGATCTCTTGCACTCAATGGACATTTTCCGCAAGACCTGACGGCTCCGAGGTTGATTCATCCAGAAAAAACGGAACCCCTGCCTTCGTCAGCCGTCCAGGACTAACATTCATGTAAGCGCGATGGAAGATTGACCAGGGTACATACTCTTCCAGGTGTGAAAATCCCATAGCCAGCTACGGAAAGGTGTCACGAATGATCACAGTCGGATCTATTCAGATGCGTTGTTCGCTCGATACGGCTGACAACGTAGAACGGGCGATTGTTCGAATCGAAGAAGCGGCCCGGGGCGGCGCGAAGATTATTTGTCTGCCGGAATTATTTCGTTCTCGATATTTCTGTCAAAAAGAGGATGCGGCCCTGTTTGATCTGGCCGAACCCATTCCAGGACCAACGACGGAATCCTTGGGGAAAGTCGCCAAGGATAAAAGTGTGACGATTGTCGTGTCCGTGTTTGAGCGAAGAGCGCCTGGGGTCTATCACAACTCCTTGGTCGTGATCGATGAAAGTGGGGAAATCGCTGGACATTATCGAAAAATGCATATACCCGATGATCCGGCTTATTACGAAAAGTTTTATTTCACGCCGGGCGATAAAGGATTCCAGGCTATTCATACGGCGCAGGCGAAAATCGGTCCGTTGGTTTGTTGGGATCAGTGGTATCCAGAGGCCGCGCGATTGACCGCATTACGGGGTGCGGAAATCCTCCTATATCCGACCGCCATCGGGTGGCACCCGGCTGAAAAAGCCAAGGAGGGAGTGGCGCAGCGTGACGCATGGATCACGATACAGCGGAGTCATGCGATCGCCAATGGCGTCTTCGTGATTTCCGTGAATCGCGTCGGGCATGAAATCCCACAAGACGGTGGCGACGGGATCGAGTTTTGGGGGAGCTCATTTGTCTGCGACCCGTTTGGTGTGATGTTGGCTCAGGCCTCCGTAGAAAAAGAAGAAGTCTTGTTGGTCGATATCGATCTCTCTCGTGTTGAAGAAACTCGTCGTCATTGGCCGTTCCTCCGCGATCGCCGGATTGATGCGTATGGAGGGATAACGAAGAGGCTATTAGACGCTGAAGGTTGAGACATACTTCTTCGCGATGAGATGAACGGTACTCCTGTAACACGGCAAATCCTTGCTGTCCGCCTGCAGCGGGCGTGACGGTTC
The DNA here is from genome assembly GCA_031315865.1 of Nitrospirales bacterium. Taxonomy (NCBI): domain Bacteria; kingdom Pseudomonadati; phylum Nitrospirota; class Nitrospiria; order Nitrospirales; species Nitrospirales bacterium. The sequence continues at coordinate 2,196,408 of JALDRJ010000002.1, forward strand.
ATCGCACAATCAAACTTCATAACCATATATGGCGAAACTTTCACATCAAAGGTTTTTCATGCCAGCTGAATGGGAGCCGCATGAGGCCACCTGGATCGGCTGGCCGCACAATGGGTCTGATTGGCCGGGGAAAATGGCCGTCATCCACTGGGTGTACGGCGAAATCGTCCGAAAGCTGAGTCTTGGTGAAATCGTGCGGATTCTGGTGAATGATCAATCGCATGAGGCCAAGGCCAAGCGGGTGTTGGAACGTGTTGGGGTACATCAAGCCCGCGTGGAATTTTTTCGCATTCCGACGAACCGGGGGTGGACAAGGGATTTTGGCCCGCTGTTCGTGAAGCGTGCGCAGTCGCCATCCGAACTACGCATCGCGCGATTTCAATTCAACGCCTGGGCGCGCTATCCGGATTGGCAGAAAGATAACCGGGTGCCTGAACGGCTGGTCACCAAACTCAAGATACCGCTTTCGATCGTGGAGCATTCGGGCCGAAAGGTAGTTCTGGAGGGCGGAAGCATCGATGTGAATGGACATGGCACGATGCTGACGACGGAAGAATGTTTGCTGGATGAACATGTACAGGTGCGGAATCCAGGGTTTTCCCGTCGTGATTATGAGCAGGTCTTCAGGGATGAATTGGGCGCCACGAATGTGCTATGGCTTGGAAATGGGATTGCCGGTGACGATACGCATGGGCATGTGGATGACCTTTGTCGCTTCGTGAACCGGAACACGGTCGTTTTGTGTCAGGAAGAGAACGTGGGCGATGACAATTATCGCGCGTTATCAGAGAATCGTGAACGGCTTGAAGGCATGAGGCTTGAAGATGGTTCGGCGATTCACGTCATTCATCTCCCCATGCCGGCTCCCTTATTTTTTGAAGGTCGCCGGCTTCCGGCCAGTTATGCGAATTTTTACGTATCCAATAAGGCCGTGCTCGTTCCAACTTTTAATGATCCGAACGATCGCGAGGCGCTTGGAATTCTCGGAGAGTTATTCCCTGATCGGGCCGTGGTTGGCCTCCATGCCGTTGATTTGGTGTGGGGATTCGGGACGATTCATTGTCTGACCCAACAACAACCCGCCACAGCGCCACGATCGTGAATCGTTATCTGAAAGTCGAGAGAGTTAGAGACGAGTTTTGGCTGAGCCTCCCAAGAGCATGAATCCCGAACATCCGACATCTTTTGAACTGCCCTCTCCCTTGAGAATTGGATGGATTGGGACTGGTGTGATGGGAAACCCGATGTGCGGCCATCTATTACGTCATGGGTATGATATCACCGTGTTGACCCGGTCACGCGAAAAGGCAGATGGATTGCTTGCTGCCGGAGCGCACTGGGTGGATTCTCCTCGGATGATGTCAGCTCAATGCGACATCGTGTTTACCATGGTGGGATTTCCGGATGATGTGCGTGCAATCTACCTGGGCCCCCAAGGGTTGCTCTCAGAAGCCAGGCCTGACCATGTGTATGTTGACATGACGACGTCTGAGCCGACATTAGCCATGGAGATTGCCGAAACGGCGTCGACCAAAGGCGCTTACGCCATCGATGCGCCTGTTTCGGGTGGGGATGTCGGCGCCCGGAATGCGACGCTTTCGATCATGCTGGGCGGGGATCGGGTGGTCGTGGACGCCTTGTATCCACTCATGAGCATCCTGGGAAACACGATCGTCTACCAGGGTAGGGCGGGGGCCGGGCAGCATGCGAAATTGTGCAACCAAATAACCATCGCCGGTACGATGATCGGCGTATGTGAATCCTTGTTGTACGGCTATCAAGCCGGGCTTGACCTCCAGATCGTATTGAGCTCGATTCGTCGAGGCGCGGCTGCCTGCTGGACGTTGGAGCATCTGGCGCCGCGAATGTTGGCCCGTGATTTTGATCCAGGGTTTTATGTCGATCATTTCATTAAAGATATGGGAATTGCACTCGAAGAAGCCAAGCGAATGAACTTGAACCTGCCTGGGCTTTCACTCGTTCGACAGTTATATCTTGCCGTTCAAGCGCATGGACATGGACAAAAAGGAACGCATGCACTACTTCTCGGGCTTGAGCATCTTTCCAACGTACAAGTGAACAAGTGAAGATGTGACGTGTGCGTCATCTGTGAATCGTCCTTCGTCATCAAATGATGCTGGCGTGACGAGAGACGTCACACGGACTACGAAAATCGTACTGTTTGCGTAGGGAAAACTCGATGAATTCACTGGATGATCTCCGACACGTGCTGTCGCGTATCGACGGGCGAGGCTATAAAGCCTATAAAGATATTCAAGGCGAATATGATGGCGGGTGGGCCAGGATTTACATTGACCATGTCCAAGGCGACCCCTTTGCCGCGCCATCAAAAATTCGCGTTCGCGTCGATCACTCCGTCTCGAAAATACCTCCGGACCTGTATCACACTCGCGTTCGAGCCGTGGCGCTCCGGGATTTTTTAGCGCGCATGGTTCACCGGTCGATTACACAGATCGCACAAGGACATCGAGGCATCGGAAAAAGCGGATTGATGACTATTGACGCGGGTGGCCAGGAAATTCTCGAGCGGACGGCGGTCGCGCTGACTCAAGACTGGGTGGAGGCGCGTCTGGAAGTGGGGTTGCCGGCTTCTGGACGAACGGTCTTGGGAAAGCAAGCTGAGGCCATGCTTCTTAAAGAAATCCCTTCAATCATTCAGCGCAGCCTGTTCTGGGAGCGGTTACCTCATCAAGCCTGTCGAACACATGTCGATTATGCGGAAAACTATGAGGCGATTCGGAAAGAACTGGACGCGCATGGTCTTGTCGCGTTTGTCGCCGATGGTTCCAGGCTTCCCCGCAAAAGTGGTAATTCGACACAGCCCTTAGCCGAAGAGCAGGTGCGATCGTTTCAGAGTCCCCGCTCTCTCCGGGTGACGTTGCCTGTTCCACATCCAGTTCAACAATGTGGACAATTGACCCATGCACTCGTCGGGTTGGGGATTCCACGAGGCATTACCTTGATCGTCGGAGGAGGCTATCATGGGAAATCGACGTTGCTGCAGGCTCTTCAACATGGTGTCTATCCCCATGTCCCCGGTGATGGTCGGGAATATGTCGTGACGGCTCCCGATGCCGTTAAAATTCGGGCAGAGGATGGACGGACGGTCGCAAACGTCAATATCAGTGGCTTTATTAGCCATCTTCCCCAGCGGCAGTCTACGGTCGCATTTTCGACAGGAAATGCCAGCGGCAGCACCAGTCAAGCCGCATCGATTCTCGAAGCGCTTGAAATGGGTAGTACTGCGTTATTGATGGATGAAGATACCAGTGCGACGAATTTTCTCGTTCGCGATGCGCGCATGCAGGCTCTGGTTTCCAAAGACTATGAGCCGATTACGCCATTCCTGGACAGAGTGAGGGAATTGTACCAGGAGCTTGGGGTGTCAACGATTATGGTCATGGGGGGATGCGGCGATTATTTTGACGTGGCAGATGTGGTTATTCTGCTCAAGGAATTTATCCCGGAAAACGTGTCGAATGAAGCCAAGGCCATCATGCGTCGCCAGGTGTCGAATCGGATCGTTGAAGCTTCAGGATCGTTTCCATCTCTCATCTCGCGCATGCCAAGCGCAAACAGCGTAAATTCGTCCCGGGGACGGCGAGACGTCAACATAGCCGTTCGGGGTCCTGGGACTCTTGATTTTGGCGCCGAAACGATTGATCTGCGAGGGGTCGAACAACTTGTCGATGAGAGCCAAACACGTGCTGTGGCCTATGCCATTCATCGTATCGTGCAGCGATATCTGACGGGAACCACCACGCTCCGAGAAGCTATTCAGACACTTCATGAAGAATTGGACGAAAAAAGCCTTGACGTGCTGGATCCATTCTGGGGACAGGGCCGGCATCCGGGGAACTTCGCCCGTCCCCGTATGCATGACATCTCTGCCGTGTTCAATCGACTGCGAATGATGCATTGTCGCCAAGTGAATGAGCCAAAGACTGCCGTTGGTCAGGAGCAGGCTTAGATGGTGATCCAATCAGCTAGAACGTTTTCCACGTGAATGCCTTCCCGTTCGGGATCAAGAACCTTCACGATTTCCGGGACAGGATTGCTGTCATGCAAGGTTGAAAAGTTAATCGGGATGGGGTCATGGTAGGCTTGTCGACTGGCATCTTGAATGAGAAGGATCGTGGGATGGAGAAGATTGTCTTGGGAGTGTGACGTGACGATTCCGCGTTCGCCAGTGTTCAGCTCGACAAGGCTGTAGATCGGGTAGATTCCCACTTGTGCGATAAACTGCGTCACGAATTGCTGATCCAATTGGCCTTGTTGTCCACGTTGGTACAACGTCCGTAGCGCTTCTTTCCCAGACATGGGAGGCAGTCCCTGTTGGCCGGTTAAGAGTTCATCATATTCATCGACGACTCGGAGCAGTCGGCTACTCATCGGCACGGTCTCCGGCGTGAGGCTGTCCGGATACCCTGTCCCGTCCAAAAGCACGTGGTGGGCTTCGACGATCTGTTGAACTTGATCAGGAAGTCCTGAACTTTCCCGTACAATCTCAAGGCTCAGTTGTGGGTGCGATTGATAGTGTGCGAACGCTTGCGGTGTCTGTCGATTCTTGGGGGACAGCAATGCTGGAGGTAAGCGCACCAGGCCCACGTCATGCAGGAGTGCAGCGGCTCCCAAGATCTGTAGCTGTGCATCATCAAAGCCTATCAGCCGTCCGAGCAAGACGGCCAGCGTTCCGACGGATAACGAATGCTCATGTAAGTCAGTTGAGAATTCATTCGTTCGAATAAGTGCGATGAACGCGTCTTCATGGTCGAGCGTTTGAGAAATGATGTCTTGAGTCAACTCTTTAACGTGACTGGCTTGCACGACTCCTGATGTGGCCACGCTTGAAAGAAGGTCCCCGACGGTTTCAAGCATTTGTCCCCGGATGTCACGTGTGGACGATAGTTCATGAGACAACGATTTTCCCCGAAGCGTTGGTGGAAGGTGTGCGATACGTTCCTCGGCTTCTTGTAACTCCTGCCTTTCGGTATTGACCGCACCTTCTTCTTGACTTGTCTGAGTATGGGCTTGCTGATCTTCCGTTGAAGTCTGAACGTCGATCCCACGATCGAGATCGATCGCAATCTTCTTGACACCACACTGTTTGAGCTTGTCGATTTGTCCTTGAGCGTTGATCAGGAAGCGGTGCCGGAGAAAGGGCGTATCCATCCACGGGCGATCGATCCCGCACACATACATCCCAATGGCCAGTTGGTCGATAGGAATGGTTCTTGAGGACATGATGATAACGAGAGATCGCGGGTAACGTGGTTTTCTTATATATGATCGGACACTTCTGTTGGCTTCTTGAGATGAGCATCGAGTTTGGAACTCTCAGCCAATGGCCATAAAGCAATGGGGGCTGGGATAGGCTGTGATGTGGCGGCAGAGATGTGCGTTGATGCTCAATAGACTGACTCTGCAGGCAGATTTTTGACGGTACGGATTCCTTTCTTCTTCCCGTAAGGTTGTTCCTCTCCGGGTTTCTTTCCGTTCGAAAACGTTTCAAAAAACAGGTGGTTTCGTGAAGACGTGAGCGATCGTGCACGGTCTTCGTGCGAGCAAGATTGGCGGTTGAGCCATGGCATTCCCTTTGCTCAAGTTTGGTTAGGCGGCTACCGAGTAACTCTATGAAGCAGGGAAAAACAAGCTAGCCCAAGGAGAATGAACATGACAAACTACCATACATCCTCCACTCACCGATTCTCTGACTGTAGCCGTCGTCCCGGACATAACAAGCGCAAAGTGAAGGTATCCTTTGTCGGACTGATGTGCCTCGTCGTATCGTTCGGATGTTGTGCTGGGGCGTTCGCAGGGGAAGCCGATCGGCATTCGATCTCGCAGCGGTCCATCATTCCTATTCTCGGGACGACGTATAATGAAAATTGGGATCAGGTCGGGATTGTTGCAGAAGTAGAATTGGAGTTTGTCCAGCGGACGGATCATGATGGACTTCAACTTGAATTCTCCACCAAGCCAGGTCGATTTTCTTCTCTGGCTCAACAATCTGTTCAACATGCCCTCGAGTTCGTTTCGCAGGCCGCAAACCTGAATACGGATTCCTGGACCGTGCGGTTTACCTTGCCTTATACCGGTGTGACGTTGTATGGCGAAAGCCTTTCAGCCATGGCGGCCATGAGCGTCGTGGCCTTAGCCAAGGGTGAAATCATTCATGCTGATACGGTTATGACGGGGACCGTCACGCCTGAGGGTTCGATTGGGACAGTGGGAGGTATTCCCTTAAAAATCCTCGCGGCCCATGAGGAACACTTTCGTCGCGTTTTGATTCCTGAAGAACCGGATGTGGCTGATGGTGACTGGGAAACCCCATTTCTTATGCATGTGTCCCCGGTCAAGTCCGTGGATGTCGCTTATTTGGCCTTGACTGATCATCCACTGAAGTCTCAGGATGTTCCAAAGCGATTCGATGTGACGCTGGCGCATTAGGCAGTGGCTGGCACGCCTGACCTCATCGCCGTTTTCTGGTATGATCGAGGAAGCTCCTGTATTGTTCGGGTCCGGAAGATTAAGCCTCCACGTTAGATAGAATATGACACGTCCTTGTTTTGCGGTCGATATCGATAATGTGTTGGCGAAAGCCGAGCCAGAAGTTCAGCGAATTTATGGTGATCTGACGGGGTCGCCATGGCCTCTGGGAGTGTACGGAAGTGCTGGAGGGTTGGATAGCGCCCAGTTACCGAAAGACATCGTAGAGGAAATTTTTTCACAATTTCATGAACACTCTATCCCGCGTTTGTCTCTGTTGCCGGGAGCACGGTTGGCGTTAACGCGACTGCAACGTCGATACAAGATAGCGATCATTACTGCTCGACGGCCAACATCCCGTCCTCAAACAGTCGCATGGCTCCAGAGACATCGAATCCCATTTGAAGAACTCTACCTCACCGAAGAAAAAGCCGATGTTGCAGAGAATATTGTTTTAGCCGTTGATGACCATCCCGTTCATGCCCTGGCGTATTGTGAAGCCGGAGTTCGGGTGTTCTTAATGAATCAGCCCTGGAATCAAGGTGTCTCACATCCGTTGCTCACCCGGGTGAGTGGATGGGATGAGCTTCTCCAAATTCACGATTTCGGGGACCGTCCCCTCGGGAAGCCACATCCGTTGGAACTTGCTTCGATCAAATATCTTCTCAATCCCCGTAATCTTTGCGTTCCCCAGCCGACAGCCGAAGCCTCGTAACCATTCCTGCTTCAGAATTTTTTCTCGTTTTGGCCGAAGAAAACATGGTTTCCGGCGCAAGTTTTCAGTGTCCTTTCCGATAATGACCTGTGCGAGGAGAGCAGCGTGGCGAGATGATACCCCTGAATAGGCTGGAACACCTCCAGTCCTCAATGCCTACTCCAGTTTCTCAGTTTGACAAGCAATAGTCTCAACGTCTTTACCCGCGTTTCATGCTACGAATGCAGTCGTGAGCCATACGGCTGTTTCTTCGCGTGAGTTATTTGATTGATGAACCAACCCTAATGTAGGAGCATGTACCGATTATGAACCTGGATGGAAAGATGACGATGGATGATGTCCGGCTCGAAGAACCCATGATAATCCGTGACGCGAGGCAGAGCCTGTACGGGTTGCCGTGGACTGTGTTAGTGGCGGAAGATAATCCCGATGATCGGCGATTCACCGAAGAAGCGTGGAAAGAAGCCCGGTTAGGGAATGAGCTTCGGTTCGTCCATGATGGAAAAGAGCTCCTCGATTATCTGTACAATCGAGGAAAATTCGCCGATGCCGAAACTTCTCCGCGTCCGGGCGTGATTCTGTTAGACCTCAACATGCCGCAAAAAAGCGGGAGCGAAGCCCTCCTGGAAATTAAGACGGATCCAGCCTTGGCCCGCATCCCAGTCATTATCCTCACCACGTCCAAATCCGGGCAGGATATATTCAAGACTTCGTTGTTGGGAGTCAACGGTTACATCACCAAACCCGGGACCTTTCAGGGGTACATCGAGATGATGAAGAATCTCGTGAATAATTGGTCTGAAATGATCGATCTTCCTTTTGCTCGACGCGAACCCGGTCCGAGTGATTGGCTCGGAAAAACGGCATTATGCTAGTCATACGGTAAAGAGTTTGTAAGGCATTTCTGGCTCGATTCTTTACTCTATCTACCCCGAAGCTCCTGGTTCACAATGGCTTTCTGGATGAATCGGGCCTTTGGTCACCGTATGATTCAGCACGTTCCTTAAAGATTTTCATAAAAGAGCCGAGAAGAATTTCGTAGTTGAGCGAAAATTTCGGCCAGTGAGAACGCTGGGGGTATGTTCAGTGATGTGCATGGAGTTCTTCATCATCAAACGGAAGAGTGACGCGATCATGAAACATAGAATCTTTTCAGGAAGTCTTGTCTTCTCACTGGTTATGGCTGTGGGAACGGCCGGCTATGCCGGCAATTATGATGAGTTTATTCATCTCGTGAAGCATCGCGACGTCCATGGAAATCTTGTCGTGCCGGAGTCATCTGATGCGTTGAAAGACTTTTCCCCGCCGCAAACCGTCTCCAGCTTTGAGCAGGAAATGGGGCATGAGGCGGTAACGGAAACGGATAAACGTGAGCCGCACAATCCGGAGTCGGAATCTGTTTCCCATCACAATCCTGAAATGGCGGATTCGGCCATGGGAGCCTATGACAAAGCCTCGGGCGTCTATTCGGCTGACCAAGCCTTGAATTCAGGCTCCGAGGCGCTTCTCCAAAAAACCATGCTTCCCACGCCGACTCGCCGCTATGTTTTTCTCGGTGCGAGTTGGGGCATGAGCATTCCCGAGGTGAAGACCAAAGAAACAGCCAAGCTGTCTTGGGAATTAGATGCGCGAGTACTGATGCCGGGAGAACATCGGTTGGGGTATCAGACTCGGATTGTGGGTATTGATGCATTCTTGACCTATGGTTTTGAGCATGATCGTTTAAACACGAGCAAGTATTACTTTGAAACTGAAGAAGAAGAGAACGACGCGCAACCTCTTCTCAACTATAAAAAAGTCAAAAACTGGATCGCGCAAATCTATGGACCACCGCAAAACGAAGAAAAAATCTGGCTAAACGAGTTGTATCAGTATGCTCCGGAACTCTGGGGTCGCGCATTGAAGCGAGGCCACCTCACGATTGTCGATCAATGGCATCTGGAAGGTACGTCCGTCATCCTGCTGTTGAATGGCGGAGAGGAGGGGGTCAGTCTGATCGCAGAGTTCTCGCACTCACGCCATGACTCCAGCGCTGATTTTGTGCAACTCCTGTCTTCATTTTTGACGAGCTAACGTTCGAGGCTTCGGAAGTTCTCGACTGGAATATAGCGAATAGATCTGTCGATTCCTGCCAGTGGAACCCTCTCTTGCCGGTTTCTTCTCTCGCCAGAACACATTCTTCTTACTACCAATACCAGTAAGGATAGGGGCGATAGAAACCCCCATAGTATCCCCAGTACGGTCCCCCCCAGAACGGTGGGGGAGCGTAAGGGCGGTATCGATAGCCGAGGTCATCGGCATCTTCCCAAACCTTCAAGTATTCGATGGACAAGGTGGGGTAGGTGTATTCCATCTCGTCAAGAAGTTCGGTATGGGAGCCGGTTACTTTTCCGACGAGTGTCACGCGGGTGCCGGGAGGAACGGTCGCCGGATCAAGGAACGCTGTTTGACGGGCTATAAAGCGTCCCTGAGAAAGCGTCCGATCGGTCGTGGGCTCTTGGTCGCTGGACAGGGGAAGCTCCAGGACGGTTAAGCGGGTATGGTCTTTTAATCGTTTTGCCGATAACACTTCCCCGCCGACCAGGATTAGGGTGCCGGCGTGCGTATCAGGTGATTCCTTGATCTGCAGGAAGGAAATCTCATGATTAATCTGGCCTTCTAAAGTTTGCGGGACAATGGAACGAGGCGTGAACGAGCAAGCCGTGAGAAGCAGGCATACCAAAAGACTAAGCCACCAATTGTGGTGGCGCAATGTGTACGTCAGACGGGGCCTCCATGTATCGGCTTGTGTGATCATAGCTACACGATATCGCGTTTGTTATCGGAATTCAATCGATCCCTTGGCGATATTCCGGCGATACTCGGGCGATATCCTGGAATCCCTCTCGTTTGGATGAGAGTCAGATGCATCCAGGCTGATGGCAGTGCCCGTCTACGGAGCCGTTTCAGGACTCTTTGCAACCTGCTCGACCAATTTCTGTATCCGGCCGTCCTCTCCGCCTAAGTCTAGGTATTTCCGGTAGAAGGTCAGGGCGCGTGCCGTGTCTTTCCGGTAAAATTCATAGAACGTCCCTAGGTTGTAATACGCTTCGATCAGAGTTGGATCTAATTCGATGGCTTTCGTGTACGCCTGTTCGGACTGTTCGAATTGTTTATTTTCCGCGTAGAGCAATCCCAAGTTGAGTTGCGTTTCGGCGTGTGTCGGGTCGAGCTGTGTGGCGAGTTCGAATTGCTCGATGGCCAGTTGAGGTTGTCGTTGAACCTGATACAGCGACCCAAGGTCATAATGAATACGGGGGAGGTCTGGCTGGTATTGAATGGCTTTCTTGTAGGCGTCAATGGCGGTTGGAATCTCCGATTGCCGTTCAGCGAGCCGTCCGAGCAAATGCCAGCCCTTCGCATGTTGTGGATGAGCAGACGTAAGCTTCTTGGTTAGAGCCAGAGCTTCCTCGATCATGTTGTCCTGATTATCGAGGTAGGCAAGACCGTACAACGCCTCCGCGTCAGAGGGTGCAACCGCCAAGACTGTTTCATAGCCTTTCTTGGCTTTTGCGAACTCCTGCGTGTGCTCATGAAGTTGAGCCAGGGTCAGCTGCGCTTGCCAATAGTTCGGGTGTACCTTCAACGCCGTGTGTAAGACTTTTCGGGCTTCGTCAAACTGTTGCTGATGGATGAGAATGAGCCCCAGGTCATAATAAGCCTTGGCAAAGTTGGGGTTGAGGGCGATGGCTTGACGCAATGCTGACACTGCTTCCGCGGACTCTGGCGCTTGTCGAAACTGGAGAATGCCAAGCAGGTGATGAGCATCGGCAAAACGCGGGAATTGGGCAATAGCCTGTTTGAGCGTACGTTCGGCTTCGGCTATTTGCCCTTCTTGCGTCAGAGACAACGCCTGATTATACAGTTCTCGCGCTTCGTGAGCATAGGCCTCGATCGTGGGGGGCAGAAAAGTGGCAGTCAGGAATATGATGCCGACCATGATCGTATTGGAAAGAAACCTCGATGTTACTGGGGGACGTCCCATGAAGACCACCTCATTCATGTTTGATAGCAATGATCCGAATGTCAGGAATGACCGGACAGGAAACGTATCAAAGAACAAACCCGATACGATTGATCTATCGGCCTTGTTACCAGGCCTGGATGCACGTACCTCGAATGTTCAATTATAGAAAAGATCGACAAGGGAAAAAAGGAAAAGCCCCGGTCTCTGTCATGAAGAGCCCAGGGCTTCTCGTGGTTGCGTGTCTTTGCAGTCTAGATGTTGCTATCGGAGTATGATTAATTGACCTTTCGGGTCTCCTGATTCAGGATTGCTGTAGTTCAAGACATTATTGGCCGTGACATAGGTCAGGTCACTTGTCGGGATTCCGATATACTTGGTTTCACCTGGTTTCAGGTGGACTTTGGCTTCCATCGACCATGGTCCAGCATGAGAAGAATCCGCCGACAGATGGAACGTGTAGTCTTTTTGGAGTTTATTCGTCACTTTGATCAGGACCGGGCGACCGGCTCGTCCACCTGTCCCGGACCTCGTGAGATTCAACACGGATGTCGGGGGATACCATCCATCACTGCCGGCAACGTTGGCGGCCGTCAAAGACAAATCAACATCTAATTCTGCAAAGGGTTGGCCGACGACTGAGCCTGTTTCCAGATCACCGATTTCCACGCCTCCTGATTGGAGAGCCAGGGCTGAAGGTACGCCTCCCAGGACAAGACAGAGTCCTAATCCCAAGCCAACGAAATAAGTCCGCATTACGATCCTCCTTTGTTGGGAACAGAAAATAATTTGTAAAACGGTGTCGGTTGTACCCATGAAGGATCGGGATGAGGGAGGTAGGCGAACCATCCTTTCACCCCGATCGTTCCCCATGGAATTGGGAAAGAGTGTAGCAAAGAAGTTTTGGAAGGCCCTTCGCGACTCTTCACCCAAAATACGATATTCAATCTCTACGAATTGATCGGCTCCTTCGTTCAGTGGCCGATGATACCAGAATCTTTGAAAGAGATGAGGAAGTATAGGCTGCGTGGAAGTGATGGTCTACAGATGCTTGCTCACCAATGCTACACTTCTATCGTTTTTTGTGAGAAATGAGGTGGTGGGGTGGTTTGTTCAGAACCCCCTGGCTCTTAAAAGCCGAGGGGGGATGGTTGGCTTGGAGGCCCCTTCACGAGCTGTGAAGGGGCGGCGGTCTGAAGTCCTGAATGTTCGTTAGACCTGGGAGGAATGTCATTTCTCCGCTTTCTTGGATTTTGGCGTAGCAAAGCGAATGTCCTCGGCCAGAAATTTCCCTCCATCTTTTCTCACTTCAGCAACCAGGCGATCGCCGACTTGCGGGCGTGAGTCTTTCGTTTCTACGCCGTTCTGCTGAAAGCTGGTTTCCGATCCGATAAGGATGGAAACCGATTCGCCCTTGGGGGTCGTGACGACGATATGGTCAGCGGTCGACTCCGTGACCGTCCCGAGCACATGCTCGTGACCGCCATGAGCCCACAGTATACAGGGGGTCAATATGAGAAGGGTGAGAATTAGAATGGAAAACCAGCGTGTCATGAGCGCTCCTTTCGTTCGTAAGACCTCACGGATGAGGGGGCGGATGAATATTTCGGATGAATATTAATGATGATGGTCGTCGGTGGGTTCAAAGTCTTCTCCTGCCATAAATCGATCGAATGCTTCTTCTTTCTCTCGTTCCGCCTGGGTCTTCGGATTATAGGTCTTCATCGTCTTGATTTCATCCGGCGTGATGTTCGGGAGGCGACGGATAAAATGGACCAGCCCCCAACTGTCCAAGTCTTTGTCGGGATTCCCGTCTCCCCATGCGGGCATCCCGGTAAATCGAACGCCAAAATGAATCACGTAGAACAATTCTCCGTCCGACATCGATTGAATGACTTCATCTCGCAGGTCCGGCACAGGGGGGTAAAAATTAGGCCCCATCGCCGTCTTCCCGCTTCCGTCATTCGCGTGACAGGTCGAGCAATGATCGGCAAAATGATGCAGGGCATCAGCGAGAACGTCGGGGCCGGATTGGACAGGATTGCTCGCGTTTCGATACTGGGAGGGAGTTGCCCAATGTCGTGCGAGTCTTGCCAGTGTCACTTCGAGTTCGGACGGTTTCCCTTTCGCGCTAAAGGCCCCAGGCAGCAACCACGAGGTCAGCAGGAGCAAGATGAGAATGCCGATACTTACCGAGATGATCCAAGTTTTCAACACAATCCTCCCTAAAGCCACCTCAGCCTACCATAGCTCCTGCGCTTCGCCCAAATCACCAAATCAACCACTCCAACAAACCAAACGCTACACATTATACCGTGTGGCAGTGCTGAATTTTTTTTCAACCATGTTCCCTTCTGAACTCGACCTGCATTTAAAGCGTTCCCTTGTCAACACAGTTTCAAGGCTCTCGGCATCTATTCTTAAGGATCGGCTTTTACAAAAAAAGGAAAGAAAGTTGACACTTACCTCTCCCTTTGTATGGTTTCACCTGCACCTTTCCCCTATGCTAAAATCCGGATCAATCATGCTTCAGTTCTATCCATTGAATTTTCTTGATGAATTTTTTGAGATGTGAACTGGAATACACATTGCATTAATTTTTTGTTAAATCCTTGTTACAATCATATAAAGAATTGATAGTCTACTCTTCAATAGACTGACCTATCGGCATCATCTATTCCTTGTTTCACAGCTATTCATCGTCACGAATTTTGATGAGTCACTGTGTGCCGGAACATGAAGGTGGTGTTGAGGAACCTTAAAAAAGGGGGCTACTATTATGACGAACCCATTGGAAATCTCCGATGCATTCAGGACCATGTGCAAGGTGGCTGTAGAGGCAGGTCTGTCACGTAAGGAAATGGAGAATGCCGTTGACGCGGCCTGGCTGGTCAAAGCTGACTGGGAACGTCAGTTTGAGGGGCAGACCACCTATCAGTCTGTGTAAGATTCCAAGAAGCCCCAACCGTGCGATCGCAAAGGCGGATGAGTTATTCATCCGCCTTTTTTTATATTGTCTCTATCGATCCATGACCAAATATGACCTTTGATTATTTCAAGAGTCAACACGGCCTTTCCCGTCTCATGTGCATGATGCTTGTCGTGGCCATGAGTGCATGTGTCGGAAAATTCGAAACGAAGCCGGATTTTACAGAAGCCTGTTTGATCGATTGGAAAACACAGGCGACAATCGATGAGTCCGGCCTTCCTAGCGTATCCACCGGCCATAGAGTTCACGTATTGGTCTGGAATATTCATGACCGTCTTCTTGGAGAGTCCGCGATTGCCAAGGGAGGGCATACGGAAGGTGAAGTGGTGTGCATCGGCGAGATCGCCACACGGTATGATCTCGTCTTGTTTCAAGAAGCCTATGTCCGTCCCGCGCAGATTGCTCGCTATACCAATCACGCGTGGTCACATCATCCCGTGTTCGAGGAAGGTGGTGGCGGAGACTGGTGGCCGTTGCGGGCATTCTGTGAAATTTGTCTCACGCCTGGCCTGTTGATGTTAGCTAGGGAAGAGCCGGGCCCGGTCTACTCCGAACCCTATGAGGCCTTTGCGGGATGGAATACGAAACGCAATAAGGCCGATGATTTTTTTTCCAAAGGGTTTCAGTTGGTGAATTTTGAAAAGTTTTGGGCACTGAATAGTCACATGGATTCAGGACGAGGGCAGGCCAGCATCGACGCCCGAGTCCTGCAATTCCGACAAATCACAAATGCCTTGAAACGTCTTGTCCCTCAAGGCGCTCCCTTGTTAATCGGCATGGATTCCAACCTTCGCTCCGAGCAAGAACCTCAAGACGGTAAGATTCTAGAGGAATTCCTCGAAGCGAACGGACTCACGCTGGTTCGTCATGTGGGGCCGGATCTGATCGCTGTTCGAAACCTCCAGGTTGAAAACCCTCAAGTTCTCCCGTTGAAAGGTGTACTGAGTGATCACAATGCGTTAACTGTGGTCATCGATCCCGCCGTTTCGGGTGACCCCTCTCGATAACGCTTCACTTCGCGATCAACAGCTTGCCTCGTTCAAGGGTGAAGCATGTGCAGGTCTCAGAGTCGCTATCGGAATACAGGGATTGTTGTTCAGCTGAGTGCGATCTCCCCCTGATGCATGTCACGACAAGAACAGATACCGAATAGAAAATCCTCCAAAGACATTGCGTCCAACAAATGGTAAAAAAGACGGACTCGTGCCTGGATTGAGACTCGATGTGAAATAATTCGCATCGAATATATTGTCCAGGCGCGAGAAGATTTCGAGTGACCATTGACTGCCGATCATCGTATTGTAGCCTGCCTTCAGATTCGTCACGGTATAAGAAGGATTCTTTTGATCGTTCCCGGCTGCACCGGGTGCGGTGGATTCTTGATTGGAGTCGTTAATAAAGTAGGCCGTTTGGTACAACCATTCGAAGCCTCCGTAGAATCCGGAAGAATGTTCGTAGGTTGTGTCGAAGACGATGCGATGTTCCGGAATGCCGGGAAGGCGACGGCCCGAGACATCCACCCCATTGACGATGTAGCGCCGGAATCGATAATCGGCGTAGGAATACGCCGTCTGGAGCGTGAGCCCAGGAATGGGGCGATAGGTAATGCCCAGTTCAAAACCATCATGATCAGATTTTCCCGCATTACGAAAACATTGCACGAAAAAACAGGGGCCCGGAGCGTTATAGGGAATCAACTCGTCACGAAAGCGTTGACGGTAAATGGCGAAATCATAGTACAGTTGGTTGCCGACTGTTCCTTTGATCCCAAATTCATAGTTGGTGGAGCGTTGGGGTTTCAGTCCTGGGTTGAGTCCGGCGCCCGTCGGATCGTCGGGGTTGCGAAACTCTGTGCTCGTCGGGCTTTCGAATGCGGAGCTGATGGTCACGTAAAAATTTGCCCAATCCGCGGGCGTAAATCGAATGCTCCCCATGGGAGTCGTTTCAGCGAAGTTTCGACGTCCTGAACTGTCTCCCCCTACATTCGGAATATGATCCTTGACCTTAAAGCGTACCTGACTGTAACGCACGCCCGCCATCAATTCGATCATCTCAAAGGGATGAAATTCATCTTGCACGTAAAATCCGTCCTGGCTCGTCCTGGCTTGATTGTAGACGCGCAGCGTGCCTTGCCGTCCCAGCACGTTATCGAAGTTCTTATTCACGCTGTTTTGATCCTGATAGTCATAGCCGATGATCATACGGTTCGGGAGGCCAAAGATCGGCGTCGTGTTGGTATACTTGACGAACGAACCCCACTCGACACGGCGTAGAGTCAGAAAGCTCCCTGTAAAACAACAGAGCGGGTGATTCAAGTCCCGTGTGCCCAAGAACCCGGTAAGGCTGATTTCCTGATTTGGTGTCAATTGATTTCGGTACGTCAATGATGGTCGAAAGCGTTCATCTTTTCTCTTGGGATCGAAGGCTGAAAATGGTGTGGTTCGCGGGAACGTCGCGGGAGGCACGGCATTGAGCGTTTGCTGGGCTTGGCGAGGATTGGTTTCGGCTTCTGTCTTGGTGAGGCTTCCGGGGATATCGATATCCGGCCGACTATACGTGACGATGAGGGAAACATCAGATTGATCGTTGATGCGATATTTCAGCTTACCGAAAAAACGCTGGTTCCGGACCGTACTGTGATCGCGATATCCGTCAGAATCCAGGAAAGAGTAGCTCCCCATGTAACTCAAGCGGTCGTCGAGCAGAGCACCTGCGGCTTTGACCCGACTCTTAAAAAAATCATACGCGCCAAACGTGAAGCGCGTTTCGATGTATTGATTATCGTTCGATCCTTCCTCGATGACATAGTTAATGACGCCTGCCGAAGCATTGCCGTACAGCGCGGAGTTGGGGCCTCGCAACACCTCCACGCGCGAAATGGCATCCAACTCGATAGGCTCCAGGCGAGTCTGTCCGTCCGGTTCCGTGAGGGGAATGCCATCGATCAGAATACGGACTCCACGGGTGCCGAACGTCGCGCGTTGTCCGGTTCCCCTGATGGAAATCCGGACATCATCGGGACCAAAGCGCCGTTCGGCGTACACTCCAGGCACGATCCGAAGCGTTTCATCAACTCCCGTGGCCGGATTAGCTTGTAGGATCTGTTTTTGATTGATGACGCTCACGGCGCCCGGGACCTGTGTGACGGTTTTGGGCGTGCGTGTAGCCGTCACCACCACGGGGTCAAGTGTTTCGACTTGAGGTTGATCCGTCTCGTGAAGTTCCTCTTCTTGGAATTCAGAGGGGAGAGAGGCGGAGTCGGCTGCCAAGCTTATGGTTGTAAGACCGATGAAAACAATGGATGCGAACAGTGAAATGATCATGCAAAAGCGCGAGTTCGTCAGTCGTTTGCGCATGCGCAAATATCCTCCTTGTACAACGAGACCGTGTGAAGAAGTTGAGTCGATGAATGATGTGTTGCGAGCGGTCAGGTACTAAGCTGGAGGAGCTCGACCTTGGCGGAAGACGAGGGTATCGATGTCCGAAAAAGAGGCAGATAAAGGCGGGGCCAAGAAACGGGTCATGTGGATACTACGCGCAGAGACAAACACAATGAGGGCTGCCAGAGAACCAAAACCAGCTTGACAGGCGAAGAAACAGAGAGAGAGGTGAGACGATTGCTGGTGACTGTGAGCGTGACCGGGTTCAGCGTGAGCCGTGGCGCAAAATGCGGTGACGCTCATGAGCAGCAAGAGCCAGATCACGAACCCCCAAACTATGGTGGCGACGAACCGGTTCATTTTCATTGAGCAGGCTCACGAAGCAGACGTTGAATGAAGGCGATCATCGAGGGACTGTCCCAGTCACGGGGACCCATGGCTCGGCCGATCATGCGCCCATCTTTTCCGATCAAGACCGACAGTGGAAGTGCCCGAGCCATATACGCGTTCGAGACGGCTTGCGTTTCATCCAAGAGCACAGGAATGTCGACGTTGACCATGCTGAGGAACGCGCGAATGGCTTTTGCTTGGAGGTCGGACGTGATCGTCAGTAACTGGAAGTCTTCGTCGTGGAGTCGTTCTTGAAGCCGGCCGAGCGCCGGCATTTCGTCCTTACACGGACCACACCAGGTTGCCCAGAAATTTAATAGCACGAGGCGGCCCTTCAACGATGCGGAACGAATGACAGTTCCTTGCAGGGTCTTGAGTTCAAAAGACGGCATTGGCGTCCCGGCCTGTTCACGAGAGATATGGAAATTCTCAAAGTCGGAAGAGGCTCGTGATTTCTCAACGCTCAATAGCGTCATCACCAATACACAGCACAAGATGATCCAGGCAGAGGGTAGTCGCATGAAGAGTGTCACGGGAAAAAAGGATCAAGGAAGTGTCACGTTTTGAACGATCGTCACGTTATTGGGGAAGGCATGCTCGACCCACGAGATGATGCCTTGCCCCTGTTGATTGACGGCAACGGCCGGGTGTTGGGCCTTGGCGTTGTTGAGCCGTTGAGGCGGGCTGAACGTTTGGCCGCGGTCGAGTGAAGACGAGAAATAGATCTCATGGCGTACGGGGGAAAGTTCTTCCCAGGCCACCAGCACCCGTCCAGAGCGATCGACGGCCATCTGTGGCGTATCAGGGAAAGTGCTGGTTGAAACATTGAGCTTTTTCCGGGGTGAGAAGGTGCGTCCTTGGTCATCGGACATGGCGAGATAGATGCCCGGGACATCGTCCGGGCCTTCCGTGTACCACGTCACGTATACCCGGCCCTTGCCATCCACGGCTAGGGAGGCGGGGCGGTGCGGACATCCAGGGAAATTCCATCGGTCATTTCCAACGATGACTGGCGAAGAATAGGTCTTCCCGCCATCCGTGGATCGCGCGACGACGGTCTCGCGAAACGTGTCATCCAGTATTTGCCGCCAGGCGACATACACCGTGCCATCTGGGGCCGAGGCCAATGCGGTGCGACAACAGACGCAGGTGTTGCCTTCCAGCTGGAGATTTTTCGCAACACTCCCTCCTCGATCGAGAGAACGGGTGATGTAGGTCTTGGGCTGCCGTTTCCCCGTCCGTTCATCGATCCAAGCTAGATGCACCACCCCCTTCCGGTCCACGCACATGTTATCAAACGTATGACTTGAGGGGGTCGTATCGTCATTGACGATAATGGGCATGGAGAAGGTCTGTCCCCGATCTTTCGACGTGCTCAGCCGGAGTGTGCTGGCGAATGGATTGTTCGATGGCGGCGATTGCGGTGACGTCCAGGAGAGATACACGTCGCCTGTGGGCCCTACCGCTAAACTCGGAGATTGATGAATCGCGGCCACGGGCGGGCCATGTTGATTGACATGAACAGCCGAAGGCACAGTCGTGGCGCCGGCTGTTACCGCGACATAGAAGAGTTCGTGCCGTTCCTTACCCGCTTCATACCAGGCGAGATGGCGGTTGCCCTGCTCATCGATCTGAATCGCGGCGCCGGACACTTTCTTGGCTCCATGATTGATGGACAGTTGCGTCCCCAGTGTCGGTGTCTGCGGTGATTCCGCAGCGGCTTGCAAACAGAAGATGAGAGTCAGCCAGACAGGCATGAGGAACAACAACAGGCATGGCTTTCGGTGGAGCGGGAATAGCATCATGAAGCCCTCAAAGGTAAGGTGTGGTATTGAGCCTTGAGAAATGAATGGTCTGAATGAAGATGAACGTAAAAGAGAGTTGTGGCTCTAGTCAACCGATGCCTGCCAACAAGTGCTACGTTTTGCCCCAATCTTCGTCATAGGGAGTAGGTGAATGCACGCGACAGCTTGAATGGGCTGGTGATTATGTGAGCTGTGTAAAGGCGGTTTCTGCTTGTGTCGCAAAAAGCTCGATTCGTTCGGTTTCCCCTTCGATGTACGCCTGAAAATAGTTGTACGGAATGAGGATGATGACGGCCACGAATATGCCGGCCGCCGTACAGATGAGGGCTTCGGCGACGCCACCGGTCACGGCTTGGGTCTGTCCCAGTCCCCCTGTAGCCATGATACCGAAAGAATCAATCATGCCAATGATGGTCCCCAGCAGTCCGAGCAACGGTCCCAAGGTAATGATCGTATCCAGCACGGGGAGGCCGCGCTTCATCCTGCCGATTTCGCCCAGACCCCGGCTCATCATGGCCTTGGCCGGGTCATCCTGTCGATGCATGATGCCCGTTCCCAGCACGGCAAGAACCGGATTCTGATGTTGTTCGGCCAGTGCCAGCGCGTCAGTCATCTTTCCCCGCCGGATCAGGTCCAACATGTGTTCGGGCTCTTTCCCGCCGCGGTTTGCCAGGAAAAACCATCCCCGTTCCAGGCTAATCATGACCCCAATCGCAAAGGCCAGCATGATCGGGATCATCATCCACCCGCCCTTCATCAGAACCTGTAGCATTTCTTCGTGTAACAAGGTATCAACCTACAAACATGGGAAGCTGTAATGAACGCATCATCCGGCAGTCACCGTTAGTCATAAAGAATCGGCATGCGAAGTGTCTAGTGATCATTGCCCGCGAATGCTACATTTTGACGAGTGCTAGTGGGTCTGAGCGCGCATGCCTGTGCATGCCGCCTGGCTGTAGCGACCTTCCAGCTCAGGCGTTTCCTGAGCCAGATGGTGGCGGCGTCAGCCGTGATTAGCGCGCAAGAGTTTCTGTGGGAATCCATGCCGTGTGAATGCCGTACTCTGGAGCTGCTCCCGTCCATGCCAACAGGAATCCTGATGGCTCCGCGCTGAATTGCGGGAATCCGGAATCCCGGCCTCCACTCACTTTCGTCAGATAGTGAATGGGGCCTATTGTGCCGTCTGTAGACAGGACGCGTAGCGCCAGGCTGGGAGTGTTCGTGGCGTCATCGGGCGCGGTGATCCAGGTGATGACCGCTGACTGGTGCGTGTGCCAGACGACTCCAATACGGCCGAACGGGTCATGTTCATCCACGATGATAGGTGAGGTGAAACTCCGTCCTCCATCGTTTGAGACGGCCGCCTTCACTCGTGGATGGTCCCCTTCTTCGGTATACCAGGCTCCGATGACGTTCATGCCTTGCGCCGCCAGCATCGGTCCATTGACCGGGCATCCCGGGATTTCCCATCCATCGTCTCCCAACGGTTGAGGCGCTGACCATCGGCCTGCCTGTAACCGCGCCGTGAAATTGTCGCGGACTTCTTTGTGTGTTCGACTGCGCCATGCGGCAATGGGGCCGGTTGTCGTGTTCGCGACGGATGTCCCGCAGCAGGTACAGGTATTGTCATCGATGATCTGCTCGGGTCCAAAGTTCCCATGGCGATCCATCCGGCTGTAGCGCAAGGAAAAATTCCCGGATGTCGCAGGGGAATGATGACCGTTCTTTTTGGAAGAATAGTCACGTCCGTCGAGCCAGATCACTCCCGCTTCTTCATCCACGGGAAAAATGGTGGCAAACCCATGCTCCGCCGCGATCCCGTCACGATGGGGGCGTTTGGGATCAGACCAGGTGACGCCGGCATCGGTCGAGATAGCGATGGCGATGTCATATTCATAAGTGCCGCCCCCCGGGTAGTTCACGAGCCAGTGCGCAACCCAGAATTTAGGGTTAATGACTCTGACTGATGGAAAGTCGGCCCAATTGATAAACCAGTTATCCCCGAGTGCAATTTCCCCTTGTCTTATCCACCGTCCATCGTTTCGCACGGCAAATTTCAGAATGTGACCGTTTGACCAGGGTTCGACCCAGCTCATCAAGGTTCCACCGTCGGGCATGGGCGTGAGCCGGGGAAGTCGGGCCCCTGCCTGAGCCGGGTTGTCGATGGGTTGTACCGGGAGAGTCGGACGTACGGTGGGTTGACAGGCCGTGGCGAGCAAGAGCCAGGCAAGACTCAGCATGACCGTCAGACCATGGAGCCTGCTTGTATGTGATCGTGTCGGACAAAGATCGAACATGACTGCGCTTATGGAAGAGATGGACAAAGGCTTGATGGTTGTTCGCGCTCGTGACGTGGAAGGAATAGAGATTGAAGAGGAAAAAGTCCGAGTGAAGGCCAAGGAGGTTGCAAGTCCAAACACCTTCACTCGGGATTGGTCCAAGGGTTGGAGGCCGGTCCGTCCTTGGAGCACTGAAACAATGTCAAAGATATCAGGTACAGGGCGACAATGATGACACCTGCACACCATAGTTGATCGGAGCATTCCGGTCTACTGATCGCTGCTGACCGATGCTACAGACTGGCAGGATTTCTTAAATCGACCGGTTGGGAAGTGCGGCAGATTCTTTTTTGAAAATCTCTCAACAAAAGATGTGTTGTGTAGTATTCGATAGCAACAGTCTCTAGACTCGAACGAACTTTCTTCACCATACTGCCCTCCTTTTTGTCCTCAATATCGCCTGCGTTGACGAGACGTTCAGAAACTTCGACTGCCTGTGTGCGCTGGTTGCGTTTCGTCACCGTGCGGTGCATTGAGATTTCTGAATCACCATCTTGGAGAAACGTATGTTCAAGAAGAAATGTCGACGAGTCCCGATGTCGTGGCGGCTGTTGTGCGCAGGAGTCATGGTTTTCCTCCTTTCTCTTCCCGCTTTTCCGGCGGAAGACGAACCGCAGCCAGATGAAGTTCACACGCTGCCGGAAGTGCTGATAGAAGGACAGCGGCTGAGGCTGACCGGGACAGGTTCACTGGGATTGACGGAGCCGAGTCAAGGCAGTTCACGATTAGGATTGACCGTGCGGGAGATCCCTGCCAGTATCGAAATCATTTCCCAACAGACGGTTCAGGAGCGGGGATTGCGGACGGTCTCAGAGGCCATGCAAGCCGCCATCGGCGTGACGGTCGGCGATCATCCTGTTTCCCCTGGTGCGTTTTCCATGCGGGGGTTTAGCGGAAATCAAATTCGTTTACTCTTCGATGGGCTCTCGCTCGGCCCGACTGGCTTCGTCACTCGTCCCCGCGATTCGTGGAATCTCGACCGCATCGAAATTCTCAAGGGGCCGGCTTCCGTGTTGTACGGAGAAGGGGCTGTGGCGGGAATGATCAACCTCGTTACCAAGCGACCGGATCGGAAGGTGGAAGGTAGTGAAGTTTCGGTCTCGTACGGGTCCTACAATACGGTGCGAGCCGGTCTTGGAAGTGGAGGAACCCTGGGCTCCAAGTCCTTACATTACCGCATCGATGGCAGCTATCAGAGCGCCGATAGTCTCATGGGGGTTCAACGAACGCCGTATGCGCTCTACAACTTGACCAGTGCCTTGTTATACGACGTGTCCTCGGACTTCCATGTGGAGTTGTCGTTCGACGTTGCCTACGATCAATCCAACCCGTATTGGGGAACGCCGTTGGTTCCCAAGTCATTTTCCACTGATCAGGTCAACGGTGTGGTGGACACCGCAGACCATCGAACTATCGACCATCGCATGTTGCGAAAAAATTATAATGTGCAAGACGGCAACATGAGCGCGTTGACGACATGGACAAAATTGAAGATGGCGTGGCAGCCGCTGGAATGGGTCAACGTGCGGAATCAAAGCTTTTACTACACGGCTTCCAGGGAATGGAAAAATGCCGAGACCTACAGCTTCGATCCTGGTACCGAACTGATTGACCGGGACCGTTTCCTCGTGGAACACGATCAATGGGTCGTCGGTGACCGGTTTGAATTGCAGGTAAATCACCCGATTGGGGATTTTCAGAATCGCTTTGTCAGCGGCATCGAATTCAATCACATCAACTTTACCCGTCCCAGTTATTATGCCGGCAACGTGGACAGCGTTGATCCGTTCTCACCTGTCCAGGGGGTGTTTGATGGGGGTTCGACCGCCAAACAAATCGCCAGGGTGACCAATACGGCATTTTTCGCCGAGGATCAATTCAGTGTGCTCGAAACCCTGAAGATTGTGGCCGGGATACGGTACGATCTGATTCATTTGGAACGCAAACGATATAACACGCTCGGGGTGTTGAATCCGGCGACCAGTTTTACGGAGAATTTCGACCCGCTGACGTGGCGGGTCGGTGTCGTTTACGATGTCATACCGCAGATGACCCTGTATGGTCAGTATGCGACCGCAGCCGATCCCGTCGCGGGAAGTCTCTTCACGCTGAGTCCCGGCCAACGGTTCGACCTGGCGAGGGGAGAGCAGTGGGAGGTGGGTATCAAGGGACAGTTCTGGGATGACCGCATTCAATGGACGGTCGCTTATTTCGATATCCGCCGCAAGCACATCCTGACGCAGGTTTCGCAGAATGAGTCCGTGAACGTCGGGAAGCAATCGTCCAAAGGGGTTGAGATTGACCTGGCCGCGAAGGTGACGGATGCGTGGCGGGTTCAGGGAAATGTGACGTTTCTCTCGGCCAAGTTTGACAAGTTTTCGCAATTATCAGGCGGAAACCTGGTTTCACGCAATGGCCATCGTCCTCCTGAAGTGCCGCAGACCGTGGCCAATCTATGGTCCGTCTATCGATTGCCGGTTACTGTTCCGGTCGATGTGGGCGCGGCCTGGCGTTATGTCGGTGACCGGTATAACGATACTGCGAATACGATACGTCTGAGGTCGTATATGACCGTGGATGCGTGGCTCTCTGTGGCGTACAAGCAATTCTGGATGACATTTCGAACCCGGAATCTGTTCGACCAGACGTATGCCATCTGGGGGTCGCAATTTTATCCCGAGCAAGTGTTGATCGGGGCGCCGAGGACCTATGAGCTGAGTGTGACTGCCCGCTTTTGAGAACACTCGCGGGGCGGTTCAAAAAAGCCGCCGCCTACTCCGCCGAAGTGGCGACGAAGGCCGGGAGTGGCGTTCCCGGCAGACAGGGCGACCCGGCATGTGGCCGATTCGCGAGAGTTCAGGGTTTAGGGGCTAGGATTGTGGCGAGACGACCTGCACCTCGATCCCGTCCACCGGGACGTCGATGCCGGAAAGCACGATCCGGTCACCTGCCTGGAGTCCTCCCCGGACCAGGATGCGATCCGGCTCCTGTTTGAGCACATCGAGTTGGCGAACCGCGACCCGGTTGTCGTGATCGACGATCATCACTTCATTGCTCGTGGTATTGATCGCAGAAGGAGGCAGGATAAAGATGCCAGGCCGTTCCCGCCCTTCGATGTTCGCCTGCACGAACGTGCCGGGCAGTAGCGGCGGTTGATTGTCATGCGCGGCGAACGGGTTCGGGACGCGCGCGACCAGGAATAGCTGCCCGGTGGTCGGCTCCAGCGCGCTTTCGGCGCGAATGATGCGGCCCTCCCATCGGGCCGTGGTTCCACCCACCATGGCGCTCAAGGTGACCGTGGGCATGGCCCGGCTTTGGTCTGAGCGTTGGCCTGAGGGTCGGTAGGACGAGGATACGTCGATAAACGACAATTCGTCCATGGAGACCGGCAGGCGCACCTCCGCGCTGTCGGTCGCGTACAGTCGCGCCACGGTTTCTCCGGGCACGATGTATTGCCCGACATCCACAAGCTTGGTTCGAATGCGTCCGTCGAACGGCGCTGTGAGGACGCAGCGAGAGCGTTGTAATGTCGCCTTGGCCAGTTCGGCTTTGGCGGCGGCGACCTTGGCGCGCATTTCCGCGAGCTGTGGTTTCCGGAGAGCCAGAGGCGTTGGTGTTCCCTCGCCCAGCGCGTGCCATTCGTTAAGGGCCTGATCGCCTTGAGCTTCTTCTTGCGCCAATTGCCGCCGGGCTTCAGCCAACCGACTCTTGGCTTCGATCATCGCCAGTTGATAATCGCGGGGATCGACCATAATCAGCATGTCCCCTCGACTGAAAAACCCGCCAGCCGCGAAGGACGGGTGAACGCGGGTGACTTTTCCGGCAACCTCCGTGACGAGATCGATTTCGGTGCGCGGCATGGCGATGCCTTGCGATTTGACCGTCAGGCGCACCGTCTGCGGTTGTGCTTCGAGGACTTCGACGTGTGGGATCGTGGGCTGCTGTATGTCCGGCTCCGGCTGAGAACGATTGGCCAGGACCGCCAGGGACGTGACGACGCCGATGAGTAGCACACCGATGGGTAATACGGTTCGAATCATACGGCGCCTCCCAACGCGAGATGCAAGTCGATGCGATTGTTGAGCAGACGCCGTTTCACCGTCAAGTGTGCGCTTTGAGCCTCCAATGTTCCGCGGAAACTATCGAGCAGCGTGAGGATGGTGGTGAACCCGTGGCGGTAGGCATAGACGGACAGACGCTGGTTGGCTTCGGCGTGCCGCACGGCTTCGGCCAGCGCCCGTTCCCTCGCGCTCAAGCGTTCTTCCGTGGCCAACGATTGCTCGACTTCCTGGAACGCTTCGAGCGCCGTTTGATGAAAATCCTCCAGCGCTTCCGTGACGGCGGCCTCTTGCCGTGCAATGTTCCCCTCCAGGCGGTCTCCCGCGAAGATCGGCTGCAGCAGCCCGGCGCCCACGTTCCACACGAGCGCCTCCGGGCGAATCACGTCTTTGAGCGAGGTGCTGCGAACGCCGCCCCAAGCGGTCAGCGTAATATTGGGAAGCAGGGCCAGGTTTGCGTTGAGCAACCGTTGGTCTTGCGCTTGCAACCGCCGCATGGCCGCGATGATGTCGGGACGCCGTTCCAGGAGTTCCGCAGGGACACCGGCCGGCAGCGTCGGCGGCAGTGGGGGCAATGGCTCGCCGGGGCTCAATTCACCGGCTGGGTACCGGCCAAGCAAGACCTCCAAGTGGCGAGAGGTTACCTGCACCAGGTTTTTCGTCTCGGCGAGTTGGGCTTCCGCATTCGCCAGATCGGTCAGCGCCAGGCTCAAGTCCAGGCCCTGGGCCAGGCCCCGGGTGAATCGTCCACGCACCAGTTCCACCAGCATGCGCCGGTCCGAGACCGACTGCCGGGCGACGGCTTCCTGCTGTCCCGCTTCGAGTAATGCAAACCAGGATTGCGCAGTTCGCGCGGCGAGCGACAGCGCCGCTCCGTTCAGGTCTGTGCTGACGGCTTGCGCCTCGAATGACGCGGCGTCACGCGCGGCACGAATCCGCCCCCAGATGTCCAGTTCCCATGAAAGACTGAACAGGGCCCCCAAGAGACTCCGTTCTTTTCGATCCTCATCCACCACAAACGTTCCCTGTCGGCCCCGTTGCACATCGGTGAGGGCATTGATGTGCGGCAGGCGCGGCGCTCCGGCTATGCGCACCGCCGCCTGAGCGATCTCCACGCGGGCCGCTGCGGCTTTCAGGTCGTGATTCGTCGTCAACGCTTCCTGCACCAGGGTCTTGAGCTTCGGGAGTTGAAACGTGTCGACCCAGTGTTCGGCTATCTGGTGGGCGGCGGTCGCCGAATCTGCCGTCCAACGCACTGGCAGTTCACCGATGATGGATTCGCCATCCCGGTCCGGCGCCGTCATGCAGCCGGCAAGCAAGGTGATCACCAGCGTAAGCGTAAAAACACCCGTTCTTATCTTCATGTTCCCTGTGAGCGTGATGTGGCCATATCGGTCTTGAACAACGTGGCAGATTCATCCAGCGGCTGGATATGTTCCAGGAGCAAGGCGGTCACCGGCACGATGAACAGGGTTGCGAGCATACCACCCAACAGACCGCTGGCAAACGCGACGGCCATGGGCACGAGAAACTGTGCCTGCGCGCTGGTCTCGAACAGCATGGGAACGAGTCCCGCGAAGGTCGTGAGGAACGTGAGCAGAATCGGACGAAAACGGACTTGGCACGCCTCGCGTATACAGGTGTGCAGCGGCAGGTCCGGCTTGTCGCGCTGACGCCTCCGCACATCATGGAGCAGGACCAGGCTATCGTTGATGACGACACCGCTCGCGCCGATCATGCCCACCAGCGATTCCATCGAGAGGGACAGGCCCAGGACCAGGTGCGTCGCGATCCCGCCGACCCACGCGAGAGGAACGGCCAGAAGAAAGAGCAGGGGCAGGCGATAGGTGCGAAATGAGACGGCCAGGATCGCATAGATCAGCACCATGGCAAAGACGGTGTTCCGGCCGAGAGTCCGCAACGCCGCTTCCTGTTCCTCCCGTGCCGGTCCGACGCCGATACGCAGGCCGGGGTTGTTCCGGGTGAGTTCGTCGATCAAGCCGGATTCCATGGAGGTATAGATGGCATGGGCATCCCCCAGGTCGGGATTCAGCCGCGCCCGAACCCAGACCAGCTCTTGGCGGTTTTCACGGGTCACGCTCTCGGCTTGCGGGAGCCATTGCCATGTCGCCAGCGATTCCAATGGCGCCTGACCGCCGGTCGGCAACAGGATCGGCAATTGCCGAAAGTCATCGAGCTGCTGCCGTTCGCTGAGCGGCAGGCGCACCATCACCTTCACTTGTTCCCGCCGCCGGTAAAAGCGCTGGACCTCTTCGCCCAGGTAGGCTTGCCGGACTTGATCGGCCACCTCTTCAAGCCGCAGACTTAAGCGTTCCGCTTCAGGCCGGAGTTTCAGGCTGAGCTGCGGCCGGCCTTGAATGTGGGAATGCTTGGCATCGAACACGCCGGGCAGGGCGGTAAGATGACGGAGCATCTTGTCCACGGCGGATTGCACGGTCTCACTGTTTGTCGCGCTGACCCGCCACTCCAGATCATGGTACGTGTCGCCTTCCTTGTACTGGAAGTCCAGCGTGGCCTTTCCGATATCGCCGATGTTTTCCCGCCATTCCCTCGCCAGCGCCGCCACGGAAAACCGCTGGCGCGCGCCGGGCGCCAATTCAACCCAGAAGCCTGCCCAATCTTCGTAGATCATGCTTTCGATGCCAGAAACGGGGCTGCTCGCCCCGGTGGCCTGGCGGGATTCCAGCGAGTCCCGCAATTGGCTGTAGGCCTGTTCAACCTGTTTCGACAAGGTCTGGACGGCCGAATACGGCGTGCCGGGAGGGACGTTCAGGAACAGGGCAATGGTATCCTTCGGCACGTCGGCTTGAATGGTGAGCCGGAGATGGCCGCCCGCGACCAGCGCTGCCGAGATCATCATAACCGCGGCGCAGCTGGTCAACAACAGAAACGGTTGACGGAACGCTCGATCCAGGAACGGCAGATACGCACGATGGATCAGAGTATTGAGGCCGCGGGTCGCCCATTGGCGCAGTGCCTCGACCCCGCGGGATGATTCGCGTACGGCATGCGTGAGATGCGCGGGCAATATGCAGAGGGCTTCGATGAGTGACAATCCCAGGGCCAGCACCACGACACTGCAAATGGGCCCCAGAAGCGATTCCGCCCAGCCGGTGAGGAAGAGGCCCGGAAGAAAGGCAAGCATCGTGGTCACGACCGCCAGCGTCACCGGTTTCGCAACCTCTCTGAGTCCGCGGATCGTCGCGGTGTTCATGTCCGCACGGATTGGCCGTGGGGAGGCGGAATCCGTCCATGCGGCTGCGGCGGCCTCCTGATGGCGGTTAATGCTCTCGCTCACGATAATCGTGTCATCTACTAAAATCCCCAAGGCTAACACGAAGCCGAAGAGGCTCAGCATATTAAGGGAAATGCCGAGCAGCCACATACCGCCCAACGTGCCTACCAGAGCGGTGATGACGCCCGTGGCCACCCAGAACGCCAGATGCCGGCTCAAGAACACGGTCAGAACCAGAAAGATCAGGACAAAGCCCATCAGGCCGTTTTCCAGGAGCGTGCCTACCCGCTCGTCGAAGGCCTGGGAGTCATCGTACCAGGTAATCAAGCGCAGGCCGTCCGGTAGCTGGGAGTCCATGTTCCGGACATAGTCTTTGATCCGCCTGGCCACTTCGACCGCATCGTCTTTGGCGAACACCTCCCACCCCTGGCAGGGCATGCCGTTGTGGTGCCAGATAAAATCCCGTTCGGCCAGGCCGTCGCGGATGGCGGCGATATCCCGGAGAGGCACACGCGATCCGTCAGATGCCGTCAACAGTACCTGTTCCCCAAACGTGTCGGCGGTGAGGGCCTGGCCCTGCGTCCGCAAGACGATATCCCCGGCCTTGGATTTAATCCGGCCGCCCGGAAGATCCAGCGAGCTTTGGCGCAGGGTTTCGGCGATCTCTTTGAGGGTCAGTTTGGAGCGGCGAAGACGTTCCTGGGGAATCTCGATGGCGAGTTCATAGGGCACGTATCCGTAGTTGTTCGCGAGATTCACGCCGGGGATGCGTGACAGATCGGCCTGGATATCTTCTCCCAACCGGCTGAGGTGGATCTGATCAGTCCGGCCGTACAGCGCGACCCAGATCACGCCGTCATCGCCCTGCCGGCGTCCCTCCCGCACATCAATACGGTCTATGCCGCCGGGAAGCTTGGGGATGTTCTGAATCCGGGCGTGAATGGCGGCGATCAGCGGTTGCAGCGCTTGGGTTCTGGTCGCATAGACGATGATGGAGCAGGCATCCTCCTGCCGCCAGGTCTGTCCGGCTTTGGTGTTGATGCGGTGGATGCCCTCGAGGTCATAGATGGCCTCTTCGATGGGGATACAGACCCGTTCCGCGATTTCCTCCGGTGTGGCCCCGGGATAGTAGGCCTTGATGTCGATCTGTTGCGGGCTAAAATGGGGAAACACTTCCTTCTCGACCGAGGAAAGTCCAGCGAATCCCGCCAGGAGGATCAAGCCCATGAGGACGTTGGCCGCGACGGAATTTTTAGCGAACCAGGCGAGCATATGCATCGGGATGACATTCCCATACCAGGAAACACGGTTGCGTGCGAACCTGTACCATCTCACAGGCCCTCGCGCCGGTCAATCAATGAACGGTCATGTCTATGGATGCATACGTGTGCAACAATCAGAAGCCCAACTTCAAGCGTACGGATCCTCCTGCATTTTGTTGCTCTTATCGTTCTGTGCGATGGCTTTCGACTACTTCAGTTTGCCGTTGACGAATCTATTCACGAACAGAGAAGCTGGCATCTTTAGTTTTGTCAGATAGGTTTTGGTAGAAACGATAGATAGTAGAGAGCCATGGATTTGAGGAATATGTCGGCATATGAAATGCGATGTCCTACGTAAATTTCGAAACGGCAAACAAGGCTTTTTCTTCATGACGTCGGCCTCTTTCTCGTCCACGCCGGTTCTGTCGCCAGCGGATCAACCCGGTGATAAACAGGGCGCCGGGGACGAGGCCAAGACACAGGATCATGAATCGTCCCGGCCATCCGAAGGCTTCGCCGCTGTGGAGGGGAAAGAGCCAATGCATGAACGTTTGGCCAGTCGTATAGTGTGCGGGGTCATGGGTGTGGAGAACCTGCCCGCTATACTGGTCGATCCATAGGGCCCTTGCGGGGAGAATATCGGTCCGCTCCAATGGGGCCTTTTTGACGATTTTATAGACTCCGTTCGCTCCCTGCGGAAAAAATATCCACTGAAACCGTCCATCCGGAAACGTCTCGTCGGCGATGGCTGCCACTTCATCGAAGCCGATGGGGCGTTGTTCGTGAGACGGGGCCGATGTGAGGTGCGGTGTCGTTCCGGTCGTCGAAAATATCCCGATCAGCGCTTTCACGTAGTCGGGAAACACCAGGTAGAGGCCTGAAAACAGCGCGATCATCAAGAGGACTGACGCATAGAAGCCAACGGTTTTGTGAAGGTCATAGAGAAAGCGCTGGTGGCTCCCGCCGCGTTTGATCGTGAAGGCTGACGAGATATGTGTTGAAGCCGGCCACCACAAGACAATCCCCGAAGCGAGCAATACCATCAGTGCGAGGGCGATGATTCCGACCAAGGTTGCGCCTTGCGCGCCGAGCGCGAGGGTGTAATGCAGGCGCAGAATAAAATCGAACAAAGAACCGCGCCATGGCCGTTCCATATCGAACTGTAACCGTTTACCCGTAACCAGCGCGGTGTATGGGTCAATGAAGACCTGGTGCCACTCGAGTTGCTTCGGGTCGGGCGCGGGTCGGCTGTAGGTGACCACGAAGCCGGAATCCGGAAAACGCGGGTAGACGAGCGCGTAGGGCTGGCCGTCGGCAGGGATCACCGACCGGGCGGCCGCGACGATATCGTCAAGGGAACGCAACGCCTTTTCTTGATCGGCGTGGGCAGAGACCTGGATCAGGGCAGGATGCATCCAGACATCCAGCTCCGGCCAGAATGCCAGGAGACTCCCGGTCAAGCCGATGATCGTGAAGACCAGTCCGGCCGAAATTCCCAGAACGGCGTGCAGCGTTCTCCAACAATGGCGATGCCGCCTTCTGGCTAACCGGCTCTCGGTTGTTGCTTTGTCCCGCATTGGGTTCGTGCACTGTGCCCTTCGCCTCAGTACTCGACGCGGATCGAGCCCAGGAACGTGCGTGGCGCACCGGGCGTGGTCGAAAATCGATCGCCGATCGTGGATTCGTAGTAGGTCTTGTCGAACAGGTTGTAGACGTTCAACTGGAACGCCATCCGGGCTTTGTAGAACGGAAACTGATACCGGACCAACGTATCAACTCGTCCGTAGCCGGGGAGTTGAAACGTGTTGGCCGTGTCCCCCTCGCGTTCCGACGCCAGATAGACGCCCGCTCCCAGGCTTAAGCCTTCCAGCGGGGTCTTTGGCAGGCCGTCGTACTTGGCCCAGAAACTTCCGATGTGCTTGGCGGCATTGAACAACCGGTTGCCTTTATCCTGTCCCTTGGTAATTTCAACATCCGTGTAGGCATAGGTGGCGATGAGGCTCACTGAGTCGGTGAGCCGGCCCGCCAGGTCGATTTCCACGCCCTGGCTTCTGGCTTCGCCGATAGCACGGGCGAATCCGGTCACCCCAATTGGCACGGGCGTGTTTTGTCTGGTGAGATGATAGAAGACCACTGAGGAGGTCAACCGTTGCTCGAAGAACTCCGTTTTGAAACCGGCCTCATATTGTTTGGCGATCTGCGGGTCTAAGACTTTCCCGCTAGGCGAGACGCCGGTATTCGCGGCTCCCAGCGATTCTGAGTAGTTTCCGAAGAGCGAGAGCCAGGTCCAGGGCTGATAGAGTACGCCGACGCGGGGACTAAACCGGTCATTGTTGACATCGTTTCGGGCAGCTTTGGCTGTTGTGAGCGATGCTTGAGGGATGCCACGCACAAAACCAACGCCGAATGTGGCCCAATCATAGCGGCCGCCACCCAGGATATGCAGCTTGTCCCAGAGCGTGATCTGATCCTGAAAATAGACCCCCGTCCAATCATTGCGCTGATCAATAAAGGTGTTAAACGCCGTATTGACATTCGCTACGCCAACGCCGTGAGCAGGGTTAAAGATATTGATCGGGCCGACTGGGGTATTCAGTGCGCGTACTGTTACCGTCTGATCGTAAATATCCCACCCGATCAGGACGCGATGTTTGATGGCTCCGGTGGAAAACTTGCCGGTGAGATCTACCGTGCCGTAGTAATAAGTGCCTTTGGCATCCCCACCATTGAAATCGCGGCTCATTTCGCCGGTGGTGAGATCGAGGGCATTCCCTGCGGTAAGTCTGTCTCGGCTATTGCGGTCCATCTTGACGAAGCGGCCACGGATGCTCCAGTCCTCGGTGAATTGATGGCTGGCGCTGATGCCCAGATGATACAACTGTGTCCGACTTTCGTCTGTGGACGGTTCGCCTAGAAATCGCGAGATGGGAATCTTGGCCGGCCGGTCGCCGATGGCTGGAATGCCAGTCCAGTCATTGACCGTCTTTTCATCCGAATAAAAATAGTCCACATCGATGAGGGTACGCTCGGTGAGACGCCACCGCATGGATGGAGCTAAGAGCGTTCGATCGGTAAACACATAATCCCGGAACGACTGACTGTCTAAATTTTCAAAATTAAACCGGTATTGCAAAGTCCCATTCGACGTGAGCGGGCCGGTAGCGTCTCCGGTCGTACGATATTCCTCGTAAGAGCCTAACTGCTGCTGCAGACTGTAATAGGGGGTGGCCTGCGGACGCTTGAGCACCATGTTGATCATGCCGCCCGGCGGGATGCGGCCGTAGAGATTGGCCGACGCCCCCTTGAGCACCTCGACACGTTCAACGAGAGCAGTAGAAAGACGACTGGCGGGAAATCGAAACCCGTCCAGATAATTGGCGAATTGCGTGTTGAACCCGCGAATGATGAACTCTTCGGAAAAACCGCCCTGGGTGTTTCCTTGGAGTACGCCGCTGACATTCTTGATGGCATCGCCCAGTTGAATGGCCTGCTGATCTTTCAGCGTTTCCGGCGTCACGACCTGG
Source organism: Nitrospirales bacterium (assembly GCA_031315865.1). Taxonomy (NCBI): domain Bacteria; kingdom Pseudomonadati; phylum Nitrospirota; class Nitrospiria; order Nitrospirales; species Nitrospirales bacterium. The sequence goes on from JALDRJ010000002.1 coordinate 2,230,639, forward strand.
ATGGATAATGGCGTTTCCATGATCGGCGTATCCAGCTTTGTCGCAGTGGTGGCATTGGGTGCGGTGTAGGAGTCGCGTATCAGCCGGAACCCCGGCACCAGCACTTCAGGCAAGGTCTCGACAGGCGTATCGTCCACTGACCGACGCGGCGTTCGAGCCTCGGCTTCCGAATCGGCCGTGGTCAGCGGTGTTGGAGGAAGAAGTCCTTGTTTGATCGTGACGGTGCCCGAAGGCGTGATGTCATACGTCAACCCTGACCTTTTGAGCAGCCGTTCAAGGGCTTGATCGGCTGAATAGGTGCCGGTCAGTGCAGGAGCCTTCCGGTCACGGCTGACGTCGCTGCTGTACAGGATGGGAAGCCCGCTTTGCTTCCCGAATGCCTGCAATGCGCTCGATAAGGACTGGGCCGGAATGTCGAAGATCATCGGCCGGTTCGGCATATCTTGCTCTGCGGCCTGAACGAGCGCCTTGCTCTGATCCCAATGCAGGCCACTGCAGACGACCAAAAGAATCAGTATCGAACGTGTCGCGGCCTGAGCAAGAAAGGAATGGCTGACGGAGCGTGAGTGAAAAGTCTGCATGAACCCTGTCTCCATGAAGATGAATAAATATAATCTCGCGGGGCATGCGATGGCGCAGCCGCATGAATCAACTGCAGTTAGACGGATGAGGATCAAAAAACCACATGAAGAATATTCTTGGCGAGGGGGAAATGCCCGCTAACGAAAAGGTGATGAAGATCGTCCCGTGATGGCGTATTCAGTGAAGGAAGACGAAGTAGGGGGTGAGGCGGACGATTTCAGCCGGCGTGGTTTCGTCGATCGCGGTCACGGCATTCTCGAGCGCATTCAGTCGGAAGATGCCGTTCACCCGATGTCTGGCGAGCGTGCGGTTCAGCAAGACGATGGTTCCCTGCCGATGCCGGTTGATGGAGGTAATGGCTTCGCCGAGCGGTGTCTGGTCGAAGATAAGATAGCCTTCTCGCCAGGCGGTAAGCACGTCGAGCTTGGCATTGGGCACGGTGTGCAATCCATGAGTCGGGTCGTACGCGCCCACCATGTCCTTGGTGAACCTGGATCTTTGTTGCAGGAGAGGGTACGTGACCTCGACCTCACCTTCCAGTACCGCTATCTGCGTACCGACTCTGTCGCGGTTGACGAGAAATTCCGTCCCGATGGCTTCGGTCGTGCCCTGGCCGCTTCTGACGAGTAGCGGTCGCCGGGAGTCGGGCTTGACGGTGAAGTAGGCTTCTCCGCCCACGAGTTCGATGTTTCGGCGAGTTGAGGTGTACCGGACGTTGAGGGCCGTTTGGCTGTTCAACTCGACCAGGGTTCCATCGGGCAGCGAGACCGTCCGGCGTTCCCCCACACCTGTCGTATAATCGGCCATCCAATGCGGATACGTGGCGAGACCCAAGGCCACAAACACGCCGATCATGATCGTGGCTGCTACCGCCAGCCATCGTCCGGCGGCCGTCTGCGGGCGTCTTGGTGTTGCCGGAGGAGAAAGTGGGCGCATGGTTTTGCCTCGCTCTCTTTTCAAGGGAGTCGCGCCGCGAAAGGGGCCTTCCTCTAATGAGTCTATTCCTCGCCAAAGATTATTGACTTCCTTCCAGGCTTGCTCATGCGCCTGACTTTGCCCCTGCCATCGTTCAAATTCATGTTGATCTTCCGCTGTCGATTCGCCGGAGGTTAGACGGATTTGCCAGTCGATGGCTTCCTGACGCAACCTGTTGGGTTTGTCGTTGGGGGCAGATGGGTGCATGAGTCCTTCGCGTGAAACGCTTTGTCCTAAGAGAGCCCTCGCTATCTTAGACGGATAACGGATCGAAAACCACAATTTCTTGAACAGAGAGAAGAAGCGGGGAAGGGGTGAGTGTCCTTTACATGCTGTCAACACGGGCTAAACAATGCGAGAGCGCGCGCTTGAGGTTTTCTTCGACGGTCCGTTTTGAAACCGCAAGCCGCTCGGCGATCTCCCGATGCTTCAATCCCTGTATACGGTTCAGATAAAATATTCTTTGGCAGAGGGGCGATAATTCTCCCAGGGCCTCATTGATCTGCCGGAGTTGTTCCTTGGCGAGCGCGATGGTTTCCGGCGTCCTGATGTCCACGCGCGGCAGGTGTTGGAGTTCGACTTCCTGCAGCGCCTGGACATGACAGGCATGGGTTCGGTAATGATCTTTGGCGAGGTTGATTGCGATCTGAAATAGGTAAGTTTTGAGGTGACGGATAGTCCGGAGATCCTTGTGTCTCAGGAGCCGTACGAACGCTTCCTGCGCGATATCCGTGGCAAGATGCGGAGACTTCACGTGCTGCGTCACAAAATGGACTAATTCCTCATGACAGTCAGCATGCAGGGCTCTGAGGCAGCTCTGCTCTGTCTCGCGGGTACACTCACCCAACGCTGGGACCGGCAACTGAGTATGAAGCATGATCCGGATCTGGCAATTCCTGAGTACTAAACAGACACCGTTCAGGTTATAGCAGCAATCATTTCTTCCCTACCACCGATCGACACACCTATTGCTCATGTCTGCTACAACAATGATGAAAAGTTGGAGAACAGCCAAGAGAAAGGGGCCAGGCGGAAACGTCTGTTCTACGAACGGTGATGCTCAATTAAACTTCCATTCGATGCCGCCAAATCCGCTGATGCCCTGCCCCGGGTTAAAATACCGGCCCAACGAGTCGTTCACGACGACCGCGCCGGCGTACGTTTGGTCGCTCAGGTTCCGGCCTTCGGCGAAGAACGACAGGCTCTTGTTGTAGGTGTACCCCGCGCGAAGGTTGACGATGAAGTAAGCGGGGTTCTTGGTGGTATTCAACGAATCGACGTAAAAGCCGGCCAGCGACCATTCAAAGTTCGGGGCAATCCACAATCCTGCCGGATGGTCATATCGCACTTCGCCCGTCAGGTAATGTTCCGGCGCGCCGGGAACGCGATTCCCGTCCTTGGCGACGATGGCTCCCCCTCCAAAAACGTCGTCCGTGAATTTGAAGAGTGACCAGGTATAGGCCGATCGCACGGTGATCGTATCAGTTTGATGTTTCGGCCCGGGTGCCAGCAGCCCATGGGCGACGATGATACTGCCGCCGGCTTCCACACCGGTGTGCCTTGTACTCTTGGCATTCTGGTAGGTGCTTTGATTGTTGATATTGGAGGCGATGATTTCCTTTTGCATTTCCAAGTTGAACACGGTGATATCCCATGAGAGACGGCGATCGGCGGTGATCCCGCGTGTTCCCAGTTCAAATTGCCAGGCCCGTTGCGCATCGAGGGAGAGGAACGCGCTGGTTGGTGTGGAGCCGTCCGGGTTGACGGAAGAGGTAAGCTCGAGATTGATCGGCGGTTCGTACCCACGGCTGACATTTCCGTAGATTTGTGAGGTTTCGGTCGTTTGATAGGAAAATCCGATTTTCGGGGTGATGGCATTGAATTGACGGAGATCGGTCCGGCTGCTGGTCAGGTTGCCTGAAAACGGGCTGAAGAGCTGGTTTCGGCCTTGTCGAATGCTGTAGTCCCACCGGCCTCCGGCGATGAAAATGAACTCCTCCGTGACATTGAACTGGTTTTCCAGGTACGTGCCAAAATTGGTCGTTTCGAGGCTGAGATTTTGGGTTTTTGTCCCGCGATCCCCGAGATTGTTCACGAAACGGCGCTGGTTGGTATCTGCGTATCTTGGCTGATGGCCGATGATGAACAGATTGTCATGACCAAAAATCGGGTTGGCGTTGCTGTACCGGATTTCTCCCCCCACATTATAATTGTCCTGAACGATGGTCTGGAAAATGGGATGATCGATATATTGATAAGAATAATAGGGGATGATTTCAAAAAATTGATTGGCGCTGAACTCGTTCCGGTACGCGATTCCGGTCCGGATTAAGTTGTAATAGCGTCCGTATTTGCAAGCCTGATTGGGGCCGCAGGCAAAGGGACTGATCCCGCCCAGGGTGTTGGCCTGCTGGTTGTTGTCTTCTAGCTGCGCCTTCGTTAAGGACCCGGGTAGACGTTCCGCCACCACACCTCCCAGGATATAGGCTCGAACTTCCTGATGCGTGCCGATTTTCAAGCCGAAGTTGGCGTTGAGTCGTTGCCGGTCCTGTTGACTGTTATCCTGGAAACCGTCCTGATGGTTCCCCGACGCGCTGATGTAGTAATCGGCGACCGCATCCATGTGGCCAATTTTAAAAGGCTGCGTTACGTATCCGCTGGAGACCTGCCCCATAATCAGCCCAAAACTCCCGCCTTGAAGTCTGACCTGCATGCGTGACGCGTTGTACCCGGTTCGCGGGACGAAATTGATGGCCCCGCCTATCGTATTGGCGCCATAGCGTAGCGCATTGGCGCCTTTGTACACCTCGATGCGTTCATACGCGAGAAGGTCGATGGATTCAAAATCCGAAAACCCGTCGGCATCGCCAAAGTAGATTCCATTGATGAGAATGTTGATGCCGCGGTGATGAAAGTTGTTGCGAAGGGACGTGCCGCGGATTTGAAATTGTCCTTCGTCGGCGCCAAACCGGGTCTGAAAGCGAACGCCGGGAACGAACTGTAACACGTCGTTCAGATTGAGGCCGCGGGATTGGTTGATTTCCTGTGCTTCGATCAACGCGACGCTTCCGGGACGGCGAGCCAGTTCTTCTTTCACGATATCGATGTTTTCGATTCGTTTGCCTTCGATCAGGACGGGTGGCAGCATTTCGACCTCAGGGGCTTTCTGGTCCGTCGGCGGTTCGGCAAACGTCGTCGTGACCATAGCCGACATGAAGGCCAAGCACAGGCAGAGCAGGAAAAAAGGACTGTACGGACTTCGACACACTTTCGCGATCATACTCATTGACCCTTTCTTGTGAGACAGACGATTCGTTCATGAAAACGAATCTATTCTGAGAACATTCATGTATTAGTGCGCATGGACGTGTGGTTCGATCGACAATGGGACACCCTGCTTGACGCGAAGGGTGATCTGACGGACTTGCTGAAAGTCGCGGATCGGATCGCCGGCCAATACGAGAAAGCTGGCTTCATACCCTTCTTGCAGCTTGCCAATTTTTCGCCCGGGGAAGATGGCGTCGGCGGTGTTTTCACACCACAATTTCAGCAACGTGCGGTTATGAAAGACGCCTAGGTCCTGCAGGTGCAGGGCTTCGGCGAGGGAGGTCTCGGCGTGATCACTGCCGATGGCGATGTTGACGCCATGGCGGTGGAGCAATTGAAGATTATCGCGTTGAATCGTTTGGGCTGTTCGTTGAATCCTTGTCATATGGGCTTCCTGATGAGGCGTCCCGGCGTGGGGCTCATGTCCATGGGAGGACGTCTGGGCATGTGTATGGTGTCCAGCAGGGGGGAAAGCGCCGGCGACAGTCGTGCTCACGACCGTGACATTGTGCTGTCGCGCAAGGTCCGCATCCTGTTTTCGCAATACTGTTTCTTGAGCGAGGTCGACATGAGGAATGTACCAGCCCGGCACATGAGCGATTTCATCCACTCCGCCCAGCACGGCTTGACGAAAGTCCTCCGCTGTTTCCACGTGAGCGGAGACCCGTAGTCCGTGCTCGTGAGCGCGGGAGACGACTGACGAGATCAGCGACGGATGGAGTCCCCGGCGAAACTGTTGCTCTACTGCCTGGGTAGAGGACTCTCGATGAGATCCGTGACCGACATAAATTTTCAGAAAGTCGGGTTTGCCCGATAGGATTTTGGGCCATGTGTGATCTAGATCCTGACGTGAGTCGATGACGAAATAGGCACGATCCTTAAACCATCCCCGTTTCTTTTTCCCGATTAGGGGTTCATAGCGATAGAGACGGAGAACCTCTTCGTAGAGTCGTATGGGGTGACTCTTGCTTGAGGTTATTCCTGCATGGGCAAAGGCGACGTCGATGCTTCGGGGGCTATTGATCTTATGTTGAATCTGTTCAGAAAACTCCCGGATGTTATTCAGGTTTTTGACGTAGAATACGCCATGCTTAAGATAGGTTTGTATCGTCTGATCCAGATGCCAGGGTCCTTCAATATTATGTGTATGGGCTTCCCCGAATGGCGGCAGGACGAATCGGCCTTGAAGATCGACAACCTCATCAATGGAGGAAGGCTGTGCCCTGGTCAGATGACCGGCCTCGACATAAAACGTCGTGTCCTTGAAGGCTTCTCCGTCGAACCATTTACCGTTGATGTACGCATAGGTCTTCTGAAAGGAAGGGAGAGAAGATTTCTCGAAATCCAGAGCTGTGGCGTGTACGGCGATGGTGATTGACAGGAGCCCAACGAGTAGACCTGCCAAGGAGATTCGAGCCGCTAAATTCAACACTCCCATTTGATGTTTCGTAACATGGAAGTTTTGACCTGGACTACCGATCGATGCACCAAAAGCTACAGGATGCTACAAGTCAGCTGAGAAATTATTTTAAAAGGACGGAAACGGGAGGGAGAGAGGGTTAAATAATGGAAGGAAGGGCCGCGGGCGAAACATCCACAGAGACAGAAGGCGTGTGCTGTCCACCGCCCACCATAAAGCCATTAATGGGACTAACGTCTCCGTAGTCACGGCCCCAGGCCAGCGTGATGTGCTCATCGCTGGGTATGCAGTTATTCGTGGGGTCAAAATCTATCCATCCAACGTTGGGGCACCAGGTCGAAATCCAGGCATGCGACGCATCAGCGCCGACGAGTTTTTCTTGCCCTTCCGGTGGATGCGTCAACAGGTAGCCGCTGATGTATCGTGCGGATAGGCCCAAGCTGCGGAGTGCGGCGATTTCCAAATGGGCGAAGTCCTGGCAGACGCCTTTTCGTGAGGTCAGCACTTCCTGAACGGGTGTTGAGACTTCCGTGACGCCGCCTTCGTACGTGAATTCCTGAAAAATTCGACTGGTCAACTCCATGACGCCGGCCAGCATGGGACGCCCAGGAGGAAAACACTCCTGGACAAAATCATACGTGGCATCGTCAATCGTTACGTAGGGAGAGTCGTACAAAAATTGCTGTGCGTCCCATATCGTCGAATCCGTCGTCCCTTGTAGCTGTTGAGCCACCTGATCCCACGGAGGGCTTTGATCCAGGTGAATGGGGTCTGGCTTTTGGACATCCACTAACGTTTGGGCTTCGACGACGAAGGCCGTATGGGGAGTCTGAATGGTCAGATGCGTCATCGGATTGCCGAAATAGTCTTGACCGTCCGACCGTACGGTGGGTAGGGGGGTGAAGTCCATGGCTGATTGCAGGCCATGTTGTCGAGGATGAGACCGCAGGGCTAAACGCAGGACATGATGGGAAATCGCCACCGGCTGGGTGTACGCAAAGGTCGTGCGATGCGTGACTCGATACATCATGGGATACCCTCAAGCCATTGAGGTCCGGAAATCCGCTGCGCGAACGAATGACTAAAATAGGTATGTGCGACAATGTCCGACAGTTGATGAACGCCTGAATCGAACTGTTTCAGCAAGCGCACGAGTTTTCCTCTGGCTTTCGTGGTCGCGTTCAGGTCGGCTATCTGAATCATGTTGGTCAGGCGGATGTCCGTGCAAATCCTCACGATAATTTTTTTGGCCGGGCTGAACGATGCCGCCGTTTCCTCATGGGGCAATTCATTCATGTGCGTCTCCACGGTGAGCAACTGGAAGATGACGGACCGGGGGTTCGTTTCATCGGCCAAGAGCAGGTCCAGGACCGCGGCCAGGTTGGCTTCCGCCTTGTATCGGGTCCGGTAGGTGATCGAACTATCCGCCAATTCCAGGAGCAGATTCAGGGCTCCGGTATTTTCAGGGTTTCCCCGCGTCGCCAGAGGTCGAATGAGTTTGGATAAATGTCGCACGCGTTCCAGGCGTCGTCCCATTTCCAAAAACCGCCATGCATAACTGCGCGTCATGTTCTCCATGACCATCCCGTTGGCCGCCGCTAAATGTTGGATCATGCGGCTGAGAAGCCGGATGGCGTCATCGATGCTTTGACCTTTGGTTTGTGCCCAGACTTTCGGAACACTGGTTAGCTCAATCAAGATATTCCAGGTGTCCTGCGAGAGGCGATGCCGCAGCAGTTCAGCCGTGCGACGAACGTTATGGAGTATTCGTGCCAAGCCATCTGGTGAATCAGGGTCGAACAAAATGGCCCGAAGTTCGGCTTCGACCATGTCGGTTCCACCGGCGACAGCCCGTTTCGCCCGGCGTGGAGACAGATGTTTTTGCATGACCAGGAGTGAAACGAGGCGAGAAAGCGTTTCCGGCTCATCGCTAAATCCGGCCTCACCGCTCATGCGCAAAAAGAGACTTCGCAAGAGCCGAATCGCGCCTTCCGCACGTTCAATGTACCGTCCGAGCCAGAACAAATTGTCTGCGGTCCGGCTGGGAAGGTCCCGGCCACCCCGGCGGAGTAGAGGTACGGTCTTCTGGGGAGGAATGACAGCTTGATGATCCTGTATGCCATGTTCCCTGACCCATGTGTCTTTACTAAAATCTCCTGGTTCATGCCAATGGCCACGGGGGTCGGATTGAACCGATACCCGGGCTAACCCTCCCGGCATGACTGAATATCCGTTTGCCGTGGCGGTCAGGTACAGCCGGAGGGTCATCGGAACCGGTTGGAGTCGTTCGTGTGATCCCCAAAAGGGTGCGGTGGATGGCGAGACAATTTCCCGTCCGACATATTCATGCCCACGCCGTGATATCGCTTGAGCGAGAGCCGCTTGTTCCTGTGGACTGAGATCCGGGCCAAAAGAAGAAAGACGGCTGTGGCTGAGGTCCCGTTTGGGGGTCAAGACCCGGCGAATCATGAGCTGCTGCATGTTCTCAAGGACATAATTTCGCTCGGTGGCCTGTCCGCACCACCAGGTGGCAACACTGGGAATTTTGAGCCCTTCGCCGAAAAAGAATTGGCAGAGCGAGGGGAGAAAACTCAACAGCACTTCGCTGTCCACTAGTCCACTTCCAAGCGCATTCGCGATGGTCACATGCCCTGCTCGAACGGCTTGCAGCAGACCCGGAATGCCCAGGGTCGATTCAGTGGATAATTCAAGGGGATCACAGAGGTCGGAGTAGATTCGTCGTAAGACCAAGTCGACGGGCTTTAAGCCATCGACGGTCTTCAAGAATAGCCGGTCGTCACGAACAGTTAAATCCGAACCTTCGACGACAGGGTAGCCCAAATATCTCGATAGATAGGCATGTTCAAAGTAGGCGGCATTTTGTGGACCGGGTGACAGAACGACCGCGAGCGGATCTTCTCGATGGGAAAAGGCTAAAAAATGTTGACTGAAGGTATGAAAAAACGAGGAGAGCCGTTGGACTTGGGCTTCGTCAAAGAGAGTGGGCAAGGCTCTCGACACGATGATACGGTTTTCGAGGGCAAAGCCGACTCCGGTCGGAGCATCGGTCCGGTCTCGCAGAACCCACCATCGTCCATCGGGCGCGCGCGCGATATCAAAGGCCAGAAAATGGAGATAGGTCTGGCCGGGTACCGGGATGTTATGGCAAGGCTGAAGAAACTGCGGATTGCCAAAGACCACGGCTGGCGGCAGCGTCCCATTTCTTAGCAACTGTTGAGGGCCGTATAAATCGCTTAAAATATGGTTTAGCAGTTGTGCGCGTTGAATAAGTCCCGCTTCCAGGTGTTGCCATTCTTCCTGGCTGATCAGCAGCGGGAGGAGGTCCAATTGCCACGGTCGAGCCGTGAGTTGACCGTCTTGACTGGCTACATACGTGACTCCGTCATCCCGCAGCATTCGTTCGGCGGTCTCGTGAGCCAACTGCCGATTGTTGGCGGTTAACCCCGAAAAGCCTTTTATGAAACCCTGCCAATGTGTTCGCAATGATCCATCCTGACTGACCAGTTCATCGAACGTATCCTGACGGGGAGGATAATAGGCCGGAGAAGTCCAAGAAGAATCTGACGAATCAGGAGAGAATGCAGCCATTAGCGTTCCCACGTGCGATGGAAGAAGAAGGACGCGACGGTGGAGGGATGCGGTCTCATCGACGCTTGATCTCTGTGCGGACAATCATCGCGGCCATCGAAGATCGAGGGTACAAGGAAATTCTGGATGAGAGATGTCGTTCGGTTCCACATACGGACCGGCCGTGTGGCCAAAGGGCGTAAATCTGGCCAGCCGTCGGCTTTCCGCTTCATACGCATTGATTGGAAATTGTTCAAAGTTTCTTCCGCCTTGATGTGCGACATAGTAGGTGCATCCTGCGACGGCTCTGCGCGTCCACCGGTCGTAAATATCAAACGTGAGCGGCGCGTCCACGGTGATGTTCGGATGCAAGCTTTTGGAAGGTTGCCAAGCCCGGTACCGGACCCCGCCGACGGCTTCTCCCTGCCGGCCGGTCGGCGTCAACGGCACCCGTTGTCCATTGCAGGCTACCATATACCGTGTGTCGGTCAAACCCGAAAGTTTAATCTGGAGACGTTCTACCGATGAATCGACATAGCGGACAGTTCCGCCCACGGCCCCTTCTTCTCCCATGACATGCCAGGGCTCAAGCGCTTGCCGGACCTCCATCACGAGGCTTTGATAGGAAATGGCCCCATACAATGGAAATCGAAACTCCAGATGAGGAGCGAACCATTCCTCCCGGATGTCATAGCCGGCCTGCTGCATGTCCTGTATGACATCACGAAGATCTTGTTCCAGGAAATGGGGCAACATGAATCGATCATGTAGTTGAGTCCCCCAGCGGACTAACGTGCCGGAGTCTGGGACACGCCAGAATCGAGCGATCAAGGCGAGCAGCAGCACTTGCTGCACTAAACTCATGCGCTCATGCGGCGGCATTTCAAAAGCACGGAATTCCACTAATCCCAACCGGCCGGTCGGCCCGTCTGGGGAATAGAGCTTGTCGATGCAAATTTCCGTTCGATGGGTGTTGCCGGTGACATCAATGAGTAAGTTGCGAAAAATCCGGTCGACGAGCCAGGGCGGTGGCGGCGGATCGGTATGGGGAGTTGGGACCTGGGTAAACCCCAATTGGAGTTCGTAGAGTGAGTCATGCCGGGCTTCATCGATGCGCGGGGCTTGGCTCGTCGGGCCGATAAAGAGTCCCGAAAACACGTAGGAGAGAGAAGGGTGTCGCTGCCAGTAGGCGATGAGGCTTCGCAACAGATCTGGCCGCCGTAAAAATGGGCTGTCTGCCGGGGTTTTCCCACCCACCACCATATGATTCCCGCCGCCTGTCCCGGTATGCCGTCCATCCAACATGAACTTTTCCGTTCCCAGGCGACAGAGCCTGGCTTCTTCATAGATGCCGGTCGTGATGGCGACCATGTCCACCCACGTGGAGGCCGGGTGGATGTTGATTTCCAGCACGCCCGGGTCGGGGGTCACTTTCAGCACGTTGATCCGGGGATCATAGGGAGGCGTATAGCCCTCGAGGTTGATGGGCTGCTTCAGTTCCGCAGCCGTGTCGTGGATGGCTGCCACAAGATCTAGATAATCTTCGACTGATTCGACCGGCGGCATGAAGACCCAGAGGTGCCCGTTTCTGGACTCGACGGCTAAGGCCGCCCGGACCACGCGGGTCGCACCGGAGCCGGCCACTTGTCCATGGAGGCGTTGCGGTTGATCCGTATGTGGGTCTCTTTCGTTTTGACCTCTCACGAACGGCTGACGTTGTGGATCAGGGTCCGGGAGCGGTCCGCGTGGTTCAAGAGGATCCACGGGAATAATGTACGGGTAGTCTTCCGGCGCCACGACGGGGAGAGATGGAAGCGGCAAGCGAAATCCAATAGGAGAATCACCAGGTACCAGGAATAAATGTTGGCTTCGAGTCGACCACGGTTCACTCATCCACCGGCGTTGGCCGTCCCGAGCGTTCCATCTCTGTAAGGGCAGCACATATCCAGCCGGTGTTGTGATGCCTTGTTCGAAGGCTTTCGCCAGCCGCGCTCGCGCCAAGGGGTCTTCAAGGTTATTGGTCGCCGGGTCAAGAGCTTCCGGCAGCTTTCTTTCCTGTCCGATAAAGTGCCAGGGATCTTCATACACTGGATAAATGGTTTCACTGCCCACGGCTATGCGCTGAGCAATGCCTCTGATGAACTGTTGTGCGTCTTGGTGAGAGGCGTTCGTCTCAGGTGTATCTTCTGGAATCACCTGCTGGTTTGGCCAGAGCGGTGCTCCGTCTTCACGCCAGTACATGCTGTACGCCCATCGGGGCAATTGTTCTCCCGGATACCATTTGCCTTGACCAAAATGGAGCAGTGCGTCAGGGGCGAAGCGATCACGGAGCCGTTTGATCAGAGTCATGGCGGTCTGTTGTTTCGTCGGACCGACCGCCTCGGTGTTCCATTCTGGAGAGTCGGGATAGTCGATCGCGATGAACGTCGGCTCGCCGCCGATCGTCACCCGGACATCATGGGCGTGTAATTCTTGATCCACCTGCCGTCCAAATTGGTCAATCGCTCGCCATTGCTCTTCGGTGTATGGTTTGGTCACCCGGGGCGATTCAACGACGCGTGTCAGTGACATTTCATGGGAAAACTCCGTCTGACACTGATCGATGATGCCGCTGATCGGCGCTGCGGTGAACGGGTGCGGCGTACAGGCCAAGGGAATGTGTCCTTCTCCAGCTAGCAACCCAGACGTCGGGTCAAATCCCACCCATCCGGCTCCCGGCAGATAGGCTTCCACCCAGGCATGCAAATCGGTGAAGTCCCGATCGGTTCCTGATGGGCCATCCAGCGACTTTACATCGGCTACGAGTTGAATGAGATATCCCGACACGAAGCGGCTCGCGATACCCAGGTGTCGGAAGATCTGGACGAGCAGCCAGCCGGTATCGCGGCACGATCCACGTCCAAGCCCCAGTGTTTCTTCTGGAGTTTGGACTCCAGGTTCCATGCGGACCACGTATTCGATGTGTTGTTGCAATTGCTTATTCAAATCCACCAGATACGGAATCGTGGGATCATCAGCGGGCGCCTTGTAACTGTGGAGCCATGCCTGTAGGCGAGGCCCTGGTGGTTCGACATCCAGGTACGGAAGAAGGTCTCGCTTCACTAATGGCTCATACACAAAGGGCAGCGTTTCGGCATCGGGTTCAAGGAAGAAGTCAAACGGGTTGTAGATAACCATGTCAGCCACGAGATCCACCTCGACATGAAATTCGCGAACCGGTTCAGGAAAGACGACCCGTGCCAGGTAATTGCCATGGGGGTCTTGCTGCCAATTCAGGAAATAGCCATGCGGCTGGATGTTTAAGGCGTAGCTTAATATGGGGGTGCGGCTGTGAGGGGCCGGTCGCAACCGGATGACGTGCGGCTCCATACGTACGAGGCGGTCATAACGATAATGGGTTTGGTGATTCAGCGCGATATGAAGAGCCATGATGTCAATCCGTCGATCACGCGTACAGAGAAAATCAGCAAATGTGAAACGAAATATTCAGGAACCAAGCCAGGCATCATAGCATCGGGACCAGAAACTTTCCTATATCTCTTACCAATCGCCATCCTTGCAATGAGCGATCTAGGATAGATTGTTCCGCGGTCAGGAGGCTCGTCCAGATTGCCATAGACTTTCAGGAATATGCTACACTGCCTGCCTTGGACGTTCCCCTTGATTCTATCTGTTCGAGCCTTCCCGAAAAGGGTTGAATCGTGAAACCATTATTTGATCATTATCAGATGAAATCCGGGTTTGATGAAATCTTCGAATCCAGTGGCCTTCCACGTCCGCATTACCGTCGGCTGGTCGAGCGATTAGGGAATTTTACCTCCAAGGATTTGGCGTTGAAACGAAAACAGGCCGAGCAAGCCTTCTTGCGGCAAGGCATCACGTTTACCGTCTACGGTGACCCACAACAGACGGAAAAAATCTTTCCGTTCGACCTGCTCCCTCGCATTATTCCCCATACCGAATGGCAGATCATCGAAGAAGGGACTAAGCAACGGGTCAGGGCGTTGAACATGTTCCTCGTCGACCTCTACGGGGAGCAGCGAATCCTGGACGATCAGGTTGTTCCGCGAGAGCTCGTCGAGAGTTCCGAGCATTTTCAAAAGGACCTCGTGGGATTTTGCCCTCCGAAAGGAGTGTTCATCCATGTCTCCGGTATTGATCTGGTGCGAAATCATGAAGGCCAGTATTATGTCTTAGAAGACAATCTTCGTACGCCGTCGGGTATTTCCTACGTATTGGAAAACCGTTTGGTGATGAAACACCTGTTTCCGAATCTGTTTGCCGATATGCACGTTCGTCCCGTGGATCACTATCCTACGCAACTGCTGGAAAATCTCAAAGGCCTGGCTCCGTTGGGTAAAGAAAACCCCACGGTCGTGCTCCTGACGCCCGGGGTGTTTAACTCCGCGTATTTTGAGCATAGTTTTTTATCTCTCCAAATGGGCATTCAAATGGTCGAGGGGCGCGATCTGGTCGTGGAGTCCGACAAAGTGTTCATGAAAACCACTCAAGGGCTTGAACAAATTGACGTGATTTACCGTCGTGTGGATGACGCGTTTCTTGACCCTGAAGTTTTTCGTCAAGATTCAGTGCTTGGTGTTCCTGGTCTCGTTCGCGCGTATCGAGCCGGAAATGTGGCATTGGCTAATGGGATTGGTAATGGTATTGCCGACGACAAAGCCGTCTATACATTCGTGCCCAAGATGATCGACTATTATTTGAACGAGAAACCGATCCTCCACAATGTGCCGACATACCGGTGTGGCGTTCCCGAAGATCGGCGGTATGTGTTGGAACATCTCGGCGAATTGGTCGTCAAGGCGGTGGCCGAGTCTGGTGGATACGGCATGCTCATGGGGCCGAGTTCGACGAAGAAGGAACAAACGGAATTCCGGAAAAAGATTCTGGCGAATCCTCGAGGGTATATTGCCCAGCCGGTCGTTACGTTGTCTCATCATCCCTGTCTGATCGATGGAGGGCAAACGCTTCGATTAATGGGCCGGCATGTCGATCTTCGACCATTCGTGCTTTGGGGGGAAGATATCACCCTCTCGTTGGGCGGGTTGACCCGCGTGGCCTTGAAGGAGGGGTCGCTCGTCGTGAACTCGTCACAAGGCGGAGGCAGCAAAGACACCTGGGTGCTCTATGGCGATGAGTGAATCATGCTAAGCCGGACTGCAGAATCCTTTTTCTGGATTGGCCGTTACATCGAACGGGCTGAATATACCGCTCGATTCGTCAATGTGCATTACCATCTGCTCACGGAGATCGCGACTGGTGAAGACCAGGCAGATGTGTGGACCCGTTACTTGGAAGACACGGGCGAACTCTCGGTCTATCAAAAGCTCTATGACGAGGTTCGTACGAAATCCGTCATGGAGTTCGTCACGCTGAATCGCGAGAATCCTGATTCGTTAACCAATCTCGTGGCGGCGGCACGCAACAATGCCCGGGGCATCCAAGATCAGCTGTCGAGCGAGGTCTGGCATTTCATGAACGATTTTTATTTTAGCCTCAAAGGCAAGACGGAGTGGGATCTCTGGGCCGACACCCATGCGTTACTCAATCATGTACGGAATACGTGCTATACCCTGGATGGGGTCATGGGGGGAACGATGGTTCGGGATGAAGGATGGAATTTCTATCGACTGGGAAAGAATATTGAACGAGGCGGCCGGACTGCCCGGCTACTTGATATTCCCGTTTTGAGTGACCCGACGACGGAGCCGAAGCGAATTTCAGAATACCATCAGTGTCTTGCCGCGTTAAAATCCGCCAGTGCGTTTGAAGCCTACCGGAAGTTTTATTCCGCTCAATTAGTGCCGAAGAAAATCGTGCGATTCTTACTGTTCCATAATCGCTTCCCTCGCTCCGTCCGCTTTACCACTACGCAAGCCAGTGAACTGGTCGAACTCCTTGCCGGTCATGCCAGACGCGCAGAAACACGGCAGACGATCCGTCTTGCTGGAGCGCTCGCCGCCGACTTAGAGTTCGGGAGCCTAGAAGAAGTCTATTCGACCGGACTGTCTAAATTTCTAGGGCAGGTGTTGGAGCAGCTCGACGAACTTTCCAATCTCGTCGCTCAAGCGTTTTTCCGAACGCCCGGGTATTCCGAAACCTCCTTGACGCTGGAAACACAATCCAAATCCCAAGTTTCACAGGTTCAGTATCACTAGGTGGATGCGTGCGTGCTGTTTAACCCCGGGGCAATGAGCAAGAGGTGGATAAAGAAACCTATGGCTACAGTTTACTGCGTAAAATTTCCCCACCATTCGAAGTATAACTGTGGAAAAGTTCTTCAATTTCCATAAGACATGAGCGATCCATCTGTAAAAATTCTTCCCTTGACTCCAGGTCTTTCAATCTATTCTTCGCGTCCTGGCAAAGCCTATGGCCGTTTCAGTGATACCGAAACGATACCGCGCTTCCTTGTATGCCTTTGTGCTTCAAGACGTGAGCGGAACATGAATGTTTGTTAGGACATTCTAGCGGGTATCCCCTTCCGCTTGTGAAGTCGTGTCTTACGCTGTGTGCGTTGTCTTGAATCGGGTGGAAGTGATTTGGTTTCGTTATAGCCCTTGTACTCATCCGTAGAGTTCCTTACTCCAAGACGTTCACTCACACACACTCTCTCTCAAGCCGTCGTTTCCCATGTAGCGTTTCCGGCCACCGAGATTTCTGGCCAGCATATTGTATAGCCAATGATGGTTGTGTCAGGTGAGCGTTTTTGGGAAACGAGCATCGTGTGAATTCACTCAGTCAAAATTTTGAATCAGAGCTTGGCGTCGAACGGTCAAGGTATTCACGGAAAAACCGTGAAATTTGAAGGTATTGATTTATGGTATAATTCTCTGTGAGCTCTTTTGGGTAGACTTATTATGTTCATATAACTATGCAGAATTTGTTGATGTAGTTATTGTTTTCGTAAGCCTTCATGTTGGGCTGTGATAACGTGTGGTGATAATTCTAAAATTCTTCCATGGTTTTTCAAGGTTGGCCCTGAATTTGCGAGTCCTGCATATAGGACGCAGTTTTTTATTTTTATAGTACGAGTTCCTACTCAAGCAATCTCATTCAATTGCAAGAGTGGGGTGCCTATAAGCGTGCCAAAATTTCATGGTTGGTATTTTTTGTCCTCATAACTGATAAAGGAACATTTGCTATGAATCGTGATATAGGCATTAGCGTTGAAACTGATCGTCGGTCCTTTTACCGAAAGTTGCTTGAAGTGTCGAACATCCTGAATTCACAGCGCAACTCTGATAGTTTTTGGCACGCTATTACGAGCAACATCAAAGATGTCATTCCATGGGAGCGGGCGGGGATTACACTTTATGACCCTGATATCGATGCCTTTCGGTTTTACGCGGTGGAAACCAGTATGCCGATCGTGAAGCTTCACTGTGATGAGATCATTCCGAGAGTAGGCAGTGCAATCGGCTGGGTGTATGAGCATCGAATGATTCACGTCAGGCCCCATTTGCAGGCCGAACGCGTTTTTTTGGAGGACGACTTATATTATCAGGAAGGCTTGGGGCGCATGATTAATATTCCATTAATCGTGAGTAATATGTGTATAGGTTCGCTGAACATTGGTAGTGTGCAAACCGGTGATCCGGACGTTGAAGATCTGGAATTTCTCGCACAGGTGGCGACGCAGATTGCCTTCGCCATCGACCATGTAAAAGCGTACGAGGAAATTAGCCAGCTTCGTGAGCAGCTGGCACGAGAAAACGCCTACTTACTGGAGGAAATCAAGGGGCGGCACAATTTTGGTGCGATGGTGGGAAAGAGCGAGAAGTTCAAGAAAACGCTGGAGCTTGCACAGGCCGTGGCGACCACATCAACGAGTGTTCTGATTATGGGAGAGACGGGGACAGGAAAAGAAATGCTAGCCCGCTTCATTCACGAAAATAGTCTCCGACACCACAAGCCCTTCGTTCGGGTCAATTGCGCCTCTATTCCAGCCGGATTGGTTGAGAGCGAATTATTCGGTCACGAACGTGGTGCTTTCACTGGGGCTGATCACACTCGCCAGGGAAAGTTTGAATTGGCTCATGGGGGGACGTTGTTCTTGGATGAAATCGGGGAAATGCCGATCGATGCACAAGCCAAGCTTTTGCTTGTCCTGCAAGACGGCATGGTTGATCGCATCGGGAGCGCCAAGCCGTTAACGGTGGACGTTCGCATTATCGCCGCCACGAATAGTGATCTGTCGGAGGCTATCGCCCAAGGCCGGTTCCGTTCTGACTTGTATTATCGACTGCATGTATTTCCCATTACCACGCCTCCTCTCCGAGAGCGGCCACAGGACATTCCGATTCTTGCCCAGCATTTCATGGAAGAATATTGTCAGCAATTCAAGCGGAAGTGTCGAAGTATCGAGCCTGAGACGTTAGAGCGGTTGACTCAATACACCTGGCCCGGGAATATTCGTGAGTTCAAGAATATTATCGAGCGGGCGATGATTCTCTCGGACTCGCCAGTGTTGCGTATCGATGAGTCCTTGGTCAACGTCTCTCAGTCTAGTGCCTGTGATCCATTGCCGACAAACCTGAAAGAATTGGAGCGGGTGCGAATTCAAGAGGCATTAGAGCGAAGTGAGTGGCGGATAGAAGGTCGCTTTGGAGCCGCCAAGCAATTAGGGTTGAATCCCGGAACTCTCCGCAGTCGTTTGAAAAAACTGGGTATTTCTCGTCCCAAAGAAACGCTTTGTACGGAGTCTGTGCTCGGCCAGCATGCTGACCAATCTCAGTAGCGGAGTCGGCTCGTTGACCGATGGGTTGAGCTTCTCTCGCTTTCAGTAGCCAGTGCAAAGTTGCGCCGAGTTATGGCGTCGCTGAGTCTGGGTTACGCCTTATCGAACCTCACCTGTTCCCAATCCGGAAGGTAATTATTCCGTTGGTTATCATTCCTCCTTTCGCCCTCTTTCCGCAAGATTCATTGAAGGCCGAAGGTGGTTGCCTGAGGCCTCCTATCTGCTGTTGATGAATCATCTGTAACGCTGTTCCTTCTTTTGTCGGCATATTCTCTCCGCGCAAGAACCCTTGAAATGGCCTTGATGGTCTTGGAAATTTCAGAAATTTTCAAGGTTTTATCTATCGGCATGAACTGAAATCTTTTCACGTCACGCCAAGAAATTCATTAACTTTCAATAGCTTATTTCTAGTTGTTCGTTCCTGCTTTGTTGGGCATCTGGATTGCTATTAGTGTTTATTGCTGTCCGTTTTTGGATGTCTACGTTTGCGACCTGGTGTATTGAATAAATCGGTTTTTCATGCCGGTAGCGGCGGTAAGAAAGGAGGGGAAAGAGGAAAGGTTCTGTAGTCCTGTTATCCGTCTCTCGGATTTATTTTTTAATCCCTTACTCAATGTGACTTGTGAAAGGAGTTGTGTATGAACTTTTTGTCACGGCGACAGTTTTTGAAAGTATCAGCGGGGACCGTAGCCGCTGTAGCTTTAGCGGACAAGGCCTTGGCCTTAACGGCGTTGCAGCCGGTGGTTGAAGTCGGCAACCCCCTGGGCTCGTACCCGGACCGGTCGTGGGAGCGGGTGTATCACGACCAGTATCGGTATGACTCCTCGTTCACATGGTGCTGCTCGCCCAACGATACGCATGCGTGTCGGATTCGGGCTTTTGTCCGGAACGGGATTGTCATGCGGGTGGAACAAAATTATGACCATCAAACGTACGAAGATTTGTACGGCAACCGTGGGACGTTCGCGCACAATCCCCGGATGTGTTTGAAGGGCTACACGATGCATCGGCGGGTGTATGGACCGTATCGGTTGAAGGGTCCCTTGATGCGCCGGGGGTGGAAAGCCTGGATGGATGCCGGGAGTCCTGAATTCAGCGAGGATGTCAGGGCGAAATATAAATTCACGGCACGATATTTGGACGACATGGTTCGTGTGTCTTGGGATACCGCGTTCACGTATGTGGCGAAAGCCATGGTTATCATCGCGAATCGGTATAGCGGTGAATCCGGAGCGCGACGTTTGCGCGAGCAGGGATACGCGCCTGAGCAAATTGAAATGATGAAAGGATCAGGGGTCCGTTGCATGAAGTTTCGCGCCGGTATGCCGGTCTTGGGCATTATCGGGAAAATGGGGGTCACACGGCTGAACGGAGGTTGCGGAGCTCTGCTCGATACCTATATCCGGAAAGTCAAGCCGCATCAGGCTCAAGGCGGACGATATTGGAACAACTATACCTGGCACGGAGATCAAGATCCTTCTCAGCCCTGGTGGAATGGGACGCAGAACTCGGATGAAGACTTGAATGATATGCGTTTCTGTAAGTTCAACACGAGCTGGGGAAAAAACTTCGTAGAAAATAAAATGCCCGAGGCTCACTGGAAACTTGAAAGTATTGAGCGTGGTGGTCGAATTGCGGTGATCACCCCGGAATATAACCCCACGGCCTACCGGGCCGACTATTGGATTCCTATCCGTCCTGAATCCGATGGATCATTCTTTTTGGGGGCCTGTAAAATTCTGTTAGACGAGAATATGTATGATAACGATTTCTGTAAAACGAGCACTGACATGCCGTTACTCGTTCGTACAGACACTCTTCAATATTTAGACCCTCGGGATGTGATTAAAGATTATCAACTTCCTGATTTTTCCAATAGCTACTCTGGAAAAGTTCAGACATTACAGCCTCATGATATCGCTCGATTGGGTGGATTGATGGTATGGGATCTTGAAAAAGGGCAAGCTGTTCCTATCCATCGGGAACTCGTCGGGTGGCATTTTAAGAGAAGCGGAATTGATCCGGCTCTCATGGGAACGTATCGGGTGAAACTGCTGAACGGGCGGGAAGTGGACGTGATGCCGATCTTCCAGTTGTATCAAGCCCACTTGCAGGATTACGACCTCGATACAGTTCATCAGATTTGTCGTTCTCCAAAAGACCTGATCGTGCGATGGGGGCGTGATATCGGGACGATTAAACCCGCGGCGATTCACAATGGAGAAGGGGTTTGTCACTATTTCCATATGACTCAAAATGGACGCGCCGCTGCGTTGAGTTTGATCTTGACGGGAAATATCGGGAAATTCGGCTCTGGTTGCCATACCTGGTCCGGAAACTACAAGGCAGGAGTTTGGGCGGCCACTCCATGGTCAGGAGCCGGATTGTCCGTACATACCGGAGAAGACCCCTTTCACATCACCACAGATCCCAATGCGCATGGGAAAGAGATCATCACCAAGTCGTACTACTATGGTGAAGAACCAGGCTATTGGAATCACGGAGATACGGCGTTGATCGTGAACACGCCCAAGTATGGGCGGCGGGTGTTTACGGGGAAGACGCACATGCCGACTCCGAGCAAACTTCGTTGGGTTGTCAACGTGAACATCTTGAACAACTCGAAGCACCACTATGACATGGTGAAGAACGTGGATTCCCACATCGAAACCATCATGAACCAGGATGTGGAGATGACTTCGGACGTCAATCACGCGGATGTGTCGTTTGCCGTCAATACTTGGATGGAGTTTACCTACCCAGAGATGACTGCCTGTGTATCGAATCCGTGGGTGCAAGTCTGGAAAGGTGGCATTCGTCCTTTATATGACACACGGAATGACCTGGATACGGTGGCCGGAGTGGCCGCGAAACTCGCGGAGATGACCGGTGACGAGCGGTTCCGGGATTACTTCAAGTTTGTCTATGAAAATCGAGTGGATGTGTACACGCAGCGATTAATCGACGCTGGGACCACGACCTATGGGTATAGTGTCGATGCGATGTTGAAGTCGGAGAAGGGCTGGATGGTGATGTGCCGGACCTATCCGCGCGTTCCCTTTTGGGAAGAGACCAACGAGTCGAAGCCGCAGTGGACGAGAAGCGGACGTCTCGAAACATATCGAGTGGAACCGGAGGCCATCGAGTATGGCGAAAACTTTATCGTCCACCGAGAAGGGACGGAAGCGACGCCGTACTTGCCGAATTCAATCATGTCCTCGAATCCCTATATTCGACCGGATGACTACGGGATCCCGATCACGGCGCAGCACCATGATGATAAGACGGTGCGGAATATCAAGTTGCCGTGGCAGGAGATCAAGCGGTACTCGAATCCGTTATGGGAGAAAGGGTATCAGTTCTATTGTGTGACGCCGAAGACGCGGCATCGGGTGCACAGTCAGTGGTCGGTCAACGACTGGGTGCAGATGTATGAGTCGAACTTCGGTGATGCCTACCGGATGGATAAACGGACACCGGGCGTCGGGGAGCATCAGTTGCACATCAACCCAGCAGCGGCGAAAGATCGGGGGATCAATGACGGGGACTATGTCTACGTCGATGGGAACCCGGTGGATCGGCCGTACCGGGGCTGGAAGCCCAGTGACCCGTACTACAAGGTGGCGCGGTTGATGATTCGGGCGAAGTATAACCCGGCGTATCCGTACCATGTGACGATGGCGAAGCATGCGCCCTATGTGTCGACGGCGAAGTCGGTGAAGGGGCATGAGACGCGGCCGGATGGGCGGGCGATTGCGATGGATACGGGGTATCAGTCGAACTTCCGGTATGGGGCGCAACAGTCCTTTACGCGGAGTTGGTTGATGCCGATGCATCAGACAGATTCCTTGCCTGGTAAGAGTGCCAATAAGTGGAAGTTTAAATGGGGATTCGAAATCGATCACCATGCAGTGAACACGACACCCAAGGAATGTTTGATTCGTATCACCAAAGCCGAGGATGGAGGAATCGGCGGTCGCGGTCCATGGGAGCCAGTCCGTTCCGGGTTTACGCCGGGGCAGGAAAATGAGTTCATGATCAAATGGCTCAAAGGCGACCATATTAAGATCAAGGTGTAAGGACCCCAAAGGGGCCAGGGCCAATGTTTTTTCAATGCCGTCTGGGAAAGAACATGACACCCCTTCCTCCCTGGCCCCTTCCTTACCATCAAGACGGTGATTGATGAATAGGTTTAGGGTTGAGTAAACCTGTATTTGAACCAGTAAAAAAGCTCGAGTCTCGGATAACTTTAATTTCGAGAGAGTATAATCATTGGTTAAACCGTATGTGTTTGTTGTTGACGATGAGGAGGTGATTCGGCGAGGCATTGTGCATCGTCTGACTCGTCACCATTTTCATGTGAAGGATTTTGACTCAGGAGAAGCCGTATTAAGTTTTTCGAAATTGTTGGATCGGACCCCGGACGTGGTGGTGTTGGATTACAACATGCCGGGTCTCAATGGGCTGGAAACCTTAAAGGAGTTAAGGACAATGATGCCGGCGGTCACCGCCGTCATCTTGACGGCCTATCGGGGAGCGGTCGATGAAGATATGGCGAAGAAATTAGGGGTGTTCGAGATATTCACGAAAAGCGTGGAGCTCGAAGGCCTGGTCCCTCTCGTGAATGGTGCGATGGCCATACATAAGTTGCGTGGTCAAAAAGTCACATTTCCTACACATGACAGGCAGGTCATGGGTGAAGCCGGTCGCCACGACGAGTGATGGATGTTGTGATGGTTGCCGGTGAGCGACAGAAGACATTTTTGAGATTATTTTAACTAGCTGAACGGAGGGAACTATGCCAGAGGTTTATAATTGGCACCTAGGACGGAAGATGCTGTATCCGTATGAGGAGCGGCATCCGAAATGGCAATTTGCCTTTGTGTTTAATATTAATCGGTGTTTAGCCTGTCAAACGTGTTCGATGGCGGATAAGTCGACATGGTTGTTCTCGAAGGGGCAGGAGTACATGTGGTGGAACAACGTGGAGACGAAGCCGTATGGGGGGTATCCGCAGTTCTACGACGTGAAGATCACGCAGTTGATCGAGCAGGTGAACCCCGGGGGGCAGGTGTGGAACGTGCGGGTGGGGCGGAAGCACCATGCGCCGTACGGGGTGTTCGAAGGGATGACGATCTTTGACGCGGGCGCCAAGATTGGGCAAGCGGCGATCGGGTATATTCCGACGGACCAGGAATGGCGGTTTGTGAACATCTATGAAGACACGGCGACGTCGATGCGAGCGATCGTGGAAGGCGTGGATAAGACGGGGTTTACGAAGGAAGAGCCGTGGAAGATGACGGGAAGCAGTTTGCCGGAGCATGAGACGTACTTCTTCTACCTGCAACGGATCTGTAACCACTGTACGTACCCGGGGTGTTTGGCGGCGTGTCCGCGCAAGGCGATCTACAAGCGGCCGGAAGACGGGATCGTGTTGATCGACCAGAACCGGTGCCGGGGGTATAAGAAGTGTGTGGAGCAGTGCCCGTTTAAGAAGCCGATGTACCGGGGGACGACGCGGGTGACGGAGAAGTGTATTGCGTGTTATCCGCGGGTGGAGGGCAAAGACCCGTTGACCGGTGGCGAGCCGATGGAGACGCGGTGTATGGCGGCCTGTGTGGGGAAGATCCGGTTACAGAGCCTGGTGAAAGTAGGGGAAGATGGGCTGTGGGCGGAAGACCGGTGGAATCCGTTGTACTATGCCATTCGGGTGGAACAGGTGGCGTTGCCGCTGTACCCGCAATGGGGGACGGAGCCGAACGGGTACTATATCCCGCCCCGACAGGCGCCGCGAGGGTATACGCGGCAGATGTTTGGGCCAGGGGTGGATAATGCGATCGAGAAGTACCTGGTGCCGAGTCGGGAGTTGTTGGCGGTGCTGCAGTTGTGGCGGGCGAGCCAGCAGATCCTGTTCCGCTATGATGTGATTCCGGGTCCGAAAGTGTTTGAAACCATGATTCACGGGAAGAAGTTTGAGATGTACAATGACACCGTGTTGGGGTTCAACAAGTCGGGCAAGGAAGCGGTGCGGCAGCAGGTGGAGGAGCCGATCTACATCCGGCCGGCCGAACGGGTCAACTGGTTGTAGGAGCGCAGTCTGGGCCACGAGGGGCCAGAGCGGTAGCGACACGGCCGAGGGGGGCAACCCTCTCGGCCGTGCGTCGTTGAAAAAGATTTATCGGCGCTCTTAGGTTCTTTGCACGAGGAGGATCGTATGAATTGCGTACGGTGTCAGGGGCTAGATGATACCGCAATAGTTACTGGATTCTCATGATGAATGGAACGAAGGCTGGGCGATCGTATTGTATTGTCTCAATTGCGGGGAAATGCTGGACTAGCTGGTGTTAAATAATCGAAAAAATACATGTAACAATCCGACCTACTAATCGGACATACTTTAGAGCTGAGCAATGTATCTCGCAATCTTGGCTCATGGATACCGTTCTCACTCAGATGAGTCTTCATGCCGTGAAAGCCCTGATGCCTCGGTATATGTTCATGAATAATCATTCCTCTTTTTTCATCCCTCATATTGGTGTTCACGACAGAGTAATTGAATATCTTTTCGGCTCAAGGGTTCCTTGGTCAACCCGCAAACGTACCGATCATTCTGCAGTTCGTTGAATCGACAGGTATGACATGCTGCGAAGGATTTGCGGTTATTCTGGCGCTGTAGATTTCGTAGGGTGGCCAGGAGCATTTCCTGAAGATCGAACCTTCCTGCCTCACTGGTGACGCCTAACGCCGATGTCAGGCCTTTGGCTTGAAGGGACTGTTCGACGAGTGTTCGGCCCCATGCCGTCGGTGACAGGTGCACGACCCGCTTGTCTTCCCGGTCTTGATGTTTGTGCAGCAATTGTCTTTTTTCTAAGACCTTGAGCGATTGGGATACCGTTCCTTTCGTGAGTCCAAGGTATTCTCCGACCGCCTGCGGAGTGTCCGAATAACGATTGCAGTGTGCCAGGTATGTCAAGGCCTCAAGTTGTACGGGTTGTAGGCCGTGTTTCAGGCCGAAGGCTCGCATCTCCATCCGTAAAAGGTTACACAATCGTTCTAAAATCGCGGAAACTTCTTTTGCTCTCATGCTTTAATTGTATCGTCTCGATACAAGTTTGACAAATGTTGGCGCGTCTGGTAGTTTTTGGTATCGAGTCAATACTAAATGCTTTAACCTTCATCAAAGGAGAATCGCGATGACCAAAGCCACGTTTTATCATGCAGGATGTCCAGTCTGCGTCGAGGCTGAAGAAATGGTAGCTCATGCCATTGACCGCAGTCAGTACGATCTCGAAGTTGTTCATTTTGCACAGAGCCCTGATCGGATTCCCGAAGCCGAAAGTCTTGGAGTAAGGTCAGTACCGGCCCTGGTGTTGGATACACAGGTTTTTCATATCAATTTTGGCGCGTCCATGGTCGATGTGAAAAAGGTTTCCTGAGATATCGGGTTGTGCGTTGAAACGGCGTCCGATGTTCTTCGTTGAATATTCATCAAATCCAGGAAGAGAGCCCAGGTCTTGACCTGATGTTGTATCCTGTAATGGAGGACGCAATACGATGACCGCATTGAGAATCTATATGAAGAGAGGCGCCATCGCCGGCTTCTTGAGCTTGGCTGTTGCCTGTTCAAGTGTCGAAACTCCCAGTACCAGCACAACGGTTTCGTTGTATGACCGCCTTGGACAAAAACCTGCCATCACGGTTGTTGTGGACGAGTTTGTCGGAAATGTCGCCAAAGACAACCGAATCAATAGCCGATTTGCCACGACGGACATTTCACGACTAAAGGGCCATCTCGTGGATCAAGTATGTATGGCAACTGGAGGACCCTGTGACTACACAGGGAGAGATATGGTGATGACTCACCAGGGCATGCGCATCAGCAACGCGGATTTTAACGCCTTAGTGGAAGATCTCGTGCTTGCACTCAATACTTTGCAGGTCCCACGAGCGGAGCAAAAGGAATTGTTGGATCTTCTGGGTTCTATGAAACCAGATATCGTCGAGCTTCCATAGAGAGGCTTTTGTTGATCCTTTGTACGAGAAGATGTTCGGCGAGCCCTTCATGATGCGGGCCGCTGAAGGTCATGAGGTGTTATTGGACAGACTGATTCACGGTTCTTTGACGTTTTTGGCAAAGCATGGCAACTTGTTTCTGCCCATTGCATGTCGAGCGTGTGGCGCGGGTACTCATTTCTGTTGAGATATCTTGCTTGGATTGGCTCCTTATAGGAACGCTCCTATAAGGAGCCTTGTCTTTTTTTATTCAGAAATTTCGGCATGATCTTCGCTAAGAATGCTTTGATATGCAGAATGTGGATTTATATTTTTTTATCATGAACAAGGAGTCGATGATGTCCAATGAAACACTAACCGTGATCGGTAAGATCGTTTCCGCATGGCGGTACCCCGTAAAGTCGATGATGGGTTCAGAACTCTCCACCGTGAAGGTGACGGAGCGAGGGGTGAGCGGTGATCGTGCTTACGCTATCCTCGACCGTTCAGAAGGGAAAATCGCGACAGCAAAAAATCCGAAAAAATGGCCCACGCTTTTCGCCTTTTCCGCGAACCTATCAGAGTCGGCAGGGCAGTCGGGAACGAAGCCACAGGTTCAGATGACCTTGCCTGATGGAACGGTTTTGAGTAGTGAATCTGACGATATTGATGCCAGGCTGTCGAAGGCTCTGGATCGTCAAGTGATGCTCGTGAAAGCCGAAAATGGCCGGATAGAAGGTGTGCAATCACCCCTTCCTTCCTCATGGTCCGCCGTATCCGAAGAATATTGGTCGGATGTGGAAGGTCCGGGTCAGCAGCATACCGTCACGGATTTTAGGCTTCCCACGGGTACGTTTTTTGATGCAGCCATGGTGCATATGCTCACGACTGCGACGCTCGAACAGCTTCAAAACGGTTATTCTGACGGACTATTTGCTCTGCAACGTTTCCGTCCCAATCTTGTCGTGGAGACCAAGGAAGAGAGAGCGGGATTTGTCGAAAATTCCTGGATCGGACAAACGCTTCATATTGGCCATGCCGTGCGATTACGGGTGACTGGCCCATGTCCGCGCTGTGTCATGACGACCCTGGCTCAGGGAGATCTTCCCAAAGATCCCGACATCTTGCGCACGGCGCTCAGACTCAACCAAGGCAATGTTGGTGTCTATGCCACCGTCCTGCAGGAGGGCGTGATTCAGGCAGGTGATGAAGTCAGACTTGCTGTCTGATGAAAATTTTTCCTGTACGCTGCCCTGTCGTGATTCCGGCCTGCCTCTATTGACGCTGGGGCTAGAGCGCTGAGCGCGAGATTCTGTGCAGCCATCCCTGAATTCTGCTGCTTTGCTCTCGTCATGGTGAGGGTGTTGCCGAGTAGATGGGATGACGGTTGCCAGGAATAGTTTGGGGTGGTTGGGCGGCTTTTTCTCGTGTAGAATGGGTTGGGTCGGGTATTTTGATCCATTGCTCGGAGGTCGTGATACACAGGTATTCTAATTGCTTAAGGTTTAATGTCGAGACGCGGTGCCAATGTCCCTGACGATCCCGAATTTTCACTTGTCGAGCAAGAAGTTCTTGGAGGAGCGATTGCTGAAGATTCATCACTTGTTGCCTCCGTGGTTGGGTCATCAGCGCTAGCGAATCCAAGTAGGCCTTAGCGGGTGGGAGCAATCCATTGTGCATAATCTCACATCTCGAATGTGCGGAAGTTCTTTGAAGCGGTCATAGCCATAAATAAACGGGAGAGGGCCAGGGTGAAGGCCAAGGAGGTTGCAAGTCCTAATGCCTTCACCCTGGAAAATCCAAGGTCAGGAGGAAGAGCCCACCTTGGATGTCACAAACAGTACCTAGATGCCTTGTCCCGTCAGGTCATACGATCAATACCCACGCGATGCTCCCGTCACGTGGGCGCTCCCACCTTGGATGTCATGAACAACAGAGCCGGTGCGTTGACTAGGACTATGTTGGAATGGCCCATAGAAAAGAAGCCCTCTGGGAAGAGCGTGAATATTAATGCGAATGTCCTCGTTTTTCGAAATACTCGTCATAGCGATGGACATAGTCCTTGGCGTCGCCAAGCGGCAGGTGACAGCCCCGACATGCGGTATAATCCACGTCTAACCGGTCTCCATTGGGTTTGAATGCAGAGAATATCCAATCTCCATTTTTTAGCCCATCAGGAGCATGCATGCCCCATCCCTGGCCTTTCTGCATGACAAAGATTTTGGCCAGACCATCTTTCATCAAATTCCCCTGCGTATCCTTCTCGAATTCGCCATTGGCGCCTTTCTTGGCGTTGAAGATTGCCATGACCAGGATTGAACCATTCGCGAAGGGTTCTCCATGGTGGGCCTCGGCGCCGGTGGTATTGATGTACAGATCGCGCACGGCATCTGGCTTTTGAATGCCTTTCAAAAAGATTGGGAAGGACGTATAGTTCGTTGGAAAGGTCAGTTCTCCATCCTGAGGCATCCCTTCTGATTGTACCGCTGGTGTCATCGACATTGAGGTGCATCCAATGAATACCAACATCATGCTCATTGCAACAAACTTTCGCATACCCTAAGACCTCCTTTTATTTCGTAATAAAAATGCAAGAGTGCAGGTGGCATCCGTAACGATGTCCGTCCTCAGCACACTCAACGTTCGGTTCACCATACTGCGTATCTTTATTGGCTGTCTACTTACGTATACATACATATGCAACGGTTTTGGACATATCATCGGCTCCGTCATCAGGGATAGGCCGTTGGAACGTAAAAATTCAATGGATTCATCGCGTGATAACTGACATTCGAATGTACGCCTGCCTCGGGATTGACATAGCCCCCGACATATCCCGTCTCATGTCGAATGACGAATTCCTGGGGACTCAGATGATTGTTATGTTGACGCACAAGTCTCTGGTACAGAAGTTTTCCGGCTTCAATGCGGAGGATTTTGTCGTCGGTCTCATATGCGATCTTCGTCGGATAAGGGCGGCACGCATCAACGGCGGCATTGAGAATCCGGTGGATGTGCAGGAACGTGTTGAGCGCGAGTTGGGCGAGGCGCTGCTGTTCACGTGGTTGCTGCTTAATGAAGTCGGGACGTGACAGTCCCTTGGGGGCAGAGTCTTGAAAAATAATTCCATGTCGTGAGTCGAAGGCGATGGCTCCGTTCGCGATGCGACCGTTGGTGAGATCGGCCATGCTCAAGTAATGGACATAGTCCTTGTGTCTTGCATCTTCTGAGTTGCGGGGAACGTATTGTCCCGGGACTCTTTTCAATACTAAATCCCGATGTCGTGCGACTTGAATATGGATCGAGGCACGCTCCCCTTTCCCTTTGCACATCATCGGACTGAACGGCTTGGCGGCCAGACGGAGCGGAAGCACATGGTCAGCGTGCACGGCGGCGGGTAGCCCGTTGATGACCAGGAGGCCCACCGCGATGACGAGGATGGCCTGTCTGCAGGTTGAACGTAGTTTGCCAGAGGTGAACGGCATAATGATGCTCCTCTTTTGTGACGCAAATAACCAGGAAATCGTGGAGCGAAGGCGAAGAAGTCTTCGCCTCGCATCCATCATGTCTGGACATGACAGAAAGGATGATCGGGACTTTGTTTGGAGTTACGAGAAGAGAGCAGAGGGAGGACTGCGGGAATTGACTGTTCGATCGATAGTATGAGGTATTTGATGGCTCAGGGCGCTGACGAGTGGCGAAACCTGGTCGGCACATTGGGCAATGTAGAATTGTGGAGATTGAATGGTCGAGCCAGCCTTGCAGGCCCAGTCGCACCAGGATTGTGTATGGGTTTGGTGAGAGTGGTGATCACTCAAGCCATGGTAGGCGATGGAGCTTGTCAGAACGGTACTGACCAGAAAAAAACATAGAGAAACCGTCAACGCCAGGAAACATGACGCTTTGTGTATTCTTCGATTCTGTCGGAAAAAGCTCATGATAATCTGCGTTCGGACTGCCCGTGCTTATTACATCGTTTTTTGTAAGCTTAGCGGAGATTGGCGTTGTGGTCTACTGACGCCTGCCAAACGATGCAACAGATAATGCTTTGGGAGAGGTTGCCAAAGGAACGTAGAAATGATTCAGGGTGAAGGCCAAGGAGGTTGCCAGTCCCAATGCCTCCACCCTGGTATGTCTAAGGCCATATGACTAGTCGACTTCTGATGTCACGAACGGCGGCGTCGATGCCTTGTCCTGACAGGTCACATGATCAAGACCCATGCGACGGACCTGACGCGTTGACTAGTCCCACTTTGGATGTCACGATTCGTTCAAGTGTTTTGGTCAACGCCCGTCCATTGACGGGCGATCGAGCTTAGAGAGCTTGCGAGGGTCGCTATCTAACGTGAACCTGCGAATGCAGGTTCCCAGTGCTCTTTACGGTTGTCTTGAACCAGTGTATTCACCGACGCTCGAAAAATTCGAAGGCTGCCTTTGCCGATCTTTGTCGCTTCCAGCCGTCCTTCATCGACCCACCGATAAATTGTCCAGCGGCTGACGTTAAGGGCTTGCGCGGCTTCGCCAACCCGTAAGAGTTGTTTGTCCATATTCTCGAATCTCCTCTCCGAAAATCATAAGGAAGGAATGTTGGCTGCATCACATTGCTTGGATTTCTTGAAGATCAACAGGCCTTCAAGTTCCACGAGACGCTAGACCCACCGACTCTTCAAAGAAAAAGATCAGGAGCCAGTCATACAACCGTCATGTGACACGTGACTACAAAGAAAAGATCGTTTGAGGCGGTCCACGAGACCGGATAGAACGGACGGGCTGATGAAAGGAAGTCAGAGTCGCATACGAGACCTGAGCGATAACGAGTAGATCGGGTTTGATTTCTGAGCCGTCAACAATTTGCCCAGTGGATGTCTGAAAACCCACTTGGCAGGCCCATACGCAGAGCGTCTGATGACTGGCGTCGTGTTGAGTTTGGTGCGGGCTTTCGTGAGAAGAGCCCGGAGGGGCGAACATGCAAAACGATGCAGCCCCGATGAGAAAGAGATATAGGGATGAAAGAAGCAGACCTCCAATCCCTAGGAACCGAATATGTGAAGAACGTTTTATCACGACAACATGTTACTCGTCTGGAGTGTTTTCGGGCTTCGTGGCGATCGCCATGTTGGGAATGCCACTCAACCGGACCCTGTCCATGACCTTGACGACCACTCCATGATCCACGTGCTCATCGGCGTTGATGACCACTGACGGGTCCGAATCTTTTGGGCGTGCCTGTTGGAGCTGGTCGCCTAGCTGGTCAAGCGTAATCGCTTTTTTATTGAAAAACAAGTCCCCCTGATCCGTGATCGTTAACGAGATCTGTTCTTTGACATTGTCGGTCGTCGAACCGGCTTCTGGCAGGTTGACCGGCATGCCACGTTGCATCGTCATGGAGAGCGTCGCAATCATGAAAAAGACGAGAAGAAAAAACATCGTATCGATCATAGGAATGATTTCGATTCGAGCTTTCTTTTTGGCCGCCGCTGGAAATTTCATCGTGAGAGCCGATTGCCAGAACTATCGCCGCCTGTTCATGGGGCTTGATGCTGAATTGGTGCTTGGTGTTCGACCGACGCATATGTCGATTGATGATGAGGGTGACGTACCTGCGCGGCGAGAGCGGATTCGAGCTGCGTCGCATATTGTTCGATACGTTCGGTCATTTGTTCAACTTTCGCATGAAAATAGTTGTAGGGAATTAAGGTCGTGACGGCCACGAATATGCCCGCCGCCGTACAGATCAAGGCCTCTGCAATCCCTCCGGTCACGGCATGAGGCTGGCCTAATCCGGACTCAGCCATGATCCCGAATGAATCGATCATCCCGACGATTGTCCCCAGTAATCCTAAGAGGGGGCCAAGGGTAATGATCGTATCCAGGACCGATAGGCCTCGTTTCAAACGGGCCAGCTCAGCCAGTCCTGCGGCTTCCATGGCTTTGTCAGGAAGCTCTTCCCGGTTCATGATGCCGGCTGCGAGGACACGCAGAAGCGGTTGAGCGTGCTGGTCCGCAAGGGCAAGCGCATCCGTAAACTTACCTTTTTCGGACAAGGCCACCATTTGGCTGGCTTCCTGAGTTTTTCCCGTACCTCGAAATTGCAACAACCGTTCAAACACGATAGTCATCCCGATGACAGAGCACGCAAGGATCGGGAGCATCATCCAGCCACCTGCCATTAGCATTTGCATCATAGGTTCTTGGTCTTTCTCAACGTTGAAGTCCGAATTTGAGTGGCACCTGCAAGTATTTTTCCACCGGGAAGTTTCCGTCCATGGCAGGAGCAAAACGCCACTGCCGGATGGCTTCCATGGCCGCATCGTCCAACACTTGATGTCCGCTACTTTTTTGAATCGTGACGTGATCTGGTATTCCATCCGTTCGCACGAGGATTTTGACGAGGACCGTGCCTTCCCATCCTTGCTCTTTCGCTAAGCGGGGGTAGACCGGACGAACTGAATGGCGAACGCGGATTTTGGCTAATCCGTTCCCACCGGATACCGGTGGAGTAGCCACCAGACGTCTTGAGCGAGTGGCTTGTGTCGTTGATGGCGCCGTATGGATTGCTTGAACGTGTGAAGATAACGCACGGGTCTGGGTTATTTTCGAGGCTTTCGTAGTCAGCATAGGTGAAGCTGAGGGAAGCGCTGCCTCAGTTGCGGTCGAACGTTTCACCATCTTGGTCGCGTGTTGAGCGAATAACGCATCCGCGGCCTTGGTATCTTTCAGCACTCGTGGTTTGTGAGATAGCTGCCGGTGGTCTTCTGCCGGAGGCGTCGGCTTGAATGCGACAGCAGGAGTGGTCATAAGTGGCTGAGCCTGACTCAGCGCGGGTGGCGAGGGAGTTGAAACGGGCTGTGAGGCGGTAGCACGAGAAGGCTGGCGCATAGGAGGTGGAGCGACCGGTTCTTGCGCGTCTTCGCTAGATGGAAGGGAGTCAGCCGGAACCTCAGCCGGCACAAGGGTCACCTGGACCAACTGAACGGTTTCCACTGGAGGCTCTGCCTGGTACCACATTTGAAGCCCCGCCAAGAGCCCTGCATGCAGGGTCAGAGAAGCCACCACGCAGAACAGCACCTTCCGCGATGTGAGGTCCGGTGGCATGAGGACTGTTGTTGTGCTCATGATTTGACTTTTTCGATCAATTTTTCAATGCGTTCATCCGTCCCGCCACGCTTCAAAAATTCTTCATATTGCCGCAAGGCTTTTTCCGTGTCCTTCTGGTGAAATTCATAAAAGACCCCAAGATTGTAATAGGCGTCGAGTAAATTCGGGTCCAATGAAATCGCTGTTTGATACGCCGTTTCGGCTTCTTCGAATCGTTTGAGGGACGCCAGCACGACACCTAAATTGAGATGGGCCTCTGGATTTTGAGGCGTCAGTTCAATGACTTTGGTGAAGTGTTCCGCGGCCTGCTGGCTGTTTCCTTGTTCCTGGTACAGAAATCCCAGGGCATAATGAGGCGCCAATGCGTTCCCGTCTATCGCGATGGCTTGTTCGTAGGCCTCGATCGCGGCGTTCTTCTGTTGCTGTCGCTCGGCGATTTCTCCTTGTAGCAGCCATCCGTCGAGGTGGTTCGGCTTGATTTTGTGTAATTGTCTCAGAAAATCTTGAGCTTGTGCCGACTCTCCGAGTCGATTCTGCCAGTAGGCGAGTTTGTACAGAATCTCCGGTTGACGAGGCTGGAGTTCCAAGGTTCGTGAGAGGGCGTGGATGGCTTTTTGAGGCTCCTGGGTCTGTTCATAAAGATGAGCTAATGCGAGCTGGGCTTCGTGAAAACGCGGGTATAATTCGAGCGCTTTCTTATAGGCTTGTTCCGCCTCCACCGTCTTTTGCTGATGGAGGAGAACCGTGCCGAGGTCCAAATGTGCACGTGCGAAGTTTGGATAATAGGAAACCGCTTGCTGCAAAGCTTCGATGGCTTTCTCTGGCTGCTTGAGCTCGGTGAAGTAGACGAGGCCGAGTAAATGGTGTGCCTCCGCGAAATGCGGGTATGCGCGAATCGCCGCCTGAAGAGATTGTACCGCCTGTTCGTACTGACCCTGTTGCATGAGTTTGTGCGCCTGATTAAAGCGGTTCAGTGCTTCGTCTGCGAACGTGGTGACGGGCGACAGGAGACAAATCAGGCATGCGAGAATCCCAAAGCGTCGAAGCAGGGAAACAGATGGATGCATAATCATGTGAACGGTACCCTTGGCAGAGAGCGGTGAATTAATGAGATTGTTTCAAGTCAAAATGTATCGGGATGTCGACCACGCTGCTCACGGCGAATTCGCCATTTTTCCCCGGTAGAAATTCCCACTGTTTCACGGTTTGTACGGCGCTATCGTCTAACGAAGAATGTCCGGAGCTTTTCTGGATTGTCGTCGTTAAGACTTTACCATGATCATCGATGGTCACGCGAAGTACGATCGTGCCTTCCCACCCCTGTTCCCTGGCAAAGCGTGGATAGGGGGGGCGCGGGGCGTGGATCGGTTTCACTGACGTGCGAACGCCTCTGATTTTTCCGGCCGGATCCATGACTGGTCGAGATGATCGAAGGTTCGGGCGTTGGATGCGTAGGGTGCGAGGAAGCGCAAGCGAGGGGTGGTCCAGAAATGAATGGAGCGAATCGATCTCCGGTGCGGGAAAATGGATTTGCCGCGGCTCACGTTTGATGGCGGTTCCTGGAACTTCGAACACATCCAGCATTTCAACGTCCTCATCTGCGGAATGTTGCGCCCGTGTTTGAGGGGCTTCCTGCCCTAAAAGGAAAAGAACGGCTGTAGCTATAACTGCGAGAATAAAGAGGTGTCGAGGCATGGCAGTATAGAATTTCGAGAAGCTGCCAGCGATGGTAACGTCTTAACGTGCCCGGTAGCCATACGATAATTTCAATGTTAGGAAAGGCTCTACGGAAGTGTCAAGAACAATGCTGAGCGGTCTCGATGCATACCGGAACGGAGTGCGACACGGGACGAGTCGTCCGATTCGTCCCGTGTCATGCCCATAGTCTTACCCTTCCGCCTGTTGTTTTTTACGTCGAAGATACCAAAGACCGGCAAATCCCATTCCAAAGAGTCCGAATGTCGAAGGTTCAGGAACGGGGGCGTGGTGATCGTGTTGAGATGGATGCACGTTCAGGTTCGTAAACGCGAGGCGTGCCGTGCCGGTGGTTGGACGTGGGTTTTCAAAGGTTGCCGAAAAGCGTGAGACGCCGCTCCAGGCGTTTGGGTCGAAATTGAACAGTCCGGTGCTGGTCACTTGAGCCTGTGGGCCGGCCATACTTCCCACATATGGAGTAAAGTATGTATTGATGTCTCCAAGCTCCAAGACTTCGAGGCTTTTGACATCGAATGGGGTGGTTGAGGTTGGGCCACCGAATGTAAAGTTCACGCCTTCCGAATCTCCAGCAATCACAATTCCATTCCCGAAGAGATGAAAGTGGCTTTCTGAGTCGAGGTTTTGGATAGCCGTGGCGAACGCATTATGCTCCGTATATTGAAAAATACGCGCTGCGTTAACCGCGCTCTGCTCTAGAATCGTTCCAGGTCCGGCTCCCGGGTTGGCAAAGTCAGTGTTGAACGTGATGTTGTGACTCATTGCCGGAGAGGAAGTCAGCAGAATGAGGGCTGAAATGAAGAGAGTCAGTCTTACCGATGGTGCCTGGTGACAACGACCCAACGTCATGATGTTCTCCTTTCCTGTCAAGGTTCGTACTGTATGTAAAAACGTGATTTCATTGATGGTTATGATAGGGCGAGATGTTGGGTTTTTCTACGTATGAATAGCAATATTTGCCAACCGATACTACAGTGGTCATTTATCGCGAAGTCTGTGAGCCATCGTCTGCTATACGAACCAGGGGATAGAATTCCCGATATTGTCTACCAATGCAAATCAACTATTTGTAACGTAATTCTCAGGATTCAAGGCTCATACGAACTCTTCCGATGTGATTCTTGGATTACGGAAGTCCTCGTTGAATCACCATCCAGACATGCGCTCTGGGTCTTCATAAATCTGAATGGGAGGATGATGATGTTCAGTTCATTGAGTGAGGCAGGAGGGACGGAAAAAGACGTCTATGTCATCGCGCGTTTGAATGATCGTGTTCAGCCGCTAGATCGTGGAAATCTCTATGAAGATCCACTTGACGAGGTCTTGAAGCAAGCCCGTGTCGGATCGGTGACTGGGGGAGGCACGCAACTCGGAGAGGATAATGAAGTAGTATTCTGTGATATCGAAATCCAAGTTACGGCATCATTAGATGACGCGACCCCGCTTATTTGTTCGACGCTTGAGAGCCTGGGAGCCCCCATCGGTTCAAAGCTGATTCTTGAATCTGAAGATCGTGAGGTTGAACTTGGTAAAACGGAGGGACTGGCCGTGTATTTAAATGGAGTGGATCTTCCGGATCATGTGTATCAAGAATGCGACTTTGACACGGTGTCTGATGAATTTACCCGGCTCTTAGGAGAAGAAGGAAAGATTCATAGCTATTGGCAAGGGCCAAAAGAGACCGCGCTGTACATGTATGGGCCTTCATTTCAAGAGATGAAACAGCGACTTGATGAGTTCCTGGTCTCGTATCCCCTATGTCAGCAGGCACGGGTCGAGCAAATTGCGGGATAATGAATTCGAGGTAAGAGCGAGCACATTCAAAAAACCTGTTCCCATCTTTCATGCTTTCATGTGGTGAGGAATCAGTCGCGGTGAAGGCTTTCGTTGTCGTACTCCTTGACGTTGCCATTCTTTTTCTTGTTGGCCTTCTAGCCGGTGGTCTGCTTTGGCAAAATGAGGTTATTCCCGCTTGGGCGATTCCCTGTTTTCTCCTGCCGGCTTCCTTATTTGTTGATTATTCCACTCGGCAAGAAACGCATTCATGGAAAATTCTGAAAATTTCGACATCACTTAGTGTGTTCGCTTGTATGCTGATCATTTATTTCGCCGGTGAATCAGAGGAAAACGTTCTTCTCGCGCTTGGAGTTATCTGTTTTGTCCCATTCGTGTTCGCACCTGAAATCCTCATGGTTCTGCTGGGAAAGGCCATTCTTGAATTAGAAGATTTGTGGAAGAAAAAAGTGCGACAATAAGCATGAAATAGGCCTTTCCTCATTCTTCTTTTGATTCCTGCCACTGTTCAGGTATACTAGAATTCTAAGCAAGTGTTTTTCATATCTTCTTAAGTAAATCCCTTAACATGTTCATTCAACTCCTCAATATCCTGTTTGGAAGTAAGAACGACCGAGAACTCAAGGCTCTCAAGCCTGCCGTAGACAAGATTAATGAGCTCGAGGCTTCGCTGACTCCTCTGTCGGATGAAGCCCTGGCCGATTACACGCAAAAATTTAAAAAACAACTCGAAGCGGGCGAGACGCTCGACGATATTCTTCCGGAGGCTTTTGCCGTCTGCCGGGAAATGTCTAAACGTCGCCTTGGCATGCGTCATTTTGACGTACAGCTGTTGGGGGGGATGATCCTCCACAAAGGGCGAATCGCTGAAATGAGAACCGGTGAAGGGAAAACGCTGGTTGCGACTTTGCCTGTCTATCTTAATGCGTTAGCTGGGAAGGGTGCGCACCTCGTCACGGTGAACGATTATTTGGCGAAACGTGACGCGCAGTGGATGGGACCGCTGTATCATAGCTTGGGCCTGTCTCTCGGCATCATACAGCACGATGCCTCGTTTCTTTTCGATCCGGCCTATGACGCCGCGGATAAGCGCCTGCAATATTTACGGCCCTGTTCAAGGCAAGAAGCGTATCAAGCGGACATTACCTACGGCACCAACAACGAATACGGGTTTGATTATCTGAGAGATAACCTGACGGTCACGGATTTGAGTCAGTATGTGCAACGGAAGCCGTTCTTTGCCATCGTGGACGAAGTCGACAGTATTTTAATCGATGAAGCCCGCACGCCGTTGATCATCTCAGGTCCCGCCGAAGCCAGCACGGATATGTACTACCGGATCAATAGCGTGATCCCGAAATTGCAGAAAGAAACTGATTACACCGTCGAGGAAAAAACCAAGACCGTGATGCTGACGGATGATGGGAATGCGAAGGTTGAGACACAGCTCGGAGTCGATAATCTGTATGACATGAAGCATTTGAGTCTCGTGCATCATGTCATCAAGGCGCTTCAAGCACACGTGCTGTACAAGCGTGATGTGGATTATGTCGTCAAAGATGGCGAAGTCGTCATCGTCGATGAATTTACCGGACGCCTGATGCCTGGACGCCGGTGGAGTGATGGTCTGCATCAAGCCGTTGAGGCCAAAGAGGGCGTCAAGATCGCGAACGAGAACCAGACGCTCGCCTCCGTGACGTTTCAAAACTTTTTCCGAATGTATGAAAAGTTGTCCGGGATGACGGGGACGGCCGACACGGAAGCCGCGGAATTCGCCAAGATTTATAACCTGGACGTGAACGTGATTCCTACGAACCGTCCCATGGTCCGTAAGGATTATCCGGATGTGGTGTTCCGGACCGAGAAAGAAAAATTTCATGCCATCGCCGATGAAATCAAGGAATATCACGATCGGGGGCAACCCGTGCTTGTCGGAACGATTTCGATCGAAAAGTCGGAACGTCTATCAACGCTCCTGAAACATCGCGGGATTCAGCACCATGTGTTGAATGCCAAGTTTCATGAAAAAGAGGCGGAGATCATCGCCCTGGCCGGCCAAAAAGGCGCGGTAACGCTGGCGACCAATATGGCAGGCCGCGGGACGGATATTTTGTTGGGCGGAAGCCCTGAGGCCCTGTTCAAACAGCAAGTGATCTACAAGGATGAAGGATTAACCGAAGAGCAGCAGTCGGCTGTGTTTGAAAAGATTAAAGCCGAATGCGACGCGAATAAAGAAGAGGTCCTGGCGCTGGGCGGCGTCCATATTGTCGGGACGGAGCGTCATGAAAGCCGACGTATCGACAACCAGCTTCGGGGACGAGCCGGCCGGCAAGGCGATCCGGGCTCTTCGCGCTTTTTCTTGTCGCTGGAAGACGATCTGATGCGAATTTTCGCGTCGGAACGCGTGTCGAATCTGATGCTCAAATTGGGGATGGAAGAGGGCGTGCCGATCGAACATAGGATGGTGAGTAAATCGATTGAAAATGCGCAGAAAAAAGTCGAGGCTCATAACTTTGAGATCAGGAAGCATTTGCTCGAATACGATGACGTGATGAACAAGCAACGAGAAGTGATCTATGAGCATCGAGCCATGGTTCTTGGAGCGGAAGATTTATCCGATGAAATCCAAGATATGATCACCGATACGATTGAATCCCTGGTCGAGACGTTTTGCCCGGAAGAACAATATGCGGAAGAGTGGGATCTTGATGGGTTTGTGGAACAAGCCCACAGCCAATTCGGCGTAGACTTTCTTCGTTCCGATGAGCTCAAAGAAATGGGGCGGGATGGGTTGAAAGAGGAAGTGCGTGAGCAAATTCAGCAAGCCTATAAAGACAAGGAAGCTCGCGCAGCGGAGGAACAAGGCGTCGCGCCTGAAATGTTCCGCTACCTGGAGAAAATGGTGTTGCTTCAAGTCATCGATCAACAGTGGAAAGATCATCTGCTGGGGATGGATCAGTTACGTGATGGCATCGGACTTCGAGGCTATGGACAGAAAGATCCACTGGCCGAATACAAGCGCGAAGGCTACGACATGTTTGCTGGAATGATGGCGCGGATCAAGGGTGAGACGTTGGAGCGCCTGTTTAAAGTCCAGCTTGTGCGAGGCGAGCGTCCTGAACCCATCGCGGAACCTCCCAGCGCCCCTGAGATGAGTTTCAATCGAGGTGAAGAATCAGCCCCTGTCCGTAAGACGGTTGTTCGAACCCAGGAAAAAGTCGGACGTAATGATCCATGTCCCTGCGGGAGTGGGAAAAAATACAAAAAATGTCACGGCCAATGATGTCCTGTTGAATCAGTAGATAGATACTTTTGTCCCTTCTAAATTCCTCCATTCGATAGCTCCCTGATTCGGTAAGCTACATCACATCTATACGGTCGAATGCTCGACTTGTCGGGAATGTGAGCCTTGCCTTCGTCTCCATCCATTCGTGTGTCTTGTTCCTTTTGCTTGACTTAATTGCTCATGCCCCGTATCGTACGGGGTCCATTTTTTTATCGACGATGATGTGTGCCTGAAGGAACAAGGGGTTCACTTTTTATTCTTCTTCGACGAATTATCGACGAAATATCTCAAGCTGGACCGATCACGTTTGCCCGTTTCATGGAACTCGCTTTATATGATGAACGTGAGGGCTATTATATGACCGCAGCCGTCGTCGATGGCGCACCATCACCAGCGGAGTCACGTATCGGCTGGTCAGGCGATTTTTTCACGGCTTCGGACGCGCATTGGCTACTGGGGCGGTGCCTGGAGAAACAGATCGATGAAATCGACGTGCTCTTAGGTCATCCCGTTCAGTTCACTGTGCTGGAAATGGGGCCGGGCAAAGGCTTGCTTGCCAGAGATGTCTTACAAGCTTGTCTTGAAAGCGAATCCGACTACTCTCAACGCTTACGGTACGTCCTGATTGAGCATAGCCCAATCATGAGGCAGGCCCAGGAAGAAAACCTTCGAGAGTTTGTGGAGAAAGGCTGGGCCATAGAATGGTTCGCATCGCTAGACGAACTCGCTCCTGAATCCGTGGAGGGGGTCATGGTTTCGAATGAGCTGGTCGACGCATTTCCCGTACATCGCGTCAAACTTGCCGAGCATGGACTGCGGGAAATTTTTGTTGATCATCAGGACGGTGAGCTGTTTGAGCGCCTGGGGGATGTCTCCACCACTGCTATTCCCGCCTATTTTGCCGGAATCCAAAATGAGTGGCCCGAAGGATACACAACAGAAGCGCATCTGGAATCTGAACGGTGGATGCAGGACGTGGCGAGAGTCTTGGGGCGAGGGTTTGTCCTGACGATCGACTATGGGCATACCGCTCAGGATTATTATGATGTATCACGGAAAGATGGAACCCTCTTGTGCTATCACAAGCATCGGGTGTCTTCTGATCCCTATGTACGGGTTGGGGCGCAAGATATGACGGCCCATGTGAATTTTTCAGCGCTGGCGAAACGCGGGTTAGAGGCTGGGTTACAGATTACCGGGTTTACAAATCTCATGAGTTTTCTGCTTGGGCTTAAAGCTGACCGAATGCTTGAAGCATTGGACCCTGAATCAGCGGAAATGCAGGCCGCTATACAATTTTTACGTCCTCAGAGTATGGGGCAAACATTCAAAGTCCTCATTCAACATACGCGGGTTGAGACGCCATCTCTTGCCGGTCTCACCTATCGACCATTTTTTGAGGGGGCTTTGCTTGGTCCGGGTTTGGAAAACTGACGATTTTTGTTTTTGGCGTGCCATGAGAGACGAATAGCGAGGTTTGAATCAATATATTGATAATCGTGTTTGCTGGAACTTGGCTGAGGTCATGTGAGTGAACGAGCAGGCCTGTCATTGGTTAGCGGATTAGTAGTCCTACTACATCCTGCTAAATCTTGCGAGGTGGATTATGGGCGGTGAAGCCGTTCCGATGAATTACATTCCCATCGTCATTTTCTCCGCATTAGGCGCGGCCTTTGGGATCGTTTCGCTGCTGGTTGGCATCGCCTTGCGCCCAAGCCGTCCCTACCGCGCCAAGTTACTCCCTTATGAAAGCGGGAGTCCCTTGTTCATGGACGCGCGAATTCAATTTCCCATGCGGTATTACATCATCGCCATGTTGTTCGTCATTTTTGATATCGAAACAGTTTTCTTGTTCCCATGGGCCGTCGCCTTCAAAGAGCTTGGACTCTTGGGCCTCATTGAAATGGGGGTTTTTATCGCGATTCTTGTCGTGGGCTTTTGGTACGTGTGGAAAAAAGGTGCGTTGGACTGGGATTAATAAAGTAGTCCATTAGGCCTAGCCAAAACAGACGTTCTCGAGATAGAATTGCCGGCTAACATGAACGGGTCTTTGACCGTTTCCCAAAGTCTTTATCACCATTTCCAGATTTCAGGGTAAGAGTCCTATACATGTCGAGATCGTCGAGAATTCTATGAGTTTTTTGGAACGACAGCTTGAACCGAATATTGTCACGACACAACTAGATTACTTTATCAGTTGGGCCCGGAAATCAGCGATTTGGCCGATGACTTTTGGCCTGGCCTGTTGCGCGATCGAGATGATCGCTTCAGTATCGTCGCGGTATGATATCGATCGATTCGGCGCCGGCGTGTTTCGGGCCTCCCCACGGCAGTCCGACTTGATGATCGTCGCGGGGACCGTATGTCGAAAGATGGCCCCAGTCATTCGCCGGATATACGATCAAATGCCCGAGCCTCGCTATGTCATTTCAATGGGCTCCTGTGCGACCTCTGGAAATCATTACAATAGCTATAGTGTCGTCCAGGGTGTTGATCAGATTGTTCCGGTTGATGTTTACATTGCCGGGTGTCCTCCACGTCCGGAAGCCCTCCTTGATGGGCTGATCAAGCTTCAGGAAAAAATCCAACGAGAGAAGGTGTTTGTCAAGTAAATTGATGGCTCGGTAGAGGCAAATTCACGTTTGAGTGAAATGATTCTTTAGTAAGGAACCCTGCTGACAGATCGAAATCATGCATCCCGTTCTTGAAACATTGCAACAACAGTTTCCGGCCGCTGTGGTGGCAGTTGGCGTTGATCCTCAACGTCACGAACTGTTCGCTCAGGTCAATCGTGAGGGATGGGGGGATGTGGCCCGCTTTCTTCATGATGACTCGTCCATGGCGTTTGACCATATGACGGATATCTGTTCCGCGGATTTCCCTGATGACGTTGAGCGTTTTGAGGTCATCTATCACTTTTTGTCTCTACCGCATGGGACGAGGATTCGGGTGAAGGTTCGCGTGCCAGAAGAAGATCCGGTAATCGTTTCGATCACGAGCATATGGAAGGGAGCTAACTTTCTCGAACGTGAAGTCTATGACCTCATGGGTATTCGATTCGATGGTCACCCGGACCTGAGACGGATTTTGATGCCAGAGGACTATGATGAAGGTTATCCGCTTCGTAAGGATTTTCCAGCTGAAGGAAAAGGGTGGCGTAGCACCATGGATTTCATTCCTCGTCTCGACGAGCCAGAGACCGAGTGGTCGGAGGACGAAGTGCCTTCCGATCAACGGCATCAATTCATGGCCGGGGATACGCCGGACGACTCAAAACGTACGACTGAAATGTTGTTGAACATGGGGCCGCAACATCCCAGTACGCATGGTGTGCTTCGGGTCGTGTTGGAGCTTGATGGCGAACGAGTCACGAAAGCCGTGCCGGACCTTGGATACTTGCATCGTGGCGTAGAGAAACTGGCTGAAGGGTTGCACTACATGCAAATCATTCCTCATACCGACCGGCTGGATTATGTCTGTGCCATGACGAACAATTATGCCTATGTCCGGGCTGTCGAAAAGTTGATTGGCATTTCGATTCCAGAACGGGCTGAATACGTTCGCACGATCGTCGCGGAGATGCAGCGGATCGTTGGGCACCTCTTTTGGTTGGGGACGCAAGCGTTGGATATTGGAGCCATGACGGTATTTTTCTTCACGTTCCGTGAACGGGAAGTTCTGTTGG
This sequence comes from Nitrospirales bacterium, assembly GCA_031315865.1. Taxonomy (NCBI): domain Bacteria; kingdom Pseudomonadati; phylum Nitrospirota; class Nitrospiria; order Nitrospirales; species Nitrospirales bacterium. Next base: position 2,274,857 of record JALDRJ010000002.1, read on the forward strand.
ATTTGTTCGAAAAACTGTGCGGAGCGCGCATGACGTTGAATTATTTTCGTTTTGGAGGGGTGAACAGCGATCTGACTCCGGAAATAATTGCCGGGCTGAAAGCATTCTTGAAGACCTTTCCCGAACATATTGATGAATATGATACGCTCCTCAAGGAAAATCGTATATGGCTGGCGCGGACCAAAGGCGTGGCAGTCATTTCCGGAGAAGATGCGATCAATTTCGGACTGACGGGTCCACCGCTTCGTGGGTCTGGAGTCTCGTATGATGTGAGAAAATTAGAACCGTATGGAGTCTATGACCGGGTGGAATGGGAAGTTCCGGTCGGTAAGAACGGGGATACATACGATCGCTATTGGATCCGGGTTGAAGAAATGCGTCAGAGCGCACGAATTATCGAACAATGTTTGGAGCAACTGCCGGAAGGCCCGATCATTGCTGAAGACTCCAGAGTTATTCCTCCTCCCAAGCCTGAAGTCATGCGGGATATGCAGAGCCTGATTCATCATTTCATCATTTTTACACATGGATTTAAGCCTCCAAAGGGTGAAACCTACTGCGCCACCGAGGTGCCGAAAGGCGAACTGGGATTTTTCCTGATCAGTGACGGGAGCCCAAGGCCCTATCGCATGAAGATTCGAGCGCCGTCCTTCGTTCACATGGGGGCGTTTGATTATATGTCCCGGGGATATCTGATTTCGGATATTATCACCATCTTTGGGACCTATGACGTCGTGATGGGTGAATGTGATCGATAGCCACACCTGTGAAAGAAAGAAGCTGGAACCTGGGTTTCAGCATACGGCGGGATTGTCATGATTTTTGACAAACTTCAAAACGAAGTCGATGAGCTGTTGTCGCGTTATCCGGTCAAGCGGTCAGCTTTGTTGCCGCTTCTCTATCTCGCGCAACGAGAAGAGGGCTATGTGAGTGAACCGGCGATGAAAGAAATAGCCACCATCCTTGAGCTGACGCCTTCTCAAGTTTACGAAACCGTGACGTTTTATTCGATGTACAACCTGAAACCGATTGGCAAGTTTCATGTGCAGGTTTGTCGATCTCTCATGTGCGCCTTGGTCGGATCGGATAATCTTGTCGAGTGGATTCAAAAAAAACTCAATATTTCGACTGGCCAAACGACGGAGGATGGCGACTTCACTCTGAGTGTCGTCGAATGTCTTGGGTCGTGCGGGACAGGTCCTATGATGCAAGTGAATGATGATTATTATGAAGGCTTGAATGAAGAAAAAATGGGTAAAATTTTTGATGATCTGAAGAAAACGGGAGTGAGCTCGATGAAGAGCGGCCCGTTCATGTTTCCTCAGGTGACCAAATAATGGAAACGAATAACGGAGCGGAGGACTCGTCATCTAGGGCTATGGCCATGTGGCTTTTTCCCCTTGCCTCGAGTCTGACGCTTCACGTTTAGCGTTGTCGTGTTATGGCGAATTACGAAAAAATTCTATTCAAAAATATGGAACAGCCCGGATACACTGGCTCACTTCAAGACTATGAACGGTGTGGCGGGTATCAAGCCTTGCGGAAAGTGTTCGGAGGAGTCTCTTCTGATCAAATTATCGATGCCGTCAAGAAATCTGGGCTTCGAGGGCGAGGCGGGGCAGGATTTCCGACGGGTGTGAAGTGGGGGTTTATCCCAAAAGATCACCCCGGTCCGAAATACTTATGCTGCAATGCAGATGAGAGTGAACCGGGAACGTTTAAAGATCGCCAGCTCATGGAGCGAGATCCTCATCAAGTGTTGGAAGGCATGGCCATCACGTGCTACACCATCGGAGCAGAAACGGCCTATATCTACATACGGGGAGAGTTCTGGCTGGGAGCGCAGGTGCTAGAGCGTGCGATCAATGAGGCTCGCGAATCTGGCTACCTCGGGAGCAATGTGTTGGGAAGCGGAAAAACCGTCAATATTCATGTACACCGTGGCGCGGGTGCCTATATTTGCGGGGAAGAAACCGCGTTGTTGGAATCGTTGGAAGGGAAGCGTGGCAAGCCCCGGTATAAACCGCCATTTCCCGCGACGAATGGTCTCTACCAAAAGCCGACAGTCGTCAATAATGTTGAAACACTCTCCAATATTCCCCATATCATCAATCGCGGTGCAGAATGGTTTGCCTCGATCGGTATGCCTCCCAAGAGTTCAGGGACCAGGATTTTCTGTTTGAGCGGGCATATCAAACGACCTGGCAATTATGAGATTCCTATGGGCGTGACGTTTCGAGAAATGATTTATGAGGTCGGGGGAGGGATGCGGGGCGAGAAGCCTCTCAAGGCCTTTATTCCTGGTGGTGCATCGGCTCCATTTCTGACACCTGAACATTTAGATGTCAAGATGGACTTTGAGTCAGTGGCGATGGCGGGATCGATGTTAGGTTCCGGTGGCATTACCGTGATGGAGGAAGGCACGAGCATGGTCTGGGCTGCGCTGAGACTCATGGAGTTTTTCTACCATGAATCGTGCGGGAAATGTACTCCATGCCGTGAAGGAAGCTCATGGTTGGTTCAAATATTACAGCGGATTTGGCGTCGCGAAGGGCGATGGTCGGACCTTGACCTGCTTACGGATCTTTGCAAGAACATCGAAGGCCGAACCGTCTGTGCGTTCGGGGATGCTGAAGTCTCTCCGATCGTGAGTACGGTACGCTATTGGCGATCCGAGTATGAAGAGCTTATTCGCGAGGCTGACGCTGTCAGGCCGGTTAAGCAGGAAATTCCAATCGTCAGCCACGTATAGGTCAGACTGCTATGAGTGAGACATCTACAACTGACATGGTCACAGTCACGATCGATGATGTAACGACTAAAGTCCCCAAAGGCACGCTCGTGATCGAAGCCGCTCACCAAGTCGGTGTGATGATTCCCCACTTCTGTTATCATCCAAAACTTTCGCCTGATGCGAATTGTCGGATGTGTTTGGTTGAAATCGAAAAAATGCCACGATTGCAGACGTCGTGCAGCACACCGGTGTCCGAGGGGATGGTGGTGCGTTCGTCGGTCGCCACGGTGGATGAAGCTCGCAAGTCGGTCCTGGATTTCATCCTGGCGAATCATCCTCTTGACTGTCCGGTTTGTGACCAAGGCGGGCGCTGCGACCTCCAAGATTTCTCGCATGAATATACCGCGAGCGGCACCAAATTCGTTGAGCTGAAGCGAGTCTTTCAAAAAGAATACTTCAGCCCTGTGATTGAGACGCAGATGAACCGCTGCGTGCAATGTTTGCGCTGCGTGCGATATTGCGATCAGGTGATGGATGTACGGGCTTTGGCGCCGGTTGGCCGCGGGACCATGACAGAGATCAAGGCCTTCGGTGCGCATGAACTCGACTGCGAATTTTGCGGTGGGTGTGTCCAGATTTGTCCTGTGGGTGCAATCACCAGTCGATTGTCGATGTACGAGTTTCGTCCGTGGATGCTCAAGCGCACGGACTCCGTCTGCGGCTATTGCGGAGATGGTTGTCAGCTCACGTTCCAAGCCAAGAATAATGATCTCATCGAAGTGAACTCGACCCTTGGAGCCGGACGAAACAATGGGGATCTCTGTGCCCGCGGGTATTTCGGCTATCATGCCAATGTGCAGGAAGACCGTTTGATGTCTCCGCTCGTTCGTCGAAATGGAGAATGGGAAGAAGTTCCGTGGGAAGAAGCGTTAACGGTGGTCGCCCAACAGTTCATGGAGATTAAAGCTACGCATGGTCCCGACGCCATTGGCGGCTTGATCACCGCCCGCTGCACGAATGAGGATCTCTATCTCTTCCAAAAGTTTATGCGAGGAGTCATCGGGACCAATCAACTTGATAGCAGCGTTCGTTTCGGGCATATCAATGCGGTGCAGGCGCTTCGACGGGTTCAGGGAACCTATCGCTGGACGGTTCAATTTGAAGATATTCTTGACGCAGACACGGTATTGCTGGTTGGGACCAACATTACAGAGACCAACCCAGTGACAGGCCTCAAGGTCAAAGAGGCTGTGAAACGCCGCGGAACAAATTTAATCACTGTTGAAACTCTGGAACCTGCCGTCGGCACGATTAGTAATATCACACTTTTGGCGACGCATCACTTACCCGTATCCCCTCACCGATTTGGCGTTGCTGTTCTAGGCTTGCTGAAAGCGATTATCGATGAGTCATGCGTTGACGATGAGCTTTTGAAGGAAGCGCCTGAATATGTCCAGTCTGTCACAGACTCTGTGGGGCTGATCGGTTGGAAGGAGATTGAGCGTCACACAGGGCTTTCTGAGTCATCGTTCCGAGAAACGGCTCAGACATTGGCGAAAGGGAAGCGCGTGGTGGCCCTGGTCGGGCAAGGCGCACTTCGCGCACCTGATGGCTATGGGACTATGATGAACCTGTTAGACCTGTACTTACTCACGGGGCAATTGAGTCGTCCGGGTTGTGGCGTGGCGCCGCTTACCGAGGAAAATAACGAGCAAGGCGCGATTGAAGCGGGAGCGGTCGCAGAATTTTTGCCTGGTGTTGTGGATCTCGACTTTGAACCGGTCCTGAGCAGTCTCGAGTCGGCATGGGGGCAACCGGTTGCGTCCGGACCGGGGCGTTCGTTATTAGAGATGCTGGATGCGGCAAAGGCCGGTCAATTAAAAGCGATGTTCGTGGTAGGGGAAAACCCGATCGCCTCGCTTCCTCCAGACTCTGGAGCGCAGGAGGCCTTGACGAACCTTGATTTCCTGGTCTGCCAAGAGTTGTTCATGACGGAAACCGCGAAACTCGCCGATGTGGTCTTACCGGCTTGTTCCTATACTGAAAAAGATGGAACGTTTACGAATACCGAAGGTCACATGCAAGCTGTCCGGAAGGCCATTGAACCATTGGGGGAGAGCCGTCCGGATTGGGAAATTGTGTCTGCTCTCTCCGTCATGATGGACCAGCCGCTGGAGTATGAGAGCGTCAAGGATCTGGGTAAAGAAATGCGCAATATGATTCCCGGAACCAGGACATTGGGGCCTTCACCGCTTCCCCCACATCCGTCTTCCGAGGTAAGAACGCAGTATCTTCAAGGCGGATACCGGCAAGATATGCAACGACGATATCATCTTCCCGTTACGGCCGAGACCGATGCGTTTGTCTTGAATCTTGGACAATCGATTTTTCATTCCGGGAAATTTTCCACTCGCGCCAAAGGCTTACTCGATATTCAACGGGAAGGCATCTTGAACATGAACCCTCGAGACGCTGAGTCGTTGGGGATTGAATGCGGGACTCACGTGCGCATATCCAACGCACGTGGACAAATCACGGTCAAAGTAAAATTGCTCGATCGTATCCCACAGGGTATCGTGTTTTTTCCCGAACATTTCGATCAAGAAGTGCGACGCCTCATCACCCTGTCCGTCGACCCTGTGACGAAGGTGCCTTATTGTAAGCAGGCCTTCGTGCAAATAGAGAAAGTGTCTTAGCCCGTATGCTTAGATACGCGTATTCCTGAGATGGCTGGTATGTTTCATGTTCACTCTTTTTTAACCCTGGAGTTATCTCGTGTTTGACTTCGGTATAAAGTTCGCTCTGACGTTAAGCCAAATTGGTGCCGTCATGGGCATTGTCTTACTGACAGTGGCTATTTTGACGTTATTGGAGCGGAAAGTCTTGAGTTGGATGCAGGATCGAATGGGGCCGATGGAAGTGGGGCCTTACGGAATTCTGCAGCCTGTGGCTGATGGGCTCAAGCTCTTTTTTAAGGAAGACATCATCCCAGCGGGTGCCAATAAGTTTCTGTTTATGATGGCCCCGGTCTTATCGCTGGTGCCGGCATTGATCGGGTTTGCGGTAATCCCGTTCGGTCCAGATTGGACGATTCAAGTTTTTGATGTGGAGTTTAAGCCGTTCGTCATCAGCGATATCAACATCGGGATTCTGTACATTCTGGCGTTCACCTCGATTGGCGCGTATGGGATCATCTTGGGCGGATGGTCCTCAAACAGCAAATATTCGTTATTGGGGGGGCTGCGTTCGGCGGCACAGCTGATCAGTTATGAATTGAACGTTGGGCTTTCGATCGTCGGCGTGCTCTTGCTGACCGGATCGCTCAGCATGGTTCAAATCACCGAGGCGCAGGCTGGCGGGTTTTGGAATTGGTTTTTCTTTGCCTTGCCCTTTCCTCAGGCTATAGCCTTTGGAGTGTTCCTCATTTCGGCCGTGGCGGAAACCAATCGAGTTCCGTTCGACCTTCCGGAAGCGGAAAGCGAGCTCGTCGCCGGATTCTTTACAGAGTATAGCGGTATGCGATTCGCCTTTTTCTTCCTGGCCGAATATGCCAACATGATTCTGGTTTCCTGCGTGGCGTCGGTGCTGTTTTTTGGCGGATGGCAGGCGCCTTTTCCATTCCTGCAGGGCACCGGTTCGTTCGTGTGGGTGTCTGGGATTTTCTGGTTTACGTTAAAGGTTTATGCCTTTTTGTTTTTCTTTTTCTGGATTCGTGCAACGTTGCCACGGTTACGGTATGACCAACTCATGCGTTTTGGCTGGAAAGTCTTGTTGCCTATCGCGATAGGTAATATCGTCGTCACATCGATCTTTGCGTATCTCTTTCCGGGTTCATAAACGCTGATAGGGGTTGTTATGCAGTTTAAAAAGTGGATCAAAACATTGATATTCTATGAAATTTTGATGGGTATGAAAGCGACGATGTCGCACCTGTTGCGGTATCGACCGATCACGATTCAGTACCCACATGAAAAAAAACCGCTGCCCGAGAATTATCGAGGCATGCTGGCCTTGCTCAAATACGATGATGAGACGGAAAAATGCGTGGGGTGTGATCTGTGCGAGGCGGCCTGTCCTTCACGCGTCATTCGCGTCGTGAGCGCCGAGGTTCCCGGTCAGCCCACGAAGCGGTATTCGAAAGAATATTATATGGATATGACCCATTGTCTGTTTTGCGGGCTCTGTGTCCAGGCATGCCCGGTCGATGCGTTAGGCATGACGCGGGAGTTCGAATGGGCGGTGTATGACAAACGGGACCTTCATCTGAACAAGCAGCAATTGTTGGCCATTGGAGACCGGGCGTTTCCTGTACGAGAAAAACGAATCGAGTTCCAGCATCCGAACGTCGCACATTTCAACGTGGCTTTTCAAAATCTTCCGCCAAAGGAAAACTGAGCTGTGTATTATGATGTCCTGAGGTTGGACGGACGTCTTCTCGAATTCATGCGAATATGGCAAGTCTAGTTTTCTTTTATTTCGCCGGCATCATTCTCTTAACAGCGACATTGGTCGTGTCTCTGCGCAATCCCGTGTATTGCGCCTTGTCGCTTCTGGTGATGTTTTTCCATGTGGCGGGTCTGTACGTGACGCTCCATGCTGAATTTTTGGCGGCGGTCCAAATCATTGTCTATGCGGGGGCGATTCTCGTGTTGTATCTGTTTGTCGTGATGCTGCTGAATGTGAAACGCGAGGAGCGTTTGCATCGTCAGAGTTCGGTGGCCCTGTTTTTGGGGATGACCCTTCTGACAGAAGCCCTTTTGTTGGTGTTTCAGAGCGAGGGCCCTGTTTTTCCGGCTACTGTCGCGACGGGGCAGGAAAGCCAGCTCACCGGCAATACGGAATCGATCGGACAAGTCTTATATTCAACCTATTTATTTCCCTTTGAAGTGGCCTCATTGATTTTACTCGTCGCGATGGTTGGCGCCGTGATCCTCTCGAAAAAAGGGATTTTGGATTTGAAGTCCTGATGGCCGTTCCGATTAGCTACTATGTCGTGTTAAGCGGGTTGATGTTTCTGATCGGCTTGGTCGGGGTGTTAACGCGCCGCAATATCATCATTATCTTACTGTCGATCGAATTGATGTTGAATGCGACAAACATCAATTTTGTTGCGTTCTCCTCTTACCTGGGTAACCTATCCGGCCAAGTCTTTGTGTTCTTCACCTTGACCGTGGCGGCGGCAGAAGTGGCGGTTGGTTTGGCGATCATTATCGCGCTCTATCGACACACGACCAATATCAATGTGGATAATTTCCGGCTTTTGAAGTGGTGAGTCCATGCTGTATGTCTTGATCCCTCTTCTCCCGCTCTTGGCCTTCGTCAGTATCGGACTCTTCGGCCATTATTTCAGGGGGCGAAGCCATTTCGTCGCTGTCCCTGCGGTCGTCACGTCCTTTCTCCTCTCCCTTGTCGCATTTTCAGAAGTCGCCAATGGGAATATCATCCATATTCCACTCTACACGTGGGCGACCTCCGGTGATCTTTCGATTACATTAGGGCTGTACCTTGACCAGTTGACTGTCGTGATGCTGCTCTTGGTCACGATCGTCAGCTCCCTGGTGCATATTTATACGATTGGCTATATGCATGGTGAACCAGCGTATGATCGGTTCTTTAGTAATATTGCCCTCTTCACTTTTTCGATGTTGATGCTGGTGATGTCCGATAACTTCCTGCAACTCTTCGTATTCTGGGAAGCGGTCGGTCTGTGTTCGTATCTCCTGATTGGTCATTGGTACGAGCGTCAATCGGCACGAGCGGCCGCGACCAAAGCCTTCGTGGTCAATCGAATCGGCGATTTTGGTTTTGTCCTGGCGATCTTGTTTGTGTTTGTGATGTTTGGGAGTCTGTCGTATCAACAAGTCTTCGAGGCCGCTCCGAAGATCACGAACGCGACGGTCAATCTCCTGGGATCCGTGGGGGGAAATTGGGATGTATCGGCTCTGACTCTGATCTGCCTTCTGCTGTTCGTGGGAGCCATAGGAAAGTCAGCGCAGGTACCCTTGCACGTGTGGCTGCCTGACGCTATGGAAGGACCGACTCCGATTTCGGCCTTAATCCATGCAGCGACGATGGTGACGGCTGGGGTCTTCATGGTCGCTCGGTTGTCTCCTTTGTACGATTTATCACCGGTTGCGATGAGTGTAGTCGCCGTGGTGGGAGGCGCGACGATGGTGATCGGCGCCACGATCGCTCTGACCCAAACCGATATCAAGCGAGTCGTGGCCTATTCAACGATGAGTCAACTTGGATACATGATCATGGCTTGCGGTCTCGGGGGATATGCGGAAGGCATCTATCATTTACTCACACATGGGGCCTTTAAAGCGTTACTTTTTTTAGGCTGTGGGTCTGTGATCATTGCCCTGCACCATGAACAAGATATGCGTCGTATGGGCGGCCTTAAGGATAAATTGCCCATTACATATTGGACGTTTGTTGTTGGCGCACTTGCCTTGTCGGGTTTTCCTTTTACAGCCGGTTGGTTTAGTAAAGATCACCTGCTTATCGCGGCATGGATGTCCGGTCCATTAGGGCAAGTCTTGGCGGGACTCGGAATCTTTACGGCATTGCTCACGGCATTTTATAGCTTTCGATTGGTTTTTGTGACATTTTGGGGAGAGTCTCGAGTTGATCCGCGTCATGCTGATCATGTTCATGAGCCATCTTCCGCCATGACATATCCACTGATGGTGCTTGCGGTATTGAGTGTCCTGGCTGGATACATAGGAATCCCTGAATTTCTCCAGCCGGTATTCGCTGGTGGCGTTGAGCATCATGGGGGGGCGGCGACTGGCGTGAAGATTTTCGCGACATTGGCTGGGTTTTTGGGGATTGCGGCGGCCTATTTTGTGTATGTGCAATCACCAGGGCTTCCTGAACGTTTAGCGACCCAATGGCAGTCCTTGTATCAGTTTTCCTTGAACAAATGGTATGTGGACGAAGCGTATGATAAGAGCATTGTTAATCCGACATTTCGGATTGCAGATCAGATGTGGAAGCATGTCGATGTCGGGGTGATCGACGGGGCGGTGAATGGTTTGGCGCGAGGTGTGGCCTGGGGAGGATGGGTGACGCGCTTGCTCCAGAGTGGCGAAACACAGAATTATGCCCTTGCCATGACCGTCGGGGCTGTGACAATTCTTGGTGTGTATTTGTTCTACTGAAATTCAATGCAGCGTGAGCGACCACAGATTGAGAACATTCAGCGTGCGGCAGGAATAGAGTTTCCACCCTTTATCATCGTTCGTTAATGCTCGTATGACCGAACTGGCCATTCCATCAGGCGGATTTCCCTGGCTGACCTTGATCATTGTGTTACCGATCCTCGGGGTTGGCGCGATCTTTCTCGCGAAAGAATCGGCTGCGAAGCACATCGCGTTGGGGTTCGCAGGATTCGTGTTCTTGATGTCGCTTCCTCTGTGGTGGCTATTCAACAATGCCGATGCCGGCATGCAGTTTGTCGAACGGCATCAGTGGATTGCCACGCCTTCGGTTCAATACGCCCTGGGAATCGATGGCATTAGCATGCCGCTCGTGTTACTTACGACCTTTCTTACGCCCCTGTGTATTCTGGTGTCTTGGTCGGCGATACAGGTTCGCGTCCGGGAGTTTATGATTAGCCTGCTGATCATGGAAACGGCGACGGTCGGTGTCTTTTGTGCTTTGGATTTCGTCTTGTTCTATGTGTTTTGGGAGACGATGCTCATTCCAATGTATCTCTTGATCGGAGTCTGGGGAGGGCCGAATCGTGTGTACGCGGCCATGAAGTTCTTTCTCTATACCCTAGCCGGCAGCATCCTCCTCCTTGTGGCTATCTTAGTGTTGTTTTTTCAAGGTGGTCAGACCTTCGATATTTTGGCGCTCAGCCAAGCGCAGTATACGCCCAACTTGCAAGCCTGGATTTTCTGGGCGTTCTTCGCGGCCTTTGCGGTTAAGGTGCCGATGTTTCCCTTTCATACCTGGTTGCCGGATGCACATGTAGAAGCGCCGACGGCCGGGAGCATCATTCTCGCGAGCGTGCTCCTGAAAATGGGGACGTACGGATTTCTCCGTTTTTCGCTCCCGATGTTGCCGGACGCGACGGAATATTTCACGCCTATCGTCATGACGCTTTCCGTCATTGCCATTATCTACGGTGCGTATATGGCCCTGGCACAGGCCGACCTTAAAAAGTTGATCGCCTATTCCAGCGTGAGCCATATGGGGTTCGTCACCTTAGGTATTTTTGCGCTCAATGTGCAGGGTATCGAAGGGGCGATTCTTCAGATGGTGAATCATGGTATCACCACGGGCGCGCTCTTTATGTGCGTCGGGATCATTTACGAACGAACGCATAGCCGGCAAATAACTGATAACTCGGGTCTCGCCACGCCCATGCCAAAATACGCCACATTTTTCGTTATTTTTGGACTTTCCTCAGTAGGACTGCCGGGTATGAACAGTTTTGTCGGGGAATTTCTGGTCCTGATCGGGACATTCATCTGGAGTAAACTGGCTGCGACATTGGCTGCGTTGGGCATTATTCTGGCGGCTGCCTACATTTTATATATGCTTCAACGTGTGGTGTACGGAACTCAGGATGAACGCATGTCTGCCAAACTCTACGATCTCAATGCTCGTGAGTTTGGAATGCTGGTCCCATTCGTGGTTCTGGTGTTCTGGATAGGCCTCTATCCCAAGCCATTACTCGATGTGATGCATGCGAGCGTTGACCGGCTTGTGCAAAGGCAAGCCGAAGTCATGACGGTAGAGTCGAGTCAAACACCTCCACGGGACCGATTGTCTTCGATTGTTGCGAGTTATGCCCCATGACGCCTTCCCTTGTTGATCTTGGTGTGATCCTGCCTGAGCTTTTGATCATAGGCGCGGCCTGTCTTCTGCTCGTTCTGGATCCCATCACCCCTCCAGCGAAGAAAGATGCCCTTGCCTGGATGAGTCTTGGCATGTTGGTTCTCTGTTCCATCGTGACCCTGAGCGGCTTTGATCAACGAGTCACGGCGTTTAGTGAGTTGGTCGTCGTCGATCCCTATTCCACCTTCTGGAAGCTGCTGCTGTACCTCATCAGTGGGCTTACGATTCTTCTGTCAATGACCTACTTAAAAGAAGAGCATATCGATCTGGCTGAATATTATGGCTTTATCCTGCTTTCGTTGGCTGGGATGATGATCATGGTGTCGGGGGCCGATCTTCTCACGATGTATCTTGGCATCGAACTGATGTCGATTTCTTTGTATATCATGGCTGGGTTTAAGCGTTTCGAAGCGAAATCCATAGAGGCCTCCGCCAAGTATTTCATATTAGGATCGTTCTCGTCAGGGATTCTTTTGTACGGTATTTCATTGCTTTACGGGATTTCAGGGAGCACGAAGTTGACTGATATCTCTGAGGCCATCAATGGTCGAGGGTTTGATGATCCTCTGGTTCTCATGGCCACCACATTATTGATGGTCGGGTTTGGCTTTAAAGTGTCTGCCGTACCATTTCATATGTGGACACCTGATGTATATCAAGGAGCACCCACATCTGTGACGGCTTACATAGCTGTCGCGTCCAAGGCCGCCAGCTTCGCGGCTTTTCTGAGGGTCCTCCTCGAAGGATTTGGCGGGGCCAAGCCGAATTGGCATGGCATGATCATCGTCGTGTGCCTGATGACCATCGCGCTGGGCAATCTTGTCGCGATCGTCCAGACCAACGTAAAACGGATGCTGGCCTATTCCAGCATTGCCCATGCCGGATACGCCTTGATTGGGGTTGTCGTGGCTGGCTCTGTGGCCAATGGTGATCCGATCGCTTCGCAGGGAGTTTCAAGCCTCATGCTCTATTTAGTCTTCTATTCGTTCATGACGCTCGGTGCCTTCGCGATCGTGGGGATTTTACGACGAGGTGGTCTGGAGGGAGAAGAGCTCGAGGACTTTACCGGACTCGCGAAGCGTCACAAGGGCGCGGCATTTCTTATGATGATTTTTATGGTATCGCTGGCCGGTATTCCTCCCACCGCCGGCTTCATGGGGAAATTCTACCTCTTTATGGCTGCGGTCAATGCTGGCATGGCTTGGATCACGGTGATCGGCCTGATTTTTGCCGCTATTTCTGCGTTTTTCTATCTGCGCGTCGTCATGGTCATGTACATGCGTGATCCCTCAGACGAGCAAGAACGTCATACTCATCTGGCGTTTTCGCCGACAACTTCGGTTGTTCTGGCTTGTGCGATTGCCGGGGTATTGTTATTGGGAATATTTCCCGGACCTCTTGCCTCTGTCACTACGTCTGCCGTGATTCCTCACCCGTAAGACAGCAGTCGGATAGCGATGGGTGAAAGCTGGATTTGACTGTCCTTATTCGTACTCTTCTGACAGCATTTCTTCGTCAATGTTCCGGATTTGTAAGGCTCGGCCACTGCTGTCTGTATAGGCTTCAATCCAGTCTCCGATGTGTGCAGGTCGGTCGATTGTCGTCTCTTGATCGAGCGGTAGGCGTATGTCGTGTTGTCCCGTATTCTGCAGAACGTAGGCTGCCCCTTCGATTTTTTTTACTTGGCCTGTGATCGTCTGAGATGAAGGCCAGGAAAGAAACAGCAATTGGTGCTTAGCTTGTTCGGCTCTCGATCCGACGACGATGCCTTTCCCAAGATTCTCTTGCGCATTGGGACTACTGTGGGAAGCCGTTGAGCATCCGTAACTCAAGAGACTGATCAGAATATACCCGAGAAGCACATTTGTGAACTGCAACAACATATTCCTCCTCCATGTAAGATTCACTGTGAATGGATGCCTTTGTCTGACTGTGGTATAGAAGTTCCGCTTAGTTTTTATTGTCGCAGATAAACTGCGTTAGGTGTAGGGTTGCCATTTTCCTGTGCGTCAGACGGCATGAATTGGAATGAAGGGAGCTATCTCTCTGAAAGATTCAAGTAGGATTGGTGCGATGAAATGAGGAGTTCGTGGCTGCATGAGCCGGGCTTCAGACCTCTCATGTCCAGTAATGACGTTTTTGATCGGTCTTCTTGGTGTTGTGTTCTCTGAGCAGACGGCTGGCTTCGTTATGTTTAAGATCAGTGGCCAAGCTTTCGGGAGTAAAGCCGTCATGATCCCGGATTGAGGTATCCGCGCCATGATCGAGAAGTATCCGGATGACATTGATATGTCCAAATTGAGCGGCAGAATGAAGAGGGGTCAAACCCAGCGCATTTTGGGATGAAATGTGAGCCCCATGGTTGATCAAGAGATGGGCCATTTGACCATGACCTTCCTGGGAAGAGAGGTGAAGAGGCGTCCACCCATTGACGGTTGTCGCATCAATGTTTGCACTGTACGTGATGAGTGTATGGGCGATGTTGAGATGATTATGCTGTGCTGCCATGTGTAAAGGAGAGAATTCGTTTTTCTGATTATTCGGTCGTGCACCCTGTTCAAGCAAGAGTTTTACCAAGTCTTCATGGCCTTCTTGTACGGCGAGATGCAATGGCGTCCAGTGATCTTGATAGACGGCATGAATGTCGGCGCCATTTTCTATGAGAAGTCTCGCTAATGTGATGTTCCCATGTTGAGCGGCAAAATGTAAGGGGGTGGCTCCTTGTTTGGTTTTTGCGTTGATGTCTGCGCCCTGTTTCAGGAGTGTTTGGACTATTTGCATGTCTGGAGGCATGCTTGGTTCGGGCAGAGATGAAGGCTGGCTTGGAGCATGGAATCGAAATACGAGGATGGCCAGGGCGACGGCAAGAAAGACGATTCGGTAGTTAAATTTTGGCATCGTGAGCTCAGAAAACATCGTTGGACGTTCTGAAAGATAGTCTGCCAAACAACAGGGGTGATCTGATGAGTTGGCGTATACGAGCAATCTTCGCGAGCTGCTGAATCTATCATCATCCTGAAGACATCATGATGACGCAATTCCCCATAAGAGGGGGCTCGTGGACATCATGTGTTCATGTCAAGAGAAAGCCGGTATGGAAACAACAGATTTTCTGGTCATCGGTGGCGGAATCATCGGCATGAGCATCGCCCGGGAATTGCGGAGCATCTATTCAGACTCCACGGTGACCGTGCTGGAGAAAGAAGAGCGGGTCGGATGCCATGCGAGTGGACGAAATAGTGGCGTTCTCCATGCGGGATTTTATTACACGCCCGACAGCCTCAAGGCGCAGTTTACGAAGATGGGGAACCAACAACTCACCCAATATTGTGAAGCCAAACAATTGTCTCTCAATCGGTGCGGCAAGCTCGTGGTCGCGAAGGATCACCGAGATCATGCGGCGATGGATGAATTGCTTTCGCGGGGACGGGCAAACGGGATCGACCTTCAGGAAGTGACTGAACAGGAGGCCCATGAGATCGAGCCGCGAGTCAAAACTCATGAGCGAGCCATTTTTTCTCCAACAACCGCGACAGTGGATCCTGTCAGTGTCCTCGAATCACTCGTCGATGATGCTCGGCATGAAGGCGTCATGTTTCGCTTTGGCGGCTTTTATCAGAAATATGCTGAGGGTGAATTAAGAACATCCATCGGGAACTTCGACGCTGGATACGTCGTCAACGCAGCGGGTTTGTATGCCGATGTCATTGCGCGAGACTTTGGTTTTTCCGAGCGGTATCGGATCCTGCCGTTTAAAGGATTGTATCTTTATAGTGATGAACAGCCTGGGGCTTTTCGAACCAATATCTATCCTGTCCCGGATTTGAAGAATCCATTTCTCGGAGTCCATGTAACGGTGACGGTAGAGGGAAAAGCCAAAATCGGGCCAACGGCTATTCCAGCGTTCTGGCGTGAACAATATGACGGACTCGACAATTTTCGATTTTCGGAACTCGTGGAATTAGTGTTAAGACAGATGGGCCTAGTGGGGGGCTCAAATTTTGATTTTACGCGTTTGGCCTTTCAGGAACTACGAAAGTACTCCCGGCCTCATTTGGTCCGTTTGGCTTCGAATCTTGCCGAAGGAATTTACGTGGAACAATACACCAAGTGGGGACGGCCCGGGATTCGCGCACAATTATTCGATGTGACGAAGAAACGGTTAGAGATGGATTTCGTCGTGGAAGGAGATCAACGTTCGATGCATGTCTTAAATGCGGTATCGCCAGGGTTTACCTGCGCTATGCCGTTTGCCAGCTATGTTTGCCAGAAGATTGTGAAAGAGTTGTCCTGATCTCTGGAGAGCGAGAAGAGGAGGAACCGCACTCGTTTGACTGTGGTTAGGCGCGCGAAAGGATTGCTTCTTTGGCTTTGTCAAAATCTTGCTGCGTAATGATTTTATTGTTCCGTAACTCGCTGAGTTTTTCCAGTTCATGAGCGATGGATGTACCTGCGTTCGGAGCCGGGCTATTATGCGAATGAGGTACACCGACGATTTCTGATCCACTGGCTTGATGAACCAGGTCAGATATGAGTTGATACCAGTATCGAGCGGTGCCCATAGCCTTATTGAAGAGAATGCCGTCTTCTTTTGTATCCATGTCTAAAAAGTTCACGGTGTGAGTTTGTGTGTTCTCCTCCTTCATGACCACCCATAAGTCGATTTTTTGATTGGACTCTCCAGGGGAAGTCTGAGGCTGGTTTTCAAACGATGTCTGAATATCTTTCTTGGACTCCAGGGCCAGAGCAGAAAAATCCTTTGGGTATGTTCTGAGTGTATCCGAGAGAATAGCTTGGTTTTTGACGAGAAGCACGGCCAGGAGGTTCGTATAGTGCAGCAGTTTGGGCGGAAGCGTCGCCGACTGGATGAAGCAGAGTGTTTTCATCGATTCATTCAAGGCAATTCCCTCTCCTCCAACATTATCGAGGTACATTTGAGATGGGATAAAATTCGTTCCGGGGAGAGCAGTTTGTCGAGGAGTATGAGCGGTTGAGTGAGTATTGAGTTGGAGGACGGCAATGGTAAGGCCAAGAAGGACGAGGATAACGAAAAGGATCAGGCTAAGCTCGATCATTGATGATCTCCGCGACGTGTACTTGATCGCCTCACGGTTACCGATAGTGCTCTGTTGCCTCTCGATTTCGGATACAGAGCTGTTGTCATCTGGGTAGACCCAAAATGGAGAATGCTTCTTTGCACTGCAATGGGGCCAATGAAGTCGCACCGCTCTAAGGCAGTAGAATGATTCAGTACTGATCTAGGAAAAACGAAAGAAAATAGAACTGGCTTACGGGATAAGTTCCATCATCTTCATGAATATTTCGGTTGAATGGTCAGTCGACTTGATCGAATATTTCTTCTTGAAATCTCTTCTGGAATTAAGGTTTTAGAGAGGAATGGTGACATCCCACTAGGGGGTAATTAATAGGAATTTTTGACATAAATAGGCCGATGCGTAAGGAGCGTCAAACGGGATAAGAAACATGGGGAAATGGGGGGATTCATTGAAGTTCACGTGAATGATTTGATAAGCTACGCATCCTTTCTTAGGTCGTTTCTTATTTCACCGTTTCCAAATTTGAGTCACAGAGGTCTGGGTAATGGCAAATGTCAATAAAGTTTTAATCAGTGTGTCTGACAAGGCAGGTGTGGTGCAGATGGCCAAAGGGTTGGTCGCGTTGGGTGCAGAAATTTTGTCGACCGGAGGAACGGCCCAAACCTTGAGAGATGAAGGTATTCAAGTCACCGATGTTTCTACCTATACGGGTTCGCCTGAAATTCTCGGAGGACGGGTCAAAACGCTTCATCCCAAGATCCATGGCGGTCTTCTGGGTCGGAGGCGATTGGATATTCATGTCCAGCAGATGAAGGAGCAGGGGATTGACCCCATTGATATGGTCATCGTGAACCTGTATCCCTTCGAATCGACGATTTCCAGGCCAGGCTGCAGTTTCGAAGAAGCGATCGAGAATATCGATATTGGCGGACCTTCCATGTTGCGGTCGGCTGCCAAGAACCATGAAGATGTGCTGGTGGTCGTTGAGCCGGACGACTATGAGCGGGTGCTGAAAGCGTTGCAAACCGGTACGGTGTCATTAGATCTTCGACGAGAATTGGCGAGAAAAGTCTACAGCCATACCTCGCGGTATGATGGATTGATTGCCCAGTATCTCGAAGGGCAGGCCAGTGATTCTATGGATCTGAAATTCCCGCCGCAACTATGGCTGCAATATAAGAAAGTCGAAAGTCTCCGGTATGGTGAAAATCCTCACCAGCAAGGAGCGTTTTATCAGGAGGTCAGTTCACACGAGCCATCCATTTCTCACGCGAAGCAATTGCATGGGAAAGCGATGTCGTACAACAACTTTTTGGATGCCAATTCGGCTTTAGAGTTAGTAAAAGAGTTTGATGACATTACCGTGGTCATCGTCAAACATAATAATCCTTGTGGTGTCGCTCAAGGTGCCACCTGTGCCGAAGCCTACGTCCGAGCACGGGAAACAGATCCTGTGTCGGCCTTTGGAGGCGTGATTGCCTGTAATCGTCCGGTGGATCTCGATGTGGCCAAAGAAGTGACCTCCACGTTCGTGGAAGTGTTGGTCGCTCCAAGTTTTACCGAGGAGGGGCTCGCTGAATTGAAGAAGAAAAAAGACCTGCGATTGTTGGAAACAGGTCCTCTTGAGAGTACCGTACGTGACGGGTTAGACATGAAAAAGCTCGTTGGCGGTTTGCTTGTTCAGGACCGAGATTTAGGAACGCTCAAAGATCTCGGAGAATTACGTGTGCCAACGGCCCGACAACCGACGACCGAAGAATACGAGGCCTGCGACTTTGCCTGGAAAGTCTGTAAGCATGTGAAGTCCAACGCGATCGTTCTGGTGGCCAAGAATCAAACTGTGGGCATTGGCGCTGGCCAGATGAGTCGTGTGGATTCGGTTAAGCTCTCTGAAATGAAAGCCGTGTTGCCCGTAAAGGGTACGGTCATGGCTTCCGATGCGTTTTTCCCGTTCCGGGATGGCCTGGATGCGGCGGCAAAGGCTGGCGTAACAGCTGTCATTCAACCTGGAGGTTCCATTAGAGATGAAGAAGTCATCAAGGCAGCCGATGAGCATGATATGGCGATGATCTTTACTGGCATGAGACATTTCCGTCATTGATCATGCCGTCAATTGATAACCGTGAACAGCTTTTACAATCTCAGTCGTTCTGACACCAGGCCTACAACATTTCACATACACAGTTTTTCGTTCATTCGAATTCCCGTATGAACATTCTCGTGATTGGAAATGGCGGACGCGAGCATGCGCTCGTCTGGAAACTCTCTCAATCTCCACGTGTCTCAAAGTTGTATTGTGCTCCCGGCAATGCTGGAACGGCGCAACTCGCTGAGAATGTGTCGATCAATGTCGATGATCTTTCAGGACTCATGGCTTTTGCGAGAGAGAAGCGGATTGACTTGACGGTTGTGGGCCCGGAACTCCCGTTATCGTTAGGCGTTGCGGACGAGTTTCGCAAGGCCAAGTTGCGAATATTTGGACCAACCAGGAATGCGGCCTGCATCGAGTCAAGCAAGTCGTTCGCGAAAGATTTGCTTCTTCGATGTCATGTTCCCACGGCCATGGCCAAAACGTTCGATCAGCTTGATCAAGCGATTGACTATATTCATCGTCATCCAGTTCCCGTCGTTGTGAAAGCCGATGGATTAGCGCAAGGCAAGGGCGTTGTAGTCGCTGAAACTCAAGACGAGGCGAAGGAAGCGGTCACGAACATGCTTCAACATGGGCAATTCGGTGAGGCAAGTTCCCGGGTCATGATCGAGGAATTCATCGAAGGGGAAGAATTAACGCTCATGGCATTTGCAGACGGAAGAACGGTTGTTCCAATGCCTGCAGCACAAGACCATAAACGGATCGGTGATCAGGATACTGGTCTCAATACCGGAGGCATGGGAGCCTATGCCCCCGCGCCCATCGCCACTGATTCCTTAAGGCAGAGAATCGTGCGAGATGTTCTCTATCCGGTCGTTGAAGGTCTTTCACGCGTAGGAAGCCCCTATTACGGTGTCCTGTATGCGGGGTTGATGATTAAAAATGGTGAGCCCTATGTCCTGGAATTCAACGCGCGTTTTGGAGACCCGGAAACACAAGTCGTCCTCCCATTGCTTAAGACGGACTTGGTCGATGTGCTGGAAGCTGTCGTGGAGCATCGGTTGGATCAAGTGAATGTTGACTGGTATGGCGAGTCCGCTGTTTGTGTTGTACTGACTTCTGACGGGTACCCTGGCTCATACAAGACAGGGTTGCCCATATCGGGCCTGTCAGGATGTCATGGGGCGGAGGATGTAGTGGTGTTTCATGCGGGGACAACATTTCAGGATGACCAAGTGGTGACGAGCGGAGGCCGAGTTTTGGGTGTCACTGCGCGTTCATCGAACTTGCGGTCAGCAAGGGATCGAGCCTATCACGCTCTAGAGTCCATTGATTATCAAGGAAAGTATTACCGTCGCGATATCGCGACACGAGCCCTGCCGGATTCCTAATGCCTGTGCATTTCCGAGGGACATGATGTGGCGACGGTCCTTCGTATCTCTCAAGACCTGACTCCGGACATTTTCCATTCGGTGACGGATTGTATCGAACGTGGTGGTGTCATCGCCGTCGCGACGGAAAGCTCCTATGCCTTGGCCGCGAGTGTACGTTGTATCCCGGCCTTGGAGCGTATCACGAAGATCAAAGGAGATCGGAACGCCAAGCCGATTCTCCTGCTGGTCAGTTCTCAAGGGCAAGTTCGATCTATCGCAGGCCCCATTCCCAGAGTGGCCGAGCGGTTAATGGATCGGTTTTGGCCGGGGCCGTTGACACTGGTGCTCCCCGCGGCCGCTGACCTTTCAGGGATTGTGACTGGAGGGACGGAAACGATCGGTGTTCGTCAGCCTGGGTGCCCTCAACTGCTTTCACTTCTCGATGTGACCGGGCCCTTGACAGGAACCAGCGCCAATCGTTCTGGCGGGGCTCCCGCGGACACGGCGGAGGCCATCGTGCAAGAATTTGGAGATGAAATTGATCTGGTCCTTGATACCGGTTCTTCCCCTGGGGGAAATCCTTCGACGATCGTCAGTGTGGTTGACGAGATACAGCTTCTGAGGCGAGGTCCCGTTTCGTCAGACCTTATTCAAAACGTTCTTGCTCCGTTCGGAGCGAGGCTTCATGACCTGGCGCCATGAAGTTGACGCATGACATCTAAGACCGACAGAAATGGCGTTTTGAGGAGTTTACGCGCCTTCTCGATCCGTAACGCGAGATTCTTAGGACGGATCATCCCGGATGCTGCGATGGTTGAGGGTTGAATGTTCGATGTGGGATGTCGTTTTACGAGCTTCAGGATCGCCATTCCGAAATCCCATCGATTGAAGGCTTCTGGACCGGCAAGGTGCAGGATTCCGCTATAGCTGATGTCTGACAGTTCGAGTATGGCCTTAGCGAGATTCTCCACCCATATGGGAGAACGAATTTCATCAGTAAACAGATGAATGGGATTTCCGCTTTCTAGTCCCTGCATGAGCCAGCGTGTTTGATGATCATATGGGTCGATGCCGTACATAAGCGATGCTCGAATGATGATGGAATCAGGGCATACCGTGGAGATAATCTGTTCAGCTGCTGACTTAGCTTCGCCATATGGATGGAGGGGACACGGGATATCTTCCTCATAGTACGGAGCTGACGTACCATCGAACACGAGATCGGTCGAGAGGTGAATGAATTTGCTTCCCGTTTCGCGTGCGAGACGGGCGAGATGGGAAGCTGCGGGTACGATGGCGGAAATTTCTTGTGCGCTTTTATTCGAACAAGCGGTGTGTATAATGAGAGTAGGCTTGATTGATGTAATCAGCTGAGTAGTCTGTTCCCCGTTCGTTAAATCGCATTGATGAAATGTCGTAGAGTCCGTCCTTCGAGGAGTAGATTGAAAATACGTAGCATGTGTCGTCCATGTCTGAGAATTTTTGATCAGGTGAGACCCGAGATATCCTGTTCCTCCGGTTACTAAAAGACGATGGTTCATGATGAGAAGCGTGAGGTCAAGTTGATAGAATGAAGAAGACGATCTGTCATTCTGGTGCTAATCGTAGGTTGCATTGACAGTTTACTCGTTCTATTGAATACGTCAAACTCCTGCGTTATCAAGTTATTGAGGATTTCCCATGATTGATTTACGAAGTGATACTGTGACGAAACCCACAAAGGCGATGCGAGAGGCGATGGCGTCGGCAGAAGTGGGAGATGATGTCTATGGTGAAGATCCCACGGTCAATCGGCTTGAACAGATGGCCGCCGAGCTCCTTGGTAAAGATGCAGGGCTGTTCGTCCCATCGGGAGTCATGGGGAATCAACTCTGTATACGATTGCATACCCGGCCTGGAGACGAGGTGATTGTGGAAAGCACTTCTCATATTATCCGGTATGAAGGGGGGGCGGCCTCATCGCTTGCGGGCGTGCAGTTGGCATGCGTGCCTGGTGAGAGGGGACTGTTAGCCCCCGCACATGTTGAAAAGAGCATTCGACAACGGGATGTACATAATCCGCCAACGACATTGTTATGCCTGGAGCAAACGCATAATTGTGGAGGGGGGACGGTCTATCCCTTAGCGACGATTCAGGCGTTGGCGGCAGTGGCGCGATCGCATCAACTGGCGTTTCATCTAGACGGAGCCCGGATCTTTAACGCTGTGACGGCGACTGGCGTTCCAGCGGAAGAGTATGCACGTTTATTCGACACGGTATCATTTTGCCTTTCAAAGGCCCTGGGGGCGCCCGTCGGGTCAGTAATCGTGTCGGATCGGGAACGCATTGCTCAACTTCGTCGGTTGCGGAAGATATTCGGTGGAGGAATGAGGCAGACCGGCGTCTTGGCTGCTGCTGGAATTTTCGCGCTTCAACATCATATAACACGGCTTAGCGAAGATCATCAGAATGCCCAACGATTAGCGGAACGGTTGGCCTCTCTTTCTACTGTCACGTGTGATCCAACACATGTCGAAACGAATATGATTCTTTTTTCTGTGAATGACGATTCACGGTCGACTGAACAATTGCTCGAACAGTGCCGTCAAGGCGGAGTTCTGCTGAATGCGGTCGGCGATCGAACCTTTCGTGTAGTCACACATCTTGATGTATCTGCCGAGGACATTGAAGAGGCTGCTCAGGTTTTCGCCAAGGTGTTTGATACTCAGAAGCCCCGTTGACAGCTTAGGTCTCCCATTCCTACAATTTTGCCGTGTTGGTTGATCATTCCCTGAAAGTGACAATCCCTTGAACGCGGTCTCATTCCCACAGATCACCCGAATCCTTGAACTGACGGACCGTCTGGAAATTTCTCGCGAATGGGTGGAAATACCTCTTTCGCCAGAAAGTCCTGGAACTGTTAAAAAAACTGAAGAACGGCAAATTGGAAATCGTGGTCGATGCTGATGTCCCGTTTGATGAATGGCTTGAACGCTTGCCAGCTGACATTCAAGTTGTGATGGGTGGGGAAAATGATGTGTAAGGCGTTAATGGCTCCATGTTATAAATGGAAGATGCAGCGAGATAAACTGTAAGGCCAACGAATCGGCGAGATAGGAAAGTATGGCTGTTCGTGATCGTGATTGGCCTGGTTATACAAGCTGGCATTGCTGTCGGGAATGTGGCCGGCTTTGGACGTTTCAAGGAAATGATGTTGTCGCTCTTGATCCGAGTTGTGCCTTAGGGCCAGCACAGGTCGGAGATGGGGTGCCTTGTCGAACCTGCACCATCTGTGATGGCACGTGTCATGCTCCAGCAACAGAAATTTAGTCTAGACAGTTCCATGTCCAATGTCATGCTTGACTGATATGCGAAAAACTTCAGACATGGATGCAGTGTGCGGAAAATGAGTAACGAAACGGTTGCTATTACCTAAGACGCCAAAGCCACGGCCTTCCCATTCATATCTGTCTCACCTTCTTTCCCCTTTGATTTTTCAACAGACCATTCTTTTGGTGTAATCGTCAAGAGATGTCCTTTCAGCGTATAAAACTCTCCTTCAGGTATCTCCACGTGATTGCTGTCCTTCATATGTAGATCCAGAACGGCCTTTCCTGTTTCAGTCTTTCTAAGCAGAAACCGGCCTTCGCTTTTAATAAGTTCGTAAGCTCCCTGTTCATTGATCACTAACGAGCTTCGTTCAACCTTCGCATGGAGTTTTCCTATGCCATCAAAAATGGCAAAATTCACGCGGATCGGTGCTTTGGCGTTTTGAGAGATCAGTTCAATTTGAGGCAAACCTTCAATTTCTATCGTGCCATCGGAATTACGGTACCAGTGGGGGCCAACTTTCACGTCCATATTCTCTCCTCTCCTTTCTTCATTTGATCAAGGATGGCCTGTCTATGTAAGCAATTACCTGAGTTGTCTTTGGAACGACTCTAGCCGAAGAATGCCAGCTGACGTCAAGCAGA
The DNA here is from genome assembly GCA_031315865.1 of Nitrospirales bacterium. Taxonomy (NCBI): domain Bacteria; kingdom Pseudomonadati; phylum Nitrospirota; class Nitrospiria; order Nitrospirales; species Nitrospirales bacterium. Next base: position 2,298,920 of record JALDRJ010000002.1, read on the forward strand.
TGATATTGATAGGCCGAATTATTCTCTCTTTTTTATTCGGTTCAAGATGAGGGCAATACATCCTCCTAGCAATCCTCCTCCAACGACAGGAGGAACGAGTTCCACGAGTTTCGCGTCCCAAATGGGTTCTTGGGTTACCATCAGGTCACGCATGCCGCCTTGGATCATAATGACGGCTAAAGCCATCATGGAGCCTACGAGAAACCACCATCGAAAAATTTTAAAAGATTGCATGTTCGGCCGTCTACATGGGGATGGGACGGTCAAAGGTCCGATATTGAATCGCCTCAGCGACATGCTGGGGTGCAATTATCTCACAATCGGCCAAATCGGCGACGGTACGGGCTACTCGTAGTATTCGTCCGAACGCCCGCGCAGACAGCCCCAACCCTGAGACAGCTCGTTCTAACAGGTTCTGCCCTGTCGGATCAATCTTGCAGTATTTGGAAAGGTGACGGGGGTGGAGCTGGGCATTACTGTAGATCTGTTCACGTTGATACCGAATTGTTTGACGTTCCCGTGCAGCGGTCACGCGTAGCCGAATTTGTGATGAGGACTCGCCGGCGTCACGCATGGAGAGATCACTGATTGGTACGGCCGGGATATCCAAATGAATGTCAAGACGATCCCGTAATGGGCCGGACAGTCGCGAGCGATAGCGACGGATTTGGGCCGGCGTGCATTGGCATTCGTGTCTGCGGTCTCCTAAATATCCACAGGGACAAGGATTCATGGCGGCGACGAGCATGATGTGAGCGGGGTAGGTGAGTGTCGCATTTACACGGGTGAGGGTAACGGTTCCATTTTCCAAAGGTTGCCGCAGTCCATCCAATACTGAGCGTTTAAACTCTAGCACTTCATCTAAGAATAATACACCATGATGGGCGAGGGAGACCTCCCCGGGTCGGGGAATGGACCCTCCTCCTATAAGTCCTGCGTCAGAAATATTGTGGTGTGGGGCTCGGAAAGGTCGAGTCGAAATAAGCGGCTGGTCAGAAGGTATGGTTCCGGCCACACTGTGAACTTGGCTTGCCTCAAGACGTTCTTGCGATTGCATTGGGGCCAAGATGCCGGGTAATCGTTGAGCCAGCATCGTTTTTCCGGAGCCAGGCGGACCCACCATTAAGACATTGTGACTTCCGGCTGCGGCGACTTCTAATGCCCGCTTCGCGTAGAGTTGACCCTTGACGTCTGCGAAATCATGTTCCAGTAGCAAATCCTGTGATTTTGAGACCGGTGGCGCTGTGGTCGTTGGTAGCAAGGTTACTGACGCATGTAAGAACTCCACAACCTGTGGAAGGGTTTCGACCCCATAGACGGTGACATCATCGATGACAGCAGCTTCGCATGCGTTGGTTTTGGGGAGAATTAACGGATGAGTCTTCCGGCAGGCCATACCAATGGAAAGTGCCCCATTGATTGGTTTAATTTGGCCGTTGAGCGAAAGTTCTCCGACAAAGACGAATGGCTCGACAGTTTCTTGAGTAAGGATGCCTTCGGCGACGAGCATGGCAATCGCGATACCTAGTTCCAATCCGGAACCTTCTTTTTTAAGGCCGGCGGGAGCTAGATTCACGGTGATTTTTTTAGGAGGAAATTGAAATCCCGTATTTTTGAGCGCCGCACGAACCCGGTCTCGGCTCTCACGAACCGTGACATCCGGCAGACCAACGATCGAAAACTGTGGCAAGCCTCCACCGATATCGACTTCGACTTCAATGATGTGAGCTTCTAATCCCCACAATCCCGCACTCAAAACTCTTGCTAACACCGTTATTATCCTTGCTGAGGGGGTCTCTCATGTATTGTTCCCCGTGGAGGGTTTCCCTCTCATCAAAGAGTATAGGGAGCACGGTAATGCGTTAGCAATGAAGTCCGACAGTCGTTTCAAATGACTTCCTCTGAGAGTCGCATCGCCCAGAACTCATGAACTCACATCAGCAAGAACATCATTTGTATTTGCGAGTGCTCCTTCTGATTGCTTCTGTGGAATCGCATTACTTTTCACTTCGACGTTTTTCCCATTCCGTGTATTTTTTCGTGCTGCTATGGGTTGTTGGTTGATGTGGATGTTTTTGGTCTGTTTATGGGGGAATTGGAATTTTTCTTGCATGTGTTACAATCGGAAATGATATATCAATCAGAAAAAGAATTAAAATTCAATACCTTAGAAGAATATGCAGATTTAAGGGGTGTAGGTGATTATTGCATTTTTAACTATATGACTGCGCATGCTGCGATGACCATGCCGTACGATGACCTCTTTGACTGTGGTCGATGGGGAATGTCTATGCTGCGGGTGAAGTAATATTGACTGACCAGTCAAGTCGTGGTGTTGCTCTGCGGCATCCGAGTCCTGATGGTCTGTATTCCTCTACCCTTCTTGCTCAGGCTTTCCTACGAATGAACATGGAAATTGCCTTCCTCGATCTCTCATCCTTTACTGGTTCGTGAAACGATTCGGATTTGCAGTTCAATTTCATTGTGGAGTGCAATGGGTTGGTTTGAAGTTTGAAAGCATGCTTGGTTGACTTTGGATGGAGAATCTTTCCTGGAAACCACATGGCAGTGGAAGCAATTTCAGTGATGCAATTTCTTCGTCAGCATTTTTAGGCCAATGCAACACGAGCGCATATGCTGACGCAAAAATTACCTGACATCGTCAAGACCGCTGCCAATCGTGAGCTGGCGCTCATTCCTTTTAAGGGCCCCACCCTGGCCGTGATGGCGTATGAGAATCTGTTATTGCGAGTTTTCGGGATATGGATCTCATCTTTGCGCAACAACGCAACAGGATGTACTCGAGGTCTATAAAGCTTTTACTATGCAAGGATATGACAGTCTGCACGTTGCGTATCCCTCTTTTCATGACAGTCAATTCTCCCAATCCTACCATCATTTCGTGAAAGCCTATGGCCAGGTACGAGTCGATCTCCAATCCGTGATGGCTGCCGGAGATTTTTCCTTATCAACTTGACCGGGAATCTATCTTCCGAAATTTTCAACTGGTGTCGATCTATGATACGCAAGTGCGAAGTCTCCGGGCCGAGGAGCTCCTGCTCATCTTATGTGTGCATGGGAGCAAACATGTGTGGGAGGAACTGAAGTGGGTTTGTGATGTCACGGAACTCATCAGGGCGCAACAAATAGGTTGGATGCGTCTGTTGCAATTGGCTGAAGACTAGCGCTGTGTGTGAATGCTGTTTCTGGGGCTTGCTTTGGCGCAGCGACTTTTTGAAAGTAAGATTCTCCAATTTTTTGATGGTCAAATTGATTCAGACACTGAAGTAAAAATCATGGCCGATAATATCGACCGATCATTGAGTGGTTTGACACAGGCGATTCATGGTGCCGAGTATCAGACTTACTACTACCGTAGACATAGCCCGGTTTGAATCTCAGGAATTTCTCGTGCGATTGAATTGGGTGTTGTCTCCGTAAAGGTCGTCGTTAAGAAAATAAAACGGATATTTCGACTCCATAAAGCGACTGTCTCTTAGGCAAGGTGTTTGATGTCATGAGTCGCTCTCATTAAGGAAGCATTGATTCCCGCCGCGCCAACGTTCTCTTTGGCGATGGTCTTTTTCTCAGGCATAGACGTGCGCATTGCTAGAAGCGTTTCAGGACAGGGGAAGTTTTGCCAGCGCGGAAAAACGGAAGGATTTTTTCTGGAGACCGGGGAACGGTGGTTGTCAGGAAGTCTTTTGGTGTTGTTCTCTGATGATATTTGCGCGTGATTCCATTATTTCGGCTTCCTTTGCTCGTTTGTTATTTTTTAGATGGCTGGCATAATTTCTGAGCGTTCGCTCAAGGAGCGGGTGGTCCTTCCCCTTCGTGTTTTCGATAATTTTGATCGTGTGCTTGAATAAGTCTTCTGCCTTCTGTGCTTGATTTTGGCTGGCATAGACAAGTGCGAGATTGTTCAAGATTCTTGCCAGTCTCGGGTCTTCTTCGCCTAATTTCTTTTCAAGTCCTGCTCTTGCTTGTTCGAGAAGCGTTTGCGCTTTTTGATACTGGCCTTGCGTGTGGTACAGGGAGGCGAGTTGACTTAAGCTCGCGGCCACTTGTGGGCTATCAGGGCCCAAAGCTTTTTCGTAGATATCATGAATGCGTCGGAGCAAGGCTTCAGCCTCTTGATAGTTCTTTTGTTTATGGTATAGCAGGGCAAGGTTGTTGAGGCTGCCGGTGAGTTTCGGATTCTCATTCCCCATGAATTTTTCATTGATGGCGATAGCTTGCTGTAACAGAGCGGCTGATTCGTCGAATCGTTCTTGCGCCTGGTACAAGAGGGCCAGATTATTGAGATGTGGCACGAGATTCGTACTGTCTGGGCCCGACGTTTTCGTCATGATGGCCAATGCCCGTTTGAGGTATGGTTCGGCTCGGTCATATTCTTCTAGTCGGGCATGGAGGCCTGCCAGGTTTTTTAGGTCATTGACGAGATCCTTGTGCTCCTTCCCCAGAGCATTTTCTCGCATTTTGATCGCGTCCTCAAACAATGGCCGCGCTACATCGTAGTGGTTCTGGGCATAATGGACTGCCCCTAAATTACTCAGGCTTGATGCGAGTTCGACCTGCTCAGCTGCTCCCCCGGATTTATAGACTTCAACGGCCTGTTCGAGGAATGGCTGAGCTTCAGCATACTCCCCCTGAACATCATGCACGATGGCGAGTTTATTCAAGCTCTTCGCCAAACGGGCATCTTTGTCATCGCCCTGGCGTTTCACTTCCTCCAGCGCTTCAAGATATTTTTTTTCGGCTTCTGGAAAATTTCTTTGTTGGAGATAACGATCTCCGTCTTCGATATGCTGGTCCCACGCCGTTTTTTCATCAGTGCATCCTTGACAAAACAGAAGGAGAAGCATGGCCAAGGTTGTCCCAAGAGGCGTCAGCTTATTGAAATATAGAATGGGAAAATGCCGCATGTTCAGCATGGTGGTAACGTCTTTCATTCTAGAAATTGAGGTAAGGATTTTCTGGGAAAAGATTCTACTGCATTGATTTTACCCTTGTCAGTTCTTTTCCAGGAAATATGCGCTTTATTCGTCAGGAAAGAGATTGATTTGCCGGGGTGATGGCCGTTGAAATGTCTTTAGGACAGGCGAATCAGGTTGGAGGTGATATCCCATTGTGCGATAGCTCAGCTGAAATAAATGTTCGATCATCTGCCAGGTTGGGCCGTCTCCCTTGTGGCGGGCAAAATACCGTTTTTCAGAAACTTGATGGTTTCGCGTCTCTCGAAGACGATTGTTGATTTTTCGAATTCTTTCAGGAAACTGTCGGGACATGCGTTCAAAAAACACTGGTTCGACCGTATCATTCAGGCGAAGAAGGCTATAGGTTGCAGCCTCTGCGCCTGAGTCTCTTGCACGGCGAAGAATTTGAGGAATATCCTGCTCATTGAGCCCGGGAATGATCGGGGCTAGCGAAACAGCCGTGGGAATGCCGTTTTGAGACAGGTATGCAAGAGCCTCAAATCGTTTGGTAATGGATGGCGCTTGAGGTTCAACCTTTCTCGCGATTTCATCTGTTGCGAATGGAATACTTAAATATACTCGAATCCAAGCGACATCCCTGAGTTGTTGTAGCAGTTCTACGTCCCGTTTGATGAGAGAAGATTTGGTAATGATGCCGACGGGATTTTTGTAGTCACGGCAAATCTTTAAACAGGTCCGAGTCAGTTCCCATGAAGCTTCCAACGGTTGATAGCAGTCCGTGTTGCCGGAAAAGACAACAAGATCTCCCGTCCATGATGGTTTTTCAAAAGTATTTCTCAGGAGTTCTGGTGCATTGACCTTGACGATGAGTTGAGATTCGAAATCAGTCCCTGCACCGTACCCCCAATATTCATGAGTCGGTCTGGCATAGCAGTAGGCGCATGCATGAAAACATCCACGGTAGGGGTTCAAACTCCATCGAAATGGTAAATCAGGACTGGAATTTTCACTCAGAATGGTTTTGGCTCGTTCTTCATGAACTCTGATTGTCGCGCGCGAGAGTTCGTCATCGGCTTCGTATTGTTCGGACAAAAAACGATTGGCTGGATTAGATACTGTTCTCATCGCATAAAATAAGGTATAAGGTGTTCGATCTATTTTTTACCCCATTATGCACGTGCATTCTTCGGCTGTCACGAAGATAGCGGTTCATTGAAAGTCTTGTTCCTATTAAATCCGTTTTTACCTAATTCGTAAATAAGAACGGCTTGCTTTGCTTAAAAAATAGGCAGCAGTTCTTGTGTTCAGAACAGCACAGGTTGTTGTTGAAAAACACTTAATGGCGCGAAGAGGGGGGCATGAAAGGTTCTGTCAGCATCTTTTCATGCGCTAAAATACTGAGGCATATGGTCTTCGTTGCCTAAATTTTGTGTCTTGTGCCGTGTTGATGTAACCCTTAGGAACCGATTGTCAATTCTATCGATTCTTGTGAGTTTTGAAGGAATTTTGTAGACTAATTGATAATTGTTAGTCCCTCAATGCAGGCATGTCCCATAGCCCCCGTAGCTCAGGTGGATAGAGCAGCGGTTTCCTAAACCGGAGGTCGGACGTTCAAGTCGTCTCGGGGGCACCATTACAAGATTATATTCTTGCAAACTTTGCCGACAGTCTTTGAATGATCGTGGTTGAGCTTGATTAGCTTAGAAAGCTTCAGGTCATTTTGGGCACTTTCAAACTTTTTGTCTTCTACACGCTCGTTAGTAGAAACTCATGAGCATACCCGATTGGCCCGTACATTCGTGTGTGTCAGGATTTTTCACGATCAATCCGAAACCGTTTCACTAAAGAATCTCGTACTGTTTAACCGAAGGAATGACTGAGGGTTGCTTCAGGTCGATTAGGCGGAGGAGTTTTGCTGGTTGGAGATTATCATAGCCCATTACATGAGATTGGCAAATCATAAAGGTTGAGAGGAATACTTGGTACCTGACTTGCATTAAGCTTTTCCTGTAATTTGCTTCAAGCTGGAAGTTTACAGGTTCTGTACAGAAACAGGTTCTTGATCAATGGTTTAACGGTCTGCTGGGTCTTTGGGGGGACCGAGCGTATATGCTTGCAGAGTATCTCTTTGTCTAATAATATTGTATGATTTTATCCATTTTAAATGATGATAGTTACTGTTAATTAAATTATTATACTTATACTCCGGTCACGTTTTGTGCCGTTCTCATCAGACGGGTAAGCAAGAATTTCTTAAGGAAAATTCTCAAAGATAAACATTCGGAGTTGGCCCTGTTTCGTGACAAGGGCGTTTCCGAAGATAAAATGATGTATTAAGCTAATAGAGGAAAGTTAATAAATTCGTGAAAATCGATCAAATAGAGTGCATTTACCAAAGGGACGAGGTGATGACATGAGAGTTTTGAAAAATGGGTTCTTTGTTTCGCTGTGCGTCAGTTGTATATTCTGTTTTGCCATGGGTTCCGCTTATGCTCAAGATGCGACGGAGACTGAACGCCGAGCCGAAAAGACTGCTTTGATTGTGACGGAAGATTATATCATTGGGCCAGAGGATGTTCTCGAAATCAGCGTATGGAGAAATCAGGATCTCTCGCGGGAAGTAGTCGTCAGGCCTGATGGACGGATTACATTGCCATTAATCGGAGACGTGAAGGCTGTTGGACGTACGACACAAGAACTCAAGGACGAAATTACGCAACGGTTGAGTGCGTATAAAGAAAGCCCTACGATCGCTATCGTCGTAAAAGCTGTGAACAGCTATTACTATTACGTACAAGGAGCCATCGGAAAAAGTGGGAGGTTACCGCTCCTCAGCCGGACCACGTTGGTTCAAGCCATCACACTCGCAGGCGGATTAACTCCTGATGCGGTGAGAAGTCGAATCGTGATCTTTCGAATCGGATTGAATGGGGATGATTCCAATAAACTGACAGTCAACTATGACGACATTATTCTACGCGGTGCAGAAAATGTTGTTATTAAGCCTGGAGACACAATCGTTGTGCCATCTGAGACGATGGTCTTGTTGCCATGACCTCATACTCTGAATAGGCGGTGAAATACATGACCTCTGTATGTAAAAAGATCTTCTTTGTCATATTCGTGATTCTTTTATCCGGTCTTGTGAGTGGTTGTCCTCGCCCCGATGTCATTGTTCCACCTGGGCCTCCTGAAGAGGGCTTTCTGCTGGGGCCAGAAGACGTCATTGAAGTTGTCGTCTGGAAGAACCAAGACCTTTCCAAGCAAGTTGTGATTCGCCCGGATGGCAAAGTCTCATTACCATTGATCGGAGATGTGCCCGCTTCAGGTCTCACAGCTGATCAATTAGCGGAAGAAATCGAAGAGCGTTATAAGGCGTTTAAAGAAAATCCAGCAGTTTCCGTGAATGTTATTGAAGTGAATAGTTACTACGTGTTTGTTGTTGGAGAGGTCAATAGTCCAGGCAAGCTTCAAATGAAATCTTATACGACTATTCTGCAAGCGGTGTCTTTGGCTGGCGGTTTCACGCAATTTGCGTCCACGAATGACATGCGAATCATCAGGAATGTGATTAATGGTGATGGGAAGGTCAAGGAATTGCGTATTCCCGTTCGGTATGATGACCTCATCTCAGATGATGGAGCCGCGTACAACGTAACGTTGCAATCCGGGGATACGATTGTCGTTCCTTAGTCCTGTATGGTGCTGGCCGGTATTTGCTAAACCCAAGCTGCGGTAAAGAAGCCATAAAGTGACGCTTTTCAAATATCAACGTGAGGGTAAAAACTTTAATTTAGGGAGGCGGTTCGTCTCATAAAGCTCATGGAATCTGGAAACATCAAAAATGCAAACGTTGATAATAATCTTTTAATACAGGCGTTTATCCAAGACCTGTTAGATATTGCTGTTCGTCGTAAATGGCTGATTTTGAGTATTATCGTGGTTTGTGTAGCCGCATCTGGAGCCTATGCCTGGTATAAGCCGCTTATTTATCGCTCTAGTACAACTATTTTGGTTGAACACCAAAAAATCCCTGGAGAAATTGTTCGACCTATGGTCGGTGGAGTGGCTGGGCGGGTATCGACGATTACACAGCAAGTACTGAGTCGAACCAGCCTGCAAAAAGTGATTGAAGAGTTGGACTTATACCCTGAGGAAATTAAATTAGAAGGGTATGACGCCGTTATCGAGATGATGAGAATGCATGTCATGCTGGAGACAAAGGGAAAACGAGACGAGCTTGAATCATTTACGATTTCGTTTTCTCATGAAGATCCGATGATTGCCATGAAAGTCACGGCGAAAATTGCGTCCCAATATATCGATGAAAATTTGAAAATGCGTGAACAGTTAGTCGAAGGAGCATCAGAGTTTCTGAGCCAAGAGCTTGAAATTGCCAAGAAAGAGCTCGATGAAAAGGAAAAGACATTAAGTGAGTATAAGTTAAAACATTATGGAAAGTTACCGGCGCAATTAAGTACGAATTTACGTGCCTTAGATCGCCTTCAACGAGAAAAAGTTTCTATTCAGGATTCGTTAAACAGTCTGAGCGCGAGAATTGAAGTGGTTCAAAAGTCAGCGAGAGATTATGAGTCAATGGCTGGGACACTCGGGGAATTACAGGGGTTTGATTCTGTAACTGGACAGGTGACTCCGACGAATCCACTGGCTCAGCAGTTGTTGGAGTTGAAAGAAAAATTGAAAACCATGTTGGTTGAATATACGGAATCCTATCCTGATGTCATTTCTCTGAGAAACCATATTAAGAGACTTGAAGCAGAAATGGCCGCAGCGGAATCTCCGGCAGAAAGCCCTGAGGAGTTTGATTCGGAAGAGCTTCTCATGGATGTCCAAAGCGACTCTGCGCCAAGTTTTGACCCGTACCTTCAAGATTTAATTAATACCCAGGCTGAATTAAAAGCTCAGATCAAAAAGCTGAAAGATCGAAATCAAAGAATTGATGTGGAGATGGTTCAATATCAAAGGAATATTGATGCGACTCCTGAGCACGAACAAGAACTATTGGTTTTGGAACGTGACTACCGCAACATGCAGAAGAATTACCAACGATTGCATGAAAAGCAGCTCAGTTCCCGAATCTCAGAAAATTTGGAAAAACGGCAGAAAGCCGAGCGGTTTCGAATACTTGATCCTGCAAATCTACCAACGATTCCAGAAGGCCCTCCTCGGTTTCTGATCGTCCTCGCTGGGTTGTTTCTTGGGTGTGGGGTTGGGTACGGTCTGGCATTTCTTCTTGAGCAATGGAAGCCGACCTTTCGTCGATCGGAGGATGCAGAGATTTCGATCGGGCTTCCGATTCTTGCCACCATCCCGAGTTTTCAAATTGCGTATGGAAAATCATTCAAGAGTCTTGCTCACGAGGCTGCGGGCATGGGAAGTAGAAGGCCCGCAGGTGGGCGTATACCCCAGAGTTATCTGCCTACCAGTTTTTCTGAGAGTCCAACCAATGGAAAGTCCGAGAATCATTCAAGAAATGGGTTTCCTCAGGAGCTAGGGCTTGTGGCACGATGGAGGCCTGGTTCGATCGTGGCCGAACAGTTTCGCGTGGCAGCCACGAGGCTCAATCTTATGCGCTCCAATCAGGAAAGTACCGTCGTGCTCGTCACGAGTTCCATGAAGGGAGAAGGGAAAACATCAACGGTTGCCAATCTGGCTTATACTTTGGCCAATGATTTAAATGAGCCGACATTAGTCATTGATTGTGATTTCAAACGTCCGGCTATGCACGACTTAATGTCCATTCCTGGGGAGCCAGGGCTAGCAGAGTATTTTCAGGGTGAGGAGCCATTGGAAGCCTGTATGCATCAAGTTTCAGATGGCCCACTTTGGGTGTTAACCGTAGGGGACATCAGGGAAAACCCCGTCCCTTTATCTAAATTTCCTCAATTGGCATCGGTGATTGAAGCAATCAAATCTCGTTTCCGTTACATTTTATTGGATGCCCCTCCGATTCTTCCCTTGGCAGATATTAATGCTCTGACTGGACTAGCAGAGATTTTACTGTTTGTCGTTCGTTCCGGAAGCACTCCCAAGGATGTGGTGCTCAAGGCGACTGATATGTTAAAGACAAAGGCACAATCTCGACTAATTTTGACAGATGCATGGTCACAAGGAATGCCCTACTATGTCCGCCAAGGATATGAAGTTCCGTATGCTATTGGCGAAAAAAGTAGATGATTCAATCTCAATTAGATGATCTGCAACATGTTATGCCTGGGCACGTTGGGTTCATCGAGCGGCTCTTAGAAATATTCGGATTGCGAAAACGTGTGTTAATTCTTGGAGATGGAGGGTTAGCGAATAATCTAGCACGAGTATTAGTGACCAATGGGCGGAATCGATTTGATGTCGTTGGGTTCTTATCGAAAGACGTGGGGTTGGTGAGTCATCAGGCCTTGGCTCCTTCAATTATAGGAACCATCGACCAGCTTTTTGAACTGACTGAGAATTACCGCGTTCAAACTGTCGCGGTCTGCTTTGAAGATCGTCGAGGGACAATGCCTCTGGACGCTCTCCTGGACATAAAATCGTTAGGAGTTGAGGTTGTCGATGGTCACCGCATGTATGAGGCTGAATGTGGACGGTTGTCCATCGACGAACTGAAGCCTAGTTTTTTGATTTTTTCTCAAGGATTTCGCCGTAAGCCCGTGGTCATGGTACTGAAACGGCTCGTCGACATCATTGGTGCCTTCTTGGGGCTTTTGCTCCTCGCGCCCTTGTTGTTGATTATTGCCATACTGATTAAACTCGATTCACCAGGACCTGTTTTCTATCGACAGACTCGAATTGGACTACATGGTTATCCATATATTCTCCGTAAGTTTCGATCAATGAGACAAAATGCTGAGGCACAAGGTGTCAGGTGGGCGTCAGTGTCTGATGATCGCGTCACTCGAGTGGGGTACTGGTTACGCCGATTACGCCTTGATGAGCTCCCGCAATTTTTGAATGTCTTAAAAGGAGAGATGAGTCTTGTTGGTCCGAGACCTGAACGTCCGCATTTTGTCCAAGAACTCCGGACATTTATCCCATTTTATGATCTTCGTCACACGGTACGACCGGGTATCACGGGATGGGCTCAAACATGTTTTCAATATGCAGCTTCGTTAGAAGATTCACATATGAAACTGCAATATGATCTTTATTATGTCAAAAACCTCTCGCTTTGGTTGGATGTTCGAATATTACTGCGGACCTTTCACGTCGTGTTGCTAGGGACGGGGGCCCGATAATGATCGTGGTGTGGAGTATGTCGCATGATTCATAGCTTAAGCTTTGATATCGAAGAACATTTTCAAGTTGCGGCGTTTGATTGTCCAGCGAGACGCCGACATTGGGATGTTCTCCATAGCCGGGTCGAGCAGAGCACGGAGACAATTCTCTCACTTCTTGAAGCCGTCAATGTTCAGGCTACGATGTTTATACTCGGGTGGGTAGCTGAGCGACATGGTGGCTTAGTGAAACGACTGGCCAATGCTGGCCATGAAATTGCCTGTCATGGGTATTCGCATGAATTAATAGCCGCCCAGAGTCCGGCGAAATTTCGGGAAGATATTCGAACAGCTAAAAAGATTCTAGAAGATCTTACTGGAAAGGCAGTCTTGGGGTACCGTGCTCCGACATTTTCGATTACGAAAGAGACAAAATGGGCCCTGCCGATTCTGGTTGAAGAGGGCTATCTCTATGATTCCAGCATCGTTCCCGCTGTTCATGATTCGTATGGAATCCCTGATGCTTCTCCAGACATTCATTCGTTAGCCACAAGTTCAGGCGTACTCTGGGAGGTTCCTCCGTCAACGTATAAAATTGGCTGGATGAGAGTGCCAATTGGAGGAGGAGGGTATTTCCGTTTGTTACCGTATCGGTTGTTTAAGTGGTTTTTGACGCAAGTAGAAAATGAGGGCATGCCACTGGTGATGTATTTTCATCCGTGGGAGCTTGATCCTGATCAGCCGAAGATGAAAGGCTCTTTGCTTTCTGGTTTTCGTCATTATGTGAATTTACAAAAAACCCAGAGACGCCTGGCTGCACTTCTTCAAGATTTTCAATTTGCCCCAATCTGTACTGCGCTTCCCTCTTTCCCCTCTTTGATTGGAGAAGACTCCAATCATTCGCAGACGCATCAGGCGATAGATTCGTTGACTAATCCATCGTGTTCAGGCAATTCAGCCATTAGTCATTTTCAGAAATAATGCTTTTGGCCAGGTCGTGCGGTTCATGTATGTGTCTGCTTGGCAGTGCAGGAAATGCTGGCAGCCTTATTTGTCAGTCGTGCTAACGAATAGAACGTGCTACGATTGAAGTATGCATATTCTGTTTCTTGCCCCTCATCCATTTTACCAGGATCGCGGGACTCCCATAGCCGTTAACCTTATCCTTCGGGTGTTAGCCGAGAGAGGTGAAACGGTTGATGTCCTGACTTACCATGAAGGCAGTCAAGTACAGCATCCTGGCATGACCTTGAGGCGTATACGTTTCCTCCCGTTTATTCGGAATATTCGGCCAGGGTTTTCTTTCAAGAAACTACTGTGTGACGGGGTGATGATGATCCACGCCCTGCTGCTAGCCAGGAAGCATCACTATCACGTCGTTCATGCAGTAGAAGAGTCTGTTTTTATGGCCCTTCTCATCAAGACTCTCTTTCGTATTCCCTACGTGTATGATATGGATTCTTCCCTGCCACAACAGATGGTTGAGAGCAATGTATGTTTTCGCCCTTTTCTCGTCATGCTATCTTTTTGCGAATCACTGGCTATCAAGCGGGCCAAGGCCGTCGTTCCAGTTTGTGATGTGTTAGGCGATCTTGCAAGGCGTCATGGAGCCCAGGAAGTCAGCATTCTCCAAGATATTCCCTTGCTCGAGGGGGGGTGTTCTCCAGAATTATCCAAGAAGGACGTTGAGGCTGAACGTGAAAGAATCACGATTACCTATGTCGGAAACCTAGAGCCCTATCAAGGGATCGATCTGTTACTGGAGAGTTTCTCTCTTCTCACACGATATGTCGATCACGCCGATCTTGTGATCGTAGGAGGAACGAAAGCGCACATTCAACGTTATGAGCAAAAGTCTCGAAATTTAGGTATAGGGGGGCGGGTCTGTTTTTGGGGAGCGAAACCCACCGATCAATTAGCATTCTTTCTCGCGAAGTCCGACATTTTAGTTTCTCCACGGATACAGGGAAATAATACTCCAATGAAACTGTATTCCTATTTGCAAAGTGGGAAACCGATCGTCGCAACCAACTTACCCACGCATACGCAAGTACTGACTGACAGAGTCGCTATGCTCGTCGGTCCTGATCCTGAGGCATTTTCACGAGGGATGCTTTGCCTCATTCAAGATTCGGCGCTGTCTCAAGCACTTGGTGAGGCTGGTCGGATTCTCGTCGAACAACATTACAGTTTTGCCTCGTTTCGTGCCAAGGTAAACAATCTGTATGACTGGTTGGCCAGCACGTTGGTTTCTGAATCAAAACAGGAAGAGTATTTCCATTCTCCGTATTCTTCCATTTAATGCCCAAAATGACGTAGAGAACTCCATCTGCCGAATAGTTTTAGTAATTGAACGATGTGATCATTGGATCGACTCCTTAAAATGACTGAAATTAATAATTTTTTTTTCGTTGGAAGGGGAGAGGTCCTTTTTCAGCCCGTGTATATTGATGCTGTGGTCGAGGGGTTTCTTTTAGGCTTAGATAAAGATGAGGCGATTTGGAAAGGTATTTATTGTTTGCGGTGAGCAATATGGGCCGTTTAAAGAGCTAGTTTTTGCGATTGCCCGAGAGCTTGACGTATTTGTCTCTCATAGGCATATTTCTATGAAACTAGCCTTATGGGCTGCCTCTCTCCATGAAAAGGTTCGTGTGCCGCTTGGCCTTGAATCTCCTTTGCACGACGACCAATGAGTTTTTTTCAGAATAATCGAGCCTATACGATCGAATGAGCTAAAAGTATCTTGGGATGCCAGCCAGAGGTCTGGTGACAAACGAGTCTTTATCGCACGATTGGTTGGGCATGAAGATCAAGCCATTTTCTGGGAAGGCTGAAGGAAGTGACTTCTTAATTCTCAAGAAGCCGTGCCGATAAGATTAGGAGGTCAGCGTCTTTTCGGGGGCACGGATCGCGGTCGTGAAGGAGTTCATAGTTGAGTTTTTGGTGTGCATGACGGTAGAGGGGGCCTATGGTATCGACAGAACCTGACACGAGAGTTTTATCTCAGTCCAACGTCATTGCGAAAAAACCTCTCGTCAAGAGTTTAGCGGAATCTGAAACCTCCACCTTGAAGAAATATCAAAATTTTTTCGTCGGTTCATCAAGTTTGTTGGCCTTGCTGAAGTTTGAATTTCTCACCGTTTTTCTCGGCCCTCTACCTGGCGCATTAGGGCTGTTGCTGCGGAAACAACTATTTCCCTCGTTATGCAAGAAGGTCGGTAAGGGTGTCGTGTGGGGCAGAAATATATCACTGCGACATCCAGGAAAGATCACGCTTGGAGATCGCGTGGCGATCGACGATCATTGTCTGGTGGATGCCAAGGGAGGAGAGCCGGAAGGAATCACGATCGGAAACGATGTCTTGATCGCGAGAAGCTCGATTATCCAAGCCAAAAATGGTCCGATTACTATCGGTGCCCATTGCTCAATCGGCAGTCAATGCCAGTTGAGTTCAGTCGGTGGCATCACGTTGGGCACGTCGGTGATGATGGCCGGGCAATGTTACGTCGGAGGAGGACGTTACCATACGGCTGACCGGGCCATCCCAATGGCGGAGCAAGGGCTCTATTCCAACGGTCCTGTGGTCATTGGAAATGACGTCTGGATTGGTTCTGGCGTGATTGTGCAAGATGGTGTGCGGGTAGGAAATGGCTGTGTCATTGGGTCGGGTGCAGTGGTGACCGAAGATATCCCTGATTTTGCTATCGTGATTCCAAACCGTAAGCTTCTGTTCCTCCCACGAGGAGAGTCGCTGACGTAAGGAGATATTAACAGGTGTGTCTGCCAAAAAAACCATGATTACTGAACAATCTTCTCAAGCTTCGGTTCAACTGTACGCCAAAGCGATATTGATTCGCAGTGTGGAGCAGCGTTTGCTGGAACTTTTTAAAGAGGGACGGTTGTTTGGGACGGTACATACCTGTATCGGTCAGGAGTGGACTGGAGTGGCCGTCACTGAAGCGTTGCGAGACGGGGATCTGATCTTTAGCAATCATCGTTGTCATGGTCATTATTTAGCCAAGACAGGCGATGTCGAAGGACTCATCGGCGAGATTATGGGTAAACAGAATGGCATGTGCGGTGGACGAGGCGGGAGTCAACATATTTGTTCCCAGGGATTCTATAGTAATGGAATTCAAGGCGGGATTGTCCCGGTCGCGGCTGGTCTGGCCTTGGCGCAGAAACTTTCAGGGACGGGATGTATCGCTGTTGTCTTCATCGGAGATGGAACATTAGGCGAAGGGGCGTTATACGAGACGTTGAATATGGCCTCCAAATGGGAATTGCCATTACTCATCGTTCTTGAGAATAATTTCTATGCTCAGAGTACGCCGCAACACCAAACCCTCGCAGGTGATATTCTTGCACGAGGTGATGCATTCGGAATAAAAACGGCTCATGGCAATACCTGGAATCCGGAGGAACTGTTAGTGAGATCTGCGGAGAGCGTGCAATACGTACGAAATGAATGCCGCCCTCTCTTTCTCCAGATTGACACGTATCGGCTCATGGCTCATTCCAAAGGAGATGATGATCGTGCTCCGGAGGAAGTCAACGAATATTGGGCAAGGGATCCCATTGAATCCTTTCGACAACACACAGATAGTCAGCAAATTGAAGAAATTGATCGTACGATACAAGCGAGTATTGATCTGGCCGTGTCTCGGTCTGACGCCACCCCTTACTCAGAGGATAATGCCCAGGATGAGGATAGACGAGAATGGTCCCTACTCAAATGGACCAAGACGTCGATCCCTGCATCTGAACGGATGGTGAATGTCATACACAGCTCGTTTCAGCGAAACATGCAGCGCGATCATAAAATTCTCTTGATTGGAGAGGATATCGAAGGGCCATACGGAGGAGCGTTTAAAGTTACGAAGAATTTGAGCCATGAGTTCCCGGGGCGTGTCAGAAATACACCTATTAGTGAAGCCGCTCTGGTGGGGTTGGGCAACGGTCTTGCTCTCAGTGGGTTTCTCCCAGTGTGCGAAGTGATGTTCGGTGATTTCCTCAGTTTAACCTTTGATCAGCTGTTAAACCATGCATCGAAATTTCGTTATATGTATAACGACCAGGTTCATGTGCCATTGATCGTGCGTACACCGATGGGAGGCAAGCGAGGGTATGGTCCGACCCATAGCCAGAGTATTGAAAAGCATTTTATGGGACTGCCGGGTACGACTATGTTGGCACTGCACCCTCGCTATGACCCTGGGCTTGTATACGATGAACTTTTCTCGTCCATCGATCGCCCGACGATCGTCATAGAGAATAAGCTGCTCTACGGTCTTCGCGTCACAGATCAGGTTCCGAAAGGGTTTGTCCTTGAGCACTCACATGAGCAATACCCGAGCACCCGCATTCGTCCCATGGGTGATCCAGACATCACGATCGTGTGTTACGGCGGGATGCTCGTCGATGTCGAACGGGCGATCCAGGAGTTATGCGATGAACGGGAGATCTTCTGTGAAGTGATCTGTCCATTGCAGTTGTACCCGTTTAATCCATGGCCGGTGATTGAGTCGGTTCAGAAAACTCGTAAGCTCCTGATCGTGGAAGAAGGAATACGGTTTGCGGCACTTGGGTCAGAATTGTTAGCCCAGGTTGCAGAGGTGACGCCTGGTGTGCTTGAGCGCGTTCGTCGGGTCTCTTCACCGAGTCATCCAATTCCTTCTTGCGGTCCTCTTGAAAAGCAATGTCTTCCAGGAGAATGTCACGTCGTTGAGGCTGTTAGTCATATGCTTGCGTCGTAGGATTCGCCTGCGCCAGCCAGAGCGTTATTTGTGCGTTTGTGTTTGAGAGAAAACTCTACACTATGTGCGACTCTTCAAAAAACCCAGACACAATAGGGATCAACGAGCCGTCATGAAACACAGCACCCCGGTCATTATTCCACAGGACAATGTGAATGACGAGTCTGTGACGTTGCTGTCTTGGTCTGTTGCAAATGGAGAGAAAGTTACCCAAGGACAAATGATCGCCGAGATCGAAACGAGCAAGGCCGTGATGGAAATCGAAGCTCCCGCCTCTGGGATGTTGGTGTATTCTATTGAGCCTGGAAACGATATTAATGTCGGCGCCACGTTGTGTACCATTCAGGGGGAGGAGGCTACTGGTGATTCATTAGAGATTTCGACGATCGTTGAAACTCCGACGTTTTCTCTTGAAACGACTAAGAATGGCAATGCGGGAAATGGCTCAACATCCGTGTCTTCCGATATACCGACGCATTTTACCAAGAAGGCCCAAGCGTTATTAGAAGAACGCAAGCTTTCTCCTGAGAGGTTTTCCGGTAAGGGGCTCGTCCGAACTCAGGACATTCTCGTTGAGCTTGGAGAAGCCCCGCGACCATCCTTACCAAGGTCCGTGGTGCTTCCAACAGAACAGTCGAAGTCCTTATCTGCTCCGGTTCCGGCCTCGGGCATTCCGTTTCGGACTGAAAAGTTATCGAAGAGTAAACGGACGGAGATCGGTTACTTAACGTCTGGCTATCAAAATTCACTGCCGAGTGTCATCACGGTATCGATACCTACAAAGGGCCTGCGTGCTGCAGTCGATCAGTATCAAGGAGTCTCGGCGACGACGAGCGCGGTGATTCTATTCGAAGCTGCGCGTCTACTGCGGCACTACCCGTTTTTCAATGCTTTTTTTCAATCGGAATCTGTCAACTTTTACGAAGAGGTCAATATTGGGTTTGCGATCGATGGGGATTTGGGATTGAAGGTGCCTGTGATTCGTGCCGCGGACACCAAAAGCATTGCAGACATCACTCAAGAGATGCAAGAACTCATGGTCGCATACCTGAATAATTCGTTGACCAGCCACGACCTCCAAGGTGGAACTTTCACCATGACAGATCTTTCAGGGGAAGGGGTGTTTACTTTTCACCCACTGATCAATCAAGGGCAATCTGCGATCTTGGGAGTGGGAGGGGAATGTTATTCGCCGGGAAGCCGGGAAGGCGTGTTTCATCTCATCCTGGCTTTTGATCATCAAGTATCTGAAGGACGACAAGCGGCGAAGTTCTTAAGAGAGTTGGGCGATCATTTACAGGCTTACGAAGCCGCGCTTGACGGAGCACGTTGTGACGGAGAAGACCTGAAAGCGATTTCTTGTTCGCGTTGTTTGACCCCTATGGCCAATATCGAGGAATGGGATCACTTTCAACATTGGGATCACTTTATGGTGCAAATGGTAAAACCCAATGGCCAAACCGGGTATCTTTGCAGTGTCTGCCTCAGAGGATGGTAAACGAAGCAATGAACCATGAGCTCAGGCAAATTGTGGCGGACCTATTTGAGACCGATGTCGAAGCTGTGAATGCCGACTTTGTATTGTCGACCAGGCGCATGCAAGGTTCATTAGCCAGGGCCAAACTTGATGCCGCAATTCGACATCGATTGGGGATCAAATCTCGATCCGTCTATTCCGTGAAGTCGTACGGCGAATTACAGAGCGCCCTCTTCGGGTCGAATGGACAAGACTCTGAAACTAACGCATCGCCTGCGGGCATCACCAATGGTACGCATTTGGATGCCTCCAAAATGTCGTCGAAAACAACGCTAGAGTTCGGCTCTTCGCTGAGTTGTGGCATCGATATCGAGATGGTCGAAAGTTTTCCAGAAGTTGAGGATTATTGGAAAGATTCGTTTTATACGAATGCTTTTTCATCCGTTGAAATCGCGTATTGCTTACTCCAAGAGCATCCTCGTATGCATTTTGCGGCGCGCTGGTGTGCCAAAGAGGCGTTGAAGAAGTGCGATCGTGTCTATCTGAATGAGGATATGAAGAACATTGAATTGGTATCAAACTCTGATAGCCCACCCAGGTTTCGTGTCTATCGAAGTGGCCATCCAGAAGTTATTCAAGTTGCCGTCAGCATTTCTCATACCCCGCACCTGGCGGTCGCGATGGTGTGTAAAACCGCTGGGGCATGAAGAGATTTTGGATAAATCTACGGTTCGTCTTTCCTGAGATTGTACTGCCCTAAAAACATGAATATCCGATTAACAGTGGAGTGAGAGATCACGAAATGAGTCAATCTGAGCCCATTCGAATACTACACATCATCGATAAGCTTGAAATTGATGGGGCGAGCATCCATGGGATTACGCAAACGCTCAAATGGTGGATACATTGCCATGATTCATCGCAGTTTGAGGCGACCGTCTGTAATCTTCGTGCGCGTGAGTCCGGAGGGAAGTTTTTGGAACGGTCCGGTATTTCCGTGGTCTATCTCGACAAGGGAAAGTTTGCGCCTTCGACGCTCACAGACCTCATGAAATTGATTCGTCAACTCCGGCCCCATGTTCTCCATCTTCATGGCTATGGGTCGGCGAACTTTGGACGTTTGGCGAGCTGGTTGACTGGAGTTCCCAATATTGTTCATGAGCATGCCGTCCTGATTGATCAGCCTTTTTACCAAACGATCGCTGATACGATCCTCTCTCCTCTGACAACGAAGGCCATAGCCGTCTCAAATTCTGTGAAAGAGTTCATGCATCGACGTAGAAAAATCAACCCGTCCAGGATTGATATCCGTATCGTCGGTCTTCCGCTTTCCGAGCTTTCCCAATTTGACGCCACGTCCATAGCGATGAAGCGCAGCGAATTAGGCATATCCGAGAAGGAGACGATTGTCTCCGTGGTAGGGCGTCTTGCCGAAATGAAGGGCCAGATTTATTTCATTCGAGCAGCAGCCGAACTCATAAAAACCTATCCTCTTACACGGTTTCTCATCGTTGGAGATGGGCCAGACAGGGAATTACTTGAGCGAGAAGCACAGCGATTGAAATTAGGTGACCGTTTATTTTTTACAGGATTTTACGAAGATGTGTCGATTATGTTTGCGCTTTCAAACATTATTGTTATTCCATCAATTAATAAAGAGGGCGGACCACTCACCTTATTAGAGGCTATGAATAGTGGAAAACCAGTCATCGGAACACCAACAGGAATGATGCCAGATGTCATTGTCGAGGGAGAAACCGGCTATATTGTTCCTCCTAAAGATGTTTCTGCGTTAGTGGATAAGTTGTCGACCCTCCTTGGTAACCCTCTATTGGCCAAAGAAATGGGAGAAAAGGGGTGGAAAGTTTGCCGAGAGTATGACGTTGCGTATTCTAGCAAACACCTTGAAGGAATTTATAAAGATTTGGCAATGAAGTAAGTCACGTGAGGAGCATGCTATGCACACAGGTCGAAGAATACATCATTTTGACACAAAATTCCTTCATCCATACATGTAGTTCTACGCTCAACGTTCACCGTGAACATATAAATTTGGCTGGCCAAACATCTGATATATTTCCAGAGGATGCACGTGCATGTACTATCTTCGCCTGTTCGTGAGCCTTCTCGTGTCGGTGATCGTCTTGATGTTCATCCCCTGGGATGACGTCAAGGTATTTAGTCGCGACCATCAATTGATCGCGAGTTATTTGGTCCTGGCAGGACTGTTAATTTATGTTGACCGCGTGGTGAATGCGATACGCTGGTTTATCCTGATCGATCATCGAGGCACCAGACTCCGTTTCTTTCAAATACTCGGCATCTATTTCAAGAGTACCTTCCTTGGTCTTGTCGCTCCGTCAGGCGCGGGGGGGGAGTTCCTCAAAGGCTACGGGCTTGTCAAGTCGGGAGTCAGGATTACCGAGTCGGTTTCTTCCCTGTTTGTGGAAAGAATTTTGGGTCTTGTCGCGTTGGTTGGCACTTGCTTGTGCGGTTTTGCCCTGTTTCATCAAGAATTAGAATTAATCCCCGGTCAACTTATTACGAGGATTATCTTTGGAGGGATAGGACTTGGAGTCATCGGGGTGATCGTTGCATATTTCTGTTTTCCGTGGTTTGAACGACGGATACCACTGGAAAGCAAAGTAAACAAGGGACTTCAAGAAATAAGGCGCGCTCTCGGTTTTTATCAACAGATTAAGGCACGGATCATCGTTGCGCTGATCCTGTCTTTTATGGTCCAGCTTGTGCGTATCTACTTTACGTGGTGTATCGGTTTAGGTGTGGGCATGACCTCGGAATTGCCGTACTATTTTCTTTTTGTTCCAGTTATTTCACTGGTGAGTATGATTCCCATCTCCATTGCGGGACTTGGCGTCCAAGAAGGGGCGTTCGTGTATTTCTTTTCTCTCATTGAAGCGAATCTTGTCTTGATTCTTGCTATGGCCTTGCTCGTCAGAGTCTATATTGTGATTTCAGTGCTCCCAGGGGCCGTACTGTATGCGCGCGATGGAATCGGCGTGAATGCTCAACGCATCGCTAAAAATCACAAGGGCAACGCATGATAGATAGCCTCATGATTTGAAGAATTTGGTGGTCAGGGCTATTATGGCAATATGCATCATACCATTTGGTGGGGCATCTTACCCGAAGAAATAATGGTCAAACGAATGCCATTCAGCAAATCACCTGCTTTCGTCGACATTCGTCATCCTCTTTGTTCCAGTTGACCAAAATCCACGAATTCCACGCAATGAACGGTTTCTAACGTGAGACATTAAGACACAGGTTGAACATTCCGAAAGGATATTCACGAGTCTGTTGTGTCAACCCTGTCTCAGAGTGCAAGTATGCAGAGAAAGCCGACCAAACTCTATCTGATCATCGGTACCGTTATTCTGGCGAGCATTCTTTTTTTGGCCCTAGGTGAAGCCGGGTTAAGAGTATTGGATATTTCGTATCCTGTATTTCACACTTACGACCCATTGAGAGGGAAGCGACTTATTCCGAACAAGGAGGGCTGGTTTCGATCAGAAGGGGAAGCGTATGTCCGGATTAATTCAGCAGGTTTTCGAGACAAAGAGCATGATGTAGAAAAAAAAGCAGGAATCTATCGAATCGCCATCTTAGGCGATTCCTACATGGAAGCTCGTCAAGTAGCTCTCGAGCATACGTTTGGCCGGCGCTTGGAGGAATATCTCCGTACATGTCAGACTGACCGGTTTAAAGCTATTGAGACTCTCAGCTTCGGGCAAGGAGGCTATTCGACGACGGATGAGCTCTTGACGCTTAAACATTATGTATGGCCGTATGACCCTGACATGGTCCTGACGGCAATCTTTCATGGAAATGACTTGATCGATAATTTCCCTACGATGACAGAATGTTCAAAAGGTGAATGTCCTCACATTCAACGGCCATATTATTATTTTGATCATCAGGGAAATTTGCAGCTGGATAACTCGTTCAGGGAATGGACGTTGAAGTCTGTGAAGGATCGAGCTTTACTCGAGGGTGTTCAATACTTGCATTTACTTGAGGTCCTGAATCAGGCTGTTCGGGTTATCAATAATTGGCGGATCATGCGTGATGATGATTTCGCGTTCCATGAAACGGGTTTATCGGAATGGGTTTATGCCCCACCCCAAACCCCACAGCATCATGAGGCCTGGAAGATTACCGAGAGCATTCTAGAGCTACTCAATCAGGAAGTGACGAAGCATCATGCTCAACCATTCTGGATGTTGGTCACGAATCCCAGTCAAATTGACGAAAAGCAGCGGCTAGCATTAGAACAACACCTTGGCGTTGATTCGTTGGATTATCCTGACCGGCGGTTCATGGCGTTAGGGAAGCGATTAGGTGTGCCGGTGGTGCCGCTTGTGTATGCCTTTCAGGAACATGCCGAGAAAAACCAAGTTTATCTGCATGGGTTTCCAAATACCCGGATGGGGGTAGGGCATTGGAATGAAAAAGGACATGATCTTGCAGCAAGACTAGTGGCCAAGGATATTTGTCAATTCCTTAAGTCTTCGTGATATCAAGCGACCACTCGGTGGTTGCATTTGATCTCAGGAAAAAAAGGGATGATTCATTGATCATTCACAGACAATTGGAGATTAACCGTATAGAGATGTGTTAGGGTGGATTGTGAAGGTTTATCAAAGCTAACGCTGAGAACCACGGATGTCTGCCCGTGGATATCGACTCTGCAACATCGATGTTATGAAAAATACCTCTCTTAAGGGCAAAAGGGTTCTGGTGACAGGAGCAACTGGTTTTGTTGGAAGTCGTCTTGCCCGGCGATTAATGCAGAAAGGTGCCAGCGTACGTGCATTAGTCCGTCAAAGTAGTAATCGTGAGACTGCTGAGGATCTGAAGCGTAATGGCATAGAAGTTTGTTATGGGGATATTACTGATCGTCAAAGCATAAGTGATGCGGTCAAACATGTGGAGTATATTTTTCACATTGCTGCCCTCTTCCGTTCAGCGAAGCACGCTGAGAGTGTATTTTATGAGGTGAATGTCGAAGGGACGAGGAACGTTTTGTCTGCAGCTGAACGTGAAAACGTGAAGAGAGTGGTTCATTGTAGCACCGGGGGAGTACATAGTCATATCCCGCATCCACCTGCGACGGAAGAAGAGCCATATCGCCCTGGAGATATTTATCAATTGACGAAATGTGAAGGGGAAAAATTAGCAAAAGAGCGATTCACTTCAGGGCGTGTCAAAGGGACGATCATTCGTCCGGCCATGATTTGGGGGCAAGGTGATACGAGGACGTTGAAGCTCTTTCGCGGCGTTGCCCGTCGGCGTTTCCCAATTATTGGCAGTGGCCGTACTTTGACACATTGGGTTGATGTGGAAGATTTGGCCGAAGGATTTATTTTAGCGGCCGAGCAGGAAGCGGCTATCGGACAGACGTACATACTCGCTGGTGAAAAATCTGTGTCTCTTGAAGAACTTGTCAGGACCATTAGCCGCATCGCCGGGGTGCGACCTCTTCCGTTTAAAATTCCCGCTCGCCCTGTACAACTTCTTGGCTCGCTCACTGAAGCCATTTGTAAACCATTGAATCTCGAGCCTATCCTGTATCGCCGCCGCGTAGACTTTTTCACGAAAACACGGTCTTTTGATTCCTCAAAGGCGAGAAAAGATTTGGGTTTTGCGCCTCGCAGGTCTTTTGAAGCTGAAGTGCAAAACATCTTTGATTGGTACGAACAACATGGATGGCTAGCGTAGGCAGCGCAGGCTGTGAGCAAAGACCTGATCGAAGAATTTGTTTCAACTGCAAATTAGAGCCATACGATGTCAGCATTCGAGGTATGCAATAGACACCGAGAGCTGTACTCGGCAGCGTCTCATGGGGTTAGTGCTTGTTGTCGATCGTTATCCACTCTGTCGTGATCTCCCGTACATCTTCCACGTATTCCAGAACAAGTAGAAATCGAGCACTTTATTCCGGTGTATCCGATTAAACCGTTCACTAAACGTATTTGGGGGTGGACTATGTTCGGCTTGTAATCATGCACAGGAATTAGGCATTCATGTTGTCCCAAAGTACACTGACTGTTCTCAAATATCTGGTGGGGTGAAATGAGTTGGCTTGTCTTCTTAGATGTTGTATTGTAATGAGTTATATATTTCTGCTTAAGGGGATATTCATGTACGGTTATTTTTGAGGCATGAAAGTAAGCTCCGATCACGAAATGTCATAATAATTTCTGCGGTTGTGTCCCGCACTCAATCTATCCAGATATGTTGTGTGAGTGGCAAAAGTTCTTAGGGAAAGGAGATGGAATTTATGAAGAGGGTTAGTGGAGTATCCTCCTGCCTGTTATGTGTGGTGTTGTCTGTTGTGTCGGTACAGAATGTGTACGCTGAACTTACGCTTAATTCGTCGATCAGTGTGACCGAGACATATACCGACAACCTATTTTTTGATACCAAAAAAAATAAGCAAGACGATTTTGGTACCTTTGTGATTCCGAGGCTGACGTTGACCTATCTGAGCCGAGACGTCGTGTTATCGGGAACCTATTCAGGGGTCGCACAATTTTACGTCAATCACAGCGGTTCGGACGCCTATACTCATAATGCGAACTTTGGTATTGATCTTCCGTTTTTAACAAAACGGTATAAGGGTTTGGAGGTTCGAATAGTTGAATCTATGAATTTTTCGCCGGCGGTCCAAGGCTTCAGTTTTGGGGGTGATCAATCGGATCAGGACAACCCGTTAATCGCGGCACAACGGCATGGAGAAGGCGGGTTTTCGGGAAATAGAGGAATCGCGGGACTCAGTAATGCCGTAGGCAATAATGGGGTATTCACGCGTCGAACCAGATCTGGCTCGTTTCGAAATCGAGCAGGTGTCAGGGTTCGATATCATTTAACTCCGCGTTGGATTCCAAACGCCAGTTATATGAACCTGTATACTCGATATACCGATTCCGACTTGAACGATTCGCTATCACATATCCTGGGGACTGGCGTGGGCTATCTTCTCTCCTCCCGGACAAGGTTGAATGCCAATTATACTGCAAGAATCAGTGATATCAATAACGGAGATACCGTCGTGACGCATAGTGTGACTGGAGGCGTGGGGCATACGCTGACACCGACGGTCTACATCAACGCAAGGGCCGGTGTTTCGTTTACTGAAAGCGTGGATAGAGTCACGTTTACTTCCAACGTCAACGTGACCAAAAGTTTTGACGCGGGTGTGATCTCTGCAAGGTATTTTCAGGGCGTGACGCCAGGAGGCGGTCTTGCCACCTCTGGCGTGTTAACCCAACGCGGGCAAATATCAGGTTCGTACCCATTGGCTGAGCGAGTCACAGGGTTTCTTGCAGGAGGTATCGCGAAGAACAAGTCATTGTCCGGCAATCAAGTTGATGTGAAAAGTTATCAAGGCCAAGCGGGCTTTAGCATCTTATTACTTGAATGGTTATCAGGGAATATCTCGTACAGTTATATCAAGCAAAAATCGAATGGATCATCCGTGGCAGGTCGAACGGCGACGGTGAATCAAGGGTTTATCGGCTTCACGGCACGTCTGCCTGCGTGGAGGATCGCTCAATAAGCGAGCCTCGAACGATGCGAAAAAGAATCGAACTCTCTGTTGTCGTTCCTATCTATAATGAAGAAGAGAGCACGCCGGTCCTATGCGAA
This sequence comes from Nitrospirales bacterium, assembly GCA_031315865.1. NCBI lineage: Bacteria > Pseudomonadati > Nitrospirota > Nitrospiria > Nitrospirales > Nitrospirales bacterium. The sequence goes on from JALDRJ010000002.1 coordinate 2,325,993, forward strand.
GCCATTTTGCACGTTTGCCAATCCCTGGCTGTTCCTTATGAAATTATCTTCATCGATGATGGTAGTAAAGATGGAACGCCCCAGGTGTTGGAAAAGCTGCATCAAGAATATTCAAACATTCGAGTCATTCAATTCAGGAAGAATTATGGACAAACGCTCGCCATGGCTGCGGGATTTCGCGCTGCGCGTGGAAAATATGTCGTGAGTATGGATGGTGATTTGCAGAATGATCCAGCGGATATTCCGAAAATTCTCCACACGCTCGAACAAGGGTATGGAGTCGTCTGTGGTTGGCGAAAGGATCGGAAAGACAAGCTTGTATCACGGAAGATTCCCTCCAAAATCGCCAATTGGCTCATCGGAAAAATTACAAGAGTGCCCATCCATGATAATGGTTGTTCGCTCAAAGGGTACCGGCGGAGTGTCGTGAAACAGTTGCCGTTGTACGCTGACTTTCATCGGTTCATTCCCGCGATGTCCACGTTAGGCGGGGCCAAGATTGCGGAAATCGTCGTGAATCATCGTGAGCGATCATTCGGGAGCAGCAAATACGGGATTTCCAGAGCCTGGAGAGTGTTTCTAGACCTCTTTGTCGTGAGTTTAATCGTGCGAAGTTCTGCTCGACCTGCATTATGGTTCGGGAAATTTGGACTGGTCGCCTTGTTGGCGGGAATCGGTTGTTTCATGATCTTTCTTGCCTACAATATTTCGGGCATCGTTCTTCCATCTGTGGCTTTTATGTTTTTTGCTTTAACAGGGCATTTAGTCGCTTTGGGGGTTCTTGGAGAAATGATTTTAGCTACTGGCGATTATCGTCCCGGTCAAATGGTGCGGGATGGCATTCTTGCTATCAATAGGGACAAGGGAGCCTCTCTCCATGAGTAGAAACACACATGTTCCTCAAAATCTTAATTGCTTGGCCGTACGAAGATTGTACTCACATGACCGTCATTGCAATGAATCCATCTAGCACTGATTCGCATTCAGCGACTCACGAGGCATCGAATCCCCCCCTGGCTGTTTCACTCGTTGTGCCCGTCGTGGAACGCTCTCAAGATATTGAGGCGGTGTACCATGCCTACACCTCGATACTTGATAAATTGTCCCTGACTTTTGAGTGTATTTTTGTGATCGATGGCGGTGATCGTCGGGTGATGAACGTCTTGGAAGCGCTGCCAAGTACGAAATGCCCCCTGAAAATTATTCCTCTGCCTTATTATTTCGGAGAATCCATGGCGTTAGCGGTTGGATTCGAACAAGCGGCCGGAGACGTGATCATCACCGTACCACCCTATTTCCAAACGGTACCGGAAGGCATTGAGCAGGTGCTGAAACGTCTGGATGAGGGAAATGATCTCGTCGTGACCAAGCGATGGCCACGTGTGGACGCCTGGTTCAATCGGTTGCAAACTCGCATGTTTCACAATCTTGTCAATCGTCTAACCGGACAAAGTCTCAGTGATCTCGGGAGCGGGCTTCGAGCCATGAAGCGGCCCGTGGCCAAGGAAATCTCACTCTATGGAGATCTCCATCGTTTTTTGCCACTCCTGGCGTATCAAAAGGGGTTTCGTATCGCTGAAGTTGAAATCCCTCAACATACGGCGGATAGTCAACATCGTGTCTACCGACCGGGTGTCTATCTCAGGAGAATCCTTGATCTCCTGACCGTCGTGTTCCTGTTTAAATTCACCAAAAAGCCTTTGAGATTCTTTGGCCTGATCGGCAGTGGGTTATTCGCGGTCGGATTCTGTGTGTCGGCTTTATTAGCATTAGAGCGAATGTTAGGCGTTACGTCATTATCAGATCGGCCATTGTTAATTCTAGGCGTATTGTTAATGGTGTTGGGTGTACAAGTCGGATCCATCGGGTTACTGGGCGAGATTATTATTTTTACCCATGCTCGTAAGCTCAAGGAATATACGATTCGGAAGTTTTATCGATAACTCGCGCGATCAGTTTTCTTGCGGGCACAAGACGATTCCAAATCTAATGGTTGTTGCTCCCTATACCGCAGCGCATCGGCAGGACTGGGATGAATTCGTCGCCGTCTCCGCCACGGGGTCATTTTTCCATACGATCAATTGGAAAACCGTGCTCGAAAAAGTTTTTGGGTATACCTCCATGTATTTTCTCGTCGAAGAGCAAGGGGTGATACAGGGGGTGCTACCCTTATTCTTGGTGAAGAACCCACTGGGGAGGAAGACGTTGATTTCTCTCCCGTTTGCTGTCTACGGGGGGCTGTGCGCTGAGTCGCCATCGGCATCTCAACAGCTCAAAGAAAAAGGCAAGAGTCTTGCGTGCGAATTGGGTGTGGATTTTCTCGAGTTTCGACATGTGGTCGCGAACGGAGATGAGCTACCGATTAAGGAGTTGTATTTTACGTTTATCCGTGAAATTTTCGATGGTGAAGAAAAGAATATGAACGCCATTCCTCGCAAGCAGCGTCGAATGATTCGTCAGGGGATCAAACATGGATTAGAATCCAAGATTGGCGGAAAAGAATTTCTAAGAGAATTCTACACGATCTATACGACGAGTTTGAGAAACCTGGGAACTCCGGCATTTCCTTATCGCTTTTTTGAGATCCTCCTGGATGTGTTGGGCGAGCAATGTCGAATATTATCCGTGTGGCGTCATAATCAGATGGCTGCGGCGGTCATGACCTTTTGTTATAAAGATCAACTACTGCCCTACTATGGTGGCGGGCTTCCTCAGTTTCTGCCGTACGCGGTGTACGACTTTATGTATTGGGAACTGATGCGGTATGGATGGGAGCATGGCTATAAGGTCTTTGACTTTGGTCGAAGTAAGCAGGGGACTGGAGCCTATGATTTTAAACGGCACTGGGGGTTTGAGCCTACGCCGCTTCGTTATCAGTATTATCTTCCACATGGGGGGGACATTCCCAATTTCAGTCCCGCCAATCCCAAGTTTCAGCCCTTCATCTCGATTTGGAAGAGATTGCCTCTATCGGTCGCGAACCTCATCGGTCCTCATGTTATTAAGTATCTCCCCTAGACGGCCGAAAGGTCAGGAGAGTACTGACATCGTGGCGAGGCTATCCCATTTCTCCTGACATAGATTGATTGAGCGAGCCGTTTCAGTCAGATGTATTTCGTTAGTCGTCAATGAATATTCTTTATCTAGCCCATCGGATTCCTTATCCACCCAACAAAGGAGATAAAATCCGTTCTTATCACCAGATCCAATATTTATCGGTGCACCATCGTGTGTACTTGGCGTGCATCGCAGATGACCCCCAAGAATTTCAGTACGTCGATGAATTACGAAAATACTGCCAGCAGGTCGAGGTGATATGGCTGTCGCAGCGCCAACGTATATGGGGAGCGAGTGTCTCTCTTCTTAGAGGACAAGCCCTGTCGGTTGGGGCATTTTACTCTCAGGATTTACAGGAGAAAATCGATAGGATTCTCCAGTCCGTTCCCATCGACCATATCATCGCGTTTTCATCTCCGATGGCTGAATATGTGCGGAAAGTCAAGAATGTTCCCCGGCTCATGGATTTCGTGGATGTCGATTCCGAAAAGTGGCGAGCCTATGCCGGATTCCAAAAATTTCCGTGGTCCGTGCTCTATCAATTGGAAGCGAATCGGCTTGGAGACTATGAAGAACGCATAGCGGAAGAATTCGAACAATCAGTCTTTATTTCAACGCAAGAGGTTCAGCTCTTTTGTGAGCGAGGCAAGGATCGGCGGGCGGCGGTGGTCTCGAATGGCGTGGATATCGAGTATTTCTACCGAAACGGTCATGGGTCGCGCGCATCAGTCGATCGTCCAGTGCTCGTATTCACGGCCGCCATGGACTACTTCCCAAATATTGATGCGGTTCAATACTTTTGTCGAGAAATTTTGCCGAAAGTTCGGCAAGTATTTCCCGATGTCCGTTTTAACATCGTTGGCCGACGACCGACTCATGCAGTCGAGAAATTGGCGAGTCCCGGGCACATACATGTGACAGGGACCGTTCCAGATGTTCGCCCATATTTAATCGACGCCTCCGTCGCCGTGGTCCCATTACGGATTGCTCGGGGAGTGCAAAATAAAATACTTGAAGCCATGGCCATGGGGCTTCCGGTTGTGGGGACCTCCGCGGCGTTTGAAGGGCTTACGGTTAGTCAGGACAATGGGATACGGATTGCTGATGATCCTCAGCGGTTTGCCGACGAAATAGTCTGTCTTCTGAATGACCCCGTCTTGCGGAGCTCGTGTGCCGAGCAGGCACGTGAATTTGTTGCGAAACGTTGCAGCTGGCAGCATTGTGGTTCGGAGCTCGAAAAACTCGTTGAACAGGCCGGTCGATAACGAGGCGGAGCTTGCTGTTGGTCTTTCGTGAGGAGTGAGCCATAATCGTGGAACATGCGAGAGAGGGGAGCGCGAATGCGTCTCCGAGTCAAGATGGCGCCGAATCTCCGCTGATTCTTCATCTCATTAATCGTCTCGCGACCGGAGGATTAGAAAATGGGCTGGTGAATCTTATTAATCATATGCCGATCGCTCGTTATCGTCATGTGATCGTGTGTCTAACAGATTTTACGGACTTTCGAGATCGCATTACTCGGGCGGATGTTGACGTTCTCGCTATTCACAAAAAAAGTGGAATCGATTGGCGTTCATACATGAGGATTTGGCGAGTGATAAGGCGACTGAATCCCGTCATCGTACATACACGGAACCTGCCCACGATGGAGTATGCCATCGTGGCGATGTTCGCGGGTGTTCCCATTCGTGTGCATGGAGAACATGGGCGTGACGTTCATGATCAGTATGGGACAAGCGTGAAGTTCCGACTGTTTCGAAAATTCTTGTCATTATGGATTCACATTTTTATCACGGTGAGTGAGGATTTGGCGCGGTGGTTCGAAACGAGCATCGGTATCGATCATAGCCGGATTCGGCATATTTATAATGGCGTGGATTCCCAACGATTTCATCCGGCCACAAGATCACAACCCCGCATGTTTCCGCCAGAATTTTCGTCTCCTGAGTATGTTGTGGTCGGGACCGTCGGCCGTTTACAGGCAGTCAAGGACCAAACGACGTTGGTCAATGCGTTTCTCCATCTTCGTCAGGCTTTCCCTGAATTACTGAAGTCCGTGCGGCTGGTGCTTGTCGGAGATGGCGCAATGCGAGACAATCTTGAAGGTCTCGTCAAAGCGGAAGGAATCGGAGAGTACGTGTGGATGGCTGGTGAACGTCATGATATTCCGGACCTATTGAGAGCGTTTAATGTCTTTGTCCTGCCTTCAGAGGCTGAAGGTATTTCTAATACCATACTTGAGGCCATGGCGAGCGGGCTGCCGGTTATTGCCACGGATGTTGGGGGGAATACTGAGCTCGTGCAACATGGGAAGACCGGCTATCTAGTGCCTCCGAAAAATCCATCAGCGATGGCTCAAGCGATCGCCATGTATGCTAAGGATGAAAAGTTGGTAGAACAACATGGCCGAGCCGGACGAGCGCTAGTCGAGGAACGTTTTAGTCTTCACGCGATGATTGACCGATATACCGCCGTCTACGATGGTTTAGTGAATGGTCTCCCTGTTCGTGGGTAGTCAGGACATAATGTTCACGCCATAGTGGCGTGGCGATTGAAAGGTTTTGTACAGCGATGTGTGGAATTTGTGGTGTGTATCAGGTGGGTACTGGAGAGCCAGTTCCAGTCTCATTGCTCAAAAAGATGGCTGATACCATCATTCATCGTGGACCAGACGATGAAGGGTTTTTCACGGATGGTCCAATCGGGTTAGCGCACCGTCGGTTGTCGATAATCGATTTAGAAGGCGGTCATCAGCCACAGACGAATGAAGATCAGACCATTTGGGTCATCTTCAACGGTGAAATATACAATTTTCAAGCGTTACGGGAATTCTTGATCCAAAAAGGACATACACTGAAGAGTCGATCGGACACCGAGGTGATTGTCCATCTGTATGAAGAAAAGGGAGAGGATTGCTTTCGGGAATTACGAGGAATGTTTGCGATAGCCTTATGGGATAGCCAAAAGCGTCAACTCATTTTGGCCAGGGATCGTGTCGGAAAAAAACCGCTGTTCTACGCCTATGATAAAGGCCGGGTCGTGTTTGGTTCTGAGATGAAAGCTGTCTTGGCCGCACCTGACGTTTCTCGTGAGGTCGACCTTGAAGCGCTTTCTGACTATATTTCTTTATTGTATGTTCCCGCGCCCAAATCTATTTTTAAAGCTGTGCGAAAAGTACTGCCTGGGCACTATGTGGTAATCTCCGATCGTGGGCTACGAGACGAAGAATATTGGGATATTGATTTTTCTCGCACGGTTATCAAGTCTGAACGTGAGTGGTGTGAACAACTCCTGGATACCTATCGTGAAGCTGTCCAGTTACGTTTAATCAGTGAAGTGCCGTTGGGCGCCTTCTTGTCCGGCGGGGTTGATTCGTCTTCTGTCGTTGGTCTGATGACTCAAATTACCGGGAAGCCTGTCACGACGACTTCCATCGGGTTTGAAGAGCAAGAGTTCGATGAGTTGGACTATGCCAGGCAGGTCGCCAATCAGTTTGGTTCCCAACATTATGAACACGTGGTTCGTCCGGATGCGGTCGGTATTACCGAAAAACTGGCCTGGTTTTATGATGAACCCTTTGGGGATTCTTCATCAATCCCAACCTATTATGTGTCACAGCTCGCGAGAGAACACGTAACTGTGGCCCTCTCTGGAGATGGTGGGGATGAGTTCTTTGCCGGGTATCGACGATATATCTTCGACAATCGTGAACAACAAATCCGGAGTCTTCTTCCGAACGGTCTGCGTCGGTGGGTGTTCGGAATGTTGGCGTCGATTTATCCGAAAGCCGACTGGGCGCCTCGTGTCTTTCGAGGGAAAGCCACCTTCCAGAATTTGGCCTGTTCACATATCGAAGCCTATTTTCGGTCTATCTCGGCGGTGAAACCTGAACTGAAACGCGAGTTACTCCATCCCGGTGTTTTCGAAGCGTTTTCTGGCTATGAGACTCTTGCTCTTCTTGCTTCCTATTACCAGAAAGCGCGCAACGCTGATCCAACCGCTCGCATTCAATATGTCGACGTGAAAACGTATTTGCCCGACGATATCTTGGTGAAGGTCGATCGTGCAAGTATGGCGCATTCGCTCGAAGTTCGAGCTCCCATTCTCGATCATCATTTCATGGAACTGGCCGCGAGTATCCCGGCTTCTTTGAAACTGCAAGGGACCAGTGGGAAGCGGATTTTCAAGAAGTCGTTAGAAGGCCTTTTGTCGCCGGATGTGTTGTACAGGAGCAAAATGGGGTTTGGCGTTCCATTGGCAAGATGGTTTCGTCATGACCTTAAGCAAATGGCGTCCGATATCATCTTCTCGGCTCAAAAGAATGAATGGCTGGACCGGAAGACAGTACGAAAAATTTGGGAACAGCATCAAAGTGGACTGCGTGACCGTTCGACCGAACTGTGGGCGATCTTCATGCTACATCTCTGGAGGCGTCAGTTTGATGTGTGAGTAAGCTGACCATGTCGTGTGTGGAAACATTACGCGGTTGGACGTTATCCTGTCTCTAAGACCGATCGAAGACGTGCTGTTTTGCTTGTCGAACAGATGGATCTTAACGAAACATATTCCCTGCTGTGAAAATCCTCACATTTACGTCCCTGTTCCCGAATAATGTCTGGTCACATCATGGAGTTTTTGTGAAGGAGCGGATGGTCGCGGTCTCGCAGTTGCCCGGGTATGAAGTGCAAGTTGTGGCGCCAGTACCGTATTGGCCACCCATCAACCTGACTCATCGCCAGCAGTTTAGAAAGGTTGTCACGAAGGAGACAATCGAGGGAATTACCGTTCATCATCCCCGTTATCTTATGATCCCCAAAATGGGGATGTCGTTGCATGGTTGGTTGATGTACAAGACAGTTTTGACTTACGTGCAACGATTGGAAAAGTCATATCCGTTCGATGTGATCGATGCCCACTATGTATACCCGGATGGGTATGCGGGGGTATTGCTCGGGGCGCATTTTCGTCGACCAGTTGTAGTATCGGCACGCGGTAGTGATGTGAATCAATTTGCTTCGTTTTACTGTATTCGAAAGTTTCTTTCGTATACCTTGCGTCATGCCTCTCATGCTATCGCGGTGTGTGACGCGTTAAAACAGGCAATGATTCCTCTTGGGAGTCGGCAGGATGCGACCACGGTTATTCCCAATGGTGTGGATCCTCACAAGTTTTTCCCTATGCCTCAGGATGAGGCGCGACGACAACTGGACTTGCCAAGCCGGAAGATCATCTTGTCGGTTGGCGGGCTTATCCCCAGAAAGGGGTTCGATCTTCTGATCAAATCTTTTCGTCAAGTAACGGAAAAGAAGAAGGAAAAATTACTGCTGGTGATTGTTGGCGAGGGACCAGAGCGTGTTCCTCTACAGCAATTAGTGACGCGAATGCAATTGAACGATCAGGTGCGTTTTGGTGGTGATATTGCCCACAGTGACCTCTACCGATGGTATTCTGCGGCTGATCTATTTTGCTTGGCGAGCAGCCGCGAAGGTTGGCCCAACGTGGTGTTGGAAGCGATGGCTTGTGGGACGCCGGTTGTCGCCACGTCAATTTGGGGGACTCCGGAGATTATATCATCACCCACTGTAGGGCTATTAACCGAGAGGAATGAAGATGCCTTGGCCAAAACACTTGAAGAAGGCCTATTGAAGTCCTGGGATCGGGAAAGGATTGTCCAATTTGCTCGAGAACATGACTGGGGACATGTGGCTCAGTCATGCGCAGAGGTGTTCCAGAGCGTACACGCGTAGGGGAATAAACATGAAGCTAATGTTAGTAGCTGGCGCACGGCCAAATTTCATGAAAGTATCGGCCATTATTGACGCGATCGAAGCGCATAATGCTACAGAGAAGAATCAGATTGTGTATCGATTGGTCCATACTGGGCAGCACTATGACGCACAGATGTCACAGACTTTTTTTGTTGAACTGGGAATACCAAAGCCTGATGTCGATATGGGGGTCGGTTCTTCCTCCCATGCCCAACAGACTGGAGAGATTATTAAGCGGTTCGAATCCATTCTTCTCGACGAACAACCTGACATCGTCATGGTGGTCGGTGATGTGAACTCAACCATCGCCTGTTCCTTGGTCGCGTCGAAAATTACGTATCCTGGGCCCACGATGTTAAACCTTCTTCGTCCTCGTATCGCCCATGTCGAGGCGGGGTTGCGCAGCTTTGATCGAGATATGCCAGAGGAAGTCAATCGAGTCTTAACGGATGTTGTGTCAGATTTTTTGTTTACTACTGAACCGAGTGCCGCGAAAAATTTAAAGAATGAAGGAATTCCAGAAGAAAAAGTTTACTTCGTAGGAAACACTATGGTCGATACCTTGTTGAAACATCAGAAAAAATCTCAAGAATCACCAATCTTAAAGAATCTGGGCCTTGCTCATGATGAAGGGTTGAGTGGGACTTCCAAGGTGACCAAATCCAAAAAAGATCCAAGACGAGATTCGCAGAGAGACTATGGAGTCATGACATTACACCGTCCGAGTAATGTGGATGATTCAACGTGTTTGAAGCCGATACTTGAGGCTCTCCAAGAACTGAGTCAAGAAATGCCGATCATCTTTCCTGTCCATCCTCGGACCAGGAAGCGAATAGAGGAATTTGGACTCGATTCATATTTTACGCCGTTATCTCATGGAGCAATCGGGGCATCGGGATTGTATTGCATCGAGCCGCTTGGCTACCTCGATTTTCTCCGTTTGACCGCGAACGCCAGGTTGGTTTTGACGGATTCAGGTGGCTTGCAAGAGGAGACTACTATTTTAGGAGTGCCATGTGTCACCTTACGACGGAACACCGAACGACCGATCACGATTTCCCACGGCACCAATGTGTTAGCCGGGACGGCCAAGGAGCAGATCCTTCTTCATGCTCGCGAACAACTGACTCATCAAAAGAGGCACAAACGGCCAAAATTTTGGGATGGTCATGCAGGCGCGCGCATCGTTCAAACCTTGTATGAGTGGGGACGTCGGGAAGATGGGCTTGAGGCTTGTTGAGCAAAGACTGGTTGATAGGAGGAGAGAGGGGGCATTGTGACATCACTGGAGTCAGCATGACAGTTCGAACCAGAAGATGCGTCGCAGGTGATATCATAGTTTCATACGAGAAAATGTCTGACTTTTGCGCGGCGACATGCGAGCATTTATTTTTATCTTTCTGTGTAAGGAGGTGTCTGAATGGAACATAGACTCTCTCAGGATTCATTGATTGCTCCATGGACATCTGACTTGGGGGCTCGTCAATTCTGGAAAATTGAGAGATTCACATTTCGGGTTCTTGCCGGTTTAGCCATCGTCGTGTGCCTCCTATCGCCTACACAGGTTGAAGGGGGGAACAGTTTTCAATTGGGGCAGGATCGTAAGTGGAGCCGTTGGCAAGACATCCCCTACACGGCTTCTCCACCTGTACGTCGAGTGAATCATTTAGGGCATGAGCGTGCCACTGAAGGACATGATTATTATGAGGCGAGAACGAACCCATACATCAGGTCCCTGATTGGCAATATCAATAGTAACCATGTGAAGAATATTCTGCCGAACATCCAGATGGCCTATCGAGTTCATCCGAGTCTTAAACAGGGTCGTTTGGAAACGGCCTTGAAAGAAATCGAGTATACGCTTCATCGGCTCGTGAATCATCCTAAGGCCTTAGCGTTGTCTGCGACTGTGGCGAGTCTTATGGACCAACCAAAATTGCCGATTAAGTTCTATCAAAAGGCCATCTACATGTACCCCAAACGCGCGATCACGCACGCGCAATTCGGAAACTTTTTAGTCGGAGTGGGAGAGATGGAAGAGGGCATCAATCGATTGAAAGTCGCCATCAAAATCGATCCCAAATTGAAGGTCGCGTATGGTTGGCTTGCGTGGGCCTATGAAAAAGATGGAAATGTCGAATTGACCGAGGAATATATCAAACAAGCGAGGGCGAAGGGTTTCAGGGGGAAACTTCCGAAACTGCCTTCTCCCAAAAAATAGGTTGATGGCTCTGATGGACGTGACGACAGTGACGAAAAGCAGGATGACATGAGCGGAATCTGCGGTATCGCGTGGGCTGAGCGGTCTGATGTCGACGGTCCTCAATGTTTGCGTTCCATGATGCACGACCTTGCTCCTTCTAGCAGCGCCCAAGAAGGGCAAATGCAGTATGGAGAGACCGTCGGATTCGGAGCCCAGGCGTTTCCAGGCCGAATGTCCGGGGCGGCCCAATTGCGTGAACAGGGCAACACGCATCTTATCGGGTTTCATGGAAGCCTCTACAATCTCGATGAGATTCTAGCCGACCATGAGGAATATGAAGATCCGCTGGTTGCGATCTTATCTCGGTCGCTACGAGGGATGAAGCCTCTTTTGTCGGCTCTTCGTGGAGAGTTTGTCATTTCTGTTTGGGACGCCAATCAAGAAACACTTTTTCTAGCATGCGATCGATTCAGGGTTCATCCTCTTTTCTTCATGCAAGATCACCAGAGTGTCGCCTTTGCATCCAGAATGCGGAGTCTGTTCTCCTGTCCTTCAGCGCGGAACTTGTCCATTAATCCGTGCGCCATCATCGATGTGATTAGTTCCTCATTCATCCCTAGTCCGAGAACGATCTTTGAGCTAGTTCAGAAATTGGAACCCGGGCAGTTACTCAGTTGGAACCGAGGCAAATGTCAGGTTGAGCCGTACTGGGACTTGACTTATCAGCCTGCGAAAACGGTTTCTCAAGCTGACCTATCAGAAAAGTTACGAACGATTTTTTCGGATTCGGTTCGTGTCCGCATGAAGCATGATCAGAATCTAGGTGAAATCGGCAGTTTCTTGAGCGGTGGTATAGATAGCAGTACGGTGTTGGGAGTCTTGACCCAACTTGCCCAAGCGCCGATGCCGTGTTTTTCGATTGGGTTTGGCGAGGAAGTGTTTAATGAAGCCAGCTTTGCTCGGTGCGCCGCTAAGGCATTCGGGGCGAACCAGCATGAATTGACGGTGACGGCTCAAGATACCTATGACGTGATTGATCGGCTCGTGGAGTCCTTCGATGAGCCCTATGCGAATGCGTCATCCATTCCAACGTTTTATTGCGCACAATTGGCGAAGGAGCATGGGGTATCCGTGCTGTACGGCGGCGATGGGGGAGACGAATTATTCGCTGGCAACGAGAGGTATGCGACGCAGAAGGTTTTCGACTACTACCACATGGTACCTCGGTGGCTCCGGGATGGTGGAATCCAGCCGGTCGTCTTTGCCTTATCGAAGCTGCTCCCATTGTCCCTGTTCGTCAAGGGCAGGAAGTACATCCAGCGAGCCAATGTCCCGTATCCGGATCGATTGTTGTCATGGGGCCTATTCGAACTGTTTCCTATGCAGGAAGTGTTTTCCGGGGAACTGCTTCAGTCGGTGGGCGAGACCTATGATCCCCATCATCGTATCAGGGAACTCTATTCGCACTCCAGGGGAGTAGCGGATTCCGAGTTGGATCGTCAATTGTATCTGGACCTGAAACTGGCGATTTCGGACAACGACCTTTTTAAAGTGACTCGGATGACCGAGGCGAACGGAGTAGCCGTACGATTTCCTTTCCTCGATCATCATTTAGCCGAGTTTGCCGCATGTATACCAGACTCGATCAAAATGAAAGGTGTCCAGTTGCGGACGTTTTTTAAAAACGCCTACGCTGATATGCTTCCGGAAGAAATCCGGACGAAAACCAAGCATGGCTTTGGATTGCCGATTCCAATTTGGTTACGAACGGATAAAAGGTTAAGAGAATTGATGATGGATGTGCTGTTGAGCAACATTGTTCAGCAACGTGGGTATTTCCGTCATGACACGATCGATCGTCTCATCAAGCGGCATAACGAAGACACGACCTCGTTTTTTGGCACCATCCTGTGGAATTTTGTGATGTTGGAATTGTGGTTGCGGCGTTATCGTGACAAAAACTGAAAGGGAGTAAACCCAGGGGTACTGCATGGATAGGTGGAAAGCAATAGGGCTTCGAGTGCTCGGTCTCTGTTTGTATCGAGTCGGTTTATTCCTGCTTCTTACCCGCTGGGTCGATCGAGTCCAGAAGAAGTCTACAGAAACGCACGCGCTTTCTTTCCCATGTGTACAAAAACGAACTTTGAACCCTGTGCAAATTCTCATGTATCACGGCATTAGTGATGCTTGGTCACCATTTCTTCCGACTGAACCCATTGAGTTGTTTCGGAATCATTTGCAGTATCTCTCCACGTATTGCAATGTCTTGACACTCGATGAGGCGACTGAACGGATGAAATGTCGCGATGTGCCTAATCGGGCCGTGGTGATTACGATCGATGATGGATATCGTGATAGTTATCTGAATGCCTTTCCTCTTCTCAGGGAAATGGGGCTTCCGGCAACGGTGTTTCTGGCCACAGTATGTACCGGGTCTGAATCGCTGTTATGGCATGATCGTGCCTGTTGGATGATTAGTCACACGACTGTGCCCTCGTTAGAAGGGTATGGCAGCCAAGCCCGGTATGAGCTGACGACACCGGAGGCAAAACGCGCTGCGCAGGCAGGCGTTCTGTGGTACTTGCGTTCTCTTGAAGATCGGGAACGTATTCAGGCTCTTGAGCAGCTATCGGAGATCTTGGGCCTTCCTGAGGACCCGAAGCTCGATTCTCGATTAATGCTGAATTGGCAAGAGGTGGAGGAAATGTACAAGGGAGGAGTGCAATTCGGTGCTCATACCGTCAATCACCCGATTCTTTCCAAATTGCCATTGTCGTCGGTGATTGATGAGGTTCGCAAGTCAAAAGACATGATCGAGCAAAACTTAGGAGCCCGTGTCACGACGTTCGCGTATCCGAGCGGAAGACCGGAGGATTACAATCAGGAGATTAAAGACATCGTCAAGCAAGAGGGGTTTTCCTGTGCCGTAAGCACCGTGCGCGGGCAAAACTATGAGGGTGACGACCTTTTCGATTTAAAAAGAATGGGCTATTGGGATCATGACAGTGGTGTATTCGGGCTACGGTTCGAATACACCAGATTTTGTGTGTAGATTGTGTAGATTAAGTCTGCTGTTTTTACGATTTGCGTATGAAGTGGAAATTTTTTCAAGGTCAAGAGGCGTTTGCATCGCATCGCGAGTTGTGGGACTCCCTCAATGCATCAATCGACAACCACATCTTGCTTGACTCGGATTTTTGGGATCCGCTAGTGCGCATATTTGGTCATGACCAACTCTACCTCGGAGTTTCAGATAGTTCCGAATATCCTGGGATGATGCTCGTCGAGCAAGTGAGGGCTGGGCAATGGAGAACGTTTCAGCCATCTCAAGCCCCTCTCGGCCCCGTTCTCCTAGCCAATGGGACGAATGTTGAAGGACAGCTGGCTGGCCTGATCAGGAGCCTTCCGGGGTATGCGTTGACATTGGGCATCACCCAGCAGGATCCGGATTATACGGTCATTCATCCAGACAAGGGCGAAAAGCGATTGGAATACTTGGAATATATCACGACTCCAAGGATTCCACTTACCGGGACATTCGAAGAGTACTGGAAAACTCGCGGCAAAGATCTTGTCGGGAACTTGACTCGGCGGAAAAAAAGACTTGAAGAGCAAGGCGTCACACTGTCGTTTTCGGTCATTCAAACCGCAGATGATGTGGAGGAGGCTGTCGAAATATACGGGCGGTTCGAAGCCTCGGGCTGGAAGGGAAAAGAAGGGACGGCGGTTCAAGTGAACAATGACCAGGGGGAATTTTATCGCGAGATGCTTTCGCGGTTTTGTCATCGAGGTGAAGGACGTATTTACCAATTCTTCATGGATGAAAAGCCAATCGCGAGCAATCTGTGCGTGGAGAGAAACGGCATGCTGATTCTGTTAAAGACGGCGTATGATGAGATTCATAAAAAACTGTCCCCCAGCTATATCCTGTTGGAAGACATGCTTAAACGGTTATTCGAGGAAAAAAATGCCCGCGTGCTCGAATTTTATGGCCGATCGAAGGAGTGGCATAAAAAATGGGGAGGGGAAGAGCGAACGATGTACCATATCAATTGGTACCGGCATGCCGTGGTGTCTCAAGCGAGGAATATCATAAAATCTCGAGGGCTGTGGGCAGGAAAAAAGGACTAGTTCATGCCAATCACCGTGCGACGTGCGGATATACGGGTTGAACGTGATCTCCTGATCGATCTGCAACGACGGTATCTTGCTCCGGATGCTGATACGGTGCGGTTTGACTGGCTCTATGGGAAAAATCCGTTCGGAGAACCGCATGTGTTAGTCGCGCAAGACTCGGAGACATCTGACATTATCGGAATGGCGGCGGCATTTCCCCGTTCACTGTGCATGGGAACGCAGAAGAGAATGGGATGGGTATTGGGTGACTTTTGTCTGGGTGAACAGTACCGATCGCTGGGTCCTGCCATTCAATTACAAAAGGCCTGTCTTGAGGGGCTCGGGCCGAAAGACAGTGCGATCTGGTATGATTTCCCCAGCAACAGCATGTTGGCTATTTATAAACGACTGAAAGCCCCGCCGTGCCAAAAGATGATTCGTTTTGTGAAGCTGTTGAAAGTTGATCGAAAAGTTCAGACATGGACACGATCAAGACTCCTTCAGCACGGCTTGTGTACGGTCGGGAATGCTGTGTTGAATCTAATTCCCCGGCGCCGCCGGATACCTTTGGACTTTTCAGTGCAGTGTCATGAGGGGGCATGTGGGAATGAATTTCATGAGTTATGTTCTGAAATTTGGAGTCAATCCGGAAGCTGTCTCGAGCGAACGGCTCCTTACCTGAATTGGCGTTACTTGCAAAATCCTCTTTATCACTCCGAAATCTTGACGATTCGAAAGGGGGGGGCGCTTAAGGGGTATGTGGTGCTAGCCGAAATGGGGTCAGAAACGACCATCATGGATCTATTCAGCGTGACAAGGCAAGATGTCGTGCAGAGTCTGCTTCAAGGAGTGGTTGATCGTGCTCGATCGTTAAAGAGCGAAGCGGTTGTGGCGTCGCTTATCGAGGGACATCCTTGGATATCCAGTTTGCAAGCCTTAGGGTTTATCCCCCGAGAGACGTCACCAGTCATCATCAATGGATTGCCAAGCATGTCGGAACAGCCGTCCAACAGTGATCGTTGGGCGTCATTTTTATTAATGCAAGGAGACCGTGATAGTTGAAAAGGAGGTAGGTGCGGACATGCAAGCCAGCGTGGATATCGAGAGTATCAGAAAGTTTATCGTCGAGCATATTCCCAAAGCTCGTCAGATGAGCATTCAAGATGATGAGCAACTGTTGGAGAATGGTCTATTGGATTCACTCGGTATCTTGGATGTCGTGACTCATTTGGAGGAAGAGTTTGGGATTTCTATATCCGATGATGAATTGACTCCAGATAACTTTCAGTCAATACGTACCATGTATCAATATGTGCAACAAAAGAAAAGTCATCTAGAGGCATCCGATTGAACGAAGATGGCCAGGCTATTGTCTGGAGAAACATCATCGTGAACATTCTCGAACCGATGATGAGTTTGGTGGAACAGCTGACATGTCAATCTTCAGCTGAGTCTAGTTTCGAAAAAGTTGAAGCGCCTCGGATGCTTTTATCGCGACTTTGCGTGGGAAGGAACTTGTATCCACACTAATCGTTTCGAAAAAGTATTCATCTGCACCGAAGCCTGCCTTATATTGTGCCAAGCCAGAGCGACTGGTTGTGCCGAGACCGAGATTGAAGGCCTTAATTCCCTGAGCACGCAATTCATCGATCACCTCGCTCATCAAATAGTGTGAGGCTCCTATGCTCATTCCATCAGGTGATGATCCTGCACTGTTGAAAAACGCATAATTGTCGAGAAAGACGATGAGCATGGATGACACGACCTTTCCATTCATGGCCGCTTGAGCAATTTTGGCCGGACGTGTCCCACTAAACAATTCGATAAGCCGCTGGCGTTCCGGAAGATGCGCAACATGCTCGCCCCGTGTCTGCCTGCGCGCTCCTGATTCCTGACTGACGAGTAAATGCGACTCTATCGCTTCCGATAATGGCTGTTCGATACGGTACACACCGTTCTTCTTGGCTTTTTTGATGTTTCTGCGATGATTTGATGAGATGGAATTAGGCTTTCTGAGGTCCAAAACATAGACTTTTGCTTTTTGACGATGCGTTCCATTTTCTATATGTGGAATATCAGTCTCCTTTTGTCCTAAAACCTCCAGAATGAGAGAGGTAGCTTTTTCTTGTTTCGCAAAATTAATCAACGCATTCCAAAACGAGTGAGAAAGAGGCAGCTCGGCTGCATGTATGGTTATTCGGAGGTTTATCTTTACAAGACCCACCGTCTTGACCGCATACACCAAAAGGTCTCCTCGGTCCTCGAATTCTAGCTCGTAGATAGCGTTTGCACGTGGTATTTCTGCTTTTTGCAGGAAAGAGATACATAATGGAGAGATGTCTGACGAGGGTGAATCATCACGCACTTCCTCCCACGTCAACTTCGTAGTCGAAACTCGATCTAATTGTGATGCGTGTTCAGTTTTCAAAGCTTATAACTCATGGATAAGGGGGTTGAGAGATAGTCACGCTCTGGCCTTGAAGGCCTGATTTCTTTAACCATACATCAAGCTCTAGCCCCGCGTTGAGGAATCGATACTCCAAGTCGGGGAAGGCGCTATCGCATATCTATTCTTATTCACGTGAACCGATAGAATACATGGTACCCATTCAGGATCAATTGTCAAATATCGTTTCTCATCTCTTGTGCATGGGGAGAGATGTGTTTAGTTTTTTGCATGCCTTCAATCAAGAAAATATGTCTCGATCTCGTGTTGTGTTGTATGGTGTTATGTAGTAATTATTATATAATGCGCATGATACGAATGTGACGCTCCGAGGATTTTACTACAGAATTACCGGAGAATCAGAACCCTGCGTACTGATCATTTCCCATATCATGGTGGTCCTGGGGATCGTTTAATCTAATTTCCTTTCAGATGTTCAGCTAGAGAAATGGGACTTCCAAGAAGTTGTCGAAAGGTGCTCTTGGCTTCTTTCTGACGTGTGGTAATGGGGATATTCCATGTTCATCGTCCAGTCTGAATATTGATAGGAGGCGAATGTTATCGGCTGTCGTGAGAAAGATCCAAGGAGACCGCTACCATAAGCCCGTTGCCTGAACCCTTCCTGTCTAAGGAATGTGCTTATCGGTATAGGACTCACATTCGTTGAAGGGTACTTTCATCGGTATATTCCAGGAGTGGCTCAATTCCGCTCATGTCCTCTACAGCGTAGATCTGATGTCTTGCGGTAGTGTTCGATGGCGTATGGCGGTTCGTTCCTGACGAAGAGGAAGAGGATGATGTGTGACGCCTACTGAGGTTCCTCTGGCTGCATTCCGGGTCATGTTTGTCTTCATGCACGTTTTCTAACCGAAGAGACAGACGAGAACGCTAGCCGCGACGAGACTCCAAAAACTTTTTTTTTCGCTTGACATCTCCCTTGACCATTCTCAGGCACATCGGCATGTCACGCTTTCGCGAAGAGAAGGAATTTCGTGGGTAAAGCATCCTGGGTTGCCTTATGTCTTAGTGTCTTGTTCATCGCCGTTATGCTGCGAGTTTCGCATCTCGGGGATGCGGACTATGGCTTGGATGAAATTTTCCATGTGTATGTGGCGCAAGAATTAATCAACGGCGATCCTCCCATCCTGCCTTCTGGATTCCACTACGAACGGGGGTTGCCTTATTCTTACCTTGTGGCCATCGCCGGGTCTGTTGGCGGTTTCAATGAGACGGCCTTACGCATGCCCAGTGTGCTGTTTGGCGTTCTGGTCATTGCGTTAGTCTACGGGTTTACGGCGAGATGGTATTCGGCGTTCGCAGGTCTGATTGCGGCGTTTATCACGACATTTTCTCCGATTGAAGTGGCGTTGTCTCGAGAAGTCAGAATGTACACGATGCTGCAATTTTTGTTTTTACTTATCGCGTTTCTTTTCTATGAAGGGTTTGAGACAAGCTCTTCGCAACACCATCCTCACCCCGGGCGAGCGCTCCTCAAGACGTGGTTCGTTCCTTATGAGGTACGTCCCATCTTTTTGCTTTGGGCAGGCCTTCTTTTTCTCTTGGCCTGGCGAGTGCATGCCCTGATTCAGCCCGCGATGTCAGGCATCATTGCCTACATGCTTGTGATGGCTGGAATGGCCGTCGTGATGAAAGGCTTGCCGAGGCCGCTACGGCAAAAATACATGGTCTCCGGTCTGGCGGTGCTCCTTGGGGGGATCGTCGGAAGTGTCCTCTTCCCCGAAAAAGTTGCGAAGCTGCTCGCTGAATCTCATTCCATCCCCCTATTCTATGAAGAACGAGCCTATAATTGGAATTATTTTCGATGGGAATTACTGGATGAGTACCCGATCATCTTTGGGACATTAACTTTTTCATTTCTCGTTTGTATCGTCAAGCAGCCGAAGCTTGGATTGTTTCTGGGCGTGGTGTTCGTCGTGCCGTTTCTGCTCCACTCACTGGTGTTTACGTTTAAGACGTATCGCTATATCTTCCATCTTTTGCCACTGATGTATATCGCAGCCGCAGTAGGCATATCTGCCTGTTTGTCCTCTGTATGGTCGGCTGGCTGTCGATTGAACGCCAAAGCGTCTGTTCCGTCGAATCTTTGGACGGTGATTGTCGCAGGGACTCTGGGGGCGGCCATGATGGGGATGTTGATCAATATGCCATGGTTTATGCGGACGGTGAAAGATTACTCCACTGATTTTCAATTGCCGCATTTTGCCGATGTGCAACATCATCACTGGAAAAAGGCCATGGCGTATATCATTCAACATCAAAAAGAAGGGGACGTTATTATTTCGGCCTCTGCGATACACACAAAATATTACGGAGCAAGCCAGCCTCTCTATGCGATGAATGATGTACGGCTACGGTTAAACATGTATAGAAACTTACAGGATGAATATGGAAACCTTATAGATTATGCTTCTGGGGCTGTTGTTTTGAAAGACCTAGAAGATGTGAAACGGGTACTGCGTGAACATCATTCTGGCTGGTTTATGACCTACCTTTGGCGTCGAGAGCGGTTCTGGAATCATCCGGATCGGCTGATTCCTGTAACTGGGACTTTCCCAGATGAAGTGTTTCGTTATTTGGATGGAAACTTGGAGAGAAAAACGATTCCAGGCGTACCCGATATAGCTGTTTGGCGTTGGAGTCGGGAGGAGAAGTAAGTAATCTGGTACAAGAATGAGATAAATCGTCATTACTGCAACCATCAACGTGTATGAGACCTTTACGAATGAGACTGTAATCATGGATGTTTCAATTATTTTGGGGACGAGCAGGCGTCAGGACATTCTTCGCAAGACATTGACAAGTTTTTGCGAATTGGAAGTTGGAGACATTCAGTGGGAGATTTTGCTTGTCGATAACGCTAATGAAGAAAAAACGGCTGCCATCGCCCATGAATTCAGTCAAAAATTACCACTGACATACATGACCGAGACGCAGATTGGGAAAAGTTTTGCATTGAACAAAGCGATTCCCAGTATAAAAGGGGCCATTTGTCTTGTTACCGATGATGACATCATTGCCGATCGAAAATGGCTCATCAACACATGGAAAGGGGTTCAGCGATGGCCAAATCATTTTCTTTTCGGTGGAAAAATTTTGCCAAAGTTTCCACCTGGGGCCGTGCCTGTTGATATTGACCATCGCTTAGTACGAGGGGCCTATACCGTGGCAGATTGGGATAGAGCAGAGGGGGAATATAAGGCGACGTGGATTTATGGACCTAATACAATCGTGCGTTCTGAAATTTTCGACCGGGGCTTTAGATTTAACACGGATATTGGTCCAAATACTCGTGATTACATCATGGGGCAAGATACAGAATTTGTCTTTATGGTAGAACAGGCTGGGTACCCAGCCATATATCTACCCGACTCTGTTGTATATCATCAAATTCGTCCTGAGCAATTGACTTTATCCTGGCTGAATAAGCGGGTGTATAAGTCTGGGCGAAGTTTTGCTTATTTGTCTGGCCTCCCTCAAGTGCCCCAGCTATTTGGCGTACCTCGATATATGTACAAAATACTCATGTCAGCGTACTTTGCGTATCTCCGGTCATGGTTTTCATCTGCAAAGATTCGTAACACGAAGCGATTGGAGTATTACTATCGAAAGGGCATGTTTGAGCAGTATAAGAAAGGCGTTCCAAAAGAAAGGATCCTCACCTACTGAAATCGTGATAGCTGAGACCTGAGATCTCAAATAGAACATACTCAGTGTCAAGGGTTGATATGGCAAGACGGCTTATGAATCTCAGAGAAAAGTCCGATGGAGAAACTATCGGGCGAGTTGGCCGTGGGTGGAGTCGTCTGCATAGAGGAACGTAAGCAATTCGGAGAGCAATCGTCGTCGGTGTGCACGATGGATCATCCAGTGGCAGCATGGGCTTTGTCAAAAGGTAATCAATGATCATGGATTTTCTAGTTCATCACATGTTGCGTAAGAGCGCACGATGTCTTCCAGAAAAAACTGCCGTCGTTTATCGAGGGATGTCGTTGACTTATCAAGAAGTTTTTGACCAGGTGTCAGCGCTGGCGGCAAGTTTCAGGACAATAGGTATCCAGCGTGGCGATCGCATCGGGATCTATCTTGATCCGTCGATAGAGCTCGTAGTGTCTATTTTTGGAGTCTCTCAAGCAAACGCGGTATTCGTCCCCATCAATGGCCTTTTGCTCGGAGATCAAGTCGGACATATTGCTCAAGATTGTGAGATGAGAGGGCTGATTACGACGAGAAAGAGGTTAGCGTCTCTCAAGGAAAGACTTCCGAGGTTAGAGTTTTTTGTCGTCGTTGAGGATGGGTCTGATGGCTCTCACGCTTCGTCGGTTTTTCTGTTCAATGATTTTATCGAGAAGAAAAGTGCGTCGGCACTCCCGGATGGTTGTATCGATAAAGATTTAGCCGCCATTCTGTATACGTCCGGCTCGACGGGAAAACCGAAGGGGGTGATGTTAACTCACTCGAATATCGTCAGTGGCAGTTCGATCGTGTCGGCCTATTTGGAGATTACCGAGCGCGACAAAATATTGGCGGTTCTCCCGTTTAGTTTTGATGCCGGATTGAATCAGCTGATGACGGCCGTTCAGCAAGGCTGTTCCCTTGTGCTTATGACGTTTGTCTTCGCCAAAGAAATCGTGCAGATGTTGGTCAAGGAACACATTACCGGCTTAGCTGGGGTTCCGACCATGTGGAACCTTCTGTCACAATCCAACTCGACAATTCAGAAACATAGCTTTCCGCATTTGCGTTATATTACGAACACTGGTGGGGCCATGCCGCAACATGTTTTAGCTACTTTACGGAAAGCCTTGCCAAAGACGAATGTCTATCTGATGTATGGACTGACCGAAGCGTTTCGATCCACGTATCTTCCGCCTGATGAACTCGACCGGCGACCAACGTCAATGGGAAAAGCCATCCCCAATACAGAAATTTTGGTCGTGAATGAGCACAATCAACTCTCTAAACCCGGAGAAGTCGGGGAATTGGTTCATCGAGGGCCGACGGTTTCTTTAGGATATTGGGGAAACCCTGAGCTGACGGCCAAGGTATTGCGACCCAATCCGTTCTCGCTGGGAAAAGGAGGAAACGAGGAGCTCGTGTGTTACTCAGGGGATCTGGTGAAAATGGACGAAGAGGGATTTCTGTATTTCGTCGGGCGTCGTGATGCTATGATTAAATCAGCTGGATATCGTCTGAGTCGTACCGAAGTTGAGGAAGCCTTGTACGAAAGTGGAATGGTCAAAGAGGCCGCAGTGATCGGTGTGCCGGATGAGATATTAGGACAAGCCGTGACGGCCTTTGTCGTGGGAAAGACTCCGGAAGCAGTGAATGTCAAGGATATCTTAGCGTTTTGCTCGACGAAGCTTCCACGGTACATGGTGCCAAAATCGATTCATCTGCTGGAAGAATTGCCAAAAACCCCAAACGGGAAAATTGATTATACCAATCTTCAGACGTTGAAGGTGACGTTCAATGCCTGACTGCGCGGACTTGATCGCACGACATTTTAGTGCCGACTCTGGAGTCCTGGTATTGGGACAACATGCCCGAGTCGATTCGATTGCTTCGCAATATGGAACACCTTTCTTTGTGTATGACTCATTGGTTCTTGATCAAAAGTTGGCGGTCTTACGAAAGACGTTACCAAAAGAATTTTCCATTAGTTATTCTGTGAAAGCCAATCCGTGCCAAATTATTCTCAAGCATTTTCTCACGGCAGGGTGTGGGTTAGAAATCGCTTCTGGCGGTGAGTACTTTCAGGCCCGAAAGGCCGGCTGTGCTCCGGAACGTATCGTGTTCGCAGGGCCAGGAAAGACCGAGGATGAACTGGAATATGTCTTATCAAATGGAATAGGTGAAATTCACGCGGAATCCACACAAGAGATCGCTCGTATCGCCAAAATCAGTGAACGGCTCCAAAAAAAATCCCATGTTGCCATTCGAGTGAACCCGACTGAAGAGGTATTGGGTGGAGCGATGCGAATGGGTGGCAAGGCCACGCCATTTGGGGTGGATGAGGAACTATTAGATACGATTCTTCCTCTCATTGAAGCGAATCCCTACCTTGAGTTTCAGGGCCTGCATCTTTTTTCTGGAACGCAAATTTTGGATTATGCCGTCTTAGTGGCTCAATACAGGAAAGGAATTTCTATAGCGAGAGAGATCGTGAAAAAGATTAACCGACCGCTCAAGACCATTGATTTTGGTGGAGGTTGGGGTATTCCGTACTTTGGACAAGAGCGCGAATTGGATGTGACAAGGCTGGCGGAGGGTTTGGAAATTCTCATGACTGAAGTTCGTCATGATCAGGCTTTTGCTGGAACCCAGCTTATGGTCGAACCGGGCCGGTTTCTGGTGGGAGAGTCGGGTGTATACGTGACGCGTATCACCGATATTAAAGTGTCGCGAGGGAAAAAGTTTCTTATTGTCGATGGCGGAATGCACCACCATTTAGCGGCTTCAGGGAATTTTGGGCAAGTTATAAAGAAAAACTTCCCGGTCGGTATCGTGAATAAAGTTTCTCAGGAGGCTGAGGAGATCGTAGATATCGTCGGTCCCCTTTGTACCCCATTAGATGTGCTTGCACGGCAAGTGAAGGTTCCACGGGTGACTGTCGGAGACCTGGTTGGTGTCTTCCAATCAGGCGCGTATGGACGAACGTCTAGTCCTCTTCATTTTTTGAGTCATTGCAGTCCACCTGAGATATTGGTGGAACACGCCAAGGCCACGATGGTTCGTGCAAGAGGAACCTATGATGATATGATCCGAGATTGCTGCTGAATAGGTTGAGTGCCGAGATTGTCCAGTGAATCAAGCTGACTGAGCCTGTGGCGGCGTTCAATCGTACGACGTCGCTCTCTCCGAGTATGAAATTTGTCGTTTCACGAGATCCTCGATTAGATTCCAGTTTGTTGTGGCCTTTCTGTTCGCACAATATCCTTCCATCTCCCGTGCGAGGACGACCGGCGACGTATCATTTTTGGGCCAGGAATGCGTTGTTTCATGGTCTGAAGGCCTTGGGGCTCAAGTCAGAGGATGCGGTGTTGGTCCCTGCTTTTCATTGTGAAACTGTCGTCGAAACGATTCTTCACTATGGGTGCAGAGTGGTGTTCTATAATGTGACACGTGAAGGAATCATTGATCTGGAAGATCTGGCAACACGGGTTGATGGACAAACGAAGGCGATTATCGCGATACATTATTTTGGGATTCTTCAACCGTTAAAGCGGCTTCGAGCCTTTTGTCAACAATATCAACTGTTCTTGATCGAAGATTGTGCTCATATCTTGATGGGAGACGTGGAGGGAGACCAGATCGGGAGTGTTGGGGATATCAGTATTTTTAGTTGGCGAAAGTTTTTGCCGATTTATGACGGTGGATTGTTAATCTATAACCATGTGCCGCCTCAATCGAGTCTTCGTTGGACAAACCTGAAATGGTGGTATCAACTGAAAATAGTCAAAAATCTTCTCGAAAAGTGCTTTAATGAGAGATCTGGAACACAGCTCCTGGTCTTCAGTCAGCAAGGCCAGCAGTCCATAGTGCAGAGTTCCAGGCGTGAAGATGTTCTGAGTGATGCCGTATCCTCGCAAACACGTGCCTCGGAGTTTCAGGCTTCTCAACTGAATTGGCCCATGAGTCGATGGTCCCAGATAATCCTTGAAAATGTCGATCTGGAGGAAATTGTTGGGAGACGTAAAAAGAATTCGACTGTTCTTTGCCAGGCTCTCGAGCAATTACCTGAGGTGTATCCCTGGTCTTCGGCAGGAAGGCATGAGGCGTGTGCTTGGGCCTTTCCCGTCGTGACGCCCACACATCAGGATATTCACAGACAACTCAGAGAGAAGGGTATTGAGGCGTTTTCTTGGGGGGGGGTCATTCATCCGAGTCTACCTTTAGAAAAATTTCCTGATGCGAAGTTTCTGTATGAGCATCTGGTGTTGTTGCCTATTCATCAAAGTCTTATCTCTGATGAAATGTCCTTTATGATCGAAGGGCTGAGAGACATCCTGAAACGCTCTCGCGCTCAACCTCAGGAAGTCTTGCAATAGTGTTATCCGTCGAGACATATCTGGATTAACGACGATGAAAAATGTTCTGATGATAGCCTTTCATTACCCTCCATATTCCGGAGGAAGTGGAGTGCATCGAACATTGAAATTCTCTCGGTATCTCTCAAAATACGGGTGGAACCCGATTATTCTCACGGCTCATGCCCGTGCTTATGCCCAAACCGGCTCTCATCAATTGCAGGAGATTCCATCTGATGTTCTTGTCAGACGGGCCTTTGCGCTCGATACGTCCCGGCATTTGTCCTTTAGAGGGTCTTATGTCAAACGATTAGCGTTGCCCGATCGTTGGGTCAGTTGGATGGTAGGAGCCGTACCGCTCGGCCTTCAGCTGATCAGAAAATATAAGCCAGAAGCCATTTGGTCAACCTTCCCCATCGCGACTGCCCACCTTATCGGCTTGGCGCTCAAGAACATGACGCGGCTGCCTTGGGTGGCCGACTTTCGTGACTCGATGACCGAAGACCAGTATCCTCGGGATCGCGTGACGAGAGAGTATTATCTATGGATCGAGCAAAAAACGTTGAGGCAGAGCGCTCGCTCTATTTTTACGGCGCCCTCGACGAAACAGATGTACCTCAAGAGGTATACCTGGTTACATGCCGAGTCGTGTACGGTCATCCCAAATGGTTTTGATGAACAGGATTTTCAACACACCAACATCCGTCATGTTGAGGGGAGTGGGAGCGAGCATCCTCTTCGATTGCTTCACGCTGGGGCCGTCTATCCGGAAGAGAGGAATCCTCGTCCTTTTTTTGAGGCGCTGGCGAGATTAAAAAAAGAAGGTCGTGTGAACTCAAGCCTGTTGCGGGTGGAGTTTCGGGGAGCGGGTTCGGAAGAATTGTATTCCACGATTCTCCAAAAGCTGGGTATCGCGGATATCATTCATCTGCTTCCTTCACTACCCTATCGTGAATCCCTGGACGACTGCGCTTCAGCTGACGCATTACTTCTTTTACAGGGATCATCCTGTAATCATCAGATTCCCGCGAAAGCCTATGAATATCTTCGATTGCAAAAGCCTGTCCTTGCCCTGACCGATCATGCAGGTGATACGGCCGCTGTTCTGAGGGAATGTGGTGGGGCCACGATTCTTGATATGAGCGATTCCGAGGCGCTCTATTCCCGACTGCCTCAGTTTTTCCACCAGATCAGAGAAGGGACGCACCCTGTCCCTCTGATGGAGTCTGTGCAAAAATATTCCCGTGAATCTCAAGCAGAAGCTTTAGCCTCCTGCCTACACAGCTTATAGATGAATGTCTTGAAGACCTACGAAACATCATGAGGGATTTCGCATTAGTTATTCTGGTGGCCGTGTCTGCGGTTGTGGCCCTAAGGAGGCCAACGTATGGCATGCTTCTGTTCGTGGCGTTTGGGATCCTGAGCCCTCAAGGATTCACCTGGAACTTTGGGCGGTCTCTTCCTGTTTCCATGATCATGGCGAGTGCCACTCTGGTTGGGTATCTGGTTTCGCCGGAACCTAAACAATTTCCTCGGCAACGGGAAGTCTGGATGCTTCTCGGTCTTTGGCTCTTATTCATGGTCTCGACGGCTGTTGCCTACGTCCCCCACAGGGGGTGGGCTTCCGACGCGGCGCTGGAAAAACTCATCCATGTGTCGAAGATTTTTGTCATGATCTTCCTATCCATGTCCATCTTGTACACGGCCGAACGAGTGCAATTGCTGATGAAGGCGATTGCGCTGTCCATAGGACTTCTCGCGATGAAAGGCGGGTTCTTTGGCATTATCACGGGAGGAAGTCAGCTCGTGTGGGGGCCGGAGGGTTCATTCCTGTATGCGAACAATGCGATCGGACTTGCGATGGCCATAAATGTTCCCTTGTTGTATTATCTTATCCAAGTGGAGTCGAGTCGGTGGCTTCGCCGGCTCATGTGGGTCATGCTGGTGCTATCCGTTCCAGCTATTATCTGCACATTTTCCCGAGGCGCATGGTTGGGGATGATTGCCGCCATTGGGTTAATTTTGCTGAAAAGTAAATATAAGTTTTTCGTGGGTATCAGCGGTGCTGTCGGTGTGCTGTTTATTATCGCATTTCTTCCGTTTCTGGCATCGTCAGATATCTTGCCGGAACGAGTTCAAACTCGATTAGATCAGCTCATAAACTATGAAGAAGAGGGATCAGCGGTTAGCCGTTTTTGGAACTGGGAAGGGTGTAAACGAGTTGGTTTAGCCAATCCACTGACGGGAGAAGGGTTTGATTATTATAGTCCGCTTATCTACGTCAAGTACTACCCGGAGTTTATTGAGAAGTATGGGCAGGGCAAAGTGTGGTCCTGTCACAGTATGTGGTTAACAGTCTTAGCTGAGCATGGCATTGTGGCTTTTCTCCTCTGGATCTTTCTCCTGCTGTCTTGCTTTCTCAGCTTACGAAAAATCCACCGATTCAGCAAAAAAGTTGACGGGTATCAATGGATGGGCGCGTACGCCTCGATGATAGAAGTGTGTCTCGTTGTTTTTATGATCGTCGGGACTTTTTTAGATGTGGCGTATTTTGACGTCTATTATCAAATTATCGCGGTCGTCATTCTTCTCAAGGAGTCCATGTATCGAGTTGTGAGAACCTGGCATACGGCTCCAGCAGAGGGGAGCCTCAGGCAGCAGGCCCATGCGAAGGCCTCACTGGTTGGGGCGAGATAGGCTGAGCAGGTTGATGAACCACTGGGAATGTCCGAATGCGCTCAATTTCTCTCCTGTCAGTAACCGATAAATTTAGTATGCTATATCTATTCACGATGTGATGACCATGCCTGAGCATGCTGGCGTGAGAATTTGGTGACAAGAAAGGACCCATTAACATCCGTGAATGTCCTAAGGGGCTGACAGGGGATTACTCTCAGATGGTCTATCGTATGGCTTCTTGTTACTTCTTGACATCTATGGGCGTCGAGAACATAGTTCCTCTGAACATTGGATTCCCAGCACATCCTTGCAGGACATGCGAGGTTTTTTAAGATTATTCACGCAGAGTAGAACGTATGAATATGAATCGTACATGCCTTGGGATCTCGGCCTATTACCATGATAGTGCCGCGTGTTTGGTGAAAGATGGTGAGATCGTTGCAGCCGCTCAGGAGGAGCGGTTCACGCGCAAGAAACACGATTCAGGGTTCCCAAGAGAAGCGGTGAAGTTTTGTCTTCAGGAGGGCGGCGTTACGATGAGTGAAGTCAACGAGATTGTCTTTTATGACAAACCGTTGCTCAAATTTGAGCGTTTGCTGGAAACCTACCTGAGCTTTGCCCCGAAAGGTATTTCATCATTTCTTGCAGCCATGCCCGTGTGGCTGAAGGAAAAACTGTTTCTCAAGGACCTGTTACGCAAGGAACTGGTACGAGTAGGGGCCTTGGAGTCGACAAAGGTCGTGCCGCCGATTCTTTTTGGTGAACACCATGAGTCACATGCCGCGGCTGCGTTTTTTCCATCTCCTTATCAGGATGCGGCCGTCTTGTGTATGGATGGAGTCGGTGAATGGGCCACGACGTCGGCATGGGTGGGACGGGGTAATCAATTGACCCCGATGTGGGAAATACCTTTTCCGCATTCATTGGGGTTGCTGTACTCGGCGTTCACTTACTACACCGGATTCAAAGTGAACTCGGGTGAGTATAAAGTCATGGGGTTGGCACCGTATGGCAAGCCAACGTACGTGAAGGCGATTTACGATCACCTGCTCGACGTGAAGTCAGATGGAACGTTTCGATTGAATATGGAGTATTTTGATTATTGTACCGGCCTTAAGATGACGAGTGCGAAGTTTAATGAGGTATTTGGCGGACCGCCACGCCAACCGGAGTCAGAATTAACGCAACGGGAGATGGATCTAGCGCGTTCCGTGCAGGAGGTGACGGAAGAAGTCATGCTGCAGTTAGCCAAGGGGCTTCAGCAGGAAACAGGACTGGACTACCTGTGCTTATCCGGAGGTGTGGCTTTAAATTGTGTCGGAAATGGACGTTTGTTGCGAGAAGGGCCTTTTAAGGGAATCTGGATCCAACCAGCAGCGGGAGACGCGGGCAGTGCTTTAGGGGCCGCGTTGTCCGTGTATTATCAATATCATGGACAGTCAAGGGCGACCAATGGCGGGCAGGACGCGATGCGTGGGAGTTATCTCGGACCAGCATTTACGTCGGATGACATTGAGGCGCGTCTTAAGAATCTAGGTGCCCGATACGAGCGACTGGATGATCAAGCATTGGTTCAACGCGTAGCGCATGAGCTTGCCTCGGAAAAAGTGATTGGCTGGTTTCAAGGCCGAATGGAATTTGGCCCTCGAGCACTGGGAGGACGAAGTATACTAGGAGACCCGCGAAGTGAAAAAATGCAGTCGATCATGAACCTCAAGATCAAGTACCGGGAATCGTTTCGACCCTTTGCTCCATCGGTTCTTCGGGAGCGCGTATCCGATTATTTTGAAATCAACACGGACAGTCCTTATATGTTACTGGTCGCTCCGGTATCGGAGAGTCGCCGTTTACCCCTGACGGATGCGCATAAGAATTTATGGGGCATAGATTTGTTGAATGTTCCAAAGTCAGATATCCCTGCGGTGACGCATGTCGATTATTCGGCACGGGTTCAAACGGTCACTCATCAAACCAATCCACGGTATTACGATTTGCTCAAAGCTTTTGAAGCCGAGACGGGATGTGGGGTGCTGATTAACACATCGTTTAATGTGAGGGGAGAACCCATTGTCGGGTCTCCAGAGGATGCTTTTCGCTGTTTTATGCGTACAGAAATGGATGTCTTGGTTCTTGAAAATTGCGTCTTGCTCAAAGAGGAACAAGTGCCGGTTGAAAAGGATACGAGCTGGATGCAGGAGTTTGAATTAGACTAAGAGGAATCTGACAGATGAGCTTTGATCCGACCAGTATCACTGATAAGCAGCTACGAAATTTTGGGTTTCTCATGACAGGGCTATTTCTGGTTATTGGTCTATGGCCATTGGTTTTCCATGGGGGAAGTCTTCGGGTTTGGAGTGCGGGAGTTGCCGCAGTGTGGGGAGGGCTTGCGGTCGCCTGGCCCCAAGGTCTGACTCCTTTGTTTCGGGGATGGATGTGGTTTGCTGAAAAACTCGGATGGTTTAATACGCGTGTTCTCTTAAGTATTATCTATTATGTGCTGCTGACGCCGCTCTCGTTGTTCATGAGAGTTCTTGGGAAAAAACCACTTCAATGTACGTTTGATCAGCAGGCATCGAGTTACCGCGAAGTCAAGGTCGCCAGAACTCCTGATCATGTCGTGAAGCCATTTTAAGAAGGAGAATCCTATGCAGGAGTTTCTGTCAGAATTATGGGCGTTCATGCGGGAGCGCAAGAAATTTTGGCTCGCGCCCATTCTGATCATGTTATTGCTATTGGGTGGGTTGATCGTGCTGACAGAAGGTTCAGCGGTTGCGCCGTTTATCTACACGTTATTTTAAGTCACACGCTACTGAACCATCGTCTCTGTTGAGAAATGACCAGTTAGTCTGTTGATCGTGGGAAGCGATTTCGATCGTTCCCGAGTCGTTGTATGAACGAACTAGACAAGATATGTATTGTCTAGCTTGTTACCCCACCTAAACGTAGAGAAACCTATTGGTATGGTATGCACTGTCCGCGTTGTAGCCGTGGACTTCGATTTTCTCCCATCGTTGTTTTAACTGTTTCTGGATTTCTGTCGATAATACCCAAGTGTTTTGAGCATCGGTTTCTGACCATGTAGAGCTTCGGGCAAGGTGTTGGCGCGTACCCTGTCCTTTCCTAGTGCTCAGCTTTTGGCAGGAGATGTTGGTGGCATGAATTCTGCTTCTGTAAATGGAGAAGGTCACGGTTGATGCATCGTGATGAATGACGTGATATCAGGGAGCGTTGAGCGTTGACGAAGAAGCGAAAAGAGTGGGTCATGGGGGCGGTGGTTTCTTTGGCCGCGATTCTTTTGTGTCTCGTCCTTGGAGAAGTTGTCCTGAGTTTTGTCCTGCCAGATTGGGGGACATTCCGGTATCAAGCCGATGAGGATATTGGATTTAGGCTTGAGCCCAGTGAAAAAGCGATGGTGAATGAGCATGGATTTCGAGATTATGTCTACTCCAAGCAGAAACCATCCCATGTTTTTCGAATAGTGGGCATTGGAGACTCTCAGACGGCAAGTTGTGGGTTTACTGCAATCCCCAATGCCTACTTGAAAGTGCTGGAGAAGAATCTCGGGTCTCTAGGAAATGCCGAGACGACCTATGAGGTCTTGAATATGGGAGTTCCCAATTATACTCCCTATGAGTATCTTCACATGTTTACCAAGTATGGGGTGCAGTACGATCCCGACCTGGTTCTTGTCGCGTTGTATGTGGGGAACGACATTCAGGCGATCCCTCAAAATAAGGACTATATTGTTTTTGATGGAAAATTAATATCTCGACAGGCCTTGAATCTGGCCGACCATTCTGAGTTCGAAATCCGGGTGTGGAAGTGGTTTCATGAGCGAAAACTCTATCGCATTCTTCAGCGGGCACAGTATGCGAATATTTGGCAGGCACATGATTCCGCAGGGCAAAGAGGATTTAATCGGCTGTCTATCTTTTTGAAGGAGCAAAGTCGAACGCCATCCGACCAGGAAAGCACGCGTGTCGCGTGGGATGACGTACAAACGAACCTTCTTCATATTCGCAAGGCCGTTCATGACATAGGTGCACGTTTACTGGTCGTGATCATTCCCGAGGAGCATCAGATCAATGTCCCACTACGGAAAACGTCGCTCCAACAATTGAAGGCCCAGGCAATCGATTATGATTTTGAGCAATGGAACAGAAAACTCATTGAGTTTGGAGCGGCACACGATATACGCATTCTTGATCTGACTCCTGGGTTGGCGAAGGCTATTGAACATGAAAGGCTCTACTTTAAGAATGACATTCATCTTAACGAACGTGGTCATCAATTGATGGGAGAATTCATTCTGGATTTTCTCGTTGAACAGCATATGTTGGCAACTCAAGGAAAAGCCGCCTAGTGGTCTTACGAGAGAAAAACGTGTGTCTAGTGCCCCATGGCCCATGTGTTCGATAGAAATTCATGGGATAGTGTGATAAGTCTCTTGAATCGTTTTCCTGAAGTCTGGTCCGATCAGGCAACGGAATGTTTCACCGCGTCCATGAAATCTTGCCTTAGCCTATTCACCTGATTATTTCTCCCCACGGACCTGATACCCTTATCCCAATGTTCTTGGAGGCTACGAGGACACGCTGTTAGTTGATGGGGCTTGCCGTGAGTGTCAGGAACGATGCCTTCTCTCCCCGTGCTCTCCCACAGTGTTGACAGAGCATATGTGAAATGCAGAAAGGGTTACTCTCCTTGAGACCGTCTGGAGTTTTTGCAAGAGTCCTGATTGCCTTGGGTGTGGTCTTTCTCGTGCTGGGAGTCCTTGGTTCGGTCGTTCCTCGAACCCCAATCTTAGACCGTCAGCAAGCCGTCATTTTTGAAAACGAAAAGCTCCGCGTCGTGCTTGATGGAATTATCGAAGGGCTCAATCCACTCTTCGTACGAAATGGCATTCTCTATGCGATGGAGGATCATTATTTGTACGTGAGTACAGATGGTGGGGAAACCTTTGAGCAACGAGGAAAACTCCCCAAGGACGATGATTCGTTCCTGGCGAAAATGAAGGATATCATCGCTCGAAACAGATGGGTCCGTTCTCTCAGACGAAACCGCTCGGTGGAGAATCTGGCCGTGTTGCCCACAGGCACGATTATTGTTGTCTATGATCAGGTGTACCGGTCAGACGATGGTGGAATGACATTTCACTCGGTTTTCAAGTATCCAGATGACATTCTTCCGCCCTTTATGGCGGGATTGGCTGTGAGTCCGGATGGAGATGTGTATTTCGGAGAATATGATGCCGATGCACGTCCGCATGAGATTAGCATCCTCAAAGGGGAAAATGATGGGAGGTCGTGGCGCGAGGCTTACCGATTTCCTTCCGGACAGATCTTTCATGTTCATTCCCTGATCTATGACGAGTATAGGGATGGCTTGTTGATCGCCACCGGGGATCATGATCAGGAAAGTCATCTGTATTTTACGAATGATGATTTTCAGTCTCTACGGGAGCTTGGAGGGGATAGTCAGGATTGGAGGATCGTGTCACTTGTTCCCACGAAGGAAGCTTTGTACTGGGGGTCGGACAACGACCGGACTGGTGCCGGCATTTTTCGTTGGGATGTTCAGAAGGATTCGCTGAAGCAGCTGAAATTTATCGGGACCCCGAGTTACTTCTCCACTTGGCTTAAAGATGGTACGGTGGTGATATCCACGGCTTACGAGCCGAGGTCTGAGTTTACGAAATCCTCTTCTCCTCCACCAACTATTGCCTTATGGGCATCCCGTCATGGACAAGAATGGTTTGAAATCATGCAGTATGACTCGCTTGCCAAGCTGGACCCCAATGATCCTACGCGAGCAAGTTTTGCCTTGCCTGATGGTGATGGCAGTCTCGATGCTCTTATTGTGACAGCCCATTATACCGTGAACAATGATTTTGCGTTGCATCGGTTGGAGTTAGAGTGGAAGGAATAATCTTTTTCACCATCGGGCGGCCAGGTGAAGAACCTCGCCACGAACGTGAGAAGACGGCGTGTCTGAGGAACGTTTTATGAGTAGGAATGGTCGCCCCATAAGTTTGCGACAGACCAGGATCGTCTCAAGAATTTGAACAAAGGGCAGTTGAGTGAAGACAGAAAAACCGTTAGCAGAAGTTCTATTGGGCGGTGCCGCATGGATGATGGCGATGCGGTGGGGGGTCCGACTGATTGGTTTAGCCAGCACCGTAATCTTGGCGCGACTCTTGATGCCGGAAGATTTCGGTATGGTGGCCATGGCGATGGTCTTTGTCGGTTTGGTTACCCAACTGTTGGACTTTGGTCTCGAGTTTGGTTTGCTACGTAATTCACATGCAGAGCGTCGCCATTATGATACCACCTGGACCATCCGTTTGCTCCAGATGGCTGGCATCGCGGTGTTGCTGGTTCTCGCGTCACCATTGATCGCCTCGACCTATGATGAACCACGCGTGATTCCCATACTGTGGGTGATAGGACTAGGGGCCTTTGTCCGAGCGTGGGAAAACATCGGAACGATAGACTTTCGAAAGCACTTGTTGTTCGACCAAGATTTCAAATTTAACATTTATATTAAACTTTGGGGGTTCCTTGTCACGATAGGGTTGGCGTTTTATCTTCGCAGCTATTGGGCTCTGGTGTTAGGCACGCTCTTTAATAATTGCGTCGCGGTCGCGTTAAGTTACAAAATGTCATCTTACCGGCCACGCTTTTCATTCGAAGCCCTTCATGAAGTGTTTGGGTTTTCACAGTGGATGTTAGTCCGAGGACTTGCGAATTACACGTTTGGGCGGGGCGATGAATTTATCGTCGGTAAAATTTTTGGTTCGATCAGTTTAGGGTATTATGCCGTGGCCAAGAATATTTCTCATATGGCCACTGCGGAGATTATGTCTCCTATTTCCAGGGCGTTTCTTCCAGGGTTTTCGAAATTTGAGGATGATCCGACTCGGCTCGCCTCTGCCTTCGTTCGAGCCATTGCCGGGATATCCTTGTTGGTCGTACCCGTTGGACTAGGGTTGTCATGTGTGGCTTCTGAAGTCGTGCCTCTCGTATTGGGAGAAAAATGGTCACAGGCGACTCCGTTTTTACAATTATTACCGGTCGCAGAAGTCATCATGGCGATTCATGCGCTTGCGGGAAGTTTAGTGATCGTCATCGGTCGAGTGAAGATGTTGGCGGGGGTCGCCTGGTTGCGAGCCATGATGATGTTGTGTTGTGTTTATGTTGGCTATCAATGGTCGGGGCTGCTGGGAGTCGCCTATGGCATGATTGTGAGCTCGATTTTTTCATTTTTCGCCTTAAACAGCGCGGCAATCCACGTGAGCCAGGTTGAGTGGGGAAACGTGTTACGTGCGTTAATACGTCCTCTGCTATCAGGACTGCTTATGATCGCGATGGTGTATGAAGTCCATAGTGTTTTGGTTCTTCCATCATTGCCGTTGTTGATCGTGAAAGTTGTTGCCGGGGCTTTGACCTATCTGTTAGGAATTTTTGTGTTGTGGCGAATGTTTGGAGGTACACAGTCTATAGAGATGGAGCTCATGACGATGATTCGCCAAAAGCTGAAATGGAATTGAAATCTGAATGCCTCGGTTGCGGCTTTTCCTATGAGGGGCCTTCGCATGCCTTCAGGAGCATGTCCACACATTGGAATTGCTCATGTTTTGTGAATGAGCGTTTGAATGGTTTCCTCTAAGAGGGTTGTGCGGTTTTCCCAATTGTTGAGTCGGGCTGTTGCCTGGCGTTGTTCCTTTGTGCCCCTTCCGCCGTTATTGATCGCGTCATCGATGGCATCGAGCCATTCTTCTTTGCTATTGGCGGAGGCCACGACATCTTGAAACGGATCGATGGCGGCTAACGGCGAACTGACGACAGGAAGTCCAGTGGCAAGATATTCATGCAATTTTAAAGGATAGCAAAACTTGGCCCAACGTGCGTTTTTCGAATGGGTGGCGTAAATCATGATGTTCACATCTGTGCGAGTGATATAAGCTGGCAGTTCTGTAGGATCTTTGGCTCCAAGGTAATGGACATTGGGCAGCTTTTGAATTTCCTGAATTGCGTGCAGCCAGACATCTAGCCCATTGCTAGATGAAGCGCTCGCGAGTAAGCCGTAATTGGCAATTAGGCCGATAATGATAAAGTGGTAATGAGGACGTGTGAGCGCGAGTTCATACAGCAGAGGCAGATCGATTTTGGCGGTTAGTCGACCAGCGTAGCAGACGCGTGGATGAGGTATCTGCGCTAAGTCATCGGGATACGAAGCATTGGTGCCATTAATAAAAGTCTCAGCATCAGCTCCGTTGGGAATAATGACCGCACGCTCATGATGTGAGGAGGGGAGGCAACTGGCCATGGCCTGGCCGGAAGCGATGATCAGATCGGATTGGTCGGCTAATTTCTCAAAAATCATCTGGTCGTTGGAAGTCCACCCGGGTTCTTCAGGATAGGCATCGCGAACATGAAACACGAGGTAATCTGGTTTGAGGGCTTGGACGTATGGATAAAACGAAGGATGAAAGATATAACCAATCAGCGGCTGTTTGTGCTGACCATTTTGTCGATTGTTCTCTAGAAGAAGGCGCTTCAGTTTCCAGGCATGTAAGAAATCGCATAGTTGACGCCAGGGGGCAATCACAGGCCATGACGCGAGCACTTTCCCGGGCACATCGAGGGTGACGCCATTGGCCGAGTCATGACTGGGCCAAAACGGTAACGTTTTAAACGGCGCATCATTGCGGTCCCACAAGGTGCATTGCCCCTTGCTGTAGACGATATTCCAGCCGCGTTGAGCGAGACGAGACAGGAGCTGTTGCCGGTTCATCCATGGACCTTGCCACGGGTTAATGTCAAAGGCAATGATGTTTCCTTTGTTAGGCATCTAAAGCACTCTATGATGTAGGATCTGCAACCATGTACCTTGTCCTAAATCGAATGCGACGAATCATTCAGAGGCGGTTCAACATGCATGCGATCAAAGATGGTACAGCCCAACGTACTGATCGACAATTCGCTACCCATCCACTGTACCATGTGCCGGGAACGATTTCATGTCGTCTTGTCAATATTGCTCGGAGTGAAGGGTGGAAACATTAAATGTTTTTTCGAAAATTGAAAGCCTCATATTCCGTAAAGATTGGAGAAGAGTGAAGCCGATACTTCAATGAGGTCAGCGTTTGCCTGCGCAACATCTATGCGCAATCGGTAGCTATGTGCAGGAACCCCTCAACTTGCTTCTTTTGCAATCGTTGTTATGATTGAGTCGGATGGTCATTCAGACCATAATAGGTTCCAAGTATGTCGTCGGTTGGTCGGATTGCATTTGAGGAGAGGCCCTGCCTCATCAGACATGAAAAGTCGGTATGTCGTACCTGGCAAGGAAGGCGTGAATGACGAATGAGTGTCGATGAACTGGTCATGGATAGTTTGAGGCTGCCTCGTGCAATCAGTGCTGACCTCCTGTGCCCGATCTGTAAGTATTCGCTCATAATTCGGCCAGGTGGTGACTGTGCATGTGCCAATCCCGAATGTTCGACAACGTTTCCGATCGTTGACGGATGTCCTGTGCTCATTAACGAAGCCAATAGTGTTTTTTCGATCGATGATTACGTCGCGAGAAATATCACGACGATGGATATGCGTGAAATAGGCGAGGTACAAGAATCCATGTTCGGAAAAGTCAAACGCTGGGTGGCTCGCTTGACGCCTTCCATATCGCGTTCGGTCAATACGTTTCCGCCTAAGAAGGCTCTGGAAGAAGTGCTAGCGAATGTTGGACGTACCCCCAGAATATTGGTCATCGGATCGGGCGATGCGGCGATCACCCTCGAAGGAGCATGTGAGTTAATCTATAGCGACGTCGCTATAGGCCCACTGACGCAACTTGTTTGTGATGCTCATGATATTCCTTTTCCCACCGGCTATTTTGATGCGGTTATGGCTGTCGCGGTTTTTGAGCATGTCGCTGATCCTTACCGGTGTGTGAACGAAGTTCGACGGGTACTGACCGACGACGGGTTTGTGTACTCCATTACGCCATTTATGCAGCAAGTCCACATGGGCCGCTTCGATTTCACGCGTTTTACCTACCTTGGTCATCGTCGTCTCTTCCGGTGGTTTACGGAAGTCCGTAGTGGTGTCGCGAATGCTCAAGGCATGGTGCTAGCTTGGAGTATCGAGCGTTTTGTGTCCGGATTTAGCGACAACGCGAGAATTCATTCTGTCCTCAGGTCATTGTCTCGATTTCTCGCGTTTCCTTTTCTGTTCTTCGATCAAATCCTCGCTCGGAAAGCCGGTTCATTCGATGCCGCCTCTGGATATTATTTTTTTGGAAGAAAAAGTGATCATGCATTGTCTGATCGGGATCTGATAAAGGGCTATAGAGGCATGGTTCATGTTGATCATTCTTGAAAAGAGCTTGGTTCCATTTATTTTACTCGTACAGCGCTTCCTAGAAGGCCGATAAAGCACTAAAATGGTGCTGTGGCCCTAAAAAATCGATCATGATAAGTACCTTCATTCTGCAACACATGGTGATGAACAATATTTTAGAAGATAAGCGTAGTATATGGATGAGGACTTTTTTAGCATAATTGAGCTAGAAGGTTTCGAGAGATGGACGGGGTTTGCCCTTAGGAATAGGTATATTTCTACCGATACCAGAGCTATAGAGGTGTGTTTTATCTGGAATTTTAATGTCTCAACAAAGAGGACGTGATGAAAGTTAGCATTTTTGGACTGGGATATGTGGGGGCCGTTTCCCTGGGGTGTCTGGCTCGTGACGGACATCAAGTAGTGGGCGTGGATTTAGATCAGACCAAGTTGGACTTGATTCGGAAAGGGGCCACCCCCATCATCGAAGAAGGCATGGAAGAGCTCATGCGCCATGCCGGATCATGTGGCCGGGTAGAGGTGACCAATAATGCCTCGGATGGTGTTCACCGTTCTGAAGTGTCGTTCGTGTGCGTTGGGACTCCAGCACGTTCCAATGGTAGCCAGGATTTAACGGCCATTCAGCGTCTGAGTGAACAAGTTGGCGAGGCGATGCGAACGAAGACGGATTATCATGTTTTCGTCATTCGATCAACAGTATTCCCTGGGACAGTGGAGGATATCATCGTTCCGATCATTGAGAAGCACGCGGGAAAACAATGCGGGAAAGACTTTGATGTGTGTTTTCAGCCGGAATTCCTTCGCGAAGGTTCTTCCATCAAAGATTATGATAATCCGCCGTTTACCGTGATCGGCACAGCCTCTAAACGGGCAGAAAAAGTCCTGCATGATTTATTCGGCCATTTACCGTGCGAATTTCTTGTGACATCGATACGCACGGCTGAGATGTTGAAATATGCCTGCAACATTTTCCATGCCTTGAAAGCGACCTTTGCGAACGAGGTGGGGCGTCTTTCCCAGGCTATGGGGGTGGATTCTCATGCCGTGATGGAGATGGTCTGTCGTGATACACGTCTGAACATTTCGCCAGCGTACTTGCGACCTGGGTTTGCCTTTGGAGGATCGTGCTTGCCCAAGGACCTCAAAGCCATGTTATATGTCGCGAAATCGAAAGATGTTTCAGTGCCGATGCTTGGGAACGTCTTAACGAGTAACGCCATTCACATCGATCATGCGATCAACATGGTACTGGAATCAGGGAAGAAGTCTATTGGCCTGATTGGATTGAGTTTTAAGAGCGGAACAGATGATTTACGAGAGAGTCCCCTCGTCGTCATGGCCGAACGATTTATCGGAAAAGGACTGAATCTTCGTATTTATGACCCGGAAGTGAATGTCGCGAGGCTTATTGGGGCTAATCGCCGGTATATCGAAGAAACCATTCCCCACATTTCCTCCTTGATGATCAAAAACTGTGAAGATCTCATCGCACAGTCAGATGTACTGATTGTTGGCCTAAGCGATAAGGCAATCATGGAAACCCTTTATCAGAACACATCTGATGAGCAGATGATCCTTGACCTGGTAAATATTCCCCAGAAGAATCGTATTCGAGGCGAATATCATGGCGTGTGCTGGTGATTCGGCTTCTTTGGTCTCCCGCAGTCTCAATTCATATCACAGCAAATAGAAATATTGATCCATGGTGTACTGTGGAAGGAATCTATTGAGATGAATAACGGTTTTGACAGAGAGAATCAAATTCAGGTGATGATCGGGATATCTGGCTGCTTGGCTATTCCCCGGTACGAGTCTTGTGCATCATGAAAATCGGTGGTGAGCTCGGTTATCGATGTCTGCGCTGGTTAAAGCCAGGAACAGCAAATCAGGATGGCACTGATCCTCCATTTTCCTATATTCAGAAAGTTAAACAGATCGTAGGCCAGGATGGGTGGGAAAGTTTACGTGGGAAAACCATCCTCGATTTTGGCTGTGGGAGCGGTGATGGATGTATTGAAATGGCTCAGCATGGGGCCACCCATGTGATTGGGCTTGATATTCGACTTCATTTGTTAGATGTCGCGAAAAGCTCGGCAGAAAGGGCAGGCGTCGCAGACAAATGCACGTTTAGTGATACCACGCAAGAGCAGGTCGATGTCATCGTGTCCATTGATGCATTCGAGCATTTTGACAATCCTATGGAAATCCTTTCGACGATGAATCGCCTCCTGGCTCCGGATGGAAGTGTGATTGTCTCCTTCGGTCCCACTTGGTACCATCCATACGGTGGGCATCTTTTTTCGATTTTTCCATGGTCGCATTTGGTCTTCAGTGAGTCTGCTCTAATTCGCTGGAGATCTGATTTCAAGCATGATGGCGCGACCCGTTTCTCCGAAGTCTCCGGCGGCCTGAACATGATAACGATCAAGCGATTCGAAGAATTGGTCCGGCAGAGCAATTTCTCCATCGAATCTTTTCGCGCAGTTCCGATAAAACCGTTGACCTGGGCCCACAATCCAATCACACGAGAGTTCACCACTTCGGCGGTCGAGTGTAAGCTTGTGAAGGAGCCCGAGGGATCCCGCTCTTGTCGGACTGCGAGTACAACGCCTCGTTAGACATATTCAAGACTCATCCTAAGTCGGGACTCGGGAAAATCAGTTGGTGCATTGTTTCCCAAGTTCTAACGTTGTCGCCTTCAGTTTTTGTTAACTGAACGAATCCGAAACACGAATGGAGATGAGAAGGTGATGTCGAGCATGTTCTTTTTTCCAATGTCCGATCCTGAACTCTTCATCGTCGATTTCCCGTAGGCCATGGAACCCTTACGCGTTTTAATGTATTCGCAGCGGTTTCCTTTTCCTATGGATACCGGAGGGAAAATCCGAACTGGGCAGTTGCTCAAACGATTACATCAACGATTTCATATTACCCTCATTACTAATATGGAGGAGGAAAAAGATCGTCAATATATCGATGAAGTCGCCACGCTGTGTTCTGAGTATCATGCCATCGGTTGGAAAGAAGTTCCGAAATTTAGTCCGAAATTTTTCATGAACGTTCTTCTACGTTTATTTTCTGCGAGACCGATTACCGTCTTAAATGATTATTCGCAGGACGTCGAACGGAAATTGCACGACTTAATCATGGAGGAGAG
The DNA here is from genome assembly GCA_031315865.1 of Nitrospirales bacterium. Classification (NCBI taxonomy): domain Bacteria; kingdom Pseudomonadati; phylum Nitrospirota; class Nitrospiria; order Nitrospirales; species Nitrospirales bacterium. Next base: position 2,367,831 of record JALDRJ010000002.1, read on the forward strand.
ATTCGACTTAGTTATTTGTGACTTTTTGCAGCCGAGCATTAACTTCGAACACATCAGGACGCTTCCCTCCATTCTCTTCGAGCATAATGTGGAATATGTCATCCCGCAAAGACATTATCTGACGAGCCGAAACCCGCTTTTGCGTTGGTTTTGGAGGTCTCAGTGGAAAAAAATGGAACGTTACGAAAAAGAAGCCTGTCAGAATTTTTCCGGTGTCATTGCCGTATCGGTTCAAGATCGCGATTGCTTACGAGCGCTCACTGGAAAACAGGAAATCTTCTCGATTCCCACTGGAGTCGATACCCAGTATTTCATGCCGACCAACGGTCCCTGTGAAAAGCATACGCTTGTGTTCTCCGGTTCGATGGATTGGATTCCTAATGAAGATGGTATTTCCTATTTTATCTCGGATATTCTCCCGCTCATTCAAGCACAGATTCGGGATGTGAGGCTTACGGTTGTGGGAAGAAATCCTACGCCCGGACTTCAGAAACTGGCGGAAGATGTTCCTCAAGTCCGATTTCTTGGAAGGGTTGAAGATGTTCGGCCCTATATCGCTCAAGCAGAGGTCTATATCGTTCCACTCCGGATTGGAGGGGGGACACGAATTAAGATTTTTGAGGCCATGGCCATGGGAAAAGCCGTCGTTTCAACTTCTATTGGAGCTGAAGGTCTCCCAGTGATATCGGAAAAGAATTGTCTGCTTGCTGATTCTCCAGAGGATTTTGCTCAGGCTGTGGTGACGTTACTGCATGATTCGGAAAAAAGACGATCTATTGAACGAGCGGCCAGGAAGTTCGTGGAAGATGACTTCACGTGGGAAAAAGTCTCTGAGGTATTTTCGGATATTTGTCAGAACATAGCAGGAAAGTCATGATGGGTAGCATAGGATTAGCGTTATCTTATCGTGCGCGATGGTCAAAAGGGGGCGAGATGCGTCATCGTTAACTATGCCAAGAAGGTGTATCCATTTGGGCCGGTCCTGTGGTTCATGCTTTTCCTGTTCGTCCTGACCTGCTTCCTGGAATTCGCTGTACGGATTTCGATGGGAGCCCCGAGATCGGAGCAACTTCCTTTACTCCGTGTAAAACCAGACCGGGATTTGGGATACCGGCCACTTTCCGGTGATCAACATTATGGATATGATCAATTCATCACGCTTAACCACCTTGGGTTGCGGGGCCAGGACGTCGGTCGAAAAGATCAGGACGAATATCGCATCTTGGTTTTCGGGGGAACGCAAGTCTATGGCTTGGGGATAGAGGATCGGGATCTCGTCTCCAGCGTGCTTGAAGCTCAATTACGGCAATTTGTCTCAGATCGATCGTACAGGGTCATCAATTTTGGTGTGCGTGCCTACACGCTCACACAGCAGGCTCGGTTTCTTGAACAAGTGGGTGTGGGCCTGAATCCTGACCATGTCGTGGTGGTTGTTGATCAGTACACGTTGGCGCCGACGGACATCCAAACCTATTATCACCGGATATCTGGTCGGGATTGGTACATGCTCGACCTGGACGCAAAACCTGACGGCGAAGCGCTCGGAAAGTGGTATATTATTCAGATGGCGCGAAAGAGCGCCTTGGTATCGTGGTTCTATAATGTCTATAAGATGTGGAAACAACGAAACAGCGTCATTACTCAATTACTGCAGGGAAACCCGGAGCGTTTCATTCAGGAACAGCGTGTACACGTGGAAGCTCAGATTGATGCGTTGCTGGCGCTGGCTCAACAACATCATTTTCAGCTCAGCATCGCCTTGCTCCCTGTTTCTTCTCAAGTCTCTGATCCTGCGCCCGATCTCCTGTATCAATCCACCATACGTGATCTTGCCACGACACGTGGAATCATGTTTTTTGACCTACTTGAACCGCTTCGTCACCTTTATCAACAAACGCAGACGCTCCCGGTGGCTCCGTTTGATGAACATTATGATGCCGATGCCCATAAGGCAATCGGAATGTTTCTCGCTGAGAGACTGGCAAGATACATCCGTTCTCATGCGACGATATCGTAATGGGTGACAAACCGGGACCGTGCTGATGGTTTCTCCATAGAACGAAAGATCAACTCCATGTGTGGCATATACGGTATTCTGAATTTTTCTGAGCACCAAATCGGTCAACCAGACGTGCTTGATCGTATGGGGAAAGTCATGGTCCATCGTGGCCCCGATGACCACGGGGAATATGTTGGGCCGGGAATCTTGTTAGGGATGAGACGCTTAGCCATTATCGATGTGGCGGGCGGACATCAACCGATCGCGAATGAAACGAACACCCTTTGGACGGTATGTAACGGAGAAATTTATAATTTCCGAGAACTCCGAGAAACGCTTTCTCGGCAGGGGCATACATTTTCTTCGAAGTCTGACAGTGAAGTGGTCGTGCATGCTTACGAGCAGTACGGTGACGAGTTTATCACGTGCTTGGATGGGATGTATGGGTTCGCCTTGTGGGATACGGCTCGACGCCGGTTGTTGGTTGGACGGGATCGTCTTGGGATTAAACCACTCTATTATTACAACGATGGGTTTCGTCTCGTCTTTGCCTCAGAAGTGAAGTCTATTCTGGCAGTTCCCGGTGTGTCTGCCGAGCTTGATCCTGCCGCACTGCAAGAATATTTAACCCTCGGATATACCCCTGCGCCGTACTCTATGTTCCGGGGCATTCAGAAATTACCTCCGGCCTCCATGCTGATTTGGGAGAATGGCCGTTGTGAGATCCGGAGTTATTGGCAGTTTCCTGATTCGGATGCGATCGATCACTCGATGGATGAACAGGAATGGGCTGAAGCGGTCGTGGAAGCCTTTGAAGCAGCTGTGGTGTCTCAAATGGTCAGCGATGTGCCTCTTGGCGCGTTTCTCAGTGGGGGCATTGATTCGAGTAGTGTTGTGGCACTCATGGCGAAGAATAGTCGTCAGCCGGTCAAGACCTATTCCATTGGATTTGAAGATTCAGAAGGAGGGCAATATTACAACGAGCTCCCGTACGCTCGTCGTATTGCGGAGCTCTTTGGGACGGATCATAAAGAAATTCTCGTCAGGCCTGATGTCGCGAGTCTGCTCCCGCACCTGCTTTGGCATATGGATGAACCGATGGCTGACGCCGCGTTTATCACGACCTACTTAGTGGCTGAATTCGCAAGGCGCGATGTGACCGTCATTTTATCGGGGGTTGGAGGCGATGAGTTGTTTGGCGGCTATCGGAGGTATCTCGGAGAATACTACGGGCAATATTACAATCGTGTCCCACAGTGGTTGCGCCATCATGTTTTGACGCCTTTGGCTCGTGCGCTTCCGAGTGATCGCCATTCGCCTCTCTTGAATCTTTCGCGGTATGCCCGAAGCTTTATGTTATCGAATCAACTGTCATTCGCAGAGCGATATCGCACCTATGTGCAGGTCTTCAATCATGCTCAGCGCAGTCGCTTGCTTCAGCAACCTGGTTCTTCGGACATGGATACATTGGGAACGGTATTGGCTGGATCAAAAAGTGGTGATGCCCTGAGGCGTCTTCTTCAAGTCGATCTTTCGACTCAGTTGCCAGATGATCTGTTATTGCTGACAGATAAAATGACCATGGCGGTGTCCTTGGAATGTCGCGTTCCGATTCTCGATCAACGGCTCGTTGAACTCTCTGCGCGTATGCCCTCTCGGTATAAAATTCATGGTCGACATCTTAAGCACATCTTGAAAGTGGCGTTCAAGGGAATCCTTCCAGATGATATTCTCCATCGCAAAAAGCGGGGATTCGGTGCTCCCATGGGGGCATGGGTGAAAGGCGCCTTATCGCCTCTTCTCAAGTCCGTTCTCTCGAAGGAATCTATTCAGCGACGTGGAGTATTTGATTGGAACGAAGTTGAACAGACGATCGCTCTCCATGAAGCCAATAAAGAAGATCATACCGACCATTTACTGGCTCTGATGAATTTTGAAATCTGGAGCCGGATGTACCTCGATGGGCAACAACCTGAAGAGGTTGCCGCCCAGCTTCACATGAGTTAGTTCATTGAAGATTCTCTATCTTTGTCATCGTTTCCCTTACCCACCGACCAGAGGTGGAAAAATACGTCCATTCAATATGATCAGGCATTTAAGTCAGCAAGGACATCACGTGACTGTGGCGTCTTTGACTCGTTCCGACGAAGAAACCCGGGAGGCGCAGGGCATTCGAGAGCATTGTCATGATTTTGTCTGTGAACAAGTCAGTACGACAAGCGCGACTCTTCGCATGGTTGGGAGCCTTCTGACCACTTCTCCAGCCAGCATGGGATATTTTTACTCCAATCAACTTCAGCGTCGAATCGATGCGCAACTTGCCAAGCAATCATTCGACCTTATCTTTGTGCACTGTTCATCGGTTGCCCCTTATGTGGCCCGGGTAAGGGGGATTCCGAAAATGCTTGATTTTGGAGACATGGACTCCCAGAAATGGCTGATCTACTCTCAGTTTCGCCAGTTTCCGATGTCTCTTGGATACCGCTTAGAGAGTATGAAACTGCAACAGGCTGAAATTGCTCTGGCGCAACAGTTCGATTATTGCACGTGCACGACAAAAGCCGAGCTTGAGACACTCAATAATTATGGGGTACAGGTCCAGACTGATTGGTTCCCCAATGGCGTGGATACCGAGTATTTTCAACCCACAACGGAACCGTATGATCCAGATGTTCTCTCGTTCATCGGTCGGATGGATTATTATCCGAATCAACAGTGCATGTTGTCATTTTGTCACGAGATATTGCCAGCCATACAACAGCATCGCCCCGGAACCAAGTTGTGGATTGTGGGAGCCAATCCATCCAGGGCCATACAGGCACTTGCGCGATTATCGAATGTGACAGTCACCGGATCGGTGAAAGACGTGCGGCCCTATGTGTGGCGTTCAGCCGTCAATGTTGCACCGTTAACCATCGCACGAGGAACCCAGAACAAAGTGCTTGAGGCGATGGCCATGGGCGTTCCAGTCGTGAGCAGTGAACAAGCTGCTGGAGGAATTGATGCCGTGTCAGGGGAACATCTTCTGACAGCATCGACGAGAGATGACTATTGTGAGGCTATCCTCCGATTACTAGAAAGCCCAAAGGAGCGAGAACGCTATGCCAAGCATGCGCGTGCACGTATGTTATCGCACCATAATTGGGAGGGTTCGATGAATAAGCTGAGCCATTTAATCGAAAAGTGCGTAGCAACTTCGTCCAGCTAAAATGCTCAGTTTTTCTTACTCGAGGCATCAGCAGAAATGATCGGTAAAGAAATTCCCCCCAGGTTTTAATGCCTGGGGGGAACAGTCGAAGAGGTGGACGAAACGCGCTAGGGCAATTGTACCTTGCTAACGATCAACTCGTCGTACCAGATGTACCCTTCCGGGTGATCTTGCGTGCTATCTTTGTCTGTTTGATAGGGCAAAAACCATACTTTTCCGTAGCCTTTGGTATTTCTCAGGGTATGCAAGTAGTCGATAATCAATAATCGTGGCCCACCGTCTTCCTGCACCCACAAGCGGATTCGGCTCGGTTGTCCTGACGCGGCATGTGTAATGCCTACTTGATAGGTGACCCAGACATCGGCCTTGTAGGGAAAACACCCGTTAGAAAAATCTGGAGGATTTTTGTCTACGATATCACTCCGCAAGCAACGATTGTCTCCGCCCGGTTGGTAATCAAAGTCATTCGTGCCTGAGACTTTCTTTTCGAATGGCTGGAATAATCCGCAGGCGTGGTACATTTGCGGGACGCCACGTTGAAAACTGTTCTGAACCACAACTTCATTACTGGCACAAGAAAACTCGTCGGCGGCGCCAAGCATGCCGTGTTTCCAACCTGCGCTATTCTTATACTTCGTTGCCAGGAAACTCGCCGAGTATTTTTGCCGCCATCGAACGAAGATTTCTTCGCCAGGCTGAATAGATTTTCCTCCATTAAAGTCCGCAAACCGTAAAAAGTATTGCCCAGACCCTCCAGCGCCACTCATGGTTGGCACGGTGAACTTGAGAGTGCCGTTTTCAATTTGCGGGCATGTTCGGGAAGCATTGTCCAGGATGGCAGAGCTGTCACAATCTCCCTTATTGTGGAATATTCCCTCAACTCCATCAAAATCATATGGCGGCTGAGTAGAAAAATCTCGGCATACCAATGTTGTGCTTCTCGCACACAGCTCCGCGAAATCACTAGTACCTGATGGTGGGGACGGGGGTGGCGGAGGAGGCGGGGGAGTGCCACCACTGGAAACAATCTTCAGTTGAACTGGTGCATTAGGGGCCACCGTGTCAACTGTCGGCGTTGGCGGTGGAGGAGGAGGAGGGGGGGGAGCGGAGCTTCCGCCTTGAGCATGCTTGTATAACCAGGTCGAATTATTTCCCCCAGTGTACCGGGCGTACAGCACAACGCCATAAGTATTAATCGGGACTACGAATCCATAAATGAAATTGCTACTAGGTGTAGAGAAAATCCCTGGACTCGTTGCCTGGTGATTGACGGTTCTCCACCTATTCTCCGAAAAGTCAAACGCATACATATCATCACTTTTCGTTAACACCAGAAAATCCCCACTCACTGGGTCGATCGTCTGAAGCCCTCCAATACTCGTATGAGGAAGTTGGAGATAGGCAGGGGCAGGAGGCAATAGCGTAATATTGCCATTCACATCCATCTTACACCATGCCTTTGAGTTGTAGAACTTTCCGCCACTTTCAGTATTTCCACCGCCAAAGATAATCACATGTTCAATGGGGTTATACGCGGCGAAGGAGTGAATGTATCCCGCCGTTGGATCTCCGGGGTTCGCGAAGCATTCACGCTTTCCCGACGCGTGAGTTTTCCACGAATCAGAGACATGATCATATTCTCTAATAATTCCATACGTCCCGTCCGCGATATACCATTTCCCTCGATCAGGGAAGTACTCCATGGCATGGGCATGGCCTCCGTCGTTCGATGTTGTGGCCCCCTCACTCCAAGAATTGGAATCGATGTGGTAGCGATGGACGCGTAGGGAAGATGCTGCGGCGTACAAAAACCCCATAATCCGATGCTGGGGAGAGATGGAATTGTGGTTGTATCCGTGACTGAGGCCTTTCTTGACACCATATATCTTGAGGTCACGCGTCCACGTGTTGGTGCTTTCTGAATAAAAATGCATTATGGCTGGTACCAGATGCCCAGACCCGATGAATAAAATTTTGCGACTTGTAGGATCCCAAGTCACTTCTCCTAAGTAATTGACCGAAGGATCCTGGCGTTCACCAGGATAGAGAACATAATCTTGGGTAAACCCTTCAGACTTCAACTCCGCCCATGTGCCAGGCGCCATCGAATTGGCGACATCGCTCAGCTCACTTGCCCAGCTTGCCTCAGGGCTGTAAGAAATCACAGTAGTAACGAGCAAAAAGAGTATATATTTCATCGTTTTGGGTATGTTCATTGTTATCCTCTCCAAGCTTAATCTCTAAGTAAAACATGTTCTCTATATATCATACTATGCGGCCTATTGAATGGGGCTGATTTTCACATAGTTGAGGATGGTCTTGCTCGTACCTCCGCTACGGGTAAGGCGAATGCTCAATTGCCCATCAGTCACCGTGACGGGGAGATCGGTGATCTTCAAAAATTCTCCAGTACGAGTCGCAACATTATCGATAACGGTGACGCCCTCGATTTTAATATGATGGGGGCCTTGCGGATAGCTTGGATCTCCACTGGCCAGGGAAACGAGATAAGTGCCATTGGGGATGTCGTATCTCCATGTTGCAGAGGTGCCTTCATCAAAATGAATGAGGGTATCCAGGGACTGATCGCTCACCCGGTTGCGTTCGCGCGTATTGAGGCGTGTCGACCAGCCATACCCACGGCTGCTGGAATACGGTGAGCCATCGTCCTTGAGGAACCCTGAAGGGGTAGAAGAAGAGGAGGGTTGGAAGTTGATGGCCACTGTGGCGGCAACCGGTGGCGGATCATCGCTGGGTGGCGGGTCGTCACTGGGGGGTTGTGGTGGAGCCGGTGGCCCGGCATTCGGGTCCATGGGGGAAATCTTTACATAGTTGAGGATGGTCTTGCTCGTACCTCCGCTACGGGTGAGGCGAATACTCAATTGTCCATCAGTCACCGTGACAGGGACGTCGGTGATCTTCAAAAATTCCCCAGTACGAGTCGCAACATTATCGATAACGGTGACGCCCTCGACTTGAACATGATGGGGGCCTTGTGGATAGCTGGGATCTCCACTGGCCAGGGAAACGAGATAAGTGCCATTGGGGATGTCGTATCTCCATGTTGCAGAGGTGCCTTCATCAAAATGAATGAGGGTATCCAGGGACTGATCGCTCACCCGGTTGCGTTCGCGCGTATTGAGGCGTGTCGACCAGCCATACCCACGGCTGCTGGAATACGGTGAGCCATCGTCCTTGAGGAACCCTGAAGGGGTAGAAGAAGAGGAGGGTTGGAAGTTGATGGCCACTGTGGCGGCAACCGGTGGCGGATCATCACTCGGGGGCGGGTCGTCACTCGGGGGCGGGTCGTCACTGGGGGGTTGTGGTGGAGCCGGTGGCCCGGCATTCGGGTCCATGGGGGAAATCTTTACATAGTTGAGGATGGTCTTGCTCGTACCTCCGCTACGGGTGAGGCGAATACTCAATTGTCCATCAGTCACCGTGACAGGGACGTCGGTGATCTTCAAAAATTCCCCAGTACGAGTCGCAACATTATCGATAACGGTGACGCCCTCGACTTGAACATGATGGGGGCCTTGTGGATAGCTGGGATCTCCACTGGCCAGGGAAACGAGATAAGTGCCATTGGGGATGTCGTATCTCCATGTTGCAGAGGTGCCTTCATCAAAATGAATGAGGGTATCCAGGGACTGATCGCTCACCCGGTTGCGTTCGCGCGTATTGAGGCGTGTCGACCAGCCATACCCACGGCTGCTGGAATACGGTGAGCCATCGTCCTTGAGGAACCCTGAAGGGGTAGAAGAAGAGGAGGGTTGGAAGTTGATGGCCACTGTGGCGGCAACCGGTGGCGGATCATCACTCGGGGGCGGTGGAGGCGGTGGTGGTAGGGGAGGTGTGCTATTCGAATCCGTTGTAATCTTGTGAATGTGTGTGACAACACCATTGTCCCCAGAGAGTTTGATATGAACCTCTTGGCTGGTATTTGCGTCCAGGGGAATAATGAACGTCATGGTCGACCCCACGCCTGAGGCAAAGGCAGGTTTTCCATCGGTGTAGAGGTCGATATCCCACCATAAATTACTGCCTTGTCCTTGCACGGTCACCGTTTGTCCAGGCGCAAAGGATGCGCTTGCACTCGGTGAAGAAATCTCAGTGGCCGTACCGGCGTTGGGAGTTGCCGTGCTGACTTCAGCAGACGGCGCACTTTCATTGCCGGCTTCGTCGTACGCAGTGACCGCAAAGTAATGCTTTTTGGTGGGATCTAGATTGCCCTTTTTATAAGTCGTCTGATTTTGCACGTCATCAGGAAACCCATACACTCCAGATTGTGTGCCGTGGAAAACATTGTATCCCGCTAAATCATCTTCTTGATTTGGCGCCCACTCTAACTGAACATCATCGCCAGCAGAAACGCTGTAGGAAAGAAAAAAGAGTGTACTGAAGACAAGCATTGCGAAGGTAATATTTTTACGCCAAGTACTCCAAGTAAGCATCGGGTGCCTCCTTAATTAAGAAAATCTCAGAAGGCCCCGTTCCACGAGGGGTATTTACTTGAGCTTTGCCTTCCTTCGGAAACCCGGCTGTCAGAATGTTATGCGGTCTGACCCGTGGCTTTGCGTCCCTACCTCGCGATAGGTTTGCCTTTTTCGGGAAGGAGCCTTCACAGAATCTGTTAGAAGATGTGAGGGGATAAACTAGTATCCATCGAACGTATACCTACCCTGTTGAAAAAATAGTATTCGAATTTATGACGAACATAGTGGCTATATCGGTCAAGATGACGAACTCTTAAATTACTTCAATTCTCAGAGTTTTGCTTACGTATTTCATTTCTTGCTCACTTAGCCTTCATAGAAATTTCTAATAGTTTCATTGAAATAATATTCCCTTATTGAGGCGTAATCCGGAGGTAATTGAGGAGTGTCTTGGTGGTGCTGGTGCGCGTCAAGTGCAGGGTGAGTTCGCCATCGGTGACGGTGACGGGCTGATTGGTGACGGTGACGAATTCATTGGCCTGGGTGGGGACGTTGTTAATGACGACGAGGTCTTCGACCTGAACCAGATGAGGGCCTTGAGCATGACTGGGGTCGCCGCTGGCCAGGGAGATGAGATAGGTGCCGTTGGCGAGGGGATAGCGCCAAGTGACGGTGGTGCCGGTGTCAAAGTGAATGAAGGTATCGAGGGCCTGATTACTGTTCTGTTCGCGTTCGCGGGTGTTGACGGCGGTGGACCAGCCGTAGCCTTGGGAATCAGAGAAGACAGCCCCGGTATCGCGCAGGAAGCCGTCGGGGGTGGAGGCGCCGGGGGGTTGGAAGTTAATGGCCACGGTGCTCCCCGAAGGGGGCGGCGGCGGCGGAGGCGGCGGAGGGGGCGGAGGGGGCGGGGGCGGAGAGGTTGTGGAGTTTGTTGGCGTAATCCGGAGGTAATTGAGGAGTGTCTTGGTGGTGCTGGTGCGCGTCAAGCGCAGGGTGAGTTCGCCATCGGTGACGGTGACGGGCTGATTGGTGACGGTGACGAATTCATTGGCCTGGGTGGGGACGTTGTTAATGACGACGAGGTCTTCGACCTGAACCAGATGAGGGCCTTGAGCATGACTGGGGTCGCCGCTGGCCAGGGAGATGAGATAGGTGCCGTTGGCGAGGGGATAGCGCCAAGTGACGGTGGTGCCGGTGTCAAAGTGAATGAAGGTATCGAGGGCCTGATTACTGTTCTGTTCGCGTTCGCGGGTGTTGACGGCGGTGGACCAGCCGTAGCCTTGGGAATCAGAGAAGACAGCCCCGGTATCGCGCAGGAAGCCGTCGGGGGTGGAGGCGCCGGGGGGTTGGAAGTTAATGGCCACGGTGCTCCCCGAAGGGGGCGGCGGCGGCGGAGGCGGCGGAGGGGGCGGAGGGGGCGGGGGCGGAGAGGTTGTGGAGTTTGTTGGCGTAATCCGGAGGTAATTGAGGAGTGTCTTGGTGGTGCTGGTGCGCGTCAAGCGCAGGGTGAGTTCGCCATCGGTGACGGTGACGGGCTGATTGGTGACGGTGACGAATTCATTGGCCTGGGTGGGGACGTTGTTAATGACGACGAGGTCTTCGACCTGAACCAGATGAGGGCCTTGAGCATGACTGGGGTCGCCGCTGGCCAGGGAGATGAGATAGGTGCCGTTGGCGAGGGGATAGCGCCAAGTGACGGTGGTGCCGGTGTCAAAGTGAATGAAGGTATCGAGGGCCTGATTACTGTTCTGTTCGCGTTCGCGGGTGTTGACGGCGGTGGACCAGCCGTAGCCTTGGGAATCAGAGAAGACAGCCCCGGTATCGCGCAGGAAGCCGTCGGGGGTGGAGGCGCCGGGGGGTTGGAAGTTAATGGCCACGGTGCTCCCCGAAGGGGGCGGCGGCGGCGGAGGCGGCGGAGGGGGCGGAGGGGGCGGGGGCGGAGAGGTTGTGGAGTTTGTTGGCGTAATCCGGAGGTAATTGAGGAGTGTCTTGGTGGTGCTGGTGCGCGTCAAGCGCAGGGTGAGTTCGCCATCGGTGACGGTGACGGGCTGATTGGTGACGGTGACGAATTCATTGGCCTGGGTGGGGACGTTGTTAATGACGACGAGGTCTTCGACCTGAACCAGATGAGGGCCTTGAGCATGACTGGGGTCGCCGCTGGCCAGGGAGATGAGATAGGTGCCGTTGGCGAGGGGATAGCGCCAAGTGACGGTGGTGCCGGTGTCAAAGTGAATGAAGGTATCGAGGGCCTGATTACTGTTCTGTTCGCGTTCGCGGGTGTTGACGGCGGTGGACCAGCCGTAGCCTTGGGAATCAGAGAAGACAGCCCCGGTATCGCGCAGGAAGCCGTCGGGGGTGGAGGCGCCGGGGGGTTGGAAGTTAATGGCCACGGTGCTCCCCGAAGGGGGCGGCGGCGGCGGAGGCGGCGGAGGGGGCGGAGGGGGCGGGGGCGGAGAGGTTGTGGAGTTTGTTGGCGTAATCCGGAGGTAATTGAGGAGTGTCTTGGTGGTGCTGGTGCGCGTCAAGCGCAGGGTGAGTTCGCCATCGGTGACGGTGACGGGCTGATTGGTGACGGTGACGAATTCATTGGCCTGGGTGGGGACGTTGTTAATGACGACGAGGTCTTCGACCTGAACCAGATGAGGGCCTTGAGCATGACTGGGGTCGCCGCTGGCCAGGGAGATGAGATAGGTGCCGTTGGCGAGGGGATAGCGCCAAGTGACGGTGGTGCCGGTGTCAAAGTGAATGAAGGTATCGAGGGCCTGATTACTGTTCTGTTCGCGTTCGCGGGTGTTGACGGCGGTGGACCAGCCGTAGCCTTGGGAATCAGAGAAGACAGCCCCGGTATCGCGCAGGAAGCCGTCGGGGGTGGAGGCGCCGGGGGGTTGGAAGTTAATGGCCACGGTGCTCCCCGAAGGGGGCGGCGGCGGCGGAGGCGGCGGAGGGGGCGGAGTACCGGTGGTCGTCGTAGTGACTTCATTTGAAGGGCCGCTTTCATTCCCTGCTTGGTCCAATGCAGTAGCAATAAACCCATATGTTGTTCCATCAAGAAGTCCAGTAATCGTATGTGAAGGAGCCTGTGGGTCACGAGGTGTTCCTGAGAATATAGGTGCTCCATAGTCGGATGAAGGGAGAACACGTCGGTAAATTCTATATTCCGCAAGATCTGATTCTTGATTAGGCTTCCAAGAAAGTGTGACGGATGCACCTTCACTCGTCTGCGTCATGCCTATGGTTAAGCTCAATATGCTTATGACATGAATGATTTTCTTAGATAACAGGTAAAATTTGATCATACGATATTCCATACCTAGCTCCTCAGACCATCAGGAAAATTTCAGGATGTGCTCCTGGACTGGGCGGAATTTAGTGCCAGAGTTGAATTGAAATAATTTATTAATGGCATTTGAGTGAGCAGTTTAATAAGACACTTATTGACTTCAGTAGTTATGAGATAGAACTAAGGTGAGTCCACTATCCTTGTGGAGAGGCCAGAAGATCTTTGGCAGAAATTAAGACCAAAGCAGCGGACAAGCAACATGTATGCCTTGTGTGGCAGAGATGAACATTCATGTTAAAAAATAATACGTTAGACATGAGAAACGGAATAAACCTTGCGTTCCTCTCGTGAAGACTTTTTTGAGTTGTATGTACTGCCATTCATTGTTTTTACGTAATTACTGAGGAGATAGGGATTTCCAGTATCTTTAACGTCTACAGAAAAATCAGGACAGAACGAACAGCCAGGTAGTGTAGGAGAAACAGAATTGAATAGGACTAAGGAATTCGTTGATCTACCTAAAACGTGAATTCAAGAAAGTTTGTGAGTTCTCATGAAGAATGGTAGCGTAGCGGGCATGGTCATCATGGGAGGTACCTTACTTGTCGTGGGATGATGTTTGATGTTTTCACGCCTTTCCATTTTTTGGAGATCAGCTTTAGGATATCTAACAATCATCGTGCTTGTTGTTGGAGTGAATCTGTATGTCCTGAATCAGCTCAGAGTCCTTACTGATTTGGGTGCTGAACTCGTTATCCATCATTTCCCCGCCGTGGAAACAGCAAAACGTCTAATTGCGAGTCTCTATGCTCAGCTCAAAAGTGATAAACAATACCTGGTGCTTCGCGATACGGTATTGCTGCAAGAATTTCTCGAGGAAGCTGAGAATTTTCGAAAGACTTTAAAGGTCTTGCAAGAGCAAGGAGACTCTCCAGAGGCTTCAAGCTTGCTGGCAAAAACGAAACAATTGCATGAAGAGCTTCATACGTTATTCCTGAGTGAGGGCGTTGAGCGGACAGATCGGTCTGAGGTTTCTATTGCATCGTATGAGAGTCGTCGTGATGCATTAGTCGATGCCATGACACAGACCATCAATGCCTACGTGACATTTCAAGAATCCAGCATTGGAGGTATTTTGCGGGACACGCATGTGCGTTCCGTGCAAGCCGTCGACATCTCTCGACAGTTAATGCTTATGGCGTTGTTGTTAGGGCTTGGTTTGGCGGGTGTGGCTAGCTATAGTATCCTGCGTCCTCTTCGGCGGGTCCAGGGCCAAATTCGTCGAATTGGACAAGGCCAGTTTGGTAAAACGGTTCCTGTGACGGTGCCTCATGAGTTACGAGAACTGGTCTATACCGTGAATTGGATGAGTGAACAATTACAACAACTGGATCAAATGAAGTCCGAATTTCTCGCCAACGTATCTCATGAGTTGAAGACGCCGTTAACGTCGATTCGTGAAGGGACGAAGCTGTTGGTCGATGGCATTCTGGGACCTGTCAATCATGATCAACGAGAGACGCTCACGATCTTAATGGAGAGTAGCCAGCGATTGAATCAGTTAATCGGCAATCTTCTTGATCTTTCCAGGATGGAAGCTGATATGTTGGCCTATCATTTTAGTCCGACGGATTTAAACCGGTTAGTCTTGCGATCCGTGGAAAAAATGAGGTTTTTGGCAGAACGTAAACATATTCAATTGTTGCCGGACCTTGTTCAAGATCGTATCCGTATGCAAGATGTCGATGGCCCACGGATTGAGCAGGTCGTTGAAAATCTGTTATCCAACGCTATCAAGTTTAGCGCGGATGGCGCTTCGATCACTATTCGTTCGAGAGCGGGAGAAGACAAATCGAGTTACCATCTATCCGTCGCAGATTCGGGACAGGGTGTGCCACCTGAGGACTTACCTCATATTTTTGAACGTTTTTATCAAGGTCGATCCCAGAGAGCCCATTCATACGTAGGGAGCGGAATCGGCCTGGCCTTGGCGAAGAAAGTCATCGAAGCCCATGGTGGAGACATCTGGGCGGAGAGCGAAGTCGGAAAAGGAACCACCATTCATGTTATTGTAGGGAATGAGAAATCTGTGGGAGTAGCTTCATAATGGTGAGGTTGTCTTTTTTTCGTGCTTGGTTCCACGTAATGATATTCGTGGTTTCTATTTTTGGTTTCCTGAGCTGTGCTTCTTCGCCCTGGGCTATTACCAATGACCAGGCGGATGTACCGACTCGAAACACTGCACTTCAGCCTATTCTGAAACCTGATCCTGAAGACCTTCCCTTTTTTCAAGCGATCGCTAAAGGCCAGAGCAAGGTCCTGGAGTCTTGTCAAGACAAGGGGGACTGTCAAAAACCCCATTTTCTTCGAGGTCTCGTTTTATTGTACATGGATCGTGAGGCGGCCAGGTCTCACTTTCGACAGGTCGTCACGGCCAAACCATCCAGCCGCTTGGCAGCTGAAAGTCGTTTTTGGTTATGGCTCCTAGACTCTCTGAATTCGGAAGGAACCGATGTCCAAATTACACATGTCGACTTTGTGCGGCGCTTGATTCGTGAGATCGTTGACCGAGAATTTATCGTCTATGATCTAGCCTCCAAACTTGAAGATTCCTCTATTGAGTCACTCCAGTTGGAAGTAGAGACGCGGGATAAGAAGGTTAATGAATTGAATCAGGTGGTTGCTGCGTTGACGAAGCAAGTCGATCTACTGAAGAAGGAACCTGCGATCAGATTGGCACTTCAGAAGGAATTGGATGAGAGAGAAAAAAAAGTTGAAGAACTCATGAGTCAACTTGAGGCGCTCAGGAGAATTGATCAGGAACTCAAGCAAAAAACTCCTCCCACTCGACCATCCGAAGAGCTGACGCCTTCGGCGGAGGTGGAGAAGATTTCCCCATGAAATAGGAGTGAGAAACTGTTATGTCGGATGAACGTATTCTCGTCGTTGATGATGACCCAAGCCTGTTAACGCTCTTACAGATGCGGCTCAAATCCATGGGGTTTGTCGTGACCCCTTGTGGAACCGGTCGAGACGCATTAACTCGGGCCCAAGAAGAGGCGTTCGACTTCGCCATCTTAGATCTTCGGCTTCCGGATTCTGATGGATTGGGCCTGATGGAAGAATTGCATCATTTGCATTCAGAACTGCCTGTCCTGATCCTGACCGCTCATGGCTGCATTCCGAATGCCGTCGAGGCCATGCAAAAAGGTGCGTACGGATACCTGACCAAGCCGTTTGACGATAAAGAACTGCTGGCGAGCATCGATAAAGCCCTCGCGCAGCAACGAATGAGTCAGGAAATCCATCGCCTGCAAATGCTCGTGAACGAATTGTACGGGATGGATAAGGTCGTCGCACGCAGTGCGGAGATGCAGGCTTTACTGCAACAAGTCGCCAGAGTGGCCGGGACGGATGCGACTGTCTGCATTTCTGGGGAGACCGGGACGGGAAAAGAAGTCATTGCCCGTGTCATCCATTGCAACAGTTCTCGAGCAAACAAAGCATTCATCGCGGTCAATTGTGCAGCCATTCCTGAACCCCTGTTTGAAAGTGAACTGTTTGGGCATCAAAAAGGTTCCTTCACCGGGGCTTATCAGAATAAAAAAGGGCTTTTTCATACTGCCGATAAAGGAACATTGTTTCTTGATGAAATTGGTGAAATGCCTTTGGCGCTACAGGGAAAGCTCTTGAGAGCGATTCAACAACGAGAAATCCTCCCGATTGGCGCTCAAACGCCGACCAAAGTCGATGTCCGGATTTTAGCTGCGACGAATTCAGACTTAGAAGTAGCGGTTCGCGAAGGACGGTTTCGAGAAGATCTGTACTATCGAATCCAAGTCGTTCCTCTGTGGATCCCACCACTACGCGAACGACGGCAAGATATTCCTTCGCTCACTCAATTTTTTCTTAAACAAAGCGTGGAGAGGATGAATAAGCCCATTCGCGGGTTCACTCCAGATGCCATGCAGGCTATGGTAACGTATTCTTGGCCAGGTAATGTGCGCGAGCTTGAAAATGTGATTGAGCGTGCCGTCGTGATGTCGCCCCAGGACATGATTACGGTGGATCTTCTACCCCTGAGCTCAGATAAATCGCCAGGAACGCTTCAACCATTGACGGAGGCCAAAGAGGATTTCGAACGTGAATATTTAAAGGAAAT
The DNA here is from genome assembly GCA_031315865.1 of Nitrospirales bacterium. Taxonomy (NCBI): domain Bacteria; kingdom Pseudomonadati; phylum Nitrospirota; class Nitrospiria; order Nitrospirales; species Nitrospirales bacterium. The sequence goes on from JALDRJ010000002.1 coordinate 2,384,916, forward strand.
CCTTCGAGCGACCGATGGGAATATCTCGCGAGCCTCTCAGATTGCAGGGCGATATCGAGCAGATTTTTATAAATTGTTAAAAAAGTACGGGTTACATCCGTCTGACAACCATGGAGAGCGAGTTCCTCCCAACGAACAACTTGATCTTGTATAAACATTCTTCTCATTCCTATTGATATATCTCTTTCTCTCTTTCATCCATCGTTGTTCTTCATCAACAGCATGTGCTGCCTATAGCCGTTTCAAATAACTTCTGTTAGTTGAAGCGCGATATCGCGCAGAGTTCGCGCTATTTGCCCGCTTGGAATGTATTAGGATTCGCTATAGCTCGTTCTCATACGGAGGGAGTCATTCCTGAAGACGTCCTCTCTGTTCATAAAAGAGGAGCATGTGATTGCTTGGCGATGACTGCGAGAGCCCACTTCACGATCAGGAGGAATGTCTGAGAGCCTTGACGATTGCTCAAGAAAGAGGTGTAATTCTAAAGACTTCTCGAATCAAAGCCGAAAAATTCTCTGAAACGATCTTTAGTATCGAATGTTTTACATGAACCATTTGTAATGAGCACATTCACTAAGGGCTTTGGTCCTTCTATGCAGAGTCGGTTTCTTGTATGAAGGCTATGAGGTTGTTATCCCAGTATGGAATCAATACATCCGTCACTCGACTCTCCCATTAATTCCCATAAGTTTGTATTGTGGGCGATTCCCATCGTAGGGCTGTTGTGTCTTCTGTACTGGGATATTACCAATGCGCTGGTCATGGATTGGTACAATGATCCAGACTATTCACATGGCTTTCTTGTCCCGTTCTTATCGCTTTTTTTCGTGTGGGAGCGCTGGGATGATATCAAGCAAACGGAGATTCAACCGAGTGTGTGGGGGATCGGACTACTTGGTCTTGGACTTTTGATGTTGCTGATCGGAGACGTTGGAGCAGAATTATACACACAACGTTGTTCGTTGATCGCGGTGTTGGCGGGACTCGTACTACTCATTTTTGGTTGGAACATCATGTGGTTGGTCAGTCTTCCACTCGCCTTTTTGGTGTTTATGGTCCCATTGCCAGCCATTGTCGTGAATACGATCGCGTTTCCATTGCAATTATTCGCCGCAAAAACTGCGACATTTTGTTTGTTTTCTCTTGGAATTCCTGTGTTGCGAGAAGGAAACCTTATTGCATTGGCCGGGACGACACTGGAAGTGGCCGAAGCCTGTAGCGGTCTTCGCTCATTACTTTCACTATTGGCGTTAGGCACGGTGTACGGTTATTTTTCTCAGAGATTGTTGTGGAAAAGGTGGGCGTTAGTGTTTCTTTCTATTCCTATCGCCATTGTAGCGAATGCTATTCGGGTGAGTGGAACCGGGATTCTCGCTCACTATTGGGGGGTAGAAGCAGCCGAAGGATTTTATCATACCTTTGAAGGATGGATTGTTTTTGTGGCTGCCTTTGCTATGCTTCTTGTATGTGGCACGCTGTTATCGTGGATAGGACGAGAGCGGCTGCAATCGGCGGAGTCTTGATGATAAGGAATCATGTCGCATGAAATCTTGGCCGTTCGTGATTGCGGTCTGTATGTTAGCGGGATTTTGGGTCCTGATTGATTCGCTGACGTATGGAGAGTCGATACAAAGCAAAAAAAGCTTTCATGAATTCCCTTTGACTGTGGCCGATCGCTGGACGGGAAAAGAGCTCGGGTTAGAGGAGAAAGTTCTTAAAGTCTTAAAGCTCACCGACTATATGATGCGTGTGTATTGGCCGAGTGAAGAGCCTCAAAATGCCCGGGTCAGTACAGTGAGTCAAACTCACACTTCGGTCTCTTCGAGAGGCAAGGAATCACCGGCGCCCGTGTGGCTGTATGTCGGTTATTATGAGAGTCAGAGAGCAGGAAGTACGTATCATTCCCCCAAGAACTGTCTGCCTGGAGCAGGTTGGCAGTTTGTCGAAGCCGAGCATGTGATCATTCAGGTCGGTGAGGGGCAGAGTCAAGTCATCAATCGAGTCCTCATTGAGAAAGGTCTAGAACAGCAAATTATCCTCTATTGGTACCAAGATCGTGGTCGTGTGATAGCGAGTGAATACTGGGCTAAGGGATATATGATTTGGGATGCCATAACGAAAAATCGAACCGACGGATCATTGGTTCGAGTTTCTATTCCAGTCAAGACAACCCCTGAGGCCGCCTACCAGCATGGGATACAATTCATACAGGATGTGTGGCCTGTCCTGTTGGAATTTATGCCTGATCAGTCACTTCAAACAGTTTAAGAAAAGGATCATCGTGATCGGGACGATTCCATGTTTCCTGAGTGGAGGGGCGGCTCTCAGTCTGACCGCCCTTATCATTTGGCAGAGAAAACAGGGACGTGTCTTCCTGGCCTTGCTGGCTATGATGGCCATCACGGCTTGGGTGCAAATCACGAACGGATTGTCTCTGATACTCGAAAGTCAGCATCTGCTGTGGCGTCAAATGTCTCTGCTCGGTGAAATATTCTGGCCCGTCGCGATATATCACGTCGCCTGTTCCTTTACTCAGCACATGTCTCTTGTTTCGCAACAGACCGTGGTGTGGCGGTTTCGAGCATTGCTTGCTGTGGGCGTGGTCATAAGCGTTTTTCTCCTGAGTTTCCCCGATATGGTCATGACGGGAGGGGTGGAACGGGACTCCGTCGTATTTCATCGGCCTTGGGGGCGGATGATATGGGGCTTTATTTTGGTCGGCTTGATTCTCGCGCTCGCTGAGCTGGAGCATGTTCTTCGGGTCTCTCGGGACCCTCTCCGTTATCAGATTAAATTCGTGGTGATTGGAGTCGGAGGAATGTCCGTTATTGCGCTTGTTCAAGCCAGCCAAATGCTCCTGTTTTCCGTATGGCAGCAGGAGTATACCTGGATGGCCGCCATTGCTGTGTTGTTATCGGTGGGATTGGTAGCCTATGGTTTGAGTCGTTGGGGTACAGAGGACTTAAGTCGAAAATTATTTGTGTCGCCCCAAGTGATTTATACATCGTTAACGTTTTTGATCGTCGGAGTCTATCTGGTTTGCGTGGGATTAGTCGTCGCGGTGGTGCGGCAGACCGATTGGGAAATTAGTTCGGCATTAGGCATGTTGTTGCTCTTTGTGGCTGGTTTGATTCTTGTTGTGGTGATGTTCTCACGGCAGGTTCGTGCGGAACTTCAAGCGTTTATCGCCAATAATTTTTATCGATCCAAGTACGATTACCGCCGTAAATGGCTTCAATTGACGGATTCCTTCAGCGCCTGTCGATCTTTAGAAGAAATCCTGGATGAATTCTTAAACATTTTGAGTCGAACCTTTGGGGCACCCAAAGTCACGATCTGGGTGAAATTCCAGACCGATAACCGATATCATCAGGTTCGCTCATTAACGACAGGCACTTCGCATGCCTCCATTCCTCACCAACATTCCCTGATTAAAGAATTCCGCAAGAAATCGGGGCCCCTGACCTTTGATGGACAAGAACATTCTCAGGATGAGAATCTCAAGAGTTTTATTGCCGATACCAGGGCGGTTGTCTGTGTCCCCTTGGGCTCGGTGTCTGAACACGTCATTGGGTTCGTCACGTTGAGCGAAGATCTTCATGGTCGGCAGTACGGAAGGGATGATCTCGATCTTCTTCGAGTGATGGGTCATCATGTGGCGATGCTCTTAACGCAAGTGAAGCTGATGGATGAACAGCGTGCATCGGCTGAATGGGAAGCTGTTCATAAGTTTTCAGCCTTTTATCTGCATGATTTGAAGAATTTGGCTTCCGGGCTTTCGTTAGTCTCGCAAAATGCCGAAATGTATGGGCATGATCCTGAGTTTCAGGCCGCGGCCATGAAAACGATTGGCGGCACGGTCCAGCGGATTATGTCACTCATTGGGAAGCTGTCGCTGCAGGTCAAGTCCCCCAAGCAAGAAATGCGGGGTTCGTATGAAGTGGTCGACGTGAATTCTCTTGTTTCAGAGGCTATCCATTCATTGGATGGCACACTCTGTCAACCAAAGTTTTTCGCAGGACATGATCTTCCCCCGGTGTCCGTCATCCGGGATGAATTCAAGCATGTTGTCCTGAATTTATTATTAAATGCACAACAGGCTTTGAACGGGGACGGGATGATCGAGGTGAGAACGAAATGCGAGGAACCCAACATCGCCTTAACGGTTAAAGACAATGGTCGTGGAATCCCAGAAGAGCAACTGCGAACATTGTTTCAACCATTTCGCACGACCAAAAAAAAGGGGTTGGGTATCGGGTTGTACCAATGTCGTCAGATCGTCCAAGATCATGGCGGAACGATGTGTATAGAAAGTGAGGAGGGAAAAGGTACTTGCGTGTCGATACGTATTCCCCAAGTCGAGAAGGACTGCTCGATGGCTGTGTCTGCAGGCCATAACCAACGCACCGTAAGATTGTAACGAGAATGACCATGGACCGAAATGAAGCTGACATTCCATCTCTCCCATCTCTGTTGGTCGTCGATGATAATCTCGAATTACGTGAACAAATGAAGTGGGGGTTGAAACATCTCTATAACGTCCATGAGGCCGGAGCGCGACAGGAAGCGGTCGAAATCATTAAGCGTGAGCCAATCGAGCTCGTGACCTTGGACTTGGGGTTGCCACCTGATGCGGATGGAGTCGTTGAAGGCTTAATCGCCTTAGAAGAATGTCTTGCTGTGAAGGCCGCAGTGAAAGTTATCGTCATTACGGGTAACCATGATCGGGCCAATGCTCTCAAAGCGATTCAATTTGGCGCGTATGACTTTATGGAAAAACCCGTGGACTTAGAGGTCTTGAAAGTGATCCTCCAACGTGGACATTATCTTTCACAGTTGGAGGACGAGAATCGGATGCTCGTCGAACGTGAGAGCCAACGAAATTTCCATGAAATCATCGGAACGAGTCCGAGCATGCAGAAAGTGTTCGACACCATTCGACGTGTCGCGACCTCCGATGTCTCAGTCCTGGTGGTTGGCGAAAGTGGAACGGGAAAGGAACTGATTGCTCGGGCGATTCATCAACAGAGCGAGAGAAAAGAAGGCTCGTTTGTCGCCATCAATTGCGGGGCCATTCCAGAGACGCTTCTGGAAAGTGAGCTCTTTGGGCATGAAAAAGGCTCGTTTACCGGTGCGCACTTGCAACGGAGGGGCCGTATCGAACTTGCCGAGGGCGGAACATTATTTCTCGATGAAATAGGGGAGTTATCCACGGCCTTACAGGTCAAGTTATTACGAGTTTTGCAGGAACGGTGCATTGAACGCGTGGGAGGACGTGTTGAGATCCCGGTGAATACACGAGTCATCGCCGCGACGAATTTGGACCTGCAAGAAGCTATGAAGGATGGACGTTTTCGAGAGGATTTATACTGGCGGTTGAATACCGTGACGATTACAGCACCACCACTACGTGAGCGTGGAGCTGATGTCATGGTGATCGCCAAGTCGTTGCTCCAGCGGTACGCAGACGAAACCAAAAGAAAGATGTCAGGATTCAGCCGGGAAGCGGTCGAAGCCATCGAGCGGTATGCGTGGCCGGGCAATGTGCGAGAGTTGGAAAATCGAATTCGGCGTGCGGTTACGCTATCGGATCACCCTCGAATCGTTCCTGCTGACTTGGATTTAGAGGAGCCAAAAGAATTTGCTGAACGAACAACGCTTAAGGAAGCCAGGGACGCTGTTGAGCGAAACCTTGTGGAGCAAACCCTCGTCAAAACGAATGGTAATATTACGAAGGCCGCTGTTTTGCTTGGAGTGAGCAGGCCGACTCTTCATGATTTAATTTCTCGGCATCAGATAGAAAAGTGAACCAAGCCGGTTCAAGCCTGTTCATGATCGATAGGAGGCATTGATTTTTACATAATCATATGAAAAATCAGTCGTCCAGATCTTTGCCCATCCCTTTCCGTTTCCAACCTTCACTGTAATGGTGTAATGCTTTCGTCTCATAACCCGCTGAATCTGTCGCTCCGTAGATGGGAGAACTTCCTCTCCATTCCTCACGATAGGAATCCCTCCAAACGAAAGACCGATATGGTGTGGTTGAATCGGGACAGAAGAGCGTCCAATCGCCGCGATGAAGCGACCCCAGTTCGGATCTTCTCCAAATAACGCAGTCTTGATGAGTGGGGACGTGGCCAGTGTATTGGCGATGATTTTGGCTTCTCGGTGATTTCTGGCTCCTCCCACGACCAATTCGACGATTTTTGTGGCCCCTTCTCCATCCTGACAAATTTTTCTCGCCAACGAATCGCATAGATCATTGAGGGCATCGAGAAACTTCTTCGCTCCTGTAGAAGATCCATCAATCATCGAGTTGTTTGCCAGTCCATTGGCCAGGCACAGGACGGTATCATTGGTGCTTGTTTCCCCGTCAACTGAAATCGCGTTGAACGAGCGATCAACCGATTTCTGGAGAAAAGTCTGAAGGGTCGTGGGGTGAATGACTACGTCAGTCGTCACATAGGCCAACATCGTGGCCATGTCGGGGTGTATCATGCCGGATCCCTTAGCCATGCCACCAATCTTTACCCGTTGTTTTCCGATTTGGGTTTGGACGGCTATTTCTTTTATGGTGGTGTCAGTCGTCATAATAGCCCTTGCCGCATCGCGGTGACCGGACTTCTTGAGGTTTTGCATGAGTAAGGGAATGCTTTGTCGAATGGCGTGCATGGGGAGTTTTGGCCCGATGACTCCGGTCGATCCGACGAACACGCTGGTGGCATCAACTTGGAGACGGTTGGCCACCAACCGTGCCATTTCTTCCGCGTCATGAAGTCCTTGGTGTCCCGTGCAGGCATTGGCATTGCCGCTATTAATGATAATGGCCCGGCCACGACGTGTTTTTAGATGCAGGCGATCGAGGATGACCGGAGCGGCCGGTATTTTATTGCTCGTAAAGACTCCGGCCATCGGACCCTCAACGTTTGAAACAATGAGAGCAAGGTCAAGCGACGGGCTGGATTTAATCCCTGAGTGAATTCCTGCGGCTGTAAAACCTACGGGTGCGGTGATGCCGCCAGTTGTTTTCTTCATATGTCAGTGCACCATGTATAGGAATCTGTATGGGGAATCATGCTGTAAGGAACTATCCTATGGAAAAAGACCGCAATGCGAGAGGCCAAGATGCTCCGGTAATCCTAGTGCGATATTCATCGATTGTATGGCTTGTCCGGCAGCACCTTTTACGAGATTATCGATTGCAGCCACTGAGATGACTCGACGAGTTCGAGGGTCGTAACTCACGCTCAGATCACAGAAATTGGAACCTCGAACATGACTTGGAGTCACGTCGTGCGGATTCTCGAAAATACGAATGAATGACTCGCCTTTGTAATAATCTTTATAGAGAGGGAGCCATTCTGTTCGAGACTGACCTGTCAGATTGACTGTTGCGTAGGCTGTGCTCAGAATTCCGCGATTGAGAGGGACAAGATGAGGGGTGAAGGAAATTGCATGAGTGGTAGTCGTCTCATCGTCGATTGATGTTCCGGATTTTCTTGAGATCTTCCAGAGTTCTTGCTCTATTTCCGACGTATGTCGATGAGTCCCAATCTTGTATGCATGGATTGATTCATGGGCCTCCGGAAAGTGATAGGCCAGGCTCGGGCTTCGGCCAGCCCCTGATATGCCAGATTTTGCATCGATGATAATGCTCGAAGGGTCGATCAAGCGATGCGCGAGTAATGGCGCCAGTTGCAAGATAGCGGCTGTCGGATAACAACCAGGTACGGCGATCAGTCGAGCCTGCTGTATGGCTAGTCGATGAAGTTCAGGCAAGCCATAGACCGCATTCTGCAAAAGAGAGGGATAGGGGTGAGAAACCTGATACCACTGTGCGTAGAGTTCTGGGTTATCGAGTCGATAGTCTGCGCTGAGATCGATGACCAGCTTATGGCGTTCGAAGAATTCTGCAACTGGGGTGAGAGCTTGAGTATGGGGAAGCGCTAAGAAAATAATCTCGGCTTGATCGGCGATGCGTTTCGGGTCTAGCTGATCCAGTGACACTGACGTAACGCCCTGTAAATGTGGGAATATCGTGGACAGAAGCTGGCCGGCTGATTTTTCAGAAGCGACAACGGTTGAGATTGAAATCTCAGGATGTCCCTGTAAGAGTCGGAATAACTCTCCCCCAGTGTATCCACTGGCTCCGATAACTGCGACCTGTTTCTTTTGGTGTGTGGTCATAGAGAAATTTTTATCGATATATTTGAAATGTTTTCAGCCATTTTAGGATGGCAGAAACAAAAAAGGGAAGACCCAAAGGCCTTCCCTTCGTGATCGTAAATTCCAGGAACCGTTCTCAGCGTTTGGAGTATTGGAATTTTGATCGTGCCCCTTTTTGTCCGTATTTCTTTCGCTCTTTGACTCGAGAATCACGTGTCAAGAGACCTTTCTTTTTCAGTGGCTCACGAAGCGAGGGGGTTAAGGCCGACAGGGCCTTCGCGATGGCATGACGCAGCGCTCCAGCCTGTCCGGAAACTCCACCACCCGCGAGTGTAGCCCGTACATTATACTGTCCTGTTGTTCCGGTGATCTCAAAAGGCGAAAGGATTTGATTTTGATGTCCCAGCCTCGTGAAGTATTCCTGAGCAGGTTTATTGTTGACGTGAATCTCACCATTGCCCGGCTCAATCCAAGCTCGAGCGACGGCATACTTTTTTTTCCCTGTTGCGTATTGTGTTGTTTCAACCATGTTCCAATGTCCTCGTTTAGAAATCAGGGTGATGAGAAATACAATTTTTGGCCACTATAGCACAAGAGGCTGAGGGTTTTGGGCTGCATGTGGATGTTCAGGGCCCGGGTATAATCGTAGCTTTTTGGCCATTTGTTTACCTAAGGAGTTCTTGGGAAGCATCCCTCGAATGGCCACATTGAGTAGCTCGGTTGGCTTCTTTTCATGCAGCTTTTCCGCAGTGACGGACTTAATGCCTCCGGGATAGCCTGTGTGATGATAGTACGTCTTCACCTTGAACTTATCTCGTGTGAGCTGTATTCGACCTGCATTAATCACGACGACATGGTCTCCCGTGTCGACATTCGGGGTAAAGATCGGCTTATGTTTTCCTCGTAAAACCATGGCGATTCGAGAGGCCAGCCGTCCGAGGGTTTTGCCCTCAGCGTCAATAATGTGCCATTTCCTCTCAAGTTCCAGTGGTTTGGCTTGAAACGATCGCATGAATTTCTCCTTCGTCATCCGGGACGTTCATTAAATCAAGTTATGACTATGTTTATGGTGTTTCAGCTTCAGACTGACCGAAGCTTTTGGGGTCTAGTTTAGCTAGCCAAGCATCTAAATTTTCTCCGCCTCGACGTTCTAAGACTTCCGGCGTGACATAAATCTGACTTTTGGTCCGAAGTGCCAAGGCGATGGCATCGCTTGGCCGTGCGTCGACTATCTTTTCAAACCCATTTTTTGATAGGTGAATGGACGCATAATACGTGTTATTCTTTACTTCAGTAATGATGACTCGTGCGACAGTGAATCCCAAATGCTCTCCAAAGCTGTAGATTAAATCATGGCTCATCGGTCGAGGTGGGACCACTTCCTCCAGGGCTAATCGAATAGAAGTCCCTTCTGCCGTTCCGACCCAAATGGGAAGCACCTCAGAGTTTATTTCATCCCTGAGAACAACAATTTGGGTATCCGTGTTAGGATCGATCAGGACTCCATGGACTTTAAGACTGATCAGGCTTTCTTCGGCAAATTCCGTCATGAACTTCGTTGCTCTTGCAGTTTTCGTGTCGGTTTATAAGGAGACCACGAATCTCTAGCTTTCGAACTTCCCAAAATCTTCGGGCTTGAGATTTTCCAGCCAGCGTTCGAGTTCTTCAGAGCTTTGCTTATGCAGAACGTCAGCGGTGGCGAAAATTGGTGCTTCAGTCCGTAAGGCCACGGCAATGGCATCACTAGGGCGTGAGTCGATCGAAAATTCTGAATCTCCATAGAGTAAGTGAATTTTCGCAAAGTATGTATTTTCTTTCAGGTCTGTGAGAACGACGCTAATGACCTTGGCTTCCATACTGTCCAGAATAGCTTTCATTAAGTCATGAGTCATAGGGCGAGGGGGGGCGATACGCTCAAGTGCGAAACTAATGGCGCTGGCCTCGGCCTTGCCAACCCAAATTGGCAACATATCGGAATTCTGCTCATCTCTCAAGATCACAATGTATGCATTATTGTAGGGGTCAAAGAGCAATCCCCGAACATTCATTTGATTGAGCATAGCCGGCCCTCAGCTGACAAACGAACAACTTAATACTATATCTCACAGGAAAAATATTACGGTATCATTCGTATGCTTAAATTGTCAATGAAAAACATGGAATTAAATGGTTGAATTTTCTGTAAAAACAAGACGTTATAGATGACAAAACCGTTGCTGAGTATCGAGAGGGTTGGGGGTTTTCAGCAAGTTTCTTTGAAAAACGTAAAATGGTTTATGACGATATTTGGGCACGAAGGTACTGGACCAGATCATCGGGGGGTACTGGTGTTTTCTCGCCACTTTTCCGGTCTTTGACCTCGATCGTTCCTTGCGCCAAGCCTTTATCGCCAATAATGACTTGAAATGGCGCGCCTATTAAGTCTGCGTCATTAAATTTTACTCCGGCGCGTTCCTGTCTGTCATCGAGCAAGACTTCAAGATTGGCACGTTCCAGCTCGACGTACATTCTCTCTGTGACGGTTTGTACGAGCTCGGACTGAGTGACGGGGATCAGGTGAACATGAAATGGGGCGATCGGAATAGGCCAGACAATGCCACGTTCATCATGATTTTGTTCGATCGCGGCCGCGGCGGTCCTGCTCACTCCGATCCCGTAGCAACCCATCACGGCCTCATGGGCCACGCCTTGAGAATCGAGATAAGTGGCACCCATTTTCTGGCTATATTTGGTGCCAAGCATGAAGACATGCCCCACTTCAATGCCACGTGCTGTTTCGAGTTTGCCTGAGCTTTGGGGGGAAGGGTCACCGGCTTGAGCTTGTCGAAAGTCGCCTATCTCGTCGATGGTAAAATCCCGTTCAAGGTTAACATTGAGATAATGCGTGTCCGTCTCATTGGCACCGACGATAAAATTGCGGAGTAGGCTGACGGCTTGATCGGCAAGAATTTTAATGTTGTGAAGCCCGACAGGACCAGCGAATCCGACTGGGGCAGTCGTAGCAGCTCGAACGGTTTCTGGATCAGCCAGTGTCAGCTCATGGATGTTGAGGTGACGTTGTATTTTGATTTCATTCACTTGGTGATCGCCTCGAACGAGTACAGCGATGAGCGAATTCTTAGGCGTCGTATACAGCAAAGTTTTCACGATGCGGTCCGGAGTTGTGGCTAAGATGTCGCACACTTCTGCGACGGTCTTCGCGTTCGGGGTGGAGACCTTTTGGAGTGGTTTAAGGGGAGTGTGTTCCTCTGTACGAGAAGCAGGAAGGACTTCTGCTCTTTCGACATTTGCCGCATACGCACTTTCAGGATCATAGACGATCAATTCTTCTCCTGCGTTCGCAAGAACCATGAATTCATGGGATGATGTTCCGCCAATGAGACCGGTATCGGCTTCAACAGCCCGGAAATGAAGGCCGGTTCTCGTGAAAATACGATGATAGGCCTCATACATGTCTTGATAGCTCTTGCGTGAGTCCTCTTGATTCTGATCGAAGCTATAGGCATCTTTCATGAGAAACTCGCGTCCGCGCATCAACCCGAATCGTGGGCGAATCTCATCACGAAACTTGGTTTGAATTTGATACAGCGTGACAGGGAGTTGTCTGTACGATCGTACCTCGCGGCGAAAGAGGTCGGTCACCACTTCTTCATGGGTGGGGCCGAAACAAAAGTTTCGATCATGACGATCCTGGCAACGAAGAAGCTCTTTGCCATAAAAATCCCATCGTTCGGTTTCCTTCCAGAGTTCTGCCGGAGAAAGAATGGGCAAAAGCACTTCCTGGGCACCGATGCGGTTCATTTCTTCTCGGATAATGCATTCGATTTTTCTGAGTACCCGAAGGCCGAGAGGCAGGTAGGAATAAATGCCTGCGGCCACCTTACGGATCATGCCGGCTCGAAGCATGAGGCGGTGACTGATAATTTCCGCTTCACCGGGGTCTTCCCGCAATGTGGGTATGAGAGTCTGTGTCGTGCGCATAGAGTGTGTCCGTTTATGTTCGTATCACAATGGTCGAGGAGTGAGACTCGAAGGAGATGAATGATCTAGGGTATTTGCCAACTTATTGGAGAAGCCGCGAGACGTCATTCCATGTGGCATATACCATAACGCAGAGCAGTAAGACCAACCCCACTTGCTGTGCGACTTCGCGGGATCGTTCACCCAGGGGACGGCCGAGAACGGCCTCACACGCGAAGAAAAATAAATGTCCTCCGTCTAAGATAGGAATGGGGAGAAGGTTTAAGATGCCGAGATTCACGCTTAATATGGCGATGAGGAAAATAAGGCTCGTGATACCCTGTTCTGCATGTTCGCCCGATACGCTGGCGATCATGACCGGTCCACCAATATTTTTCGAAGAAATCTCGCCTGTGATCAGTTTATAGACTCCCAAAACAGTCAGTTCACACCACTTCCATGTCGCGACAAGGCCATCGACGGGAGCCATGAAGATCGAGTCAGTCGTAATCATGGATCGTCCCTGAACACGGATCCCGATTTTTCCGATGATCTCAGTCTTACCGTCTTCCGTCTGAATCTTTTCGGCCGTTGGAGTGATCGTGATGGGAAGGATCTTCGTCTTCCGTTCGACATTGATCAAAATGGGTTCTTGCGGATGTTTCCGCACGATTTCTGTCATTTGTTTCCAGGTGTGAATGGCCTGTCCGTCAATTGCTAAGATTCGATCCCCGGCAAGCAAGCCAGATTCCATCGCCGGTGTATTCGGCACCACATCTCCGATGACCGGAGGAATGGCCTCAATACCTAATTCATAGATGTATTCATCCGGCTGATCGGGGTGGGGCTTCGATGTAGGCGTGATGATGAAAGTCTTTGCTTTCCCGGCACGGAGCACATCAATCGTCATCGAACGGCCATGGCTGTTTATGATGGATTCCGACAATTCTCCATAGGTCGAAATCTCCGTGTCATTGGCCTGAATGATTCGATCTCCAATCTGCAGTCCAGCTTGCTCAGCGGGAGAGCCGGGAATGATCGCCTGCACTTTGGGGGTCAAATCCTGGAACGTCGGGACAAAAAGAGGCGATCCGCTCGCTAGCAAACCTGCAAAAATAAGGTAAGTCAGGAGAAAATTAAAAGCTGGCCCAGCCGCTACGATCAGAGTTTTATGCCACAGGGTTTGATGGGTAAAAGACTTTCGTTCTTCTTCGAGACTCACGTCTTCCGTGTCATCCTCTCCGAGCATCTTGACATACCCGCCCAGGGGCACCGCAGAAATCAGGTATTCAGTGTCTCCGACGGTACGGCTAAATAATTTGGGGCCAAAGCCAATGGAAAATTTTAATACCTTCACGCCAACCCACCGTGCGACTAAAAAATGTCCATACTCATGGAATGCCACCAACACACCAAGTACGATCAAAAACCACCATATTTTTTGAGCGAAGACAAAGATGGCATCCGGAGACAAGGCCAGAAATGCGTTGGATAGAACGGTCATATTGTTTACCCTATTTTACAGAGAGGGCGCAGAGTGCCGAAGCTTTTTCACGTGCCCAGCGATCGACTTCCAGGGCATCTTCGATGGTTCGTAATTCCTGGGGAGAATACATCATCATGGTTTCTTCTATGATTTTGGGGATATCCAAGAATGCGATCGATTGATCAAGAAAAGCTTGGACCGCCACTTCATTGGCCGCGTTTAAGGTTGCTGGAAGCCCTCCCCCTTCTGCCAAAGCATCATAGGCCAATCGGGCACAGGGAAATTTAGTAAAATCAGGTTGAGCGAAATGTAGCTGCCCGATCGTTGCGAGGTCGAGCAAGGGCGGATCTAAGGGCACGCGTTTCGGATAATTGAGCGCATACGAGATGGGAGTTCGCATGTCAGGTAGCCCCAGTTGTGCCATGACCGACCCATCACGATATTCTACCAGAGAATGAATGATACTTTCTCGGTGGATCACGATATTAATTTGAGAGGCAGGGATCGTAAACAGCCATTTGGCCTCGATCACTTCCAGGCCCTTATTCATCAATGTGGCAGAGTCAATGGTAATTTTTGCCCCCATCTCCCAATTGGGATGTTTTAACGCCTGTTCGACGGTGACCTCTTGGATGGATTCCAGGGGCCAATCCCAGAAAGGTCCCCCTGAAGCCGTGAGCACAATGCGGCGTACGTCTTCGTGACGATGTCCTTCAAGCGATTGAAATATCGCGCTATGCTCACTATCGATTGGGAAAATCGTGGTGCCTTGTTTCTGAGCTTCTTCCTGCATCAAATGACCGACCATAACCATCGGTTCCTTATTGGCTAGGGCGACATGGCGTCCTGCGCGAAGTGCAGCCATGGTGGGCCGTAGGCCAGCACCTCCGACAATAGCTGAAATCACGATATCGCTGTCGGCGTCCTGCGCGACTGTGCAGAGACCTTCAACGCCGCTTAATATTTCCACGGGAGATCCATTCAAACGAGTCCGTAGCGCATTGGCGGCTGTTTCAGAGGAAAGGGCAACGATTCGAGGTCGAAAGGCACGAATTTGCTCTTCAAGTTTCTCATGATTATTGCCAGCCGTAAGGCCCACGATCGAAAATTGGTCGGGGAACCTTGAAACGATGTCCAACGTGCTGGCTCCGATTGATCCGGTTGAGCCAAGGATGACGATGTTTTTCATGATGAATACCTTTTTCGTTCTGCGGTCGCTAGGCCAGAGGTCCGAATGTCAACATATAGTAATAAAATGTCGGTGCGGTCAGTAGTAAACTATCGATCCTATCCAGAAACCCGCCATGACCGGGTATGAGTGACCCAGAGTCTTTGATTCCCGCACTTCGCTTAAATGCGGACTCTGCGAGATCCCCCAATAATCCCACACAGGACAGGAGAATGCCAAGGACCAGGCAATGAACAATGGATAGTGATGGAAGAAACCAGAAATGACAGAGGACCGCCATAAGCATGGAAAAGATCATACCGGCCATGAAGCCTTCTATGGTTTTCTTGGGGCTGAGCCGGGGAGCGATGGCTCGTGTTCCGATTGAAGCTCCGACATAATAACCAGCCGTATCCGCGGCCCAGGTGACCAAGATCACAAAGAATATCAGCAAGTCTCCGGATTCAAGTTTTCTAATAAGCAGCAGATGTCCCAGGCACAGACCGATGTAGAAAACGCCAAATAGCATGCCGAGGGGATGAGAGATCATCTGTCGCAATCGTCCTGGAGCGAACATCAGGAAGATTAACAGTCCTATGAGCAGGAGTGTGAAAAAGCCTGTCAGGCCGTCATGCGTGGTCCACTGAAGCAGCGTCAGGATGAGCACAAGGCTTGTGAATGATATGAGAAGAGAAGAGAGAGAGGGTGAGGAATGCTCGGTCATCTTGGTGAATTCCCATAACGCGAGACCGGCGACGACGACGATCAGTGCAAAGAACGCGATGGGAGGGGCATAGCGAACGACCAGGTAAAAGAGTGGGGCAAAGAGAAGGGCAGGGTACACCCGTTCGAGCGTAAATCGATGCGATCGTCCTTGTTGGCCTGCACTCTCTGGGGAAAATGAGGGCTTAGGAGCTGTCGGGTCGTTACTCACAACCCATTCTGAGGAGATACGGTATGCGGTACGCGCCCAAATCTGCGCTCACGGCTTTGGTAGTCAAGCAGTGCGGTGAGGAGCTCTTGCCGGCGAAAATCTGGCCACAGGGTCTTGGTGAAGTACAGTTCTGTGTAGGCGATTTGCCATGGAAGAAAATTGCTGATACGTGTTTCACCACTCGTTCGGATCAATAAATCAGGGTCGGGAAGCCCATGCGTGGTTAAATACCGTTCAAAAAGATCTTCCTGAATATCTTGCGGTCTTATGCTGCCAGCTTGAATGTCGTGGACCAGGTTTTTGACAGCATCGATAATTTCTGCTCGACCACCATAACTGAGGGCAACGGTCAGGACTCGATCGGTGAAGTGTTGCGTTTCTTCGGCAACATTTTGGACAAGGTGGTAGACGGATTTGGGGAGTTTTTCTAGCCTCCCAATGGGGAAAAACCGAACTTGACGTTCATGGAAGATCTGGCGTTCTTCTGTCAGATAATCATTCAGGAGACGCATCAGCAGGGAAACTTCATGCGCCGGTCTATTCCAATTTTCATGCGAAAACGCGTAGATCGTGACGTGTGGAATGCCTATTTCATGACACACATCCAGAACATCACGGAGCGCGGACAAACCCTCCCGATGTCCCTCAATCCTCGGAAGGCCTCGGAGCGCAGCCCATCGTCCATTCCCATCCATGATGATGGCGACGTGCCGGGGCAGGAGAGACAGCTCGAGCTGAGACAAGAGTTCAGCTTCGATGACCTGAGGGGGAGGCGCAACCTGGTAATGGCTCATGAATTACGCAAACTGAATAGGATTAGGAGACTTGTGTTAGGAACGCCCTGATGAACAGGACTAACTTTTAGTCTAATGAGGAATCAGGGGTTTGTCAAACGCCTAGTAGGACGAAACGTGAACTCATCATGCCTATTCATTCATATTCATGCCCGATCTCATTACATGCTGATTGCATATCGATTGGATATCGGGCGTGACTAGAAATTGCACAGCCAAAATAGGATGGGCTATACTCTGCTTTCTTTTCGGCTCAGTTCAGATATTGCGCGAAGACAAGGTCAGCATGGAACGTTCAGCATCTCCTCAGCTCTCAGATTTCTCCTTGCAGGAACGCGATGTCCAGCACGCACTCGGCCGTGCTAAGACTCGTGACATTGATTATGCCGATATCTATTTTGAGTCGAATATCTCAGAGTCCGTGTCCATGGAAGAGGGGATTGTCAAGCGAGCGGTCAAGCATGTGGGCCAGGGGGCAGGGGTCCGGGCTACGGCCGGAGAGAAGACGGGTTTCGCCTATTCGGACGATCTTTCTCAAGAAGATCTCGCTATCGCTGCGGACACCGCTCGCTATATCGCCCAATCCCCTCAAGGGGAAGAGCCAATAGCCGTTACCCATTGCTTGGCCCCGACACAGGATCTCTACCCGCTCAAACAGCCCATCAGCGAAATTGCCACCAAGGAGCGGGTCGCCTTGTTGTACCTGATTGATCGGGTGGCGAGAGGGTACGATCCGCGCATTTCCAAAGTCATGGCTTCCTTCTCGACAGAGCAGAAGGCTGTGATTGTCGCCAATTCAGATGGGCAAATTGTCGGTGACATACAGCCCCTGTCTCGTTTGCAAGTTACTTGCATCGCCGAAGAGGGGCAGAACCATCAAGTGGGCTCCTATGGTGGAGGGGGACGCGTTGAGTTTTCGTATTATTTCGAAAACGACCGGGCGGAGGAATTTGCACGCGAAGCGGCACGGCAAGCGATATTGAACCTTCAGGCCGTTGATGCGCCGGCAGGAGTCATGCCAGTTGTGTTGGGGGGAGGATGGCCGGGGATATTATTGCATGAAGCCATCGGGCACGGGTTAGAAGCGGATTTTAATCGCCGTAAGACATCGGCCTTTAGTGATATGATCGGACAACGAGTCGCCTCTGATGTCTGCACGATTGTCGACGACGGGACATTGCCGTTTAGGCGTGGGTCGTTGAATATGGATGATGAGGGCACCCCGACCTCTCAGACCGTTTTGATAGAGAAGGGGGTGCTCCGCGGGTATATTACCGATCGATTGAACGCCAAACTTCTGGGCATACCCTTGACCGGAAATGGGCGTCGAGAAGATTTTCGGAGCATCGTTCTTCCGCGTATGACCAATACGTTCATGTTAGCCGGAGAATCGGACCCCGATGATATTATCCGGTCTGTTAAAAAAGGCTTGTACGCCGTCTCATTCGGAGGGGGACAAGTCGATATCACGAACGGGAAATTTGTCTTTTCTGCGAGCGAGGCGTATTTGATCGAAGACGGAAAGGTCACAAGGCCGGTGAAGGGGGCAACCTTGATCGGCAGCGGTCCGGACATCTTAAAAGAAGTCTCCATGGTCGGACATGACCTCAAGCTCGACGAAGGGATTGGCACCTGCGGAAAAGAAGGGCAATCAGTGCCAGTTGGCGTAGGCTTGCCCACGCTTCGTATCGATGAAATAACAGTGGGGGGGACGAATGTAGGTTAAGGCTCGGTTATTGGCCGACGCCGGGGGGATCTCGATCCTGTCCTGTAATCCGCTATCCAATGAGTATGACCACCGCTCTCACGAAAGATCACCCTTTTGCTTCGATGGCAACGGAAATGCTGGCCCACGCGAGATCCCTCGGTGCGACTGAAGCCGATGTTCTAGTCGCTGAAGGCGACTCTGTTTCGGTGCAGGTCAGACTTTCTGCTGTTGACCGCCTTTCCAAAGCCCGGGAGAAAAGTTTAGGGTTGCGGGTATTTTTTGGGAAACGTTCGGCGAGTGCTTCGACGTCTGATTTCTCGAAAGAATCCGTAGCTCGTTTGGTGACGGACACGTGTGCTCTTGCGAAGGAAGTGGCTGAAGATGAATTCTCAGGGCTTCCTGAGGCAGAAAGTATGACTCAAGATTTTCCGGATCTTCAATTATTCGATACGACGAACTTGAGTGTCGAGCAAGAAATAGACCTGGCTCGTCGAGCTGAAACAGCCGCTCTGGATGCCGATGCTCGAATAACGAACTCCGAAGGCGCAGAATGTAGTGCCTCGCACGGGACCGTGCTTTTGGCCAACCATCACGGGTTTATCGGTGCACATCAAAGTTCTACGTATTCACTTTCCACGTCACCGATCGCCAAAGATCCTGAACATGATGGGATGCAGCGCGATTCCTGGTATACGGTGAAACGAAAGTATGAAGCCTTGGAGAGTCCGGAGTCTGTGGGAAAAGAAGCCGCGCGCCGAGCGCTTCGACGGTTAGGCGGCAGGAAAATCTCCACGCAACAGGTGCCCGTCGTCTTCGATCAAGAGACAGCGCAAAGTCTTCTCGGACATCTAGCCTCGGCGGTTTCCGGATATTCACTCTATAAGGGAGCCTCGTTTTTAATAGGCCAATTAGGCAAGCGGCTTGCTCCTGAATTCGTGACGGTCTATGACGATGGACGAATGCCGGGAGGTCTTGGGTCTCGGCCGTTTGATGGAGAAGGTCTGGCCACACGAAAGACCGGGGTCATAGAAAATGGCTTGTTGACGAGTTATCTGTTGGATACGTACTCGGGCCGCAAATTGGGAATGTCCTCTACGGGCAATGCCTCGCGAGGAGTGGGAGACAGTCCGTCCGTCGGCCCCACGAATTTATACCTGGTTCCGGGTTCGGTTTCCCCGGCCGACATCATTGGGTCTGTGAAGCGAGGGCTCTATGTCACGGAATTAATCGGATTTGGGGTGAATATGCTGACGGGAGACTATTCACGTGGAGCTGCCGGATTCTGGATAGAGAATGGGGAACTGGCGTATCCTGTCGAGGAAATTACCATCGCTGGAAATCTCAAGCAGATCTTTGCAGATATCGAAGTTGTCGGTGATGATCTCGAATTTCGCCATCGGGTTGCGTGCCCAACGTTAAAAATTCGGGAAATGATGGTGGCTGGGAATTAATCAATGTCAAGAGTCAGCTCACATGGCCGACTCCAAGAGTTTGGTCATGTGAAGAAACTTTCGTACAATACAACTGAAAGCCAAAAGGTAGGAGTGTATGCCGCTTGATGCAATAGAAGGTGAAAAGGCCATTCAGTTGATGACTTCCCGGTATAATCAACGGGAATGGCGAAAAAAAATCGAAAAGATGCTTTCACTCCCTCCAAGTGGGTTGGAAGATGACGTTCAAAAGAAAATTTTTCTGTATTTGAAGCATGGTTTGCAAGCGTATAAGTCACGACGGGCTGATCCTCCATCATGGATTGTGGGAGGGTTTGCGACCAAAGAGGTTATTGACCGGGCCTGTTTCAAGCCGTCCGTGATCGATTCATCGATCACGAGTGATGATGTGAAGAATTTGGGGGTTGATCCTGGTGATTCGGTGAATGAGGTTTGGTGGGACGAGATGTTAGTCCGGTGGCATGTCAATCCCGAAGATGAAATGTTTGATGAACTGGCGGATGATCCTGACGCCCAGGCTGACTCTGCAGACTCGACTTCAGCGTCGAATGAAGAGGATCAAAGCGACTCCGAAAGTACGGTGTCACACGATTCACGATGATGTCGCAACCCTGATATTCACGCTCCCATGTTCCAGGACATTGTTATGTCAAGCAATCATGTTAAAATTCCTATCCCGATTCATTTCAAGGCTGACCCGCGCAGTGTAGGGTAGGTTTCCTACATATCCCGCATTTCTAAAGAACGTCGTTCATTTCGGAAGACACGTCGTTGCATCTATCATTTGCATCTGTCATGGCGAGGAACGTCAACTCTTCTGCCGATAGCGAATCCAAACACGTTCCAATCGGTACATACGACAAAGCCCGCGCGGTACGACGCTAAAGGAGACGGAAGGTGATACCCGCTTGGATGTCCTGGCACACATGGATGTTTCTCTCACGTCTTGAAGAGCCAAGGAGTACAATGGAGCACTGTATCGTTTCGGTATCACTGAAATGGCTATAGCGTGTCGACATTCAACTATATCTGGTTGTCTCGACTCAATCGATTGGTTTGCAGGCTGATGTTCGGCGTAAAACGCCTGTCACCATCACCGTTACCAGCCGAGGGCCCGGTCCTATTGGTGTGCGACCATACGTCATTAGGAGATCCGCTTGTTCTTCTAGCCTCAGCCGGTCGCCCCATCTCTTTTCTGATGGCGAGGGAAATTTACGTGTCATGTTTTCAGTGGGCCTATGAAGCGTTTGACGCGATTCCTGTCCGGAGAGGCGCACAAGATATTCAGGCGGTTCGTGGCATGCTTCAGCGTCTACGTCGAAACGGTGTGGTTGGTCTCTTTCCTGAAGGAGGACTCGATCGGCATCGTGATGAAGGGGGACGGCCTGGCATTGGATATCTTGCACTGAAAACCGGGGCTCCAATCGTGCCAGCTTCCGTGGTGTGGGCTCGCGAGCGATCGGTGACGTCAATTATCAAGACGCTCTGCATTCCCTGTAAAGCCGTGGTGCATTATGGGGATCCATTAGTCTTTGCCAAAGCGGACAAGCCTGACCGAACTCGCATTGACGAGGTGACGACTCGAGTCATGACCGCGATCGAAGATATTCGCAAAGAGATATCGGTGAACCGGTGAGACGGGAAGGTGTGGGGCTAAAACAGGTTCATTTGTGTCGGTTGAACCTCAGTCGTGGGCTCGGAAGGGTCAGCGGTGCTCAGGTCAGGACCTCCTTTTGGGGAGGCGGTCTGTGGGTTTTTCATTTCATCCAAGACTTTTTTGAGTTTTTCAAAATCTTCTTTAAGAGGGGTGCGCAGGTTACCTTGGTGTAAAGCCGCCGCTGGGTGCAAGAGTGGAAAGAGGACGAAGTCCGGACGCTGGAATGTTCTTCCACGGACCTTCGTAATGCCGACCTTTTGGCCGAGTAATGTCTGTGTCGCGAAATTTCCTAAACTACACACGAGCTTCGGTTGTATCAGGTGAATTTGTTGAAGCAGAAAAGGCTGGCATGTTTCGATTTCGTCCGGTTGAGGGTCTCGGTTATTGGGCGGTCGACATTTGACCACGTTGGCAATGTAGATCTCTTGACGCGAAAGACCGACTGACTCCAGCAATTCAGTCAGGAGTTTCCCTGCGGCACCGACGAATGGTTCGCCTTGCTTGTCTTCATAATACCCTGGGCCTTCTCCCACAAACATGATATCCGCATGCGCATTGCCGACGCCAAAGACCACCCGCGTACGACCGGAAGAGAGCCGGCATCGCTGACAGTCGGTTAACGATGTTTTCAATTCATCAAGCGTCATAAGCAGGGCATCTTAGAGTCCAACAAGAGCCTTGTCAATTCACCGCTGTGTCAGGTTTTGGATGAGCTCTGTGGCGCATGAGTCAGCACTGACGATGCTGCTTTCTCTACTCGAAGGCAAGCCGGTATCGGTCCACGGACCCGTTACAAAAAGATTCGTCAGAGGACTTTTGGGGAGAGGACGAAATGACGAATTATTCGGGTGGCAGGCTGTAAACGTCTGAAATGTTTTCCGTATGTTCGTGGGCGTGAGTTGGGAGAGGCTTTTCTTGAAGAGTTGAGGAAAAAGAAACGATATCGGTTCAAGATCTTCTTGAGTCGAGGGGGACTGGATGTCTGGCTTACTCAACGTAACCCATGAAACGTGAGTCTTGGCCGTGGAAGGGTCAGAAGATGGTCGTATGGTCATCCAACCGCAGGGATCAGAAAAGAGGAGGAATCTTGGCTTGTCGATGCCGATCGAGAGTTCACACTGAGTCGTCAAGAGAGTTTGATCGTCCAATTGCGACAGGTTCGAAAAGTAGGCAAACTTGGCTTGCAGACGTTCGGGAAGGCAGGCCATGAGTCTACGACGAGGAAGGGCCGAGACATACATGTCTGCCGTGAGGGCCGTACCGTCGCTCAATTTAACGGAAGAGATATGTGGACCGTCACATTGAAAGTACGAGACGATGGAATGGAAAAGCCGATTCATCGGCTGCGTAGCGAAGAAAGACCGCAGCGGTGATAAAAACAGGCTTTCTTCGTCCAGAGCCGGAATGAATGTTCGGTGATGCGTCCGTGCGGATAAAAAACACTGTCGTAGCAACGTGGTGAAGTAGCGGGCCGAGCTTTCCTCACTCTTTGTCCCAAGGAAGAAAACACACAATGAGTTCCAGATAGCCTCGCAGGCCTGCCTGGATTGTTGATGCGTGGTGAGCCACGCCTTGACGCTTTGGCTATCGATATTCTGGGGAACCGTCAACTCTCCTTCCCAATACTGTTCGACTTTCTTGAGCAAAGCCCAACGATCCGAGAATGGCATTCCCTGAAACAGCAACAGTCTGAACAGCGTGTGAAAGGGAGATGGCGCGTAGACGGGATGAAATGACCTGAGCTGGTGAGCAGGCAAGACAAACTCGAATGGCACGGCCTGGGTATCCGTGACCAACGAGGTCAGCTGTAATTCCTTCAAGAGGTTCCAGGTGGCTTGCTGAAACCTGTGGACCACGATTGGCAGGTGGTTGGAAGAATGATGCAGGGCAGCGGTGTGAGTCTGACCCTCGATGGTGTCCATGGATTGTCGATGCGGTGACGAAGAATTAGGGGAGTTGCGGTCGATGAGGGACACGCGAAACCCTTGACGCGAGAGGCGATAGGCTAGGGTGAGGCCGGTCAGGCCAGCCCCCATCACGAGAATGTGTGGTTTCACGCCTGCTGTGCGGTAATCCCCGATAAGGAAGAACGCAGCCAAATCTTGGCCGCGATACCGAGTCTGTTGAGGGAAGGTAAGCTGACCCGCTTTTCAAATACTCGATAGTCTTGTGCTTCAATTTGATCGAGTATGCGACTGTACACTCCACGCATGATTTCAGCAACAATGAGGGAATGACGGTCAGCCTTCGGCAAGTCATGAAGAACCCGTCGAGCGTTGGCGTAGTATTCCCGTGCACGTGCGCATTGAAATTTCATGAACTCGATGAATGCTGGATTGTGCGTCAGGGCGAAAAGATCCTGCTCGGAATAATTGAAACGGACAAAGTCTTCATGCGGAAGATAGATTCGATCATTCTGTGCGTCAGTTGCGAGGTCACGAAGCATATTGGTGAGTTGGAAGGCTAATCCCAGGTTGACGGCATATTCGTCGGCCTTTTCTGAGCATGTGCCGAATACTTTCAAGCAGATGAGTCCGACAACGGAAGCCACCCGATAACAATAGGCATAGAGGTCTTGAAACGTTTCATATCGCTTAATGGTCAGATCCATCTCGACTCCGGAAATCAATTCCTGGAAATATTCCTGAGGTATCTCTACCTGTTGAAGATGGTGCGATAAGCTGACCGTGACCGGAAAGGTGGCCGTACCTGAGTATGCGGCCGCCACTTCTGCTCGCCACTGAGTCACTTGTTCGTCGGGATTGCTGCCGATGGGCGGCTCGTCGACCGCGTTATCGACTTCCCGACAAAAGGCATAGATGGTGTACATAAGTGCTCGCCGGGCAGGCGGTAAAAAGAGAAACGAGTAGTAAAAATTACTCCCACTCTTTCGAGAAACCTCTTGGCAGTATGCTTGTGCGTCTTGAGGGGACATGATGTTGGACACGGTCGCGGGCTTTCTTCAAGCATCATTCGTGTTGCGTACACGACTGATGAGCATGTGTCATTGTGGGAATGTTGAAAAAAACCGCCAGCGGCGTTCTCGTCATTTTCCCGTGCTCACGTCGAGAGCAGATCTCTGTCCGATTCCAATACGCACCGGCATGCCCTGTGCGCTGTAGGACGGTAAACCATCGAAGGGCTCTTGAATTGGCTCGAGCCAGTACGCTCCGCGCGCAAAAATGGCTGCGGCCTTGCTGAACGAAATTTTTTGACCATTCTCTGGTAGGACAGAGCCGTTTCCCAGCGTTTTTGATGTCGGTCTCATATAGAGCGTTTCTGGGCTATGCAAATGAATAATTCAACAGCCCCATTGTGCATGGGACTTGAGAGACGTGCGGCCTTTGGCAGCAGCCTAGAGCGTCCCTATCCTAACAGGCAGACTCTAGGATGGAAAGGGATGGTTTCGTGGAATCTTGGATCTTATTTCTCTGGTAGGACAGAGCCGTTTGTTCTGCTGGGATCTTAGGCAAGGTCGAACAACTTAAGTCTTACTCTGAAGATATTTTTCTGAAACCCATCCACGCTTCCCTGAAGGAGTTCGGATCTCATAGATCCAGTGATCGTCGATCGCTTGTCCATCAAGGATAAGCAAGGAGTCGCCGATTCTGATTCTTGGCCCTGGCTGTCGGCCTGCAGCATCCGCTGTCAGTGTCAAGGAAGCCAGGCTTGGGGACGAGCTAGGAGAGAGTGTGACCGTTTCACCTTCGCCGAATTTTGGCGTTGGGACGCTATGCGTTGATGGAACCTGATGAGATATGCGTGCTTCCGGTTGGGAGGAAGGCGATGCCTCCATTGAATCAGAGGAGCCAGGCAAACCTGTGAACTGTGCAAGGTCTGGTTTCATGGTCCAGTACACCAAGCCGAATGCGATTAACAACAAGAGTATCCACAATAGGGGACGTCGGGTAGGGGGCTTATGTTGATTGAGTTCGTCTTCTTCAAGGCCTTCATCAAACTCCAGATCCTGTTCGGGCTCTTGGGCCAAAAAAATCGGCCACGCAGGATGAGGGTGTTCTACCGAGGCGAGGACGTGAGCGTTTCCGATCATCATAGAGAATGCTCCAATTCAAAAAAGGGTCAGCAAGATGTTGCTTGCGACGATACGCTCTCAATATCGATACGTGAAAGAGATTTTACTAAGGGCAACTACCCAACTAGATTCTTCTTACCACCACTGGGGTACCTTGTCAAACTCAACACATGGTAACCCAGTGTCCGATGAGATTCATTTTTCGGCTCGCGACTCTTCGAGAGTTCAGTGAACGCAGTGAGTGCCCGTGTTCATGAATCGTAGCCTCTTGGGATCGCTTTTGTTCTTGTGGTTGAGAATAGTTGTGGGCGCGTTTTTCATCGCTCGCAATCGACCATCTCTTTTCGATGTGTATTCGAATGTTTGACTGATCGTGTGAATGGTAGAATGCGTGTTGCATCTGATGACGACCTGAGGCAGAATGGTTCTATCGAAAATGTTTCTGTGGAGTAAGAGCAATGAGGGAATGTTTAGAACGAATGGACCTCCATCGCGTAATGAACCGGATAATGGCTGTGTAAGGACATATGAAAGCCTTTCGAGAAGAGTTGTGGTTTCAGACAGAGGAACGACGCGCATACCTGAATATCACCCCGCGCGTTGAACGATCGGTGATGAAGAGCGGGATTATGGAGGGATTGGTCTTGGTCAATGCGATGCACATCACCGCTAGCGTCTACATCAATGATGATGAGCCCGGGTTGATTCAAGACTACGATGAGTTTTTAGAAAAATTGGCGCCACAAGGAGCTCCCTACCGGCATCATGCGACCGGAGAGGATAATGGCGATGCACATATCAAACGACAACTGATGGGAAGAGAGGTCGTCGTGGCCATTACCAATGGAAAGTTAGATTTTGGCCCATGGGAGCAAATTTTTTACGCGGAGTTTGATGGCCGAAGGAAAAAGCGCGTGCTCGTCAAGGTTATAGGGGAATAGCATGTCGAGTTGGTACAGGCCTGACCCGTTAACCAGAGATTTGATCCATTTGATCAATGCTCGGCGCCATGATCATGGAGACTCAGAGCTTGCTATCGAAGTGCTTCAGGCCTTGCTGGACCAGGAGCGCGAACATGATGTCTTGACCGTTCTGGCGGCACTCGACGAAAGTATGGCGGAATGGTTGTTCGACTTGTTGGCTCAGGCGTCCTGTGCCGCGTTAATCGAAGGACAACCTGAGGAGAAAGAAACCTATGCCATCCTGGCCGCGTTGGAACTCCCGTTACAGGCCAATTTGCAAACGCCATTAGGGTTGAAACTCGATCCAATCGAAACGGCCGATCTACTTCGGAAGTATCTGCATCTTTCGATCGGATCGGTGGTCAATGTCGAGCCTCGTTTACTGACAGACACCACACTTGATTTTCTAAGTCTTCAAAAACTTCATGAACATATCACCGGTGTCGCCAGTTCCCAGCGGCGTCAACCAATCGCGGCACGTTTGCATTCGCCGGTTGAGTCTACAGCATTCCTGTTCTTCGAGATTGTCGGCGTGTCCGACACGGATCTTCCCAAGGCACTCGAGGAAGAAGACTGTCAAGGGCTGATTCAAGGCCTGGTGGCTCAATGCCCGGAGGTGGCTTCCGCTCCACATATGCTGGAAGCGCCTTCGTATGCCGCCTATGCGATGTTTGACGCGCAAAATGCCGTCCGTTTGCATCGACTAGCGGATGAAACGGCCGCAGTCTGGCATGACTTAGAAGTTCCGGTTCGCAGCCGGACCATCGTTCATTTGCATACTCAGTGTGGCAATGGTGTCTATATGCCGGTGTGGACGGATTTGTTCGATCCTGATTTACCTGAAGACCATGGCCCCATTTGGACCTCTCCGGATGTCTGGGTCTTTACAGCGGATTTGCCGATCGAATGGCCAGGAGAAATGTTGACCAATCGTCTTTTGGCCGAGGGTTGTGCGCGATTCGAAAATCATATCGTCGAAGCGCCGGACAATTGAAGCTCGCAGATGTGTGAAGTGACGAGTGAAGGGCGGGAGGTTTTTGTCAGGCGTATCCAAGTTCCATTTTTATCATTTTCGTGTTTCCTCTGCGGCCATCCTGTTCTCTGACGCACGAGTTCTGAGCGCTTCCAGAATATCTCCAGGTATATTGAGATTACCTTTCCCGATTCCGACTTCGATCTCCGGTCTTGGTTTTCCATGAAAATCGCTCCCACCCGTGACAAGCAGGTCAAGACGGTTGGCCAACGTCTGGTACTCCGAGATTTGCCGAGAAGTATGGCTACTGTGAAAGACTTCAATACCTTGAAGGCCGTACTTTTTCAATGTCAGGCAAACCGTTTTTAGTTCCTGGATTGAATGCCTGACCCATCCCGGGTGGGCCAGGGAGGGTACGCCACCCGCACTCCGAATCCAATGGATCGCTTCCTGGGCGTCAGGGAGTTGGCGCGGAATATACCCTTTTGCCCCCTCCTTGAGGTATTGTGAAAAGGCTTCTTCGATACTGGATACATAGTGTTTCTTCACCAGAGCCTGAGCCACGTGAGGACGGCCGATGGAGCCGTGCCCTGCGATGGACAGAATATCTTCATGCGAAAGGGGAACGCCAATTTCGTTGAGCTTCTTGACGATCTTGGGTATACGATCCTTTCGACTCTGACGTAACTGCCTCAGCCGATCCTGAAACAGAGGGTTTTGAAGATCGATAAAATAGCCGAGAATGTGTGTCTCTGTCCCCTGGTACGAAGAACTCACTTCAACGCCAGGAATGATTTCTATGTCCAAGTGTGACGCGGCTTCTACTGCCTCACTGATACCATCGGTCGTATCATGATCGGTCAACGATAAAGCCGTTACCTGAAAATGAGAGGCCTTGGAAAGGAGCTGGTGCGGAGAGAAGCTCCCATCCGAGTACGTACTGTGAAGGTGAAGGTCAATGCGGGACATGCGGCGAAATCTTAGGGCTTTTGTGCGACCAGTCGTGCAGTAAACGTCTGCTCCTGAGAATGTGGGTTAATAGACGCGCCTTCTTCGTACTGCAACACCCTGAGGGGGGTCGTCAGCTGTAACAGTTCGTTATGTTGCAGGCAAAATTCTTTGTGACGAGGATGATGGTGAACAATGTGATTGTCGATTAAAAAGGTTTCGTAAATCAAGATTCCTCCAGACTTCAGTGCTTGAAGGATACGCGGAAACAGTGGACGATACAGGTAGAAAAACACGAGAATGCCGTCATATTCGTGATCCCCAAGGTCCGGAGGATTCCCGGGGTCTGCCTCCAAATCAAGGCAGGAAGTCGTCACGTGACCATTCTGGATTTCTGAGCCAGCCTGTTGAACATGCGCCAAGGTTTCCGCATTTCGGTCGATTCCAACGACCGTATAGCCGCGTGATGCCAGAAACAGAGCATGACGTCCAGAGCCGGTGGCAATATCAAGAATTTTCCCTCCTTGAAGTCTACCGAATTGCTGGAGGAAAAATTGACTGACTTCGGGATTTCGGAAAGTGGTCCCTGACCGGTGCGCGTGTGGAGGTCTCGTGTGGGATAGTCGAACTCCGACTGAACCTTTGATGTGATCTAATGGTGGGTCCGTTTTTCTGACCCATGCGTCGAGTTGCGAAATCGGGAATTCCTGAAAGAGTGTTTGACTGATGAGGTCAGCCAATGCTTCGAGCAGACAGAACCGTGAGGTCGTAGCAATTTCGGAGACTCGTGAGACGATTTTCCCATAGTCCACCGTATCCAGCAGTTCATCAGAATGTGCGGCATGCGAATTCGCGCATCGTAGTTCTAGATCAATGACGATGGGTTGAGGCTGACGTCTTTCAACAGACGTGACCCCGCAATGGACGAGGCATTGAATGCCCTCGATTAGAATTGGCATATCCATCGTGCGTGGGGCATTGTCTGTGAGAGGGTGAGGGTTGTCAAGATGGTGTGGCCTGTGTGTGAAAACGTGAACGGACTTGGCCGCTTTCATCTCGATGAGGCGATGAAATGGATTAAACGGTTCGAGTTCTCTGTCGTTCAAAGGTGATGGGAAATCATGAATATCCGAAACGGGATCCGGGGTTTGTTGGCATTGGGAGGTCTTTTCTTCTTGGGGTGGTTGTGGGTGGTGGATGACCGTTCTCCGACGATATTCATCACGGCCGAAGAATTTCGATTGACACCGGATACGACTACGCTGCCGGCATTTCAGGAAACACGTGTGGTGATCAGAAACCAGGGGAAAGAACGCCATCGTATAGATGGAACGCTCCTGAAACGTCATGCCGTCGTGCTGACGGGCGAGTCGACGATAGGAAGGGATACCAATGGGAACTATGTGAACCTTGAGCCAGGGCAATCCGTGATGGTTCAGGTGACCTTACCTCAAGGAATGTACACAGTTCGTTGTCTCATTCAGGGCCATGGGGGAATGGAGGGGGTGGTGCTGGTGACTGAAGAAAAGAAGAGCTGATTTCGACAGGCGCGGTGAAAATGTTGAGGGTATCGGACAACAAGCGTCATACGAAAGCCTTCCTGACATTTATATCATCAGAAAGGCTTTTGCGTGATGACTGATTGCTTATTTCGGCGGGGGAAGATAATCGCCGGGATTCTTGTCCATCGCCTCTTGAGTTTTTGCGTTCCGGTGACATGTGGCCTCTGCCAGCATTTTTTGTCCGGGACTGACGTCGCCGATACTATCCAGGCACTCTTGTAACCTGCCTGCTGGAGATTTTGGTGACGCGTGACTTGCCTCAGAGCTCATCGTTCCTGAACTGCCAGATGAGCTTTCTCCACTTCCCGTTTTATATGGTTGCTGGCACCCGTTCAAGAGAAAAACAAGTCCCAGTGCGGTCAGCAAGACAACTGTTGATCGTTTCATAGCAAGGAATCCTCCTAAAAGTTAACAAAGCGGCGGTATAATAAATGATCCCTAGGAGAAAAAACAAGTTGAATTCATGCAATGAGTGCCCGTGATCAGGGCGAGAGGTTTTCATAACTGGTGCCGGTTTTTCTTGACTAGACTCACGTTTGTTGCTACCTTTTCGACGCGTCTTGAAGCGTGGAAAGACCGTCTGTTATCTATGTGGCAGATACTCTGAGGAAACCATGTCCTCTTGCAGGGACGGTTGGAAAAAGTTGTGACCCTCCAGGATTTAATCCTTTCCCTTCATCAGTTTTGGTCTAAACAGCACTGTATTCTCACCCAGCCCTATGACACGGAAAAAGGCGCGGGAACATTTAATCCGTCGACATTCTTGCGGGCGCTTGGCCCCGAGCCATGGCGCGCTGCGTATGTCGAACCCTGTCGTCGTCCGACCGATGGTCGCTACGGGGACAACCCAAACCGGTTGCAACATTACTTTCAGTACCAAGTCGTCTTAAAGCCTTCTCCTGCCAATGTGCAAGAACTCTACTTGAACAGCCTGGCTCATCTCGGAATCAATCCCCGGCAGCACGATATTCAATTCATTCAAGATGATTGGGAATCTCCGACCTTGGGAGCCTGGGGGTTAGGATGGGAAGTTCGGCTCGATGGGATGGAAATCACGCAGTTCACCTATTTTCAAGAAGTCGGCGGGATTATCGTCGATCCTGTGACGGTCGAACTGACATATGGACTGGAACGTATCGCCATGTATATTCAGGAAGTCGATCATTTCTTCGACCTCTCCTGGTCTGCGGATATGACGTACGGGCAACTCTATCGCGAGGCGGAAATCCAGGGGTCCACCTACAACTTCGAAGTGGCGGATGTGGAGATGATTAGCAGCACGTTTGAGGCGTTCGAATACGAATGTCAACGGTTACTCGAAAAAGAATTAGTGTTTCCGGCTTATGAATATTGTATGAAGACATCGCATCTTTTTAATCTGCTCGATGCACGCGGAGCCATCAGTGTGGCCGAGCGGACTGGGTATATTCGGCGGGTCAGAGTATTGGCGCGGGCTTGTGCGGAAGCGTACCAAAGTCAACGAGCGTCTCTTGGTTTTCCACTCCTTCAAGACCCGGCTCCTGTTCGCTCCAAGGTCAAATCCGGTCGATCTTCTCAACGCTCAGTGACCTGACCATCATGGGGACTTCAACTCGCAAGGTGGACCGGACGTCAACAGGTAGGAAAAAGGCAACACGTACGCCTTCGCCGGCAGGCCGTTCCCGACCGGCGTCAGCACGGAAATCTTCCCGTACACCAAGGACTGCCGCATTCTTACTTGAGCTTGGGACTGAAGAACTGCCGGCATCATTCATTGCTCCTGCCTTACAGCAACTCAAGACACTCATGGAGCAGTTGTTGCGCGAACAACGGCTGAATCATGATTCATTACGAATCATAGGAGCTCCTCGTCGACTTTCTTTATTTGTCGATGGTCTTGCTGAAAAACAGGATTCCTTAAACTCGGAAGTGTTAGGGCCTCCAAAGTCTGTCGCGTATGATGAGCAAGGGAACCCCACTAAGGCGGCCTCAGGCTTCGCGAGCAACCAAGGCGTTCCCGTCGAACAGTTGGAAGTCCGGGAGACGCCGAAAGGGGCCTATGTCTGCGCAGTCAAACATGTGTTCGGTCGTGTCACGACCGAGGTACTCAAGACTCATCTTCCTGACATGATCAGGCAACTGTCGTTCCCGAAATCGATGAGATGGAATGACTCGGGTCTGTCGTTTGCCAGACCGCTCAGGTGGATCGTAGCCCTGTATGGCGATACCGTTCTTCGATTCGAGGTCGGTGGAGTGAAAAGCGGGAATCACACGCAAGGCCATCGATTTCTGGGCGGGACCAAGAGCCGGCGTGTCGCGGTCACTCGTCCTGCCTCGTACGAGTCGCTTCTGAAGCGTGCCGGCGTCATCGTCGATCCCCAGGCACGTCGAACCATGATCGCTTCGCAGGTTGAAGCGTTGGCCAAGTCCGTGAAGGGGAAGGTGTACGCCGAACATCGGGATGAGTTATTGGAGCAGGCGGTGTACACGGTTGAATGTCCTCAGGCGATTCTCGGAAGTTTTGATAAACAATTCCTGTCTTTGCCTCAAGAAGTCCTGATGACCGCGATGAAGGAACACCAAGGCTATTTTTCACTCTTGGATCGACAGAGAAAACTCCTGCCCAAATTCATCACCGTGACCAACATAAAGTTACGAAATATGGATGTGATCCGGCAGGGCAATGAACGTGTGTTGGCGGCGCGGTTAAACGATGCTCAATACTTTTTCCGTGAAGACCGAAAAGTCTCATTAGCTCAACGGGTTCCGCAGTTGAAAGGGATGACCTTCCATCAAAAACTGGGTTCGGTACATCAGAAAATATGTCGGTTACAGGAGCTGGTTCCTTACGTTGCCGATGTGGCGGGCCATCAGGATGTGAAACCTCTGTGCGAACGCGCGGCGTATTTAGCCAAAGCCGATTTAACGACTGGAATGGTCGGGGAGTTTCCCGTTCTTCAAGGAGCGATGGGACGTGAATACGCGATCCACGACCAAGAGCCGACGGATGTGTGCGATGCGCTAGGAGAACTGTACCTTCCTGATACCCCACAGGCCCCGCTTCCTCAAACGCTTGTCGGCATGCTTTTGGCTATAGGCGATCGAATTGATACCTGCACGGCTTTCTTTTTGATCGGCCTGCATCCGTCCGGTTCCGAAGATCCTCTGGCTTTGCGTCGGTTAGCGTATGGGCTGATCCGAATTCTTGTCGAAAAGGGCTTGCGATGTAATCTGGTTCGGCTTCTGGCGCAGGCTGAACACATCATTCAATCTCAAAATATCAGTAATGCGGTACAGGAGGAGTCTATCGTGCCGGGCGTGGTGGAGTTCCTCCTTGAACGCCTCCGGTTTTATGCGAGAACCATCCATGGCATACGAGACGACTTGGTAGATGCGGTTTTGGCGGCCAGGCCGCCGGAAGTCTGCGACTGCACGGATTTACTCTCGCGTATGCTCGCGATTCGTCAGATTGCCGCACAACCGGAATTCGAAGCCCTGATGAGCGGGTACAAACGAGTGCATCGCATCCTTCAAAAGGAGCAATGGAGGGAGTCGCACGTTGATCCGGCGTTGTTCGAACATGACGCGGAATCGCAACTCTTCAGAGTTTTGCTTGACAGTCAAAAAAGTCTGGAAGAGAAATTACAAGAGCAGGATTATTCCGCTGCTCTGGAGCAAGTCCTGCGCTTGAAAACCCCGATCGATGCGTATTTTGAAGGAGTCATGGTGAATGCGGAGAATCCCCAAATCCGTGCGAATCGGTTATCATTACTGGGAAGCGTCAACGAAATGTTTTCTGCTTTGGCCGATTTCTCACGCATTCAACCTTCAATGCCGCCAATGCCGTCATGAGGATGTTCTCATGCATTGATCACTCTGGCAGTCGAGTCATAAAATTCGTGTTATGAAACGATGAGACGATGGGATGCCGGACAGTTCTTACGATACGCGGATGCGCTGGTTCGCCCGAGGCATCACCGTGTTGCTTATCGTGGTGTGCAATGGTCTTTTGGTCTTCGGATGGTGGGTCAGCGGCTTGAATTTAGAGGTCGCGCTATCCAAACCGGAAATTTATGATGTCAAGAGTCATTACTGCGTCAGAGTCAAGTGGATGGAAGTGGGCGGAGTCGATCAGCGGGTCAAGGTCTGCACGGAATGGCTCGACTTGTCCGATCCGACAGGGAACACGCATTCAATTCGTGAGGGTGAGGCCCTGACGGTGGATATGAAGGGCGAATTGCAGTATCAGCATCAACGAGACGAGGATTATCGACTGTTGGCCTTGATCCTGTTCGTGGTGCTCGTGATCGGGACCGGTATGTGGGCCAAACGGGTCATGTTGACCCGGTATGCCAAACATCTCAAAAGTCTTGAAGGCCGTCTCTCATAAGCCGCTGCTCGGCCTGTGAGCTGAACGATTATTTATTGTTTTCTTCTTTAATTATGAGTGTTCCATGCTCTCGATGTTGGTGAGTCAGGGCGCGTGATGAGTTGGCTTGAAGGCCAATGGTCTTATCAACATCGGTTCTGTGGAATGAGACGAGCATTATCCTGAAGGGAGAGCGACGTCATGCGTCACAAAAAGTACGTGTATTTTTATGGCGATGGAAAAGCCGAGGGCAAAGGTACCATGAAAGAGCTCCTCGGAGGAAAAGGGGCGGGGTTGGCCGAGATGACGAACCTCAAGATCTCGGTTCCTCCGGGATTTACGATTACTACCGACGCCTGTGTGGAGTATTTTCATAATAAAAAACGGTACCCACCCGGCATGTGGGATCAAACGCTCCACGGATTGACCCGTGTTGAGAAGTCCATGAAAGCCAAGCTAGGAAGTGTGGATAATCCTTTGCTCGTCTCGGTTCGGTCTGGGGCGCGGGCTTCCATGCCGGGCATGATGGACACGGTGTTAAACCTCGGGCTCAATGATCAAACCGTCCAGGGGCTTGCAAAAAAAACGGGGAACATGCGGTTTGCCGTCGATGCGTATCGTCGGTTCATCACGATGTTTGGCAATGTAGTGATGAATGTTCCGAGAGAACGGTTTGAAGAGTTACTGGTGGAGACCAAGGCTCGGCATCAGGCCACGCATGATACGGATTTGTCCGTGGAAGCGCTCAACGACCTCGTCAATCGCTATACCCAACTCGTTCGTGAGGAAACCGGTCAAGACTTTCCCCAAGATCCTTTTGAACAGTTACGGATGTCGGTAAATGCGGTGTTTGAGTCCTGGTACGGAGACCGCGCTGTGACCTACCGGCGACTCTATGATATTCCCGATGAATGGGGGACCGCCGTGAATGTCGTCGCCATGGTCTTTGGGAACATGGGCGAAACCAGCGGCACGGGCGTTGCCTTTACGAGGAATCCCGCAACCGGAGAACCAGTCTTTTTCGGTGAATGTCTATTGAACGCCCAAGGGGAGGATGTCGTCGCGGGTATTCGAACGCCCCTTCCCGTCTCCGCGCTCGAGGAAAAACTTCCGCAAGCGTACAAGGCGTTAATCGCAACTCAAAAGACCCTCGAAAAACATTATCGGGACATGTTGGACCTGGAATTTACGATTCAGGAAGGGAAGTTGTACATGCTGCAAACTCGCGTGGGCAAACGCACGGGGATTGCAGCCGTGAGGATCGCCGTCGATATGGTTCGAAAAGGGTTGATCGACCGGCGGGAAGCCATCCAGCGCGTCGCTCCTGAACAACTTTCGCAATACTTGTATCCGATCTTCGAAAGCTCAGAGGAAGCCAAACATGAAGTCGTCGGCAAGGGGCTTCCGGCCGGACCGGGAGCGGCTGCGGGGAAAATCGCCCTGACGCCGGATCGAGCGGTGGAAATGAAAAATCTTGGCGAGCGCGCTGTGCTCGTCCGTCAGGAAACGAGTCCAGACGATATTCACGGGATGCACGCGGCCGAAGGGTTTTTGACGGCCAAAGGGGGAATGACTTCTCACGCGGCCGTCGTGGCCAGGCAAATGGGAAAAGTCTGCGTGGCCGGATGTGATGGGGTCGAGGTCTTGAAAAATAACAAAGTGCGGATGGGGGGACTCGTCCTCTCTGAAGGCGATTCCATTTCGCTGAACGGATTCACGGGCCAAGTCTATGCGGGAGATATCCCCGTCGTGGATTCAGAAGTGATTCAGGTGATTCAAGGGAAAATGGAAGCCTCCCAATCTGAGAAATACCAGTATTTTTTCACTCTCCTCAAATGGGCTGATAGTTTTCGGACCCTGCGCGTCCGTTCAAACGCGGATGTGCCGGAACAGGCTCAGATCGCTAGAGGGTTTGGGGCTGAAGGCATCGGACTGTGTCGAACCGAGCATATGTTTTTTGCCGAAGATCGCGTCTCGATCATGCAGCAAATGATCCTGGCTTCATCCCGGGAGGATCGAGAGAAGTATCTTGAGCAGTTACTCCCATTACAAAAACAGGATTTCATCGGTCTGTACCGGGAAATGAAGGGATTTCCCGTGA
The DNA here is from genome assembly GCA_031315865.1 of Nitrospirales bacterium. Taxonomy (NCBI): domain Bacteria; kingdom Pseudomonadati; phylum Nitrospirota; class Nitrospiria; order Nitrospirales; species Nitrospirales bacterium. The sequence continues at coordinate 2,421,167 of JALDRJ010000002.1, forward strand.
CGATCCGTCTTCTCGATCCGCCACTCCATGAATTTTTGCCGAAACGCGAACAGTTAATGGTTGATTTGGCTCGTCTGGAAGCCACGAATGGGAATCCTTTGGATATCCAGGAAAAACGGCAAATGCTGGCTCGAGTGGAGGAGTTGCATGAATTTAACCCCATGCTTGGATTACGGGGGTGCCGGCTTGGGATCACGATGCCGGAAATCACGCGCATGCAGATCCGGGCAATCTTCGAAGCGGCTTGTGAAGTGGCGAAAGAAGGGAAAAAGATCGTGCCGGAGATTATGATCCCGCTTGTCGGGATGGCCTCGGAAATGAAAGCTCAGAAAGAGCTGATCCGTGAAGTTGCCGACCAGACGATGGCGCAGTATGGGATGAAGTTGACCTATTTAGTCGGCACGATGATTGAGCTGCCGCGGGCGGCCGTGACGGCCGGACAAATCGCGCAAGATGCCGAGTTTTTCTCGTTCGGGACCAACGACCTCACGCAAACGATGTATGGATTTTCTCGTGATGATTCGGCCAAGTTCACCTCGTTCTACATGGATCGTCAAGATCGCTGTCCGGTCTGTCAACGCACGAATGTCGACTGGAAAAAGATGGTCTGCCGAATGTGTAAGGCGACGATCGATCGCAAGGCCGACAATATCCTGGACTTTGATCCCTTTGCGACGCTGGATCAGGAGGGCGTGGGAGCCATGATGGCTTGGGCCATTCGTGCTGGCAGAGAAACACGTCCGAACATTAAACTGGGAATTTGCGGTGAGCATGGGGGCGATCCGAGTTCTGTGGAATTTTGCCATAAGCTGGGACTCAATTATGTCAGTTGCTCGCCTTATCGCGTGCCGATCGCCAGATTGGCGGCGGCGCAAGTGGCCGCCGCGACGCTCGACGTGAAACCGAAAAAGGGGGCAAGCGCTTCACCGAAAAAACCGCGGACGAATCAGAAACGCCAAGTCGCTGCGCAAGCGAAAGTCAAGGCGAAACCAAAAACGCAAGCCAAAGTTAAAACCCCAGCGAAAAAGAAAGTCACGGCACGGGCAGCGTCGTCTCCCGTTCGTTCCAGAAAATCGTCATCTCGCCGGTGAAGGAGCCTTCTCAAGATCTTTCCTGCATGAAGCGAGCCCTTCGCCTGGCTGCGAAGGGGAAGGGCTCCACGAGTCCCAATCCCATGGTCGGTGCTGTTGTGGTTCAACGTCATCGAATCGTGGGGCACGGCTACCACCGCCGGGCCGGCGGCCCCCATGCCGAAGTCATTGCCCTCAAGAAGGCTGGTGTGGGAGCCAGAAATGCGACGCTCTACGTCACGCTTGAGCCCTGCTGCCATACGGCAAAACGAACTCCCCCTTGCGTTCCAGCCATTCAGTCTGCGGGAGTGACGCGCGTCGTCGTGGCCATGCCGGACCCGAATCCCAAGGTTCAGGGAGCAGGCATCCGGCAACTCCGGCAAGCCGGCATTCGTGTCGATGTGGGGTGTTTACGCAAGGCCGCAGAAGAGCTGAATCAAGCCTATGTGCAGTGGATTACGACCGGATATCCGTTCGTCACGCTCAAAGGAGCGATGACGCTGGATGGCAAGATCGCAACCTCCACCGGCGAGTCCAAATGGATAACTGGCGAAGAGTCCCGACGGCAAGTACATCTTCTGCGAAGCCAAGTCGATGCCATCCTGGTGGGGGTGGAGACCGTACTCAAAGATGATCCTTCGCTGAGTAGCCGGGAGGCTGATCGCGACCGACGATCGTCACATGTCCGGCAGCCGGTTCGGGTGGTCTTAGACAGTCACCTGCGTACTCCCCTGAAGGCGAAGGTTTTCCGTTGGCCCCTCGAACAACCGACGATCGTATGTACGTCCTCGCAGGCTTCACTGTCGAAAATCGCCCGTCTTCAAAAGGCAGGCGTGAATGTTCTGATCGTGCCTCAGCGACGAGGCGTTTTATCACTGGCCGCCTGTTTCAAAAAACTGGGACGTATGGGAATCACGAGCCTGTTGATCGAGGGGGGAGGGCGGGTCAACGCGTCTGCCTTGCGAGAGGGGGTCGTGAATGACATGCGGCTGTACATGGCTCCGAAACTGCTGGGCGGGGATGATTCCGTGAATCTTCTGGCGGGACGATCTCCGAAGCGTCTCAGTCACGCCATCTCGATCCAGGATGTCACGTTTCACCGTATCGGTCAGGACTTCTTGATTACCGGACGCTGCCCGGACACTATCTATCAAAATATGTCAAAACGATGATTTCAGGATTTGCCGGTCATTGGATTGTCATGCCTGCCGGTAGTAGACAAAAACGTTGAGCTATGCCATAACCTCATGATGTCTGCCGTGATTTAAGTTTGTCATGTTCACGACCGACTACAGAATGACCAGAACACTCTCTTGCACTCCCAGACAACAGGGTTCGTAAGGCAAAAAGTATGACCGTTCGCACCGCCGTCATCATCCCGTATTTTCAGCGAAAAGAAGGCGTGCTGAAAAAATGTGTGACCTCGGCCATCGAACAAAAAAACGTCGATGAGTATGAAATTATCGTCGTCGATGATGTCTCGCCCGTGACTCCGGAATCGGAATTGAAAGATCTGCTCAAGAGTCACCCTGAAAAAATTCGCATCATCAAACAAGAAAAAAACATGAAGCAAGGGCGCGCTCGAAACCGGGCACTTGATGAGTTGCGGCCGGAAACGGAATACGTGGCCTTTCTCGATTCCGACGATGTGTGGACGGACGATCATTTGGCCAACGCCATGTTCGCGCTCGACAAGGGATATGACTATTATTTTACGGACCACTATCAGTTGAATCAGGACATTTCGGCCTTTGAGCGATCGAAGAAAATTACGATCGAGGACCATCCGCTGGTTGAGGGCACCGACTGGCTGCGGGTGTTCAACGGCGACCTGTTCACCCAGATTATCGTCGGCAACCTCATCGGGCAGTCCACGCTGGTGTACCGCGCGAAGAAATTTCCCACGATACGGTACCCGATCGAATTTACGATTACGGGGGAAGAATATCTGTTCTGGATGGACCTCGCGAAAGCCACGGATAAAGTCGTGTTTTCGACCAAATGCGAATGCCGGTACGGCGAAGGATTAAACGTCTACTCAGCCACGATGTGGGGACATGAGCGGGCCATCGAAAAAATTTATGACGACATGCGGTACCGCAAACAGATCTTCGCCCGGTATGAGCTCAACGAGCTTGAACGCAACGAGCTCAATCAGCGCATTCGCGCCTTACGGGAACAGTTTGTCCGGGAAGTTCTGCATCGACTGACTCACCGCATGCCGATCAAAAAAGACGAATTCATGAAGTTTATCAAAATGGACCCGCAAGCCCTGCTTGCCTTCATTCCCGGCACCTTCTCCGCGGTGGTCTCCATGGTGAAAAATCGGATCGGTGGATAACGTACGCTCTCGGATCACCTGAACGCCCCATTCTCTTCTTACTCTTTTCCGAATCCTAACTCTGATCTTCATAATGAAGAGTTCGAACATTGTATGCTAAGAATCTGAGGCTATGGGTTGTTTGTTTGGCATGATTGGATGCGGCAGTGGGCATTTTCCTGGATATTCGGTAATATGTGAGAATTCTTAAAGAGATCGAAATACCCATAGAAGGTCATTACGATGAACTCACTCACGCATGGCAAGAACACTTCGGCAGTTGAAGTGACGAATATTTCTGTGCACGGCGTCTGGCTCTTGTCTCATGGCAAAGAGTTGTTCATGTCTTATGAAGATTTCCCTTGGTTTCAAGAGCAAGCCGTCAAGGCTATAGTGAATGTTGAAGAAATCTCGAACGGTCATTTCTACTGGCCTGAAATAGATGTTGACTTAACCGAGGAGATTATTGACCATCCAGAGCGTTTTCCGCTTAAGGCGAAAATCTCGCGGCTGAGCTAATCTCGTATCTCACAACGGGCAAGATAGTACGGTTGAGTGAAGACTTTGTGCTGTGAGGGAAGAAGGTATGTTTTTCAAATTTCTTCTCATCCTCCTAGGCCTTCTCTGTGTCATACCTTTCCCTGGAATTGCAGGGAAAGCTGTTGCCACTTCTCAATACGATCAGGAAACTTTTGGTTCGCTCCCCTCTCTTGTGCAGCACTATCTCACGGCTCCGACGAGTGAGTCCGCCGAATTGCTGCTGCCTCAAATCCTGAATCATCCGGACGCGACGATTCCCGCCGTATCGAAGATTATTCAGCAATCACGACGTGACGATCAGCAGCCTGTCGGCTCACACCCTTCGCAAGACATCACGGTCCGTGGCCGTTCGTATTCGTATAGTTTGTATGTCCCGCCTTCCTACGACCCGGCCAAAGCCTACCCGTTGATCGTGTGTCTCCATGGCGCGGGCTTTACGGGAGAAGGCTATTTAGATCGCTGGGTGCCGCGCTTGGAGGATCGATACATTCTGGTCTGCCCGACGATGTCCATGGGCGCGTGGTGGCGACGATCGGCGGAGGAGTTGATTCTGGCGATCATCCAAACGATCCAACGACGTTATCATGTGGATGCGGACCGGATTTTTCTGTCCGGGATGTCGAATGGCGGAATCGGAGCCTGGATTATCGGTATGCATCACGCCGATCTCTTCGCCGGCATTGCTCCGATGGCTGGCGGGATTGACGATGTGCTCTTTCCGTTCCTGGAGAATCTACGGCTCACCTCGGTCTACGTGATTCATGGAGTGCATGATCAGGTTATGCCGGTGAGTCTAAGCCGGTCGCTCGTGGATGATATGGGCAAACGGGGGATCGAGCATGTCTACCGGGAACATACCTTTACCCATCCGCATGCGGGTGGGCATTTTTTCCCGCGGGAAGAACTGCCGGCGCTCGTCTCATGGTTTGACCGGCAGACCCGGCGGCCCATCTCCCGGAACGTATCGGTCATTCGCGATGCGACGCATCTGTCGAGTTTCAGTTGGGTCCAGATCGATGCCACCAGTCAGATCGCTGCGTTTTCGGAAAACCTCATCGATAAGCGCGATGCTTTGATCGCTGAAAAGGTTTACGCCACGCTCACGGCTGACATCCCCTCGCCGAATCACATCGTCGTCACGACTGAGCATGTCCGTCGCTATTCACTGTTTTTACACGACGCATTGGTCGATTTTTCCAGGCCGGTGAAGGTGGAGACGAACGGTCAACTTTCATTTGAAGGGATCGTGACGCCATCTCTGGAGGCGCTTCTTCAAGAGGCGCGACGCCGGCAGGACCCTGCTCGTTTGTTTCCGGTGAAGCTCACGATCGATGTTGAGGGGGGCTGTTGAAAAAAGCCCCAGCGGTGTTCTCGTCATTTTGCCGTACTCACGTCGAGAGCGCATCCCTGACAGACTTCAGTACGCAAGGGTACACTCTTTGCGAAGTACGACGATAACTCCTTGGTGAATCCTTGAATCGGCTCGAGCCAGTACGCTCCGCGCGTCAAAATGCCTGCGGCCTTGCTGAACGGACTTTTTTGAACCGCCCCGAATCTGCTGGGGTATAATGTCGTTCTGAGGAAATATTGTCGTTGAATAACTTTATTATTCAACGCCCCCTGAAGAGGGGAACGAGTAAGGCTGATTTCTAGGATGCGCTTGTGTGTGATGTTTGGCAATGTTGCCGCCGCACTTCGAGCGCTTCGGGCATCCATTCCTGGAATTGCCGGATTCTCGTGGTATGACTGGGATGGGTGGACATGAATTCTGACGGTTGTTTGCCTTGGCTCATCTGTCCCATCCGCTCCCAGAGTTTTGGCGCTTCAGTCGGGTCGAAACAGGCGCGTGCGACGAATAAGAGGCCCATATAATCGGCTTCCGACTCATGATCGCGGGAAAAGGGCAGCATGATGCCATATTGCGCGCCGACCCCAAGCGCTCCCAGGACCATCCGTTGCGTATTGTAGTCCAGGTCCCCAAGGGCGACGCTGGCAGCCATCGACCCGATCTGCATGAGTTTTTGATGGGCCATGCGTTCGGCGCCGTGCCGGGCAATGGCATGAGCAATTTCATGCCCCATCACAATCGCTAATCCATCGGCATTTTTGGCCACGGGAAGCAAGCCCGTGTAGACGGCGGTCTTGCCTCCCGGCAGCGCAAAGGCGTTAGCTTGCTGGGATTGAATCACGTTGAATTCCCATTGAAACCCCGGATCGACATCACCGGCGGCCTGAGCCAGTTTTCGGCCAATCCCACGGACCAAATCCACCACTTCACCCTGTGGAACGACTTGAGACTCACTGAGAATTTGTTGGTAGGACTGAAGCCCGAGGGCCATCTCCTGTTCACGGTTGATGTCGACGAGTTGAGAGCGTCCGGTAATCGGGACGGTTTCCTGGTTCGATACGTAATAATACAGGCCATAGCAGGCAAACAAGATGATCGGAATCAGCCGCATCTTGAGACTCATGCGAGGCCGGCGCTGCTGCGGAAAGCGTTCCCGCCCTAACCCACCGAATGGCATCAGTTTTTCTCCTGCGTAAATAGGCTGTCAGTAAGGTCGGGACGTCTGGTCTATCCCGTCGGAATGCGAATCTTCTGACCTGGGTATATCAAGTCCGGATTCTTGATAACCTCCCGATTGGCTTCGAAAATTTTGGGATAGTCCATCGCATTGCCCAGAAATTTCTTGGCGATGGCTGACAGGGTATCACCTTTCTCGATGACATAATATTCAACCTTGGCGGTCTGGGCTGGCGCCTTCACGTTGCCCGCGGCGACGTCCGTTACCCCTTTGACATTGCCTGCCAGCAGCACGGCCTTTTCCATGGCATCGGCGCTGTCCGCGTTGCCGGAGAGGCTGACTTTGCCTTCTTGGAACTCGACATGCAGATCCTTGATGCCGGGATTGCGTGATTCGATATGTTCCTTGATTTTCTCCGCCGGTTCATCGCCGCTGCCGAAAATTTTTTCTCCGATGTCTTTTACGAAATCAAACAGTCCCATTTGAAGACCTCCTGGTTGATGGAAGGGTATGAACCCTATGAACTTACATGAACGAATGCTTGCCGTTCAGGCTCTCAGGCTCAATGATCGAATCAGGACAAAGACTGTGGAAGTATCGTTAAGAGAGGGGACTTACGACAGAAATTCAAATGCGTTCGTATGATAGCTGAAATGGTCAGGAAGAGAAAGATTGGCGGGCTGGTTTCGCAACGATATACGGGCAGGCCGTCTGATGAACACCGGCTGCGTAAAACGTGAGAGAAGTTGAGCCGGATTACAGTGACTGTACGAACGGTTTGCTGAACTCTCCTCGCGCGACTTCTGCCACCGGCCCCTTCATCGTGATGTTGAATTGAGGGTCAATCGAAATTTCCAGATTGCCGCCCGGCGCTTTTACCGTTACGGGGCTTTTGACGAGGCCGAGTCGAATCGCGGCGCTGGCCGCTGCGCAGGCCGAAGACCCGGAAGCTTGCGTTTCACCTGCTCCCCGTTCCCAGATCAAAATGGATATGGATTTTGGTCCGGTCGGAACTGCCAACTGAACATTCGTCCGCTTGGGAAAGATGGTATGATTTTCGAGCTCCGGTCCGATTTCCAGCAGATCTTCTCGCGTCCAGCTTGTGCCTTTTTCTTTAAACACAACGCAATGGGGGTTACCGACGCTGACTCCCATAAACCGTAATGATTGGCCTGCCGCCTTGACCGGTTGTTGAATGAGCTCTGGAACGCGGAGTGTGCAAGGGAGGGCGATGGGTTGAAACGAGGCTCGCCCCATCTCGACCGTGGCCTCTCCCACAAATCCATGTCCGTTGACGCCCAGGTGGACCTGCGTGAGTCCTCCTTTGGTCTGTACGCTGAATGTGCGTTTCTTGGTTTTTTTCGTCGCATAGAGATAGCAGCCGAAGATTCGTAACCCGTTCCCTGATTTTTCCGCTTCTGTTCCATCTGGATTGTAGATTCGCAGGCCAAAATCCGCTTTCTTGCCGGGATGAAGGGCTAAAATCCCGTCACTGCCGACTCCCCAATGTCGATCACAGATTCTTCGAATAATTCGTGGGGTGAGCTTAAATGTTAATGTCGCCGGGTCAAGGGCGATGTAGTCATTCCCTAACCCGTGCCCTTTGAAAAATTGATTCTTCATTGCTGCTCCATGCGAAGTCGATATTGAACGCTGAACACCATCCTAGATTCTATCTAGTAAGTAAAAACTACGATGGATTATAAAATCCAGGAGAAAATCTGTCAAAAATTGCTCTGCAGGCCTCAATGGAGAAGAAAATCAGCACGTCGATTAGCTGATCATAGGCCGGTCTCAGAGCGGTTTGACATGGAAAGAACGCAGAATCCCGTATGTGGATCTCTCTTTTTGCTTGAGAGGGTTGTTACGGAATGTACTGCGCTTGTCTCTGCTGCACGAACTCCAAAATTCGTTGCTGATCACCGTTCGTATCCCATACCACTCGCAAAAAATCCGCGGGATCAATCCCGTGTTTTTTCAAGAATGGACGATCGCCACCGCATCCATACATGAGTTCCGGTGGCATTTCTCCGCGGAGTTTGGCCTGGGCTTTTTGTATGATTCGTGGAAGCCAACGGATTCCACCTAATGCGGCGCTCTTGGGAGGCAGTGTGTTCATCGAAACAGTATGAGACGAAGGCCGTCCTTGTTGTTCCGTCATGAAGTACTGCCGTCGAACGGCCGTGATGCGAAGAACGGTATCTTTGTCGGGCTCACCGTCGTCGTGCCAGTCTTCGATAAAGTCATACATTTCTTGAGGAGTGGCGCCGATCGATGAGAGAACATGAATGTCTTCTGCAGAAAAGAGCTGATCGACCTGTCTGATGCCGGTGGAGAAGCGTTGGACGGCGTTTTCATACAGCTCGGTGAACGGTTTGATCCAGTCGTTCGATTCAGGTGGATAAGGACTTTGCATCGTTTGCTTGCTCTTGGCCAGGGACAAATGAGCTCGGTGGCTGGCCGATATTTTCCTTTAGTTCGGGTGTTCAATCACGATTTTTCCGGTATGCTTGCCCGCAGCGAAATAGTCGTGTGCAGCGTTGATCTCGTCGAGTGTGAAATGGTTGGCGTCGATAAGGGGACGGAGCTTGCCTTCATCAACCCATGTGGCGAGACGCTGGAGGATCTCGCCATGATGGGGTCGTCCTTTTCCAGTGAGCATGGGCAGCAGCATGAAGACGACATGGAGGGTCAGTCCACGTTGATGCATCAGCGAGAGGTCATGGGTGCTATGTGAGACAATCGTGATGACTTGCCCGTTATGAGCGGCGGCTTTAAAGGCGCGATCGATGTTCGACCCTCCTATCGTATCGAAGACAATGTCGAACCCGTCGCCATTTGTGAGCCGTTTGGTATAGGCTTCTGGAGTTTCCTCGTTGTAATTGGCCCATGCTTTGGCCCCGAGTTGCCGTCCGATCTCTCCTTTTTCCGGATTTGACGCCGTGGTATAGACCGTGGCGCCATGAAGAGCGGCCAGTTGAATGGCGATATGTCCCACTCCTCCCGCCGCGGCGTGGACAAGAACTCGTTGCCCAGGCTGCACGCGGGCTCGATCGATCAGTCCTTCCCAAGCCGTGATACTCACAAGAGGGAGGGCGGCGGCTTCTGGGAACCCAAGCGTTCGGGGTTTGAGAGCCATAAGATCAGCATCTACGAGCATGTAGTCCGCAAGCGCTCCTCCCTGTCCTTTGACCCCTCCGGCGCAGCCATATACTTCATCCCCGACGTGAAAGTTCGGGACGCCTTCGCCAACCTCAGTCACGATCCCCGCGACATCGCCATGCAGGACCGCCGGCAGGTCGGGAGCGAAGGGCAGTCCGAGTGTACGAATCTTCCAATCGACGGGATTCAGGCTCGTGGCCTTCACTTGTATGAGGAGATGCCCGGGTTGAACGACAGGTTTGGGTATTTGTGTTTGCTCAAACCGGGCGTCTGGCCCGTAGTCTCGTACGACGTACGCGTTCATCGGTGTGTTCTGTTCCATCCCTTGAAATGTCTCGCTAGCTAGTCCATATTAAGTAGCCGTGAGATTCGAGTTGAGTGTATCAGCAATCCTCTTTTGGGGAATAGTCCCCATGGACCATAGCCAATTGTGTGACGACGTTGACTGTTTCGCCTGTTTTTCGTGTTTCATGGCTTCCATAAATTCGCTTAAATTGCAAGTGGTAGCATTGGTCTCGATAGTAACCGGTAATAATTCTTGTATCTTTTTTGTCGACTCTATGGTAGGGTAAAAGTACCATTACAGGTTGGACCCCCTGATGATGGAGCAACGTAGCAGGTCCGTTAACCAACCGATGTTGTTTTGCCCGGGAGTCAACTCGGAAGTCTGACCAGAGTCGCTTCAATTCTCGCGTCTGCGGCCTACCCCTTCCTGATGTACGTACCATCTCCAGCTCAAGGCAATATCATGATTTTTCATTCAAAAGGAGGAACCTCATGGGTTCAAAAATTTACGTAGGTGGTTTGCCGTATTCCGCGACTGAAGCTGAGATGGAGGCCTTATTCGCAGAGCATGGAACCGTCCAGTCGGCTCGAGTGATTACCGACAAATTTACCGGTCAATCTCGTGGCTTTGGCTTCGTTGAAATGTCTTCTTCCGAAGAAGCCGAAGCGGCCATTGCCGCCCTGCATTCCACAGAAATGGGTGGGCGCACTCTTACCGTCAATGAAGCAAAACCGATGGCTCCGAGAACCGGTGGCGGATTTGGCGGAGGCAATCGAGGCGGAGGTCGAGGAAACCGATTCTAAGCTTTAATATTTGCTGAAAGCGAAAAGCGGAAGGGGATTCAAATGAGGAATCCCCTTCCGCGGCTTTCCCTCGAAAACCATCCATGGCCACGACGACGTTAATCCCGCTAAGCACACGCGCGTTCGATTTTCCAACCACATTTCTGTTTAGCCTGGTCGCTGTTGGAACGATGATCGGTGTTCCAGCTTATGCCTATTTTTACGACTACAACGTGGTCGATTGGGTGATGTTTGTCGTGATGTATATCGCGAGCGGGTTGGGGATCACCGTCGGGTATCATCGACTGGTCACACATCGAAGTTTTACATGTCCGGATTGGGTGAAAGCGATGTTGTTGATCGGTGGAGGATGGGCTCTGGAAAATTCTGCCCTGAAATGGGCTCGCGATCACATTCGGCACCATTCCCGTTGTGATCAGGAAGAAGATCCATATAATGCCAAACGGGGGTTCTGGTTTAGCCATTGTGCGTGGCTCTTCTGGCGTGACCCCCATCGTA